>CAZJBW010000011.1:31458-45520 GCA_964543985.1 uncultured Pirellulaceae bacterium | reverse complement strand
CACAGGCTGGAAGCCTATGCCACGTTTCATTCGGATCGAATTGGCAATTCTAAGATCAGTTCCGCGCCGGGTTGGGCATCGCTGAACTTTAGCTGACCGCCCAACGACTTGGCCATACGACGGCAGAGTGCCAAACCGAGTCCTACGCCTTGGGCGGTGTTGGCGGCATCCAAATCGGACTTGCTAAAGGGTTGGAACATGCGGCGGCGATCCTTTTTGTCGACACCTGGTCCAAAATCTCGAACCGCCAGCGTCAATACGGATTTATCCTGAGACCCCGTGATACAGATTCGTTTGTCTTCCGCGTCTTTGGCGTACTTGCAAGCGTTATCCACTAGATTGAACAGGATTTGTTCGATGGTGCCGGGATCGGTTCGCAGCTGTAAGGTGTTGAGTGCTGCGGGGATTTCAATCTGTAGTTTCATCGAAGCACGATCCGCTCGCCCTTCCAGACGCCCAATAAATCGTTGCCATGTTTCTTCCAGAGTGATCTCTTCCAAACGAGCTTTCCGGTTGGTGCGTTCCAATCTGGCAAATTGCAAGACGTTTTCGACCAAGTGCCACAGCCGCTCAGCTTCCACTTTCAAAGTCTGCGCGTATTGCTGTTGTCGTTCCGGTGGCACCATTTTTTCGGCCATCATCTCGGCGTACATTCGAAACGTGGTCAGGGGCGTTCGCAATTCGTGACTGACGGCGGACACAAAAGTGCCACGTCGTTCGCTCAGTCGCAACACGCCGCGTAGCAAAATCGTTCCAGCGATGGCAGCGAAGGCCAAGCTGCCCCAGGCGATCAGTAGCGACATGCGAATTCCCGAACGTTTCAAACTGCGATTCGGTTTAATTTTGTCGAAATCCAATTGGCGAAGCATCTGCGGCCGATCAATCACCATTTGGACTGGCAAAGTGGCCATGACTTGGCCCAATGGAATCGGATCCTGATCGAAGTTTCGGATGGGTTCCAAACGCACTTCGGGAAACATGGTACTGATCTCGGCGCGAAGCAATTCCTCAATCTGTGGCCAATCGATCCAAACACCTTGCACTCGTTCCTGGGCACCACGCTTCACCTTTCTAGCCAAGATTAGTTGGTCGCTAATCCAATAGGGTTGCATGACACCTTCTCGAACAGAGATTGAAAAATCGCCTGTCACTTCAGTACCCTGCGATGGTGGAACGGCCGGTATCGAGCTGTTGCTGATCCATGCTTCCTGGACAACGTTATCGACATTCTTGGCTCGCTGCGAATACTCTTCGAGACCTCGATTGAAGTTTCGATTTTGTTGAGCCATCTGTTTTTGAGAAGCAGCTTGAGAAGACGACGGTACCATCGAATTATTTGTCAAAGCTTGTTGTTCGTCTTGGGCTTGCCGTTTTGCTCGCGCTTCCTCAAAAAATTTCTCGCCAAGAGTTTGCATTTTCAACGTCAGATTGGTCTCACCTGCGGGCGGTAAAATTTCGGGAGCCAGCTGCTGCCAGTCCTCGATAGGCTCATTCGTTTTTCTGGAATTGCCTTGTTCATCGATTCCAAAAGCGGTCTCGCTGGCAAAACGGTTGGAGGCGTCGGGAAGCAGCGTGTCCGAACATTGAAGCAACAACGAATCGTAGTCACATATCAAATTTACGTCTTTGGAACGGTCTTTGGAGACTTGCACATCCGCGGACGTTATCCCGCATGACAAGGCCATCGTTCGCTGGGCGGAGGTTGGTATTTGAGGAGAAGTAATATTGCCATCGGGACCGATTTCGAAATGCAACAAAACCAAATCGGGTCGGACCAGCAACGGCGAAGGTCGTTGTTCCGTGGCTGTCACCTTGTAAAATGGCTGATACTCAAACCATGGACGAGTGGTTTCTTTGGCGATAAACGTTGCCAAGAAGGAGTCCATTCGCCACAGAGCACTCGAGATACGCTCTTGCAATTCGGCTTCGCGACGTGCCAATTCCGTCTGCTTACGATCGACCTCGCGCAAGCGATCCAAGTGCAACGCTTGGTGACTGAGCCATGACATGGCCAATGCCACGATGGCGACACTGACTGCAAACAGTGTCCAAATTTGCCATGGTTTCTTCATCGAATCGAACGCTTGTCACTATCTGTTGTTGGTGTCTTGATCGGCCGCAAACATGTATCCTTTACCGCGAACCGTTAACAGGACCCGCGGGTTACCCGAATCATCACGAAGTTTCTCTCGCAATCGAGCCACATGCATATCGATCGTGCGAGTAGAAACGCCTTGCGGACTGATACGCCAAACACTGGACAGCAACTCATCTCGCGAGATCGCTCGTCCACTGTTGATCACTAAATAACGTAACAGTTCTGATTCTCGTTCGCTAAGATCAGTTCGTTCTTCATTGGAGAATCGAATCTCGCGACGTTGAAAGTCAGCGATTCCACCCCCGGGTATCGCGATCTCGTCCAGATCACTGGGTCGCTCGGGACTGCGTCTAAGGACCGCCTGGACTCGCGCAACAAGTTCTTTGACGCTAAATGGCTTTACAACGTAATCGTCCGCGCCGTTTTTTAACCCGGCGACTCGATCCGCTTCGTCACCTTTGGCCGTCAAAATAATAACGGGCTGCGTGGGACGCGCTTTACGAACGGCTCGCAAGATTTCCATACCCGGTGTGCCCGGCAATGCGAGATCCAGAAGCAATAGGTCATAGTCACTGCCGATGGCTTTCTTCAATCCAGTGTCGCCATCTGCCGATTCGGTGACTCGATACCCGTTGTACTGTAAAGCGTCCACGATACCCTGTCGGATCGCGTCGTCGTCTTCGATGGCCAAAATGGCAGGAGCGTTGGTCATAAGTTTGATCATTGGCTTGGATGCTTCTTTATTATATCGAAACCTAAGACGGGCGCCGAAAAATCGGCCGCAAGTAGACCCGTCTTTCCCCAAGATCAATGGTAGCCCAAGCCGAGAAACAAGGTTGTAACCGCCATGTAACGTGAATCCCGAATATGGAGAATCCGGTCAGTTTAGGCCGAGAATTGGCTCAGATTTGCGTCGCTTATTTAAAAATCGACTGGCTCAACCGCATCAAAATTCGGCTGCGGGCTGTATTTTTCAAGAGCGGTGTCCACTTGCTGCTGTCGTTCTTCGTCCAGCGTTTGATAGTCCTGGCCAAAAAACAGTTGCGACCAGATGTCTGGCGTTTCCATCCCTGCGGATGTCAACTCAACAACGATCCAAGGAGCCGTCGAATCCAAAAATATGGCCGCGTCGATACGAGTCTCGTTCAATTGCCCAACCGCTTCCACTCGATTGGTAGTCGATTCATCCGTACCAAAAACGAGCTCGTCAGTCTGAAGTTGAAAAACCGTTTGACCCAGCACAAATTGACCCTCTGGTTGAAAGTTGACTCGGTAGTGGGTCACGTTAACAAAGATGGTTTGCGATTCTTGTTCCTCATCCGTTTTTTCGACCGCAGGAATTTCGTCTGCCGATTCATCGTCGACGTCGGCCGGTTGATCGCCTCCTTGCGTAGTGCTCTCTTGCGTGACACTCTCTTTCGCCACTCGTACTTTTTCGGAAGTGATGGACCAACCGATATTGATATCCGAGGGTGCTAGAGTCGTCTGCATATCCAAATATTCTTGAGGATTGAAGTCCGTTAGCTGGTACTTGCTAGTGTCTCCCCACAGGTCGTCAATCACTAGCTGTTTTTCGAATAGATTGACGTACGCCAACATGGTTTGGTCTTTGCGGATCGCAAAATCGATTTCGAAAGGGATGTCCGCGATCACCGCGTCGTGAATTTTCGTTTTGACATCGCCGATGATATTCCAGGCAACCTTGTGCTGGCTAAGCCTCTTTGAGGGTTCGGTATGCAAATCCAATTGATCGCTATCAATTTCCAACTGACCGAGCTTGGCAACTTGGCCATCTTTGAACTGGAAATCGCCGAATTGTATCAACCGAAAATTCAATTCGTCATCGTTGTTGGGATCAATGATCCGAATGTTCTTGGCGACGAGCTTATCGATTCGAAATTCTTTAAGTTCGTTTTCATTGTTGGTTTCGATGTCCATATCAAGATCGGATAGTTCGTCATTGACTTCATCAATGGATTCAGCAGCATTCCAGTCGCTGGTGATGGGCGAGTAAATGGTGGCACTGGCGACCGACGCTTCTTCAATAATCATGCGTTGGCTGCGAGCCAGATCAAAAATTCCGTTGTAAGAGAATTTTACCTGTCGCAGTTCATTCCAACGGTCCTTGTATCCGGACTTAAACTTTAACGATTCGATTTCAAATCCGGACGAGACGCTGCCACTTAACCCTTCGACCTCAACATCGCCTTCGGCCTCTAAAGCCGATTCCAACAGTGATAGGGGCAAGGAAGAGTGCATGGCCACAAAGTAGCTGCTGACGCACATCACGAATAACAACGCCACCGTGATCCCGCACCCCATCGCGAAACAACCGCAGCCGCCGCTTTGTTGGGTCGTCTGTTGAAGTGAGCCAACGGTGTTTGAAGCTTTTTGTCCGAGACCCATATCGTTCTATTTCCTAATCGCTATTCGCGTCGATGTTGATCGTTTCTTGGAGACTTCTTGATCTCCTGAATGATGTTCTGGGCGAGAATTCGAGCGTCTGGTGAACCTGTCTTTTCAACTTCCTGCAGTATTGGAATCACTCCGATTCCAAAATTGGCAAGCTCTCTGGCCGCATTCTTACGTTCCTCGAACGAATCGGATTTCAGCAATTCGATTGACTGTTTCACCAATTCGCTAAGGTCGTATTTCGTTTCGAAAGAATAGGTTGCTGACGGGTTCTTAAAAAACCAACCGGACCTGGAAATTTCAATTTCCAGTTGCTGGATTCCTTGGTCCGGTGTTGCGTACAGAACCGGTTTTGTCGTTTGTGGCAACCAGCGAGACCAAGGGTCACTGTTAATCCTCCACCGATAAAGAGTTTCTTCGTTGGAGTCGCGAACTGCTTGGCCTTTTTCTGCTTGAATCTGCCAAGATATTTCGATTTCTTGATTCGGCTGTTCCACAATGCCGAGCTCCGGTTGCGAAACAACGATCTCGCCCGCGATCGGTTCGTACCAAACCATTCGCGTTTTTGGCTTATAGTAAACATCGTGAATCGTAAAGATTCGCCCGTGATTATCGGCGGTTACCTGGCCAGTGGTCAGCCAAAGCCGTTCTGCCGGATTGCTTAGCAGGTGAGTATGCCAACGACCGTCGGGCGAGCCCACTGCGATCTTGGTCCGCGTCAAGACATGCCCTGATCGTCGTCTACTGACCTCTTCCACCACTGGACAATCTTCAAAATTCAACTCAGCCGGCGATTCGAGCGTGTTGCCCGATAGAATGAATTGATGTTGGTCTGCAGAAAAATTTCCAGCTGGCAATCCTTGAGCTTCGCGATCCTGTAACACCAATTGCCAAGCGGTTTTGCCTTGGGTATCGTTTTGGCGAATTGGGTAGTGCCGCCAGTTTCCATCATGATGCCAGTACAACCTAAGTTCGGACTGGCAGTAATAAAACAGTTCACCGGTGGACGCCGGAATTAGCCGGTCATCGTCTTGATCGAATTCTTCCGTTGGTAGTTGGATATTGAAAGTGCCGGTGGCCGTCCAGAAGTGTGCCGCATTCTTGCGATCCACAAATGCCATAAAACGTTTACTGGAATCAAACTTTTTCGATAGAAACGCCTGGCCCCATGACGACGACAGTACCGTTTGATTGGCTTTCAAATTCTGTAGATCAATGACTTGTGCGCGAGAATAGGGATCCTTGTTGTTCATAATCCACAGTCGATCAAAACGATCCAATTTGACGTGAGTCGTTGATTCCGGAGGATTGATGCCAAAGCGAAATCCAAACTCGTCCCATTTTCCGTCGGGTGCGCGTCGCCACAAAGCACCGCTTCCAACAATCCACCAATTGTTTTTTGAATCGGTTACCGAAAATCGCTTACGGTACAATTCGTAGTCGATCTTTAGACCCTCGTCGACCCACTTCCACTGGTCTCCGTCTCTTTTCAAACGTGCCGCGGTATGAAATTCGCCATTGGAGAAAGCGTTCACGGCGTACCGTCGCTCGTTGCGATAAAAATGCCTGGCCAGAAACATCGGCTGTCCTTGCGGGTCGACTAGGACATCGATCGGGGATAACGATTGTGGCAAGCCTGGAATGTTCCATTTTGGAGTCGCAGATTCTGTGATCGCACCGTCTGTTAAGCGAACCGAGATAATGGTCGCGGGGCCGACTAAAGCAAAATTGGACTCGTCGATAAAGTAGCCTGGCCCCGTGCGATAGTCTTTTAGATCAAACGCTTTCCAACCGTTCCGGTAGATAACCAAGTGGCGTAAAGCCTTTTGATTCAATTCGGGATCAACGATGGAATAGAAGGCCATAGTACCGTCGGCAGATTCCACGCATTTAATCTCACGAAACTTTCCTGTCTTATTTTGCAGATCGCTTTGGAGTGGCAACTGATAATGATCCAAGCGGCCATCAAAATACCGAACGATCACGCCGCTCCGTGAATAGATGAATAGCTCGCCTTTTTTTGTCTGGTGGTACGAGGCTCCGCTGAACTTCTGAGTGATCAAGCCAAATTCAAATTTTCCATCTTGCAACGGATAGATGATCCGGTGTTCTAGATCGTCGGCTCGGTAGCGAGCCACCAAGACCGCTTTTTGAGGATCGTTGAGATCGGGAAAGATTCGCTCGAAAGTTGTCGGTTCGCCTGGGAAGTAGCCGCGATACGAATTGCTTCCAGATCGGAACTGGCCCAGCTGGTCACCAGCCACCTTGAACAGACCTTGTTTTCGTTTTAGGCCCCATGTCACGGACCCGTCGGGGGCCTCGGACAGATCGATCACCCCACTGACGTTTTCAATTTGGGCGTCAGAAACTTGCGCCCAACAAACCTGTGTGGACAGAATCAGCAATACCAGTTGGATTCGACGGAAGAACGATGAACCATTCAAAGCACGCACCTCCAAGCATTCCTGGAAAGACTAGTGAATTTGCGACGTGGTAATCGAATTCGATTACTTCTTAAAGGCAGGGTGATCTGGATTCCCAGCGGCCTCGACATACATCAACAGGTCAAGAATTTCCTCTTTCGTGCATGTATTCAAAAGGCCGGCGGGCATCATCGAGATTTTGGATTCTAGTTCGTCTTCGATATCATCCAGGTCGATCGTAACTGGCTTTCCATTGTCCAATGGATTGGCGACTAGAGTCACTGAATCGTCTGTCCGTTCAGAGACAACGCCGGTGTGGACTTTGCCATCAATGTCCTGGATGATCCAGGAACGATACTTCTCTTCGATCGCATCGGAAGGCTCGATCAAACTTTTCAGTAGTCCCGCTCGATCCAGATCGCCGCTTTCGAATTTAGCCTTCAAGTCGGCCAAGTTTGGTCCGACTTCTCCACCTTCACCGGCACCCACCTTATGGCATTGGGCACATGAAAGATCCATAAACAGAGCGCGGCCTTGTTCAAAGGAACGATCTTGATCGGCTGATTTCAATTCGGCCAACAGTTCTTCCGTGTTCCATTCTCGGACAAACGGTCGCATTGCAATATCGGAATCGACCGTGGGTACGATCGATTCGATGGGAGCGTTTTCCAGATCTTCGACGACATGCATGACGCCGTACATTCTTCGCCAGTGACCGGGGTAGGTGCAAACGTAAGGATACTCGCCCGGTTCTTTGGGCGCAGTGAAATCCATTCTTTGCACGTGGGTCGGCTGCAACATATCCGAAGCGTATAACACTTCTTTCATATTCGGCACGTAGCCTTTGCGTCGAGCGTCTTTGTCGGTCGCCATCAACTCGGCAGCGATACCGACTTTGGCGTAGGCGCCTGGCTGAGTGATCACGACGTTGTGTGGCATGATGTCCGTATTATCCAGGATCAGCTGAAACGGTTTGCCCGCCTCGACAAAAAATGTGGCTTGATCGTATTGCATGCGGTGTGGAATTGGTCGGAGCACAATTACGTTGACGCCCAGTTCGTTCAACTCCGAACGCATCTGCTTGGCCTCGTCACCCGGAAGTGCCGTGGTCAGTTTTTTGCCTAAGGAAATTTCATCCACGACATCCGTTTCGGTTCGCATCGATGCCGGCAACGAGCTAACTCGCGAAATAATATCACCGACCAACGGTTTGATTTTTTCAGGTGCCCAACTTCGTTTTGGCAATCGCGATAGACCTCGCACGGCAGCGACTCGTGATTTGTTGGTCAACACAAAATCAGCCAGAGCGTTAAAGGTACTGCCTTCGCCCGGCACCAAGTGCACGGCTGCTGCAATCGAGGCATTGCGAATCATGGTTCGCGGGTCACCTTCCAGAACGATTTGGACGTTCAAATCGGGTGCGGGTTGATTCGTCTTCACAAACACGACATGTCGATTTTCGTCTAGGACTTTGATCGTGAAACCATCAAGACGTTTGCCAAGGGCACCGTTGTTTCGGTTCCAAATCACGATGCCATCCATAGGCATGGTTTGACCCATGTCCAGTTCCCACCATTGATCCGGCGCTTGTTGTGTATGAGTATGCCCACGCTTATTAAAATCAGGGTCCTTGTTGCCGTCGATGGCACGTTGGGCATTGCCTCCGTGCTTGACGGACGACTGTGTGGCTTTGCCGCGTGGCGCCACGTTTTGCCCACCCGACAACAACTCGACTTCGGCCAACGTCAGGATTCGTCCTTTGCCTGGAAGTTCGATACGAATGTAGCGTCCCTCAGTCAATTTATCCGTATCGATGCCTCTTTCAATTTCCATCGGCAAACGATTTAGCAACTCGGTCACACGCGGTGCCAGTTGGGCTTTAATTTCGGGATCGTCGACCAACGCCAACGAACGGACAAAGTCACCGAACCTGGCCGGCGACTTTACAGCTTCGCTCCACAAACGGTCGGCCGATTTTTCAGCCGAGATCAAAGTCGAGTAGGCAACTTCCCGAGTCACTGATCGCTTGGCGTCTGTGGCCAAAGCAACCAAAGCGTCGCGGTATTGTGAAAAATCGATACGTGGTCCAGCGCCGTGTGAATTCTTCCCTTCACCATGCAGGAACACGTGCGTCAAATCAGCCAACACACTTTCAGCGTTGGGCGCGGCGCTTTTATCCAATCGTTCGATGGCGGCCAGCAATTCCAAGTTGGCGTCGGTATCGTTGATCTTTGCCAAGCCTTCGGCTGCCTCCAGACGGAACTGGTGCAGCACACCCTCGCGAGACAACAACGCTTGATAAACGGTTTCGTTGCGACCCAGTTGAGTGATCTCGGCAGCCGTCATACTGTCCATCACATATTTCAAACCGGCGGGATTGTCGACGGCGAAAGGAGCACCCGAGGTCAATTTTTGCTTGACGATTGCTGTCGTGTTACCCAACGTTTCCTTCAAGCAATAGTCGATAAATTTGTCGCTAGGATACTTCAGAGCCTGCAAAGCGATCTCGGCCGATTCAGCCGAGGGAGGGACAAAACTTAGGGCACGAATGGCTTCCAAACGGACTCGTGGATGAGCGTCGTTAACCTGCACTTGCAAAAGGTCCATGTGATTCGAAACATCATCGCGAGTGTAACAAAGGACGCGGGTAGCCGCTGAACGGGCTCGATGGTCATCGCAAATCAACAACTTTTGCAGTAGGTCGACATCGACTTGATTGTGTTGCTGAGATACCCACAGACCTTCCAACAAGTGATGGATGTGCGAGTCGTCGCTTTGGTCCAGACCTTCCACCCAAGGTTTCAAAGCGCCTAATACCAAATCACTTTCGCGACTACTTAGTTCGATACGGGCACGATACCGTTCGCGATCGCCAGACACTTTCAACTCGTCTAACAACTCAGAAATCGAAAACGTCGCCAGGTTCTTTACCTTCGTAAGCGGCCGATCCTTGTAGGTCACTCGGTACACACGGCCATGGACTTTGTCACGGTTCGGATCTCGCAAATTGTGTTGCATGTGTCCGATGATGGGGTTCTGCCAGTCCAACAAATAGATCGCTCCGTCAGGCCCGACCTCAATATCAACGGGTCGGAAGTTCGCGTCGCTCGATTTCAAAATCGGTTTCACTTCATGTCCCGAAAATCCGGACCCGTCGTCGCGAACTTCGTAGTGCAGAATTCCCTGGAATCCAATCACGTTGACGATCAGGTAGTTGCCTTGAAACTGTTCGGGGAAATGATCGCTGGACAGGATTTCCGTAGCGCCCGCTGGACGCACCCATTGCTGAAAGAACGGGAAATAGCGAGCGTGTTTGCGAGGGTATTCAACATGTCCAGTGAACGGTGCGGCGTAGTAATTGATGTTACCTGTTCCGTCGGTGATAAAGTCCTGCCCCCATTCGTCAAAGACGTGGCCGTGCGGATTGGCAAAACCGTAGCTAGTGTAGGCGTCCAATTTGAATGTGCGTGGTTCGAAACGAAAAACGGCTCCATTAGCTGTGCGAATAGCGTTTCGCCAGGGTGTTTCGATTTGCGTGTGATGGAAAGTCCCTTCTTGAAAGTACAGAGCACCACCGGGACCAATCACAAAACTGTTTGCTGCGTGGTGCGTGTCGGCCGAGTCCAAACCGTGCAGGACGCGGATTCGCACGTCGGCGACGTCGTCTCCATCAGTATCTTTCAAGAACAACAGGTCTGGGATCTGAGCGACCAATACGCCGCCTCCCCAGAATTCAAATCCGGTCGGGTTGTGCAGCTTGTCGGCGAAAACTTTGACCTCGTCCGCCTTTCCATCGTTGTCCGTGTCTTTCAAGATCAACAATTTGTCGTTCATTTCTTCGACGATCGGTTTCCAGTGTGGATAGGTTGGCCAAGCGGCTACCCATAAACGCCCCTGAGTATCGAAAGACATCTGCACGGGACTGGCCAGTTCAGGAAACTGTTCTTCCGAAGCGAACAAATTCACTTCCATGTTCTCGTGAAGTTCCATGTCGGCAATCGCGTCTTCGCCTGACTTGAAAACGTGAGTGCCGTTGGGACCTTCGCCAGGCTTGTTACTTATCACAGGGATGAACGGTGGTGCCTTACTATCGTCAACGGTGTAGTCGGAACCACTAGATATCGCGTGGATCTTCTTGTCACGTTCCGCTGTCATGAAGTCCAACACTTCCAGTTCGCGTTGCACGACCTCGCGGTTCGTTTGACCATCGACAAACTTCAGGTCCGCGCGACCACCATAAGTCGAAAAGCCATCTGTGGTTCGATAACGATGGAACCAGTGAAAGTTTTTATCTTGTACGGCCGGTCGAACTTTCAATAGCTTTGCGAAATTGCCAAGCTCCTGTTCGGGAACTAAGTCACGAAAAATGACTTCGGCCAACATCGCGTTGCCTTTTTCGTTCAAGTGAATGCCGTTCATCGTGAACTGTTCCGAGGCTGCAAAGGCTTCTTTTGTGGGCTGGAACAAATCGACAAATCGAACTCCGTTAGATTCGCAAATTTTGCGCATCGCGGACGTGTAAGTTTCCAGGCGCTGATTGACGTCAACGAAATCCGGCGTGTTCGGATTGGCCAGTGGAATCGCATCTTTGGCTTCGATCGGCGATTTTTCACGAATGTCCTCGCAAGCAATCGGCGAAAAGACGACCAGTTGCGGTGCCGAGTCTCCGTTGTATTTCTGCGAGAGTGTTTTCTTAATAAACGCTTCTAGATCTTTATTGAATTTTTCCAGGCCCTTGTCGCCAGCGAACGATTCGTTGTATCCAAAAAATGCAAACACCGTATCGGCTTGAACTTTCGTCAACCACTCGTCGGGCGTGCCGAAATTGCGACTCCTTAAGCGGACCGTCAGCGTATCTGCCGAAAAGCCAAGATTACGAAAGACCAGCTTATTATCTAACGAGCTCTGGAAAACAGACTCCAGGAACCCGTCGTGTTGCATTCGTTCGGCAAGCGTATTGCCAATCAACGCAACGTGATCACCTTGGTTGACTCGGAATTCTGGTTGTTGGGCCAGCAATTGGGGGGTGGAGAAAACCCAACCACAAACGAGTGCGAATACTGCGAGACTATTTTTTGCCATGACGTGCGAACTTCGGAAGACGGATGTAAAACCCATAGCCTAATCTAACGGGCTAACATCTTGAAGTTACTGCTGTCATTGACGAGTAAAAATCCGCGGCAAAAACGGTGGTCGATCCGGGCAATGCGAGTCTCGGGACTGTTTCTGGCCCGATTCAACGGAGGAATGATCAAATTCCAATCAAGGCCATGAATTCGGCGCGAGTCGACTGGTTGTCCTTGAAGGCTCCGCGCAAGGCGCTGGTCACGGTTTGACTGCCCGGTTTTTTGATCCCGCGTATGGACATGCACGAATGTTCGGCACTAACCACAACGGCCACTCCAGCCGTTTCCAGATGCTCTTCGATCAGTTCGGCGACCTGCTGTGTCATGCGTTCCTGAACCTGCGGTCGTCTGGCGACTTCCTCGACGACTCGGGCAATCTTGCTTAAACCCGTAACCCGGCCGTTGGGAATATAGGCCACATGAGCCTTCCCGTTAAACGGCAGCAGATGATGTTCGCACATGCTGGTAAATGGAATGTCTTTGACCAACACCATTTCGTCATAGTCTTCCGGAAAAACAACTTTCAAATGTCGCTGCGGATCCATGTGCAATCCAGCAAACATTTCCATGTACATGTGTGCGACGCGACGCGGTGTTTCTTTCAAACCAGGTCGATCTGGGTCCTCACCCACAGCTGTCAAAATAGTCCGAACCGCTTCTTTGATGGCCGGGATGTCAACGATTTTTTCAAGCTGAACACTGTCAATGTCTTTTTGGTTCACGGATACGCTTTGCTGGGAAAAATTGGAACGAAATACATTTGAAACAAAAGGCGCGAAGGATCTAACAGTCCTGCACATTTGCCATGATAACCGCTGCGAGGGTATTGCCATAACTTGGCCGGTTTTGAGTTGGTTCAGATTAATGTAGGTTTTATCGCGCTACGCTAAAATTTTCTGAAAAATCACAGCCGTCGACCGTTCGTCACTACCTTTAACGTGGTTTTGATTCAAACTTGCCAATCAGTCGAAGATTGATTTTTGTGAAGAGCTGTAATTCCTAAGGTCGTAAATGTCAGTTACTTCATCCACTCGATGCCCATTCTGCCAGAATGAATCGAGTCCTGTTTTCAGCAAGGATTCCATTCCAATTCTGGAATGCTCATGTTGCCGGCACCGATTTGCCTGCACCGCGTCCGAAGTCGACGAACGGGTGGCAGCGGAATTCGACGATGCCTATTTCTTTGGTGGACAAAGTTGCTACGACGACTACTCGACCATGGCCAACAATCTGAACCGCAAGGGTGTTTGGTATTCGAAGCTGCTAAAACGTAACTTGTCCGCCAATAGCAAACCAGGGAAATCAGGCGAATCACCGATGCGGATTTTAGATGTCGGATGCGCAGCCGGGTACCTGCTGCAAGGATTTATCGCCCAAGGTTGGCATGGAACAGGTATCGAGGCAAATCTGTCGATGGCCAAGTACGGAAAAGAACAGCTGGGTCTGGACGTGCAACACACGACGGTTGAGAACTTTCATTCGTCGACCAAGTACGATGCCGTGACGATGGTGCAAGTCATTTCGCACTTAATAGACCCGGTTCGTTCCATTGATTCGATCTATCAACGACTGAACGACGATGGCCTATTATTGATTGAAACTTGGAATTGCCGCAGCCTAACGGCCAAAGCACTGAAGCAACGCTGGCATCAGTACAACCCACCATCGGTGCTGCATTGGTTTTCGCGAGCGAGCCTTAGCGACTTGTTGGACCAACATGGATTCAAGGTCATTCAACAGGGTCGGCCGGTCAAGTGGATCAGCATGGGAAACGGCGCTGCCATGTTTCGCAAAATGATGGGCAACACGACGCTCATGAAAGTTTTGTCGTCGCCTACGATGTTGGTTCCCTCCTGGTTAAAGGTGCCCTACTTTCTGGACGACGTGTTCTGGGTACTCGCAAAAAAACGAACGTCTTAAACGATTGCCACGTTCGCCAAGCAAGCTACTTTTTTTTACTTGCCACTGTTGCGAGGCCAAAAGACTTTCTCTCGGTAGCCTTG
>CAZJBW010000011.1:12874-31358 GCA_964543985.1 uncultured Pirellulaceae bacterium | reverse complement strand
TTGCTATTCCTTACTTTTGATGCACTACCGTGACTGGGATTCGGCGATCGTGATGGCGCGGATGGCCCCTTGATGATTCGGGTTGTATTTGAGTGTTTCCCGGAACGATTCAATCGCCTTGTCAGCCGATCCTAGTTGCAGTTGCGAAACGCCTTGCACGTAATGAGCCTCGGGGTAGTTGGGTTGTATTTGAACGGCTTTCGCGCTGTACTCGCCGGCCTTTTCAAAGTTTTTGGCTCGCACTTCAACCTGAGCCAAACTGACTAGCACCACTGGGTCGTTTGCATCGATAGACAGCGTCTGTTGGAAACTCTGCCGAGCCTGATCCAGTTTGTTTTGTTGGACAAACAGATTGCCCAAACTGAAATGTGCTCGACCATGACGTCGATTGCATTTGACTGCTTGTTCGAATTTCTGTTGAGCGGCCTGCACATCCCTTCGTTTCATAGCGATGACGCCCAGATAAAAGTGAGCGTCCGAGTGTTTCGGTATCTTGCGAATGACAGTTTGCAATTGTTCTTCCGCTTCGGCATCTCGATTCAGCGAGATGTAGGACTGCGCCAAGTTCACTCGGAACTGAGGCTGGCTGGGCATCTGCTGGACGGCTTTACGAAAGTGAGGAATCGATTCATTGACCTGATTGTCCAGCTTAAGAGCCAGCGCGTAGTCGTTGTGAGCAAACGGTGATTCAGGGTTAATCTCCATCGCTCGTTTGTATTCCACTAAGGCGTTTTGTATTCGCCCATTGTTCAAGGCCTCGCGACCTCGCCGCAAATGCACGATGGAAGCTTCCAGTTGCAGTGGTTCCATGGATATCGGATGCCCGATCGACCGACCTGGAAATGCTGCGGACCGTAGGAAACGTTTTTTCAAATCCAGACTCTCGAATTTGACGTCCTGTAGCAAAGTGTCGACGGTCACAGCACCTTTGTAGATCACATCGACGTTACCTTTTCGGTTGATTAGAAAACTGGATGGCAGTGGTAGTGGTCGGTCCAAGTTGATCAATTGACTGTGCATGATTTGCAGCTGCTCAATCAAGGCTGGATCGGCCATGCCGTGTTCGAACGGGATCTGCAAACGCTCGGCCAATTTTTTCGAGCTGTCCAGCGGATCATCGACCTCGCAAGTTAGCTCATCGATCGAAATCGCCAGAATTCGCAGACCCGCCTTTTCAAGCTCGGCTCGACGCTCACGGAACTCGGTTAGTTCCTTGATGCAGGGACGACATGTGGAAGACCACAAGTTGATCAGTACGGACTGATCTTGTTTCCGCTGCACGACTTTTTTCTGTCCGTCAAAATTCAGATAAGTAATGGCCGGTGCGGGAATGTTGAAAATCACCGGGATCCGATGTTGTTCGACCGTCGCCTTGGCTTCCTGGACGGAAGGTTTCAGAACCAGGTTTGAGCGGTCGATGGAGCGATCTGTCGCTTGCCCAGTTCCTTGAACCAGTTCATAGCGACCGTTGACTTCGATTCCGGTAAACACTTCGGTCGTGGACTCAGCGTTGGGCCAATGGGCTTCGACTTTTTCAATTTGAGCATCCGGGCCTAAACCGAATTGCAACCACCGAGTTCCTTGTGACAAAAATCCGTCGCCGGCGTATACCGTTTGCACCATCTTGTCGGGGTACTTACGACCATCGTTCGTATCGCGGTTCTTCAAATAAATGGTGACTCGACCACCAATGGCGTTGCGGTTAGCGTCCTGCCCATTGCCAGTCATCGCGATCTGCACGAATTGGTTTGTCGAATCGGATTCGTTTCTAAGCAGTCTTAGACGGGGCTGGTTACGATTGGTTACCCAGATATCTAAGTCACCATCGTTGTCCCAGTCCACGTGACAAAGGGCTCGGCAATCGTCAGGGAAATCGAATCCGGAAACGGCTGAGATATTTGCAAACTTCTTTTGGGACTTTTCGTTTCCAAAAGTGTTTAAGAAAACGCAATTGCGTTCCAGACCGCTAAACGAGCGTCCTTCACGTAGCATTTGAAAGAACTCGTCTGAGTGCGGATTTTGGGCGACATCATCTCGATCATTATTTCTAGCCTGCGACACCACGTGCCGCCACCAGAAACTTCACAAGTCGCCACTGTCTTCAGTTGTGATATAACCGTTACCGGCCACCAGGTCTTGCCAGCCGTCGTTGTTCAGGTCCATAAAACGGGACCCCCAACCCCAGCGACCTCGATTAACCCCCAAGTCGATACTGATATCGTTGAAGGCCTTTCCCGAGCCTGAGTTTTGGAAAAATGTATTGCCGCGAGCAAACCTTTGAAATCGCTCTTTCACATCCGACGATTCATCAGGTTTAAAATTCGACTGGAACGCGATGCGATTGCCGGCGTACGAGTACATATTGCTGACGTACAAATCCATCCAGCCATCACGATCGTAATCGCCCCAAGCAGCTGACATGCCAGCGGCTTGGTCGGTGACCGCCATTTCCAAAGCTACGTCAACGAACTTGCTTGTACCGTCGGTCTGTCGATCATTGCGATAAAGATTGTTCTGGCCAAAGTCGTTGGCCACGTACAAATCGGGATCACCATCGTTGTCATAATCTGCCCAGGACGCGGCCTGCGAGTACCGTTGATTGTTTGTATCGATGCCACTGGTTTCGGTCACATCAGCAAACTGCCAATTTCCATCGACGGTTTCGTTTCGATACAAACTGTTACGACCGCCCATATTTGAATCGATCGCACCGCCTTCGCTGCTGATCGGAACGTCGCGAGCCGAGCCGTCGGTTTGGTTGGGAAAGTAAACTCCCACGAACAAATCCGTCTTGCCGTCCAAATTAAAATCGGCAGCCGACAAAGCCAATGGATCCTCTCGCGTATCCAATACTTCCTGGATATCGAAACGACCCGTCCCATCGCCCTTGGCCAATACAACGCCGCCAGTGACCGCGACCGCCAAATCATTGTTGCCGTCGTTGTCCCAATCAATAATCAAGCCGAACCGTGAATTCTCGATCCAATCGGCCTGAGATTCTGCTGAATGGTCTTGCAAAGATCCGTCGGGCTGTTGCAGATACAACATGTTGGGCAAACCCACCTCTTGGCAAACATAAACGTCTTCCAAGCCGTCATTGTTCACGTCGCCGATCGCCAGACCGGCGTTGCTGGGCAGCGAGTAAAATTCTTGCACCTGTGCCTGATTTAACCAGTGATTAAAGCTGACATTCAGTTGTTCTTGAAAACGCTTTTGCTGTCCAATCACACTTTCGGTGCAATCGGAAAACAGAGTCTGCTGAGAATCGCGGCTGGCGGATTCGTAGTCTGTGACAACCAGGTTCTTTAACTTCGGCTGGTCTCCATCATTGTTCCAGATAGCTTGCCAAACCGAATTCTCTTCAACCAAGCCCTGGTCGGATTGACCGAACACTTCGACCGTTTGCAGAGTTCGAATTTCCCCATCCAACTTCTCTACTCGAAAGACTTTGATCTTCAGTCGCAGGTTCTCTGCATCTGAAAACGGTTGACTGAACTTTTGCAAAGCGTCGGCCATCACTTGCCTTCCTTGACCGATCGGTTCTTGTTTCTGGACCGACGTGCCTGTGGATTGACCCGCTCGCTTGACGACCACGGTTTGGTCGGCGAAGACCGTTTCCAGTTCCGTTGGTCGCAAATGCGATACATTGATTTGTTCGTCTGCGAATGAGGCAACCGAATCGGCGGTAATCGTCTCAGGTTTTTGTAACAGCTTTTTAAGCTTGGCGAATTGTTCGGTTGCTTTATCGGTAAACGCTTCCGTATCCCAACCGTCGACAGTCGCGTCGTCGATGGCGTCCCAGTTTTCACGTTGACTGTCTGCCGTCTTCCATTCGACTTCCACCGGATCGATATCTGAACTTGTCTGAACGTCCGTTGGTGCGTCAGAGTCTCCGTTTCCAGCCAGCTCAGGAGCAGTGGGTGGATTGAACAGACCCGTGGCGATGTATATCAAGCCGCCGATCATGGGGATCAAGATCGCTGCGACCAACCAAGGATTGATGTGCTCTTTTTCCGGCTGTGGGGCTGGAGAGTTCGTTCGGCTGGAAGGATGAGAGCCAGAATGGTTGGTTCGATTGCGTTTTTTACGACGCTGTGGTTTTTTCTTGGCCATGGACTAGTGAAAATGAAGGCTTGCGCAAAAGGGGCAAAAGGGAACAGGAACTTTAGCATCCGTCGTGGCACCTGGGCCCGACTAGATTAATACGGTGCTGGACAGTGACCAGTTCGTTACCACAATTGTAACACATTCGCTGGCCAAAACTTGATACCTGGTTGGTTGCTAATGGTCAGTGGTCGATTGAATGTAAAAAAGCGAGCCTACAAATGCAGACTCGCTTTAGGTTTCGTTGGGTTGGACACTAATTTGGGATTTCGTTCAGATCCGGTAGCGCCCGCCCACTGGTCCAAGGCACGCCTGCCTCGTCCATGGCTGTTTTCAGTTGCTCGAAGTCGTCCTCCAGCAACGTCCGAATGTCCTGCGACACCTCCTGAAATTCTTCCTTGGCGATTTCATATTGCTGACGGTTGGTTCCCGTCGGACCATATGAAGATCGAAAGGTGCCGAACAGAGCGTTGCCGATTCGACTGGAAATCGATGGAAAGCCGTTTTCGAAGCGTTGGCCACGAGTCGGATCGCCATTGATTTTCTGTGAGGCCTCGACCAATTTCAATTCGATCGCGCGTACTTGGTCAAGCAGTTCGATCGGTGCCCGACCATCTATGATCACGGTCTTCAGTTCGCCTACCGATTCACTGGCTTGGCCAATGGTCGCCGTCAATGCCGTCGCGGCTTGTTGCAACTTGGAGACCTCCATTTGATAGTCCAGGATTTCCTGACGATCAGCGGCTTCCAGCGTTGGTTCCAAGATTGTGATCACTTTGAATTCGACCGCGTCACCTAAAGACTTGGTCTCGTCGTTGGCTCGCAACCACGCGGATACGGAATAGGTTCCGGGAACCACGGTTGGCCCACGGCCATTGGCCGACACGGGTGCGTAACGTAGATTCCAGGTCACCCGATTCAGTCCCGAGTTGGCGCCGGTCGTCATGCGATCCACGACGTTGCCGTTACTGTCCGAGACTTGGAAAATCAATTGAGGTGCATCTTCTAAAGCCTCTTCACGTAAAACATCCCAACCCGGATAAGGATTGTCCTTTCCAGCTTTTTTGTTTTTCGCCTCTCGAGCTCGACGTTCTTGTTGTTTCGTCTTGGAAGATTCTTTTAAGTGGTACGTAAACACGGCGCCGAAGGGCGGGTTTTCTGCGACGTAGTAACTGTCACCTTGCGACCCACGGGCACCACCCAATTTGTCCTCAGGGCTGTATAACCAAGCATCCTTGATCGGGAACATGTGGAAATCCGCGTCCAAATTTTCCTTGCTCATTTCACGCAATGGCGTGTAGTCATCTAAAACATAAAACCCGCGACCAAAGGTAGCGGCGACGACGTCGTTTTCGCGACGCTGAATCTCGATATCACGAACTGGAATGCAAGGGATACCGGCCATTTTGACCCAGTTGTCTCCGCCGTTAACGGATGTGAACAATCCGTATTCCGTTCCCAGGAACAACAAGTTGGGTTCTTCGTGGTCCTGATTAATTCGCCAGCAGATATGACGCTCGGGCAAATCGTTGGAGATAATCTTCCAAGTAGCACCTCGGTCGGTACTCTTCAGAACATAGGGTTTGTAGTCGCCGGTTTTGTGATCGTCGACACACGCGTAAACGGTATCGGCATCGTGGCGATCAGCTTTGATATCGTTGACGAAAAAGAACTCTGGGATACCAAAGATTTGGTCGATCTTGCGCCAGTTCTCACCACCGTCTTCGGTGACTTGAATCAGTCCATCATCGGTTCCGACGTAAATCAAACCCTCAACAACAGGAGACTCGGAAACCGAAGTGATGTTTCCGAATTGGCTCATGGCCAACAAATCCCAGGTTGCGTCGATGCTCCAAACGCGGCCCATCATCGGCAGCTTGAAGCGGTCCAAGTTCCGCGACAGGTCGCCACTGACGGCCGTCCAGCTGTCACCTCGGTCGTCACTGCGGTGCAGCTTGCGAGACGCAAAGTACAGTCGCTCGCTGTTGTGTGGGCTGATATGAATTGGCGAATCCCAGTTGAACCGTAGATTCATTTCGCCTTTTTCTGGCTGAGGTCGAATGTCGACGGATTCGCCCGTCTTACGATCGAAGCGACGCAAAAATCCTTGCTGCGATTCGCAGTAGATAATATCTGGGTTCTCAGGATCGATCGCACAATCGTGACCGTCACCACCGATCGTGATTCTCCAATCGGCATTGCGAATACCGTTGCGGCTGAGTGTCCGCGATGGTCCATATTGCGTGTTGTTATCCTGAGTTCCACCAACCACGTGATAGACGGGCCAGTCGTAATCCACATCGACTTTGTAGAACTGAGTCAGAGGCAGGTTTTCGGTATAGTCGTACGTGTCGCCAAAGTCGTTCGAGCGATACAAACCGCCATCGCATCCGACCAACAGAAAATCGGGGTCCGTTGGATGGAAAGCGACGGCGTGGTTATCAACGTGCTTGTTTCGGTTGCCGACTCCTGCAAACGTTTTGCCACCGTCTTCGGTACGTCCCAACACGACGTTGGCATGATAAACCACGTCAAAGCGATGCGGGTCGGCATAGATTTCTTGGTAGTAGTGGGGACCCGTTCCGCCGGCCACGTAGTCACTTTGTTTTTTCCAACTGGCACCGGAATCGTCCGAACGGAAAAATCCACCTTCGCGTTGAGGCAACTCGATGGCTGCGTACAACACGTTCGATTTTTGTGGAGAGATCGCTAAGCCAATTTTGCCTTTGTCTCCGCCAGGTAGCCCACTGGTCAATTCAATCCATGTTTCTCCGCCATCGGTACTCTTATGGATACCTGTCTCCGGTCCACCGTTCAACAACGCGGCAACCGTTCGGTGACGTTGATGCATGGCTGCGTAAAGCACATTTGGATTCTGCGGATCGATGATTAAGTCGGTAGCTCCCGTCCAAGGACCTTTAGCCAGCACTTGATTCCAGGTCTCGCCACCATCGGTTGACTTGTAGATACCTCGCTGTCCACCGTCGCTCCATAGCGGACCTTGCGAGGCAACGAAGATGACGTTTGAATCATGCGGATGCACAATGATTTTCGAAATGTGTTCGCTATCTTTCAGGCCCATGTTCTTGAACGAGCCGCCGTTGTTGTAGCTAACATAAACTCCGTCGCCAAAACCGATGTGACGGCCGCCCACGTTTTCGCCAGTTCCAACCCACACGGTGCTGGGGTTGTTGGGATCCAATGTGACACAACCCAACGAGTAAGAATCGTAGTTGTCAAAAATTGGCTGCCAAGTCGTGCCGCTGTTGACCGTCTTCCACAGACCGCCCGAAGCCACAGCCACGTACCATGTGTTCGGCTTGTTGGGATGAATCGCCAAATCGCCAATCCGACCCGACATCAACGCTGGTCCGATATTACGGAAACGAAGCGCCGAGATTTTCGACGAGTCCAATTCTGCTATCGCTGATTCTGCTACCGTTTGGTCAGCATCTGATTCTTGGCTGGTCGAGGATGTTGCTTCTTGAGCCAGCAACGAATCAGTGGTCGCGAGACTTATACAAACGATGAGTACCGAAAGTGCTAATTTGGGTAATCGCGTCACCAAAATTCGAGTGAGTTTCATGTTGGGTTTCCTGTTGCGCCGTTCACTGGTTGAAAGACAATGGTCTGCAATATTCTGGGCAGCCCTTGGGGACTTGTCCATTTATTTACAGCGGTAGCCCAGACCATGCTTTTCTTGCGGTATTTTTGCCCGAATGACCGTTGCGAGCTGTCGAATGAACGTCTCGAAAAAGCAACATTTTGCGGGCAAGATGCGGATAAGACAGGGGCAAAACGTCTTAGGATGCCGCGCCGCCATCGACCGATTACACCGGCAGAAATAAAAAAACTCGCACCTTGGATAAAGGTGCGAGCTCTTTTTTGGTTTGTGGTATCGAAGGGGGAGAGAGGATACCACAAAAAGGGTTAGGAAACCTGTCGGAAGTGCAAGTTTCCAATCGCGTTTGATACATAGACGCCAGACATCCAGATCAATTACGCATTTCTTCTCGAAGTTGCTGAATTTGTTTTCTCAGGTCGTCCATTTGTTCGGTCAGGTTCTCCACCGTGGAACTCAATTTGTCAGAATTCTTCCACATATCGACTCGTTTTTCAATCAATCCTGGTAGCACTCGATTAATTGTAATTCTCCTTGTCCCCATGTTTGTACCCATGTCGAATATCCATTCCACATCCGCTACTGGCTTCCGTTTTGTGGGAAGCACCACGAAATCTGAGCCGGTGCCGTTTCGCATGATTCGAATGGTGATTTCTTGTTCGGCGTTTCCTGCTTGCTGTACGTAATCGATCAGTTGAGCGATTTCCTGAATGTTGTCCCCATTGATACTCAATAGGATGTCGTGGACTTGGATACCCGCTTCGGCTGCTGGGGAAGCATCTTTGACCGTTTCGATCACCAAACCATGTTCGATCCCCAATTGTGCATTTAACGTGGGATCTGTCTTTCGACAATCGATACCAATTATGAACTCGCCCACCGGGACGGCGGCTTGTCGGAAGGCGCGACTGGTTCCCATGTTTGGAAGAAATTGCATTTGCACTAAGTCTTCGATCTTTTGATTCCCAATCTCGACTCTTTGAGTCCCTTCGGGACCGATCAAAATGGCATGGCCGCGGATGATGGTCGATTGGCCATTGTTTTCCTGAGTAGTTCCAAAGGTGGTTCCCAAGGTGGTCCCATGAGCGGTCTCAAGTGAAAGAAGATTCGGGCTATCCAATTCCTTGATGGGCACTCGGTGAATGATGCCTTGCGAATTTCGGATAATGATTTGAGTCTCCGCCAACTCAACCGAGATCTCGTTGTTGACCGGCTTGTCCGATGGCGATTCTGCTTCATTCGATTGTTGCCACGCGTCTAGTTGCCTAGCGCTCAAAATGGCCACCGACCAGATGGCAATCATCAAGAAATTTTGAAGGCAAAGCGAACGGAACGTTTTCATTTAATTGCTTTCAATGTTGAAAGGGTTGGTGTTCGTTTTTTACTGACCGAATCGATCGATTTGAAACTGTTGAACAGGCATCACAATCTGACGCCCATCCGGTAGTTGGCCGCCGATGTAGCTAATCTGTGGGCTTACGGAATAGCCCGCATTGCGAAGTTGCAATACGATATCTGGTGTCAATTGAGTCATTCGCTGAAGTTCTGTCTGCAGCAACTGTTGATCCTCGTAGATGGGAATTTCGACATCACCCGTCTGCAATCGATAGGGCACCTGCTCGGAAGCCAGTTTCGCCTGTTCGTGTCCCAAACTTGCAATACTGGAACTGTCGTCGTTTTTAGCGATGTCACCAGAAAACGGGTGATCGGGCGTAGGCCCCGGACTGGATTCGACCGGATTGAATCTTAGCGCCAGCGTCAGCACAAATAGCACCGCGGCGGCGGTCATCAGCAATTGCGGCCCGAATTTTGACCACGTTGTCTGCGAGCTTGAAACAGGGTTTGATTTTGCAGGTCGGGGCAGGGAAGTAGGTTCTGTTCCGACCCCATCATTTTGCCCGACCTGCCAGTCCGCTTTTTCACTGACTTTGTCCGCCAGTGGCGAGTTCATAAACGAAGACCAAGCTTGGTCCTCGACAAAAGCTAGACTGATTTGACGCCATAGTTCCGGATTCTGATCGGCCAGCTGCAAAAACTTTGCTACTTCCGATTCGCCCAGTTCGTTGTCGACAAGACGTTGTATGGTGTGTTGATGTTGGTTCATGGTTTTGCTCGTTCGATAACGTTCAGCTCGCACAGCAGCGTTCGTAATTGTTTGCGAGCTTTAATCAACCGGTACTCAATCGTATTGGTTGACGCGCCTAAGTGTTCTGCGAGTTGTTGGTAGGTCCAGTTTTCTGTGTACTTCAAGGTCAAGATTTCGCGATCTTGAGGCCTCAGTTGGCTGACAGCGCGAGCAATCATTTCTCGCTGTTCCGACTGCACCAACCAATCCAAGGCATCGTATTGAGCCGTGGGTTGGGCAAGTGCCTGTTGGTTGAGCGTCTCTTGAAGTCGTTTCCGTCTGCCAGTCTTGCGGTGAAAATTGATCACATGTCGTACCGCCAACCGGTACAGCCACGGAGCAACTTTCGATGGGTCGGTGGGCCGTGATCTCTGTTTCAAAACCGCCAGAGAAACTTCTTGATACACATCATCAACGACATGTGGGTTGCTGATACGACTGCGCAGCACACTCATCAACCAGCGTCGATGCTGATCCATTTGGGCTGGCCAATCGATCGTCGGCTCGCCGAACGAAGGTGAAGATTCGATAGCGGTCATGGGTTACCCGGTTTGGTTCACGCAAGAATAGTCGCCAGCCGCTGGATATTCCGGGTCGTTTTTATGGCTTTTCGGCAGAATTAAGTTTTCACAAGCATTACCGAGTGTAAGCGTCTAGAAACAAATCCGTTTGGTCAGATACCGCTAAATCAGATTTCGAGTTTCAAGATTCGAATTGGTAGCCAAACGTTTGCAAATCTTGCGAGTAGTATTCCGTGGCGACGGCCAACGTTTCCGTATCAAAGTACTGTTGATAGGGCCCCCGCTTGGTCACATGTTTGGGGCTTGGCAGATCGGCGTTCAGTTGCAATCGCAGAAACAGCTTGTTCACGTCTTCGTTAAAAGATTCGAAACGTCCCACGAAATTGGCTTGATCGATGGAGTAGTACTCGTGCGTCTGAGGCAACGTATGATTGCGAACTCGCGTCCTACCCGCTCGTTCGTGACTTCCAATGTCGATCGATTCGTCGGTCACGATCTCCAGAAACGCTTTTAGGCTCATGCCTGGCTCAAGATCCAGCGGGACTTTCCAGCCTGTATCCTCGATCCCATCCGAGAACATCTTCCAAGCGGAAATCAGTCGATCAAACGGGTTGCGAACAAACGCAAAGGTAAAGTGCTGAGTCCATTCTTGTGGCAGGCGTCCCATTTTGGGTCCTTCGTGCGGTTGCTTCAACAGAATGCTTCGCAACGCCTGCCCGCCCGTTTTTGGATTATGAATAAATACGCAGCGTGGGTCGTGGATTAGAAACGCAGGCATGAACTGGCTGCCCCCAAAAAAGTTACCGATGAATCCAAAAGAAATAGTCCGTGTCCACAGCCTGCCCACCACACATGTGAACCAAGGTCGCAACCTGGCCTCGGTGATACATCATGTGGCCGTGCAGGTGGAACAGAATATCTGCCAGGCGATCCGAGTGCTGCGGCCCGTCGGTACTGGTGTAGGTGATCTGTTGGTCAATCTTCTGGTCTGTCAAATCGCTCATCAACTGATCCCACTTGCCATAGACTGACTTCAGTAGATCTTCGATTTGGCCCAATGCCATCCCGTTAGGAAAAATGCTAGCCGGAGGCAGTTCAATGTATTGCAAACGGTAACTCCAAAGTTTGCGACAGGTTACGGCGTGCGTAAATTTGTCGATCGCCTTTTGAAAGTTCGTACAGTACTGTTCCGAGTGTGGGTCACTTGGATTGGTTGCCTCAATTGTTGAATCAGCCGCCATCCGGTTCTGGACGGGGACGCTATTGAACATTTGCAACACTTTTTGGTTGCAATCTTTTTCGTATTCGTAGAAGTCGCGAAGGCGTTCGAGCGGCGTCACGGGCAAGCTTTCTTTGTGGATCGGATCACTGGTTAAACTTGGTAGTCTTCGCGGCAGGGATGCCAAACGTCCATCAGTTTGCATTGCGTAATGCTGTGTCCTGAATGAGGGACATTGCCGGGAATGACCAACACATCGCCGGGCCGCATGGTCATGGATTCCCCGTCCATCACCAGTTCAAATTCGCCTTCCAACATGGTCACGACCTGTTCGTGAGGGTGCGAATGCGTCGGCACGTCACACCCAGCCTGAACGGTCCAGTAAACGATGGTCATCGTTTCCGCATGCACAAGTTTTCCGACGTAGCCGGGAAACGGCTTGAAGTCTGGTAGCTGATCTTGAGAAATCAAAGTCATGTTCTAAATCCCTAATTTTCGATCGTATGGTACTTCATCTATGAGGTTCATTCCAGCTTCCACAAGCCGCCCCGGACATTACTTCGAGGTAACCGTTGGTCCGATCCAGTCAGCGTAAAGTTCGGGTCGTCGGTGTTTCATGAACAGTTGCTTAGCATGACAGTTTTCAATTTCTTGCAAGTCGATATCGCACAGCAGGACTTCATCGACAGCCGGCTGGGCTCGCCCGATGGTTTTGCCCGCCGGGTTGCATACGAAAGACTCGCCGGAAAATTCAAGCTCGTCTTCCTTGCCAACTCGGTTGCACAACGCCGTGAAGTAGCCGTTTTGGAACGCTGCGACTTGCAGTTCTGCCTCGTAGAGTCCCTCGGGCCATTCTCCAACGGTACCCGCTTGCGGAATGACCACTAGCTGGGCACCGGCAACAGCCAGTGCTCGCATGTATTCGGGGAAGTGACGATCATAGCAAATGGCCACTCCGATCTTGCCGTAACGCGTATCGAATACTGGGACTCCACGATCACCGGGCGCGTAATAGTCTTGTTCGTGAAAGCCGGGATAGTCGGTAATGTGGACCATACGCGTGATCCCGAGTATCGAACCGTCCGCGTCAATCACTGGCGAACTATCGAATGTTTGGCCCGCAGAGTGTTCAAACAAATTCAACACAACCACGCAGTTTCGACGAGCCGCGAACTCGACAAACACATCCGTGATGGGACCGGGAACCGGGGTAGCTAACGACAGTTCTTTGTCCGTTGCGTGATATTGAGGGTAAAAGCGTTCGAAGGCTAGTTCCGCAAAACAAATCACTTGGGCTCCATCGTCAGCGGCCGATTCAGCGGCTTGCAGTCCACGTCGAATGTTCTCGTCTCGATCATGTCCGGCGTGATGTTGTATCAGTGCTATTTTCATTTCGTTGGCTCTGGATATGTAAAAGATTCAATTGGTAAAATTGGTAATGAAAGGAACGATGCTTTCACCTTCCATTTTTGGCTAACCCGCAAAGTCGCCTCGATTCGATCAATTGATACGCGAGTCGTATCTCTTTACTGGGCCTTTTGTTTATCATTCCACCAAATCCCGTCGATCAATTATGCAGTGCGTATGGTTTTCCTTAACTAAGGACAAACCACCAGGAAATTGGTTGGATTGGAGTTCAATACATGAGCAGTTGTCGAGAAACTCGCTTGAGCAACATTCGTTCACAAAAAGCACCCTACGGTGTCAAGTGTCCCAATTGCCGATGCTCGGAGAACATCTTTTTCAGCAGTTTTCACTTGCGTACTCCCTTGTACAAAAGGTTCTTCTACGCGTACCTAAGGTGCCACACCTGCACCAGCCGATTTCGCTCGTTAAAGGCTGGATCCGTGGCGGTGTTGGTAGTTACCGCCTTACTGGCTTTCTTTGCCAAGTTTCCTATTTAAGCAATGTTGAGTGAATTCGTCTACGGATTTCGACCGTTGACGAAACGCTTAATCAACATGTCGGTATGACGAGCCGAATTTTGTGCGGTCGCTTTTTGTAGGCCATTTTTTGCGCATAACACAGCCGGCACGAATAAGATAAGATGTCATCGCCCTGATTTCCTTTTCAGAGACATCTTTCATGCCAGACAAATGCATTAATACACCGGTCGGCGGCCGGATTATCTTCGTTCGCAAATGGGTCACCTGCGCCTTGGTTATGTGGTTTTGTGTTGGTACGACGACCGCGCAAGAATCGCAACCCGCTGGCTCAGCGACTAAGCAAGAACCTACAACGGAAACCGATCAGGAACCGGCGGAAGGTTACAAGCACACCAACAAACTGGCCACGGAAACCAGCCCGTACTTGTTGAAGCACGCTCACAATCCCGTCGAGTGGTACCCTTGGGGTGACGAGGCTTTAAAGAAGGCTCGTGACGAAAACAAAATCATCTTTTTGTCCGTTGGATACAGCAGTTGCCATTGGTGTCACGTCATGGAGCGTGAGACTTTTATGGATGAAGAGATCGCCAAGGTGCTGAACGAGAACTTTGTTTGTATCAAGGTCGATCGGGAAGAGCGTCCCGACGTGGATTCGATCTACATGATGTCGCTGAACATCTTCAATCAGATTTCGCAAAACGGTCGGTCAGGCGGCTGGCCTTTGTCCATGTTTATCACACCTGACGGCCACCCATTTTTTGGCGGCACTTATTTTCCTGCTCGGGATGGCGACCGCCGAAACGTTCCTGGCTTCCTAACGATTATCGATCGCGTGCAAGCCGCTTGGGCGGGTAGCCGCGACTTGGTTAAACGTGACGCCGAACGACTGGCCGAGTTAACTCGCAATGAATTGTCGGGTCGACGTGGCGACGAAAAACGCGACATCTCGCAAAATTGGATCGACTTGTGCGCAACCAAATTGCTCAGCCGCTTCGATTCACAGCATGGTGGATTTGGGTTTGATGAAAAAGACCCTCTGATTCCCAAATTTCCGCAAGGATCCAACATGCTGTTTCTGGTGGAAACTTTGCGAGCCAATCCGGACGATGGTGACGTCAAGAAAATGTTGGAAACGACCTTGGATCAGATGTTTCAAGGAGGCATCTACGATCATGTGGGTGGTGGCTTCCATCGCTACACCGTTGATCGTTTCTGGCACATTCCTCACTTTGAAAAGATGCTGTACGACAACGGGCAGCTGCTTTCCGTGTACGCTCGTGCTTACGAAATGTTACCCAAACCCGAGTACCGAAAAGTATGCGAAGAAACAGCTGCTTTTCTGTTTCGTGAAATGACGGCTGACGACGGTGGCTTCTACTCGGCCTTGGACGCAGAAAGCGAAGGCGAAGAAGGGAAGTTCTATCGCTGGGAAAGGGCGGAGATCGAAAAGGCTTTGGACGCAGAATCCTATGCTTTGTACGCTCAAATCTATGGTCTAAATGACAAACCCAATTTCGAACAAAAATACTACTCGCCGCAATTGAAACACAACCTCGAGAAGTTGGCTGCAGACAATGACTTGTCTGTTGACGACCTGCAGCAAAAACTTGATTCGCTGAATCAAAAACTGTTGGCGATTCGCGATCAACGTGTGCGACCTCTGTTGGATTCGAAGATCCTGACCAGTTGGAATGGAATGATGATCCGTGGGCTAGCCGATGCGGGTCGCATCTTGAAAGAACCGGCCTATTTGCAAGCGGCTGGTAAGGCAGCCGACTTTGTGTGGAACAAATCCATGGTGGACGGTCGTTTGAAACGCACGTTCACGGCTGGCGAGGCGCGGCTGAATGCCTATCTAGATGACTATGCCTTTTTCATCGATGGTTTGCTCGCCCTGCATGAAGCTACCAAGGAAGCCAAATGGCTGGATCGCGCTGTGGAATTGCAAAAACAGCAAGACGATCTGTTTGGTGATCCCGCTGGTGGTTACTTCTACACCTCCAACGATCACGAAACGCTGCTGGTGCGGACTAGAAATCCTTCCGATGGAGCCGTTCCGTCAGGCAACTCGGTTTCGGCCCACAACTTGATTTATCTGACGAAGCAAACGCAAGACGACAGTTACCGTCAAAACGCCAAAAAGATGATCGAATCCAGCGGTGGTCTGCTGGAAGAGTTCCCCACGATCGCACCCAGACTGTTGATTGTCCTGCCCGAATTCGCCGAAAAAGAGTAGGACGCGTCGGGCGTTCTCTTAGTCGTTTTGGTGCGTCTGTGAATCTGGCTTCTGGTTTTCCGCATCTGGGTCAACCCATGTGCCGACCGGTGCTGGTTTGCCGTAGTAGAATCCTTGGGCCAGATGAAAATTCATATCGTGAAGAATTTCGTGGGACTCCAACGTTTCCACGCCTTCGGCCAAAGATACGATACCTAGGTCGTTAACCATCTTGGCGATCAGCGAAACCACCTCTTTGCGTTTATCGGTGGCACGATGAATGTCGCGAGTCAGCTTCATGTCGAATTTGACCACGTCCGGTCGAACTTCACTGAGTTCCACTAAGCGAGCACGGCCAACTCCGAAATCGTCGAACGCCAGTTTCATGTCCAAGTCGGCAAGTTCCTGACGCAGTTCAATAATCAATTTTGGATTAGTGATAGCGGCTTCGTGAATTTCCAGAATGATATTCAAATTGGGAGCCAATTCACGTAGGGCTCGCAACGAATCCATCAGACCTTCGCGTGCCAGTTCGGTCGGATGAGTGTTCAAGTAAATATCCAGGCCGCTTGGCAGTTGTTCGCAAAAACGAATCCCTTGGACTCGCATGACTCGGCTCAATTCGGCTTCTAGATTGAGTTTGGAGGCGGCCGAGAACATTTCGGCTGGCGTCTTCAGGCCGAACAATCGACTGCGACCCAAGATTTCGTAGCCAACCGTTGTAACCGAACTGACGTCTACAATCGGTTGAAAGAAGGGGACCAAGCCACCGTCATTCATCAAACGATCGAATTGCATCATGGCCAGTGCACGATCGCAGGAATCTTCCTGCATGGTGCGTGCCTCGGTATTTTGATTTCCCTGAGATAGTCGAAAAACAACCGTCGCAAATTGGATCAGGTCACCTTCATCCAAAGCCACGTACTCTTCCAACCGTTGACCATTGACGTAAGTGCCGTTGGTGCTGCCTAAATCGCGAAGACACAGGCGATTGTCTACCTCAAAGAACTCAGCGTGTACTTTAGAAACGCTGCTACATGGGATCGATACGCCGCAATCCGACCGTCGACCAACTTCACATGGCAGCGAAGGAATGACAATCTTTCGAATGCCTTCTGAATCATTGATTTGACCTGAAAGGAACCAAGAGTTCACTCCAAAAGTCAAATCTTCCTTTGCGTTTTCGATTTCCATTTTTGATACTGCCAAATGTCCTTCACAGGTGATGCAGAAATTTCTGCTGACACCAACATTTAGCACGAGAAACTATGTTGGCAACGGAAAACATTCCTGAATCCGATAGTTTTTCAAATCCGCAAAATCAGAATTTTTGTGTTCCCTACGAATCGCCCTCATGATCCACTCATTTAAATTCTATATGTAGGTGAATTAATTCTTCGACCTAATAACCAATCCCTTGCAAGCGATCGAAAATGAGCATTACCGAAACCGGATCTGGTTCCTTGGACCTTTTAGCCACCATTCTTTCGGACGAGTCATTTCGTCCCTCAGAACCGGCATCGCTGGAAGAGACCGGATTGCCGGTGTCTATGATCGAATCATTAATATGCAAACGATTGTTGTTGGCCGGACGATTAAGCGGTCGTCAGGTCGCCGAGCACATTTGCTTGCCTTTTAATATGTTGGAAGGGCTGTTCCAAAACTTGCGTTCACGACAAATTATCGTGCACCGTGGATCGGCCCCTTTGAACGACTATATCTACACGTTGACCGAAGTCGGACGTGAACGAGCCAATACGGATATGGCCAGTTGTGCCTATGTGGGCCCAGCCCCCGTGCCACTGATGGACTATGTACTGTCGGCTGAGGCTCAGACCATTCGCGCTGAATCTCCCAAAGAATCGCAATTGATCTCAGCCTTTAACGACATCTCGATCAACACCGAGATCTTTGAGAATCTGGGGCCAGCAATCAATTCAGGTGCTGGGTTGTTCCTGTATGGCGAACCCGGGAATGGTAAATCGACGTTGGCCAGAAAGATCACTCAGTGTTTCGGGCAACAAATCTGGATCCCCTTCGCAATCTACGAGGACGGGCAGATTATCAAGTTGTTCGATGCTGCCTTTCATGAAACGGCTGGAGAAGAAAAAGTCAGTATCTTGAAAGATGCCTCGTTCGACCGCCGCTGGATCAAAATCAAACGACCCACTGTCGTGGTCGGAGGTGAATTGACCCTGGACGCGTTGGAAATTCGCCACGACGAACGTAGCAACGTCAGCGAGGCGCCTTTGCAAATGAAAAGCAATTGTGGCTGTCTGCTGATTGATGACTTTGGCCGACAACGGATCGAGCCTGTCGAGTTGCTAAACCGTTGGATCGTGCCACTGGAAAGCCGCATCGACTTTTTGACCCTGGCTTCAGGAAAGAAAATTCAAGTACCGTTTGAGCAACTGATCATTTTTTCAACCAACCTGGAACCCGCGGATTTGGTCGACGAGGCATTCCTGCGACGCATTCCCTACAAAATCGAGATTGGCGATCCCGGCATCAACGAATTTCATCGCCTGTTTCAAATCTACTGTCCCATGTTCCGCTGCGAATACAATCAAACGTTGATTGATTACTTGATTCAAAAGCACTATGTGCAGGCGGGTCGTTCGATGCGTCGGTGTCATCCCCGCGACCTGTTGGGACAGATCCGAAACTTCTGTGTCTACAAAGACCTGCCCATGGAATTGCGCCCCGAGTACTTCGATCGCGTGGTTAACAGTTACTTTACTGTGGTCATTGGTGCCGAAGGAACGGAAACGGCCGCTTCATCGGCTCGCTAA
>CAZJBW010000011.1:0-12774 GCA_964543985.1 uncultured Pirellulaceae bacterium | reverse complement strand
TACTGTGGTCATTGGTGCCGAAGGAACGGAAACGGCCGCTTCATCGGCTCGCTAAGTTACTGTCAAACTTTGGCTGTTCTGCGGGTTGTGTGGCGAGAAACCGAGACCATGCGCCCTCTGGCACAAAGCGGTCATCAAGACCTTTTGGCCGAACCTTAGGTAAAATTTAAGGGCTGAATACTTCGTAGGGACAGCATTTTCGAGGACCACCATTAACCACACGGTCCTGCTAACTTTTTGGCTGGCGGATGACGTTTACCAGAGTATGCGTTGGTAAATTTTCTTACTCGTGTACGGTCATACCGTTCACTGGCACTCCTTCCTAAGCCAAACCATGACCGATTCCACGACCATCCAACCAAATCAATCTGTAATGGGATACGTTCTAAAAGAACGTATCGGAACTGGTGGCTATGGAGAGGTCTGGTCTGCCGAAGCACCCGGCGGCATGCTGAAAGCCGTCAAATTCATCTTTGGCTTCCATGATGAAAAACGAGCTCAACGCGAATTGAAAGCGTTAGACCGCATCAAACACATTCGCCATCCGTTTCTTTTGTCATTGGAACGGATCGATATCGTCGACGGACGAATGATCGTGATTGCCGAACTGGCAGAAATGTGCATGAAGGTCCGCTTCAACCAGTGTTTGGAAATGGGCCAGGAGGGCATCGAGCGAGAAGAGCTGTTGAAATATATGGCCGAATCTGCGGACGCATTGGACTACATCGCCGAAGCACATTCATTGGCCCACCTGGACATCAAACCAGAAAACTTGTTGTTGGTCAGCGGGCACGCCAAGGTAGCTGACTTTGGCTTGGTCAAAGACTTGCAGGCCGTGAACCAGTCGTTGATGGACGGCCTGACACCCGCCTACGCCGCTCCCGAATTATTCGACGGACAACCTGGACTCGCCAGCGATCAGTACTCGTTGGCCATCGTTTACCAAGAGATGCTAACGGGTACTCGGCCCTTTTCTGGTTCAACCGCTGCTCAACTGGCCAACCAGCACTTGCACAGCCGACCCAACCTAAATGATCTACCGCGAGGCGATCAGGCGGTCATAGCAAGAGCACTGGCTAAGCAACCGAATCGCCGATTCCCAAACTGTCGAAGTCTTGTTGAGGAACTTGGTAAACGCCGCAATCGTGTGCGTCGCAAATCCAAAGAAGCCCGACCGCTAAAGCCAATCAGCACCGAAGGTGTTACCGACGCCAATATGGATGTCCAGGCTATCAAGCCAGACTTGACGATGACGATCTCGCAATCGTTCATTCCAGCCGTCAAGTACGAAGCGGACGTAGACCTACTAGAACCATTCAAACTAGATGAATCGAAAGCTGAATTTCGTCCAACTTTAATCATTGGGGTCGGCAATACGGGCACTAAGATACTGTGCAAGTTGCGTGAGAAAATTTCCAGTCGTCTTGGCACACCGGAAGCAACTCCTTCGCTTCGCTTGTTGGCCATGGATGTTGATCGAAGGTCGCTGTTCGAGGCAACGATGGGACAAGACCTATCGAGTTTGCGTTCCAGCGAAACGTTGAACATCCCATTGCGTAAGCCGGAAGAGTATCGAAGCGATTCATCCTTAGACGTTTCCTGGATCGGCCGACGTTGGATCTACAATGTTCCCAAGAGCCAGTTGACTGAATCTTTGCGTCCATTGGGTCGCTTGGCATTCGTCGACCATCACGATCTGATCTATCGACGCATTTCCGATGAACTAAGCAAGGCCAAACAGCCAGAACATTTGGCCACCACGTGCGAAAGCGTGGACATGCCTCCTCACGAGCTACCACCACAGGTTTTGGTCGTGGGATCCATTGCCGGTGGCGTGGGTAGTGGTTTGATACTCGATTTAGCCTTCACCATCCGCGTCTGCATGGGCGAACTTGGCATTGTTGACGATCATGTGTTTGGGTTGTTTTCTCATTGCACGTCTCGCAAAGGCGGTGACCACCAATTGACGATCGCCAACAGCTTCTCGTTTCTGAACGAGATGTACCATTACAACATCAACGGGTATCCAGGAAACGAACCCTGCAACGTTCCTGAATTTGACGATCAAACACCCGTATTCGATGGAACCTACTTTGTGCACTTCGGCGATGACCTGAAGGAAAAAGAGTTTGAATCCAATATCGATGGCATGGCCGAATACTTGTACACCAGCACCAGTTGCCGGGGCAAAGCGTTCTTTGACGAATGCCGTGTGACTGACGAGTTCGAAGCTGGGTTGATCAAGACGATGGGCATCAGCTTTGTGTCGCAAGGCGAAGAAGAATTATCCGCCGGCCCTTCCGACCAACTGTTGCAAAAGATGTTTGATTCCTGGATGGAGCCTCATCCCGACGCCGAATCTGATCCTGAGCGGTATGACGTGTTCGCGACCTCGATCATCAATCAAACCATCAATATGGAAGAGGTTCAGGACTTTATCAGTCGGACGTTGGTGGAAAAAATGGGCGAACAGCCCCAGAAATCAATCGTCACCGACGTGATCGAAAAGATCAATTCCGATCCTCGTTTGATGTCTCAGCCCTTATTGGCTGCTCGGCAGATTCTAAGAACCATGCTGGGCGTGACCAATCCTGACAATACCACACTAGATTTGACGATCACTCGATCAGCAGATCCGAAAGTTTGCGACATCCTGGATTCCCGCACGACCATGTTAGCCCGGTCGATTGGCGAGAAGATGTCCTCGGCCATTACACCGCTGCTAAACAGTGCAGAATTTCGATTCTACGGTTCTACCAGAGTCGCTGAATCGATTGGCGATATGCTGCAAGATCGCGAGCAACAAGCGGAATCGACCAGACGTCAATTGGATGAATCAATCCAAGAAGCAGATCAAGTGTACCGCGACTTGGTAGACGGAGCGGAAGAACGGGGCGAAATCCTGGACGCTCAACAATTGGCCGCCGAAAAGATCGAAGAATTGGTCGATCAGTATTTGCAAATGCTGTATTCCACCTACTATCGAAAGTTGTTCTTTTCGATCAACCGAGAACTGGGTGGAACGATCAACAGTATCTGCGAACATCAGCAGACCGTTTTGTTGATGCGAAACCAACTGAAGCTGCCGGTCAACGTCAAAGAAATGTACGCCATGCCGGACGCTCCCCCTTCGCTGTTTGGGAAGCTGTCCGACTACGCCGCCGGCAAAGCGATGGAACTACTTCCTGAGCTGTCAAAAATGACCGACGAACTGTTGTTGCAGCCGCAAGGTGGCTTGGGCTCCATCTTGATGGAAGGCGGGACTCGCATGCGAAACCTGCCCAGCGAAATGAAACGCATCGCTCAAAACCTGGTCTCGCGACAATTCAAGGAACTGCGTCTGGATTCCATGTTGGTGGATTCGAAAATGCCCGCCGAAACAGTTGCCTCATTGATCGGGCAATTAGTCAAACGAGTCAATCCACTGATCTACAACTGTGGCGGAACTGCCCGCTTGATGATTGGCGTTCCACAAAATGCGCCTATCGCAACCATCGCCAGCTACGTGCAGAACCAAATGAACATGGAAGCCAATATCATTCCCTGCACCAATGGTGACTTCGTTGTTTGTTTGGAAATGGATTTGATGCCATCCGAAAACGTGGCCATGACGATCTTACAAATGCAACCGGATTGCGCCGAACTGATCGAGCGATTGCATTGTCGAAACGACGTGGAATGGACTTCTTTGACGACGATGTGCTAATTGTTGGTCAAACGGCACCAGCGATCTATTCTTCCAGCTGGAAACGCCACCACGTCTGCTCTTGATCGGCAGTACTGCGAATGAATGACTGTTCAGTACCGTCTTCCATCCATGTGATTTGAAACTGCTGATTACGTTTTAGCTGAACGGAAAGAATATCATTGGTGTCGGCCTCGGGTCCCCGTGTTTGGCCCGTCCACAGCGGCTGAGCCTGTTCGGCCGTTGAATCTTCCGTGGATGCGTCATCGTCAAGATGCAGAACAACAGACACCTGTCGAACTAGTCGATTTCCTTTGGCATCAAAAATACTGATGAGGACTCGGCTTTGATCAACGGGCAGCGTCTCACGATCGGAAATGTAACGCGGCGTCACGTTCACACCGGGCACCTGTTGGTTTCGAGGTGCCCAAACCATTGGAAAGTACATGCCGGTTTTGGCGTAACTGACGGCGTAGATACGATGCCGAGGATCGTCGTCTAGTGCATGCGAAGCGTCGTTCTTGAACCAGCCTTTGTTAAGTTGGTCAGCTGGTTCGGCTGCACCGGTGAACTTCCAACCTTGGTCCCAAATTTCGACCCACGTATGGTTCCCTTGTTTTTTAGTCCAACTGGGCGTGCCCACTAGCCGAGCCGGGACACCGACACTGCGACAAGCGTCGCTCAAAATGATGGACAATCCAGTACAAGATGCTCGAGACAATTCGATACTTTCACTGGGGCTTTGATTGGCTCGCTTACGTTTCCTGGAATACTTAACGTTGATCAGTGAAAACAATTCGCGATTGAGTTTTTGAGCGGCCTCGCCAGGCGTCTGGCATTGCTTGACGATCGGCAAACAGCGATCCATCATTTCCTGCCGCCAGTTTTCGCGAGTTTCATCAACGTTGGCGTACGGTAATACGTCGTTGAAAAATATGTGTTCAGGAATCGCATCGCCCCATGGCATTTGTTCTTTCACCTGGTAGGACAACCGAATGTTTTCCAACAAGAACTCACTCGTTAAGGACTGCAAGTCGGCAGTTGGCATGTGTTCGATCAGGAAACTTAAAGCTGGTCGATGTTCTGGCTTAATCGTCTGCAGCGAGGTCAATATTTCTGCTCGATTATCGGCCGCCTGCTGCAGCTGAGCGTCTATCTTTGCAGACCACCAATTTTCTGACGTTTGGTTACTCTGTTGTTCTTGGGCAAAAGCTGAATCAAGTCCAACCACTGCCAGTGCTAAAACCAAAACGATAACTAGCCGTGCAGAAAAACATGGCATGGAACGATCTCCTAAAACCTAAACGAACCTAAAATCGATAAAAGCCAGCGGCTAAGCAGCCACTGGCTTCTATTTTATCATCGCCAAAAGCGATTTTCATGACGGGCAAGCAGCCAGTTTAGAAATCGCTACGCTGACGGCCGCGTTGACGTTGTCGCTGCGGGAATTCAAATTTCTCGCCTTGCATTTCTTCCATTTTTTCTTTTTGGTCGTCCGTTAAGACTTCCATCACATTTTCCATCGTTTCTTCTTGGGATTCTTGCATGATCTCTCGCAAACCTTCGCGATCGCCGCTTTCGCGTGCTTCTTGCATCGCTTCTCGCAAAGCGTCTTGACCATCATCCATCACTTGTTGGATTTCTTTAGCTTGGTCTTCGGTAATGCCCAGAACCTCTTTGGCTTCGTCGTCGCTTAACAAGCTTCCTCGGCTAGCGAGTTGTTGGAATCGCAGTTCACGAAGTCGGTCGCGTTGATCGTCATCTAGTTTGGCGATGATTTTGTTTGCGTCCTCTGTCAACTCTTCCACGTATTCGCGAAGTTCTTCCATCATGGCTTCACGGTCGCCACCGCCACCACTGAAGATCTCACGCATTTCGGCTCGCATGTCCTCGTTCAGCTTTTCAGCCTTTTCGACCAACTCTTGTTGATCGTCGTTAATTCCAATTTCTTCCTGAACCTCTTTTATGGTCAGCAATTGAGTTGGTAGGCTCACGTTGTTACCGCCACGTTGGCCTCCACCACCACGTCTTCCACCACCACGCTGAGCCATCAAATCGTGGGCGCCCAACAACACAATCATGCCTGCTACGGCAACCATCATTCCAAATCGTTTCATCGATATATCTCCAAGCTTTACTGAGAAGTTTTTGTACTTTATGTAGTCAGACCAAACCGAGTGGTCAGCGGATAGTATCGCTATTTCTGGCGAAAACGCCAAAACTATTCCAACTTTTTTTGGAAACGCAATTCGCGACCTCAAATGTAAGCTGTTTTAGCTTTCTGAGCCCTCATCTGCCGAGGATTCTGCTTGGGCACTCGCTCGCTCGGCCGCCCGCTGCTGGCCCTTCCTTAGAGCCCGTTTCAGGTGCTTTTCGACCTGTTCGCCACTAAACAGGTAGGCGTGGTTTTTGAATTCCGGGCGTTCCTCGTAGAGAAATACCACGGGGCGTTTCGATTGCAAAGTAAGGTGCACTTGGATGTCTGGGTTGTTGAAACGACCGGTGGCATTCTCTTTAACTGAGCCTCGCCACTCCACAATATCAACTGCTGCGGTCGACCCGGTGGCGTCGAAAGTCAATGACGGAATGTACTCGTTTTCCGTTGGAACGACTCGGGGACTGAGTTCCAGTTTTCGAGCTCGATCCTCTTCACCATTTTTCAGCGAGATCAACTTCACGAAATCGAATTGAAAGTTGTCGTGACGGTAAGCATAAAAGTATGCGATCCGTTTCCAGTGCTCGTCTGCGAACTCTTGCATCGCTTCTTGGCTTACCAGTGTCACAATCGAAAGCGTATCGGTCAGTTGACAAACGGCCTTTCTGACACGCAACGTTGATTCTCGACGCTGCAGGTTAACCTTGTCACTGGCATTGATTAATTCGCAAATCGGTTCCAGCCACCGAGTCTCTTCCTCGTCCAGTTCCGGCGAGCGACTTAGTTCGATCGGTGCCACCTCAGGGCTCATGACGATCCGCTTTTCCTGATCGGAACGCAGGTCTTGCATCCTTCGAAAGGCCCATTCATTTAAACTGCGCGGAAAATCCAGGTTTCCGGATTGATATAGTACGCCTTTGAGTGCTGTCATGGATCGCCTTGGTTTTCGAACATGTTCCTCGTGTCGTATCATACTGGAAACAGTATCAACGGGTGGGCCTTTGTAAACAAGTATTTGCACCAGCGTTGGGCGACAAATGCCAATTTGACCGGGCAAGGGATCTTGCCTGTGCCACCTTGCCACCAAAAAAGCACGTTCTTGATGATCCAGACTAACCCAATCCCGACCAAACAAAGCTCGCAAATCCTGTTCGTTTCCTTGTGTTGGACCGTCGCTCTGATATTGCCCCTGGAATGTCCAGCGATTCAACAGACGGAATCGAACCCAAGACCGAACATCATTTTGTTCCTGGTCGATGATCTTGGCTGGCAGGATACGAGTGTCGTTTTCTGCAACAGCGAGAATGAAAAGACTGGCTTTCAAATTCATTTTCAAACGCCCCACGTCCAGCGATTAGCTGACCGTGGCGTACGATTCGCTCAAGCCTACGCCCACAGCGTTTGCTCGCCAACCCGTACATCGATCCTTTCTGGACAACATCCGACTCGCCACCGAGTCACCAATTGGACGCTGTATCCGGACAAGGATCAGTCTGGAAAAACGGAACGTCTGGGTCCACCGTCAGTCTGGAATGTTCAGGGTCAACAGCCCAACGATCAACTGTTGCCGCAGCAGTTGAAACGAGCCGGTTACCGGACCATTCACTGCGGCAAAGCTCATTGGGGAGCCATCGGAACGCCAGGCAGCGATCCTGTCAATTTGGGTTTCGATGTCAATATTGCTGGTCATTCGGCGGGTGCGCCGGGAAGCTATGCGGGCGAACAAAACTTTGGCAACCATGAAGATGGAACTCACAAACTGCCGTGGGGCGTTCCCGGTCTGGAAAAATATCACGGAACAAAAACTCATTTGACGGACGCGTTGGCCACCGAAGCGTGCCTGGCGATCGATCAAGCCGTCTCCGACCAACAACCGTTCTTTCTATACATGGCACCCTATGCCGTTCACACTCCCATTCAAGCCCATCCTCGGTTTATCGACAACTACTTGGGCAAGAATTACTCGGGCACCCAAATCGGAATTCCAGAAGTCGAGGCCCGTTACGCCAGCATGGTCGAGGGTTATGACGCGGCGCTGGGACAAATTTTGAATGTGCTAACCAATCGAAACGTTGCCGACAAAACGATCATCCTGTTCACCTCTGATAACGGCGGTCTATCCGCACACACTCGCAGTACCACTTGGCAGGGGACCGGCAAAGACACTCATTGTTGGCCATTGAAGGCAGGGAAGGGGTCGGCTTACGAAGGTGGCACCCGAGTCCCCATGATCGTCAGTTGGGCGACCACCGATAGTGGCAGCTCGTTGCAAAAAACGTTACCTTTCAGTGCCGGATCCTTGAGCCAAGCGAAGGTCGTCTGCGAAGACATCTACCCGACCATCTGTCGGTGGGCGGGAATCCAACAGAATGCCGGTTCCAGCAACGAACTGGATGGAATCGATATCACTAAGTTCGCGACGGATCCCACGGCCACGAACGATCGAGATCTTTTGTTTCACTACCCTCATGTTTGGGGTCCTAGCGGCGAAGGTTACCAACCCCATAGCTCGTTGCGACACAATGATTGGAAGATCATTTACTTTTACGATTCCAAACGATGGGAACTTTACAATCTGAGTACCGACTTGTCCGAAAACAATGACTTGGCTGTATCTCATCCCAATCGGCTTGGATCGATGAAGCAACTGCTTATCCAACACTTAACGCAAATGCAGGCCCAGTATCCAACCGACCTGGAATCCGGCAAGGAAGAAGGACCGAACTAAATTGGAAAATTTGGCTCTGGAAATTTTGCAGCAAACCTTTGGCTATCCGGACTTCCGCGGTTGCCAAGGGCAAGTAATCGACACGGTGATCAGTGGAAACCATGCTCTGGTGATTATGCCCACCGGGATGGGCAAGTCACTGTGCTATCAAATCCCGGCGCTCTATTTTGCCAACCAGGCAAACCAGCCAAATGACCCGCAGAAGCCCGGTTTGTGCATGGTGATTTCACCTCTGATCGCATTGATGAAAGATCAAGTGGACGCCCTTGTTGCCAAGGGTGTCTCGGCCACGTTCGTTAACTCATCGTTGACTCGCCAACAGCGTCTGGACCGTTACCAAGCCGTGGGTGATGGCCAATTCGATTTGTTATATGTCACTCCCGAACGCTTCCGTAAACCAGATTTCCTGGAGGTCATTTCCCAGCGCAGTATCAATCTGTTGGCGGTTGACGAAGCGCACTGTATCAGCCATTGGGGTCACGATTTCCGGCCTGACTACACTCGGTTGATCGAGATTCGACAACAGTTGGGCAATCCGGTTACCATCGCTTTGACGGCCACCGCAACACCCGAGGTGCAACAGGACATTATTCAACAACTGGGTTTGGAACCCGAACAGGTCTCGCTGTTCCACGAAGGCATTGATCGGCCGAACCTGACGTTAGATGTCATCCGCACCTGGGGCGACGACGAAAAACTTCAACAGGTCATCGACATCAATTCAAAGATCCCCGGCGCTGGGATCGTTTACTTCACACTCATACGCACCTTGATGCGATTCAGCGAGTTGTTACGCAAACAACAGGTCTCGCATTTAATCTATCACGGTGACCTGGACCGACGCAGACGTCGTGAGGTTCAAGAGTGGTTTATGAATGATGAATGCCTTGTTCTGGCTACCAATGCCTTTGGGATGGGTATCGACAAGGAATCGATCCGATTTGTAGTCCATGCTGAACTGCCAGGATCTCTGGAATCCTATTACCAGGAAATTGGACGAGCTGGTCGAGACGGGAAAGATTCGCGATGCGTATTGTTGTACGACGAAGCAGACTTGGAAACTCAAATGGAGTTCATGCGGTGGAGCAACCCTGACCACGTCTTTTACCAACGAGTCTACGATCTGTTGCTACACGATGCCGAGCAAGTTTCCGCGTTTGGCATGGACTGGATCAAAGAAAAGTTACATGCCAAGCAAAAACACGATCACCGTTTGGAGACTGCGTTGGGGATGCTGGACCGATACGGAATCATTGAAGGGTCACTGAATCCGTTGAATGTCAAAGTTGTCGCGGCGATGCCGAAATTTCTGGTCGACGAAGAACTCGTGAACCAGAAGCTAACAGCTGACCAACAAAAATTGTATCAGTTGGTTCGGTATGCCAATCATGAAGAGGATCGAAAACAATTTCTTCATAGTTACTTTGGCATCCCTTATCCAACCGACCGCTAACCCATCGTTACTCGGCGGTACTCATTAACTCGGCTTCCTCAAAATTTAATTCGCGGCGTTGAATGGGCACTTCCAAAGGTGCTTTGATTCCGATTCGAACCTGGTTGCCTTTGATTTGAGTAACCGTGATCGTGATGCCTTCTCCGACTTCGATCGACTGCCCTGGCTTTCTGGATAATACCAACATGCTTAATCCTTCCTTGAAGTAATTGCTGATTGAATTGTTATTTGTTAATCGACGTTTCTTAGATGTAGGTTGTTCGCTATTCCTTTCATCTCACTACAACAAAAACCCTTCTTTTCCACTTATTTGAAAAAGTTACATGGTTTCGCACGCTAGCTGACAGCACTTTTCACGGTCAAAGTGCTGCCAATTCTGTGTCTTAAGTTGCATGGATTACATGTTCGGTATTGGCTTGAAACTTCAACCGGTTCGATCCAAGCGGACACAATTTGGCAAAGAGCACCGTGAGCTTTCCCCATTGATCAACCCAATCTCTTTCGCAAAACGAACGTATCCATGCCGAGAACCGGCGGATCATTGCCTGATTTAACTGGTAGGTGGTCCAAGCTTTAACTGCGGAATGGCGGTTTAGTCTGCGGGGTTGACGATCTGATAAATGGTAGCTTAATTTGATGATTCAGCTGGAAAGGGATGTCTCCAGGCAATCGTCGGCACGAGGTCGGCGAAGGGCAGTTTGCACCAAACAAAATTTCGTTTGGTCAAGCAATCATTAATTGGCCATTGCACAGGAAGGGCACCATCATGTTGGTTTTGACGCGCCGCAAAGATCAAAAAGTTCTGTTTCCCAATCTGGGAATCTCCGTTGAAATCGTCGATGTCAAAGGGAACACCGTTCGCTTGGGAATCGATGCCCCCAAAGACATTCGTATTGTGCGTGACGAGATCGAATGCTTCGAACATCCACCAGCCAATGCCAATTCCGAGTTTCAACCTCAACCGCGCGAGTCTCGAGCGTCCAACGAGTCTCATACTTTTGATGAACAAACTCGCCGGCGTCTGGATGCCGCCAACCTGGCAATTCACTTGGCTCGAAACCAGATTCGGCAAGGTCTAGACCATATGGCCGACGAGGCTTTAGACCAAGCATTGCAATGTTTGCAGCAGGTGGAGAACCTGCTGGGCAAGCCAGCCGATCGCGAATTGGTCTCAGCCGTTCACGAATCGACAACCGGTTACGCCGTCAGCAAAAAGTCCGAGCGTGTTTTGGTATTGGAACAATCGAAAGGGCTAGCCAATGGCTTGGTCAATCGACTGAGCGCGGTCCGCGATAAAAACGGGACAACCAACACTTGGACTTTGCTGCCCGTGGACAGCAGCAAATTGGTCCCGTCCATCCTGGATCCATCTACGGTGGGAGCTGTCATCCTGGGCGAACGTCCAGCCGATTCTAGCGAGATCCCGATAACTAATCCGCTGCAAGAAATGGGATCGTTTCAGTTCACACAAGTCGAGCCCTTCGCATCGACGACCGCTCAAGAATTACCAAACCGCCAAGCAGCGATTTGGTTTCGACCGAACGTCGATCCAACCGAACTTCTGGATGCTTTGGACGTTTAAGCCGCGTCTCAATCGGCATCCAAGGAACTGAAATTATTGACTCCAGTTGTCAGGCAACACGTCCTTGATGTGCTCGAACAACCCAATACTGATTAGTTCTTCTTGAATTCGCTGTGGATTTGGCTCGTCTAACCCATTGGCAACTTCTTCCGCCACGAACTCGGCAAAGCGAACTCGGGCCCGACGTAAATTTTGGCGATACGTGGCGGCATTGATTTCACGATCGTGCTCTTCCGAAATCAGTTCCGCCAACCGAGTCGAATCGGCCTCGGGGTGATCGGTACGCAATCGCAAAGCTGAAAACAGAATCGTGCCTGGTTTGGCATCTTGTTGACTCTGCAGTCGCGCCCACACGATATCAAGCACATTGTCTCGCCAGCTTTCCGACCATTGATCGTCGATCTCTTGCGTCGTGTCGCTACCGCCCTCTAAAGACAGGTCGTAGTCAACGCCTTTTCGTCGATTCTCTTTGCTCCAGTGGTTGCGAGTCATATTTTTGACGGCCACTTTCAACAGATCGCGAAAACGGCCTCGATCGGGGTCGGCACCTGCAAAGTCCCCTTTCAGCAATCGCACAATGACATCCTGCGATAGTTCGTCCGCGTCTGTATCGCTTCGCGTCATCGCCTTCACGTAGCTACGAATCGCTGTCGCATATCGCAGCACCAAAGTCGATTTGGCTTCTGTTCCCGTGGCGCCTGTTTCATGAGCATGCCGAAACATCGTCCATTCGGTTTCGATCATGTCCAATCTGGGCGCGAATTCATTCTCGTCGTTCAAAGTAATACTCCGCCTGGGTTGACTTTGATGTTTGCGAACGCGTTGGGAAACGCATCCGGCGTTTTCCAGCATTCGTTATTGATGATGAACTATCGTTGATGGTTTTCATTGTAATTCGAACAACCCGCTGTCGACCACCTCTGAGACAGTTCGTGTTGGGTAATTGAATTCAAGAATCAACTCAACTGTGAAATGACACGCGTCCAACTCAAGGATTTCGCTAAATCCAACGCCGTCAGCCCCTGCTTCGTCTTTTTGCTGGGGTCAGCACCTTGTTCCAGAGCAACTTTCACACACGTCTGACTGCCTGCCAACGCTAATTCGTGCAAAAAATTAAAGCCGCGATCGTCGGTTTCATGCACTGCTTGAGGATTCTCTTGCAACATACTTC
>CAZJBW010000010.1:91226-100073 GCA_964543985.1 uncultured Pirellulaceae bacterium | reverse complement strand
GGCCAGCATGGTGAACGATCCTGGTTGACACCAACGACTGTCTGTTCGCCTTGTAAAGAAAGCAACTCAGCAGCGAGGTCTCTTCCTGCCTGAAATTCTCTCTGGCGTTTGGCCCTTGAGTCTATTGTCGAATCAGAAAATGGACGAAGGCTGGACGAGGCGTGAGGTTGTAGGCTTTGCAGCCATTCGGCTGAATCAACCAGATGCGCAGGAGCGAACGGAATAGATTTGTTTTGGTGTTTCTGCCGAGTCGAATTCATCAAGCCGCATGGTTTTAAGAGACTACTGTCTCTCTAACATGCGGTCTCGTTGAGTAGTCTGCGCTACCAAACTGGCCAGATCGCGATTTCACCTATACGTATAATCGGATCATTCGTTGCAATCGTTCGTTCAAGAAACAGGACGCCGCGGTCGGCCCGATCGGATATTTTCAAGTGTGTCGCTTCGATCTACAGATCAAGTCACGGATTTGCTCGCACGCGCACCTTTTCTCCATTCTCAATGTCTAGGTTCATCCCTATTTACCCTTTCATTTGACGGGTTGGGTTAGAATCAAGGCCTCAATTTGATGGGTTTGGGTGGTTGCGATATGGGTTAGATATTGTATGGTGAATTTGGATGCAGCATGTTCGTTCGCTGCGTGCAGATACTGCAGTTAGGGACTGACTTTCTACGTCACGCTTACCGTTTTCTTACGGAGTCTCTATCATGTCAAATAATGAATCACGTATTTTAGAAACCTTAAAAAAGAGTTTTGGCTGGGATGAGTTAAAGCCTGGTCAATTGCAGGTGGTTTCGCGGTTGCTAGATGGCATCTCGACGGTGGCCGTCTTTCCAACTGGTGGCGGTAAATCGTTGTGTTACCAACTTCCAGCTTTGTTGTTGGAGGGCTTGACGGTTGTCGTTTCACCCTTGATTGCATTGATGAAGGATCAAATCGATCAACTGCAATCCAAGGGTATTTGTGCCGTTCGATTAGACTCGAGCCTGACTCATGAAGAGTACCGCGATGCTATTGGGAAGGTTCGCGGTGGGCAGGCCAAGTTACTGTATGTCGCTCCTGAGCGGTTTTTTAATGAGCGGTTTCGTGGCGAGCTAGAGCGAGTGAACATTTCATTGTTCGCAATCGACGAAGCTCATTGTATCAGCCAATGGGGCCACAACTTTCGACCGGACTATTTGAAGCTGCGAAATATTACCGAGCGGTTCGACGTTAGCCGAGTCCTATGTTTGACCGCGACCGCGACTCCGGCGGTGCAAGAAGATATCTGCCAAGCATTCGATATCGCCCAAGACGACGTTATCTGTACGCCATTTTTTCGACCAAATCTGCATATCAAGTCCTCGGTCGTAAAGGCTAACCAACGCGACAGTGTCTTGATTGATAAGTTAAAAAGTCGAGATCCCGGTGCGACGATCGTTTACGTTACTTTGCAGAAGACTGCGGAACGAGTAGCAAAACTTTGCCAAGATTCAGGCCTTCAGACGCGAGCCTATCACGCAGGTATGGATCCCGAAACACGCGCCAAGATTCAGGACTGGTTCATGCAAGACGGCAGCCGAATCGTCGTGGCGACGATTGCCTTCGGAATGGGGATCGACAAGTCCGACATTCGATACGTCTATCATTACAACCCAGCAAAATCGATCGAGAGTTATGCTCAAGAGATCGGTCGGGCGGGCCGCGATGGAAAAGTGTCTTGCTGCGAGTCGTTGTTGGTCCCCGAGGACCGAGTCGTTTTGGAGAACTTCGTTTTTGGCGATACGCCTTCGCTACCGTCGATTGAATCATTTATTGCCGAGATCGCTCGCCAACCAGATTCATTCTTTGTTAGTCCCTTTCGGATTGGTAACCAGGCGGATATTCGTGGGATCGTTGTGAAGACTCTGCTGACTTACCTGGAACTGGACGGCTATCTGGAATCGACGTCTCCGCGTTACGAGTCTTATCGATTCAAGCCGAACGTATCCAGTGCTCAGTTGTTGGCCAATTTTGAAGGCGAACGACAACAATTTGTTGCCGATTTGTTGCGGTGTGCAACCAAGCAAAGGGTTTGGTTTTCAATCGATCTGGCCGATGCCATGGAAAGGCTTGGTTGCGATCGGATGAAGGTCGTGAAGGCGCTGGACTATTTTGGCGAGCAAGGATGGATTGAGTTAAAAGTCAGCGGTTTGGTGCATGGCTATCGAAAACTAAACTCAATCGATTCAGTGACCGATCTAGCGAAACACTATTTCGACAAAGTCGTTTCACGTGAACAAAATGAAATCCAACGGACTCGGCAATTCATCGATCTTATGGCGGCAGAAGAATGTCAGGCTGCAACGATGTCGGCTCATTTTGGTCAACCTCTGCAGCAAGCGTGTGGCGAATGTTCGTTTTGCCAAGGCCAAGGACCTGTGGAAATTTCTGAACCTCGCAATGAAAAATTGACCGCAAGTACTTTGAATCTAGTGGAGAAGCTGACCGCCGAGCATCCTGCAGCGCTAAATACGCCACGAGCGGTTGCTCGTTTCCTGTGTGGAATCACTTCGCCAGCTTTGACAAGGGCAAAGCTGTCAAGGCACGCCGCGTTCGGTAGTTGCCAGTTGACACCCTTTGACGAGGTGATGAAGCAGGTCGCTGAGCTAAATTGCGTTGCTCATTCAACAGGTAACTAAACGAGCTTTTGAATTTTCAAGGCAGCAGTCGAATCAAAATTTCGTTGCGTCGCACAGGACCTGGGGTCCATGGCGGGTCGTAGCCTGCGATTTCGTGACGGTCATTTGCCGGCTGCAGACCTTGGCTTTCGATCCAGTCGCGTAACTTTTGAAGTTGTTGCGATTGGATTTTCGAATCGATGCGACCGGCGAACCGCAGGACCGCGAATTTTCCTGCAGCTCGGCGATTCAATTGAACCTGGCTGTTAGCGGGGGTTGGAGTGGTGGATTCGGCGACTTTTTTGGGCACCACAAAACCCATCTGACCTGCCGCGTCAGGTGACTTAGTTTCCATGAACACAGGTGTCGTCATAGCGACTTTTTGTTGTTCTTCGTTTTGCCCGCTAATGTATTGGAACAGGCGGTTGAAGCTGCCGTCACCTCCAGACATTTGCGTCATGGGGGTTGTTGCCATCAACAATTCAGGGTACTCACGGATTTCGAAACTGCCGTCTGATTCCAGAACGGTGTACTCCGCTGATTCGTAAGCTGTGCGAGACGTCAATTTCCAACCCACAAAAACAACAATCGCAATTGCCAGAACGTAAATCATCTTATTCATTTTTCACCAGTGTACCGATGTGCTGTTTTTGTGAAACAAGGATATCTGTGTGGTTAACTGAGCAGATTTTAACCGTTTATCGCAGTTGCTACTTAACGTTTGTGGCCAGATTGGCAAACATTTTGAGGTTCGGTCAGCAAATCCTCATTGAGGGAGTGCTCAGAATGGCAAGCCATAGAATTTGATTGCTGTTTTGCTCCAAATCCAAGTTTGTTCGTCAGGGCTGAGTGTTTCGATCAGTTCAGCAAGAGTGTTGTGTGCGTCGGCATAACTGCCTGCCAAGTTGCACACTGGCCAGTCGGATCCAAACATACAACGCTGCGGACCGAACAGTTCCAACGCTGTTTCAACGTAGGGTTTAGCGTCGATCGGTTTCCAAGATTGCCAATCCGCTTCCGTGATCATGCCCGATAGTTTGCAGTAGACGTTGGGGAACTGAGCGGCCGCAGTCAGGTCGCGTTTCCACTCGTCGATTTTTCCTGACTTGATTTCTGGTTTCGACAGGTGATTGATCACCATTGGCAAGTTTGGCAGTTGTTGTCCGAGCGTTTTAGCATGCCGAAGATGTTTGACATAAAACAACAAGTCGAATGGTACTTGGTGTTTTTCCAGTACCTTCAATCCACGTAGTATGTGTGGGTTTACGATAAAGTCGTCATCAGTTTCGTCTTGTGTGACATGTCGGATGCCCACGAATTTTGGATGGTCGCTCACTTGCAACAATTGAGTTTCGCAGGCGTCGTCTGCCAAATCGACCCAACCCACGACACCGGCCAGCCAATCATTCTGCTCAGCCAATTGTAGCGCCCACTGGTTTTCTAAAATGTTGTGTTGCGTTTGTACAACAATCGTTTTGTCGACGCCGCATTGGGCGAGATTAGGTGCCAGTGTTTCAGGTAGAAACGATTGGTTTATCGCTTGATTTGTCGCCGTATCGGTCCAGGAATAGTCGAAGTCGGGGTGGTCGAGGTCCCAAAAGTGTTGGTGAGCGTCAATTTTCATTTCAAGTGCCGGGTGTACGGACTCCGACAGTAATCAACAGGTTGGCCCACAAAGCTTGGTCGGCGGTTTGGATGGTCAGCACATGATCCGACGAGGCCACTGCTTTATAAAATTCCCAACGGTCGATCGGTTTCAATTCGACGGGCACTTTTGCTTCTGTCAGCGTTTTGCGATAGACGTCCCAAACTTCTGGGTCGGTATCTAATTTGAAAGGGTCATCTTCGGGCATTCCCATGGTATTAACGGCTTCGATAGGAATGGCTGTGACCAAGGCTTGTAGCACTTGATTCACGGTGACTAGTCCAGGAGACAAGTTTAAACTGACTAGCGTTGCGTTAGGGCCCATTGTGGAAGAGGCTGGGTAGTTACCGTCAGCAATCAACACTTGGCTACTGTGCCCCGCTTTGGCCAAGACCGCATTGATTTCAGGATGTACTAGCTGATGCTTAAGCATGTCGACTTTCTAGTTGTCGCATTGATAGATGTCGTTGCCATGAATTTTGCCGGCGTGTTGATATCCTAGGGCAAGAAAATTGTCTTTGAACCATTGGCTCTCGAACAAATCATTTCGCGACAAAACCTCCAGTATGATAATTGGCTTGCAGCGTTGAATCGTTTGCATGGCCCCGATTAAGGCCGCCTTTTCGTGTCCTTCGACATCCAGTTGTATGATCGAAACATGTCGCTCGCTACCGATCACATCATCGATCGTGACGATGTTCACGGAATCGAATTTTTCATTGGCAGTTGCCTTTTCACTTTCCACAATCTCGCTGGCCCCACCTAAGGCCTGTCCGTATTGGTCCACGGTCTTAATTTTCAACGATTCGGCTTTCGCACCTAGACCCGCGTGAGTCAACTGAACGTTTGTGATTTCGTTCAATTGCAAAGTGATCGACGCACATTGGTGGTTTTCGGGGTTAGGTTCAAACGCCCAAACGATACGACCTTGATCGCAACCGTCCGCAAGCGCGGGCAGAAAATCACCAAAGTAGGTACCGGCATGCACCACGTCACCGCCCTGACAATGTTGCCGCATAAACTTGATGGTGTCTGGCTCGTAAACCGTCCCCGCTAATACCTTTTGGGCTGCGGGGCGATGGTAAGAAGAATGAGGAACGCAGTACTTTCCGTATTCGTTTTCAGCAATCAGGCACGACAAGGAATTATGGGTTGCAGGCGGCTGCTGTCCTTTCATCCGCGCTCTCATTTTTCGAATGGACGACTGAACCGATGCCGGCAAGACTTTTTTTGCGAGTTGTTTCATGTGATTCGAATACGAGTGGTTGAAATCGGCAATGAAATCGGTTCGTCAGAGATGCAATCTAGATGCACGAACTGTAGCTGGACGAGCCAGCATTGCGGGTCTGTGCACTGAACAAACGTTGCCGTAACCACGATGTTACCTTTGTGGTCCGAACCTTAAAAGGTTGGGTTAGAGGTTTCGAGGAACTTCTGCAAAGCGTTAGGCTGATCGTTCTAGTCCGCTTTGGGGGCACTGGTTACTGCTCTGCTTTTTCGAGTGAACAACCATTCGATAAACAGCCAGACAAAGAAGGTGCCGAATTCCATCCATACCACCACGAAGTGAAAAAAGGATTCACCCTTGTATGAGGTGCCCATGATTTCAATCCCGGAATATCGGTAGTTGAGGTGGAATTTCAGGTAGTACATCATCGCCAACCCGGCGATCAGAAACCACGCTCGATTCCTGGCGAAAACTAAGAAGGGCAATGCCCAAGTCCAATACCACGGATTTTGCGTGGGCGATAACAACCAGAACCAAGCGACTGTCAAAAAGACCATGTTGCCGATGTTCTGCAAATCTGGATTTAAGATGGCGTTCCGGGCAAAATAGAAGGCTAGTATCAAAAAGATAAGGCTTGTGACTAGGCGAGTTGTCAGGAAGGGTAGTCGTCCTTTATCGGCATCTGGAAAGATATTGGCTGCTTCCACAGCTACGCTTTGTCGAACATCTCGCGAAAGGTACGAAAACCAGATTTTGTCATTCGTCGGATTCTGTTTTGTTGATTTTAGGTTTTCGACCATGATCATGAACAACAAGTCATTCATTTCCCATTCCGAAAGGAACTTCTTCATCCCTTCGCTAGGGTCAGTTTCTGAAACTTGATTTGCGACCGTCTCTTCATTCGAATCTTTGGGCAGCATGGGCCATAACAGCGCCAGCGTCAGTGTTCCGCAGATAACGGTTGGAAACAGCAGTGATTTCCAGCCCAAACGACTTACGGTAACGCATGCGAATAGAGGCACCAGGATGATGGGGAACAATTTAGCCCCGACGGCGAAGGCCAGGGTTGTAGCACTGGCTAATAAATTTCCGTTGAACCATCGATCTTGATTGGTAAGTTTGATTTTGTTGATAGCCCGGAACAGCAGAAAAATTGACAGCGCCGTAAAGAACACTGCGACGGCGTCCAGGTGACCGCTATTGGAAATCTCTTTGATTAGTAGGGGGCACCAGGCATAGGTGATGAAAAGACCAGGAGCCATGCCTACCTGTAGCAGCATCAACAAGACCAGGACTGCGGTGCCCAGGTCGAAGCCAATTAACACGGCTTTCATGATGCGGACTCGGGTCGTTAGCGGAACGGCCGTCGGTGTGATTCGATCGGCGAACGCGAAGGCGATCTGGCTAGTCGTGGGATAGACTGATGGTAGGTACGAGTAGTGGATGCGCGTCAGTATTTCAAGCAGCGGCTGATCTTGCCGACACCGGTCATGAAGTTTCTGCATTTCTGCCGAATCCATTGCCGATCTAAGTTTGTAGACCTCTTGCATTACTTCTTTTTTGGGAAATCGATACTTGCTGTCCTTCTGATTCAAGATCTCGCCTTCTTGAATCAGTTTGTAGGCCAGCTCGACTTGCACTTTCTGAGGGGTGAATCGAAAGGGACTGATTCCTTCGTTCACTACCGCTCCATCCCAGATGTAGCGGTAGATATCAACTTCCTGAATCGGCGTGGACAAACACAGGATGACTCGGAAGGCGACAGCGAATGCAAACAACATGCCCAGTAAGACGCGAGTTTGCGCGGTTCTGCGTACCAGCCAAATCGCCAACAGATACATCGCAAAATTGCAGGTGAATAATATTAACACCTTCGGGATTGGTCTTTTGTCGTATGCCTGGCCCAATTCGAAAATGAAACTCAGTTCTCGCAGCCAACAATAGAGGCCAGTCGAAATGGCACCGAGGATCAGTAGAAACCAAAAGTGGCTGTAATTCGGATTATCTTTCATCAGCGTGATCAGCCTTTGGCAGAGTGGCTTTTGGCAGAATGGTCTTTGGCGGAAATGTCAAACTGGGCCACTTTTGTGGCCAGCTTGGTCGGCATTATAGAGGTGGGTGGTCGTGGGAACTTAAGCGGCGTCAACCGCCTGGTGAGGCTGTGCATCGGCCGAGGAGGATGTTTTGGGGACTCGTCTTTGCGATTTTCGAAATCCGTAGCGGGCGATGGTTAACAGGATTTTGGTGCCTGCTTTGATCGTGCCTGACAGCGTTCCACTGATCTTGCTGGTTCCGATACGCTTACGATAGGAAACCGGGACTTCATGGATTCGTAGTTTTTGCCGAACTGCCTTGATTTGCATCTCGATAGTCCAGCCGTAGTTTTCATCGCACATCTGTAGGCTGAGCAGCGAGCTGTAGCGAATCGCGCGGAACGGACCCAGATCCGTAAACTTGTGCTTGAACAGGCAACGCATCAAGAAGCAAGCCAGTTTGTTTCCGTAGATGCTTTGCGGAGGCATGGCTCCTGCTTCTCGGTTTCCCAGAATGCGTGATCCCAGCACGAAATCCAGTTGGTCGTCCAGGATGGGCTGTGTCAGTAAAGGTAGTTCGTTGGGGTGGTCGCTGTAATCGGCATCCATAAACACGACCACGTCCGGAGCTTGTTGTCCGTCGGCCACGCGGTCGGCGATCGTCTTCATCCCTCGCAAGCAAGCGGCACCGTATCCGCGTTGTGGTTCTTCGACCACAATGGCTCCGTTTTCGCGAGCCAATTCTGCGGTGCGGTCGGTGGAACCGTTGTCGACAACGAATACGTGCCGAACATCTGGCATGTCTTGCAAGACCAGCGGTAGTGAGTTCTCTTCATTCAATGCCGGGATGATGACATCGACGAGACTCAAATTGGAATTTGTGCTTTCGGTCACGACGGTATCCAGTGTTCAAAAATGAAATGAGCCCGCACAACAAATGCAACGGGCTCATTATATTAACATGAATCCGGCTTTTTTAATAAGCCAGTCAGTATTCAAGTCGTTCAGTAGTCGGAGTTCGTCTGGGCGACTTAATAGCAACCACGAGACCGACGGAACCCGATAAACCGACGCCCGTATGATGGGGTACTGCGGTAATAGGTTGGAGAACAGCAAGATTGGCTATACACCGTTGTGCTGCCGCCACCGCAACCGGCTGAGTAGGAATTGCTGGTTACGAAACCAGAACTCTGTGGAGCCGAGAAGGTTGTGGTTGGTTGGCTAGGAGAAACAAAGCTTTGCGAAGGTACCACACTACGCAATTGAGTGCTTGGTGCCACACTGCGTGGTACAACGCTGCG
>CAZJBW010000010.1:84368-91126 GCA_964543985.1 uncultured Pirellulaceae bacterium | reverse complement strand
CTGCGTGGTACAACGCTGCGAGTGCCTGATCCCGGTGAGAACGAAGGAGCAGATTGAGGTGCAATCGTGGGAGCGCTACGCGAGCCTGATTGAGCTTGCAATTCTACTGCCATGGTCAGTGCGGCCACAGCGACGGCCAGGGTCGATATTCTTTTCAAAAACACTAGGGGGTTCCTTTTATAGAAATAACGGGGTAGAAGAACTGTGGTTTGTCATAACGGGATGACTGGATAAACCTTCAAGTCAATTTTTTACAAACCACTTTTTTTGAATTGTAATTATCGGCGTCCACTGCCGCGTTTTGTGCTGCCTTGGTTGGCGGGACGGGCTCCGCTACCTTGAGCGGCTGCCGCGGGAAGTTCATTCAAGTCCCAGCTGTAGTTCAAGTAGCTGACGGATACGCTGTTGCTGCGAGCGGCTTGTGCGGCAGCTTGGCTTGGTAGCCAAGGAGCGATCGTTGCCAACTGTGCTGCTTTATCGGCACCAAAGTCTTTGGCAAACCACTCGATAATCGATGACATGTGGAACTTGCGTCGGGACTCGTCGTAACGGAAATTTTCTGAGTTGGCGAAGAAGGCTTTGGTGTTCTCAGTTAGCTGAGCCTCCAAGTTGGTGCCGACGTATGCTCGATTCAGCAAACGTGGGCAACTATGCGAAGCACAGACGATCGCAAAGTGAATTCGCGGTTCGCTCATTTTGCGGAGCACTTCGTGTTCCATCGCGTCCAGCGAAATGGCGCGGTCGCCGACTTGCAGTTTCAAATTTTTCCAAATGTTGTAACCACCAATTTTGGAGGTGTGGTTGCGAATGCTGCTAGTCGGATACTCTTTAAGAATACCTTTGATAGTGATCGCGTTGTAAGCATTGATCCAGTAGGCCAGCTGACCTTCCCGAGTTGCTGCCTCGGTAAAACTGGCTGCCGAAAGCTGATTGACGTAGGTATCAAGTGCGGCCGAATCCGCTTGAGATGCATGCCAGCCACGGTAGTTGACTTGGCCCTGCTCATTAACATGTTTTTGCAGAAGAGCGTCCCAGGAAGAGTGGTCGATTCGATCCATCGAAATACGCTGATCCGCAGTCACCTTCTGTCCCACCAAGACGTCTTGGCCTTGAGCCGTCCAAGTGATGGTGGCGGACAACAAGGTCGCGAAAATTAAGAATTTGCGTTTCATAATTCCTTCCTTTGGTTTATCTGAAATGCGTTGGTTGTTTTAGGTTTCTGTCAATTAAGACACCCAATAGACTTGGTTTGTTGGGTTTCCTTACCGATTCTCTAACCCGTACGTTTGAATCTGGGGATTTGTGCCAAAAAATACGAAGTGCTATCAAAGTGCAAAAGCCGACGTTTTGTTCTTCAACCTCCAAAAGAGGCTCCGAGTTTCGGCGGTAAGTCGTTTCCAATAGTTAGTTTAGCGAAGTTTGGCCAGGTCGGCTTTTGGTGTGCGTGATCCAAAGGCTGACTTTGGGTAGCCCAGTAGCGTGCGGCATCTAAAAGCGAATTTAAGGTATCCAACCAAACAAAACCTCGCTTCCGTTGACCGGTGCTGTAAACGGCCGCGGTGCACGAAAAATCACAGTTCGGTTGAATTCCGTAGTCTTTGCTGGGCCGTAGAAAGATTTCGCAACGTAGTGCAACATAAGGGCACCGCCTAAGCCTGGTTTCGCGAATTGACCGGCAGCATTGCTGGACCAAATTCTCGATACTTCATTTTGAATTCAACGTTTGAAAGGACGTCATGAAGAAAAGCTCACGCCGTGAATTTCTTAGCACCACAGCATCTTGCAGCGCCTGGTTAATGTCTCTGGCTGCAGCTCGCCCCTTGGCAACTCGAGCGATCTTTCAAGAGTCACAGGAAAATGAAAAACTTCACGAGGAGAAATGGGGCTGGATCGAGAAATTGGCTGAGGGTGTTTACTCGCACATCTCTACCCCGTTTGAAAACCGCGACTTTACAACGGTTTGTAACGGAGGCTTCATTGTAGGTTCGGAACGAGTGCTCGTGGTCGAGGCCTTTCAACAACCCAAGGGCGCCAAGTGGTTGGCCGAAAAGTGCAAAGAGTTAACTGGGAAATGGCCCACCGATGTCGTGCTGACTCACTTTCATGGCGACCATGTATCAGGAAGTGCCGGATTCAAATCGGACGAAGGCACTCCCAAGATGTGGGTGACGGACAAGACGATCGAGATGGTTGAAAGTAGCCAACAAGGCCGGGATTCGACGTTGCTGGATGACCTTGAAACCATTTCGTCGACTGAGAAGACCGAAGTTGATTTAGGTGGGCGCTCGGTTGTGATTCAGCCATTTGTCGGGCACACGCCAAGCGACGTGATCGTAGAAGTGGTTGATCCCAACATTGTCTTCACAGGCGATTTGTTTTGGAATCGCATGGTTCCCAACTTCCGTGACGCCAAGCCGACGTCATGGGCACCTTCGATTAGTTCGTTAGAACGGGAAGAGGAAACCAAGTTTGTCCCGGGTCACGGAACGATGGCGACCATGGAAGATGTCAAACTGTTTGGCGAATTCTTGCAGGTCTTGGAAGATGCCGCCAAGTCTGCTCATAAAGCTGGCAAGGAATCGACAAAGGCTGCCGAAGAATTTGAGTTGGAAGGGAAGTTCAAAGACTGGTATGTGTTTTCGCAAAGCGTCATCCCGTTTGTCTTTAGTTCCTGGTACAAGGAACTGGAGGGCTAGTCAAAATCGATCGCTGGTCCACGGACACACTCGTGTCATCATTGAACATAAAGCAGGAGCCGTCGAAGAGATTCTTCGACGGCTCTTTTTTTTTCACGACGCGCTGCGGGACTCCTTGTGGACGTTGCTGCGATCCGTCCTAGAAGGACGGGGAATCTTTACGGGGTGGCTTCGTAAAGGCTAAAGGGTTAAGGCATCCCTCGTTTTCCAAAGTCATTGAAATCTCGGCTTTTCGTGACTAAATCACTCGTGGCAAATTGGGTGTGGACGCGATAAAAACTGCAATAAACGTTCGCTTGAATGGAACGGCATTGAAGGTGGCAGGAATATACCAGTTTTTCTGTATCGCGATCGTAATTGCCCCAAAGGTTGCCAAAAGGCTTCATCGCGACTAGGAACTTTTACCGATTTCAAAAAAAGCGTGATTTGAATTCGCATTCATGCTTAAATTAGAGGCTCGAGAACGAACGGTCGCTGGCGATTTTTGATGAGCCGTCGTGTTCGACAAACGGAAATTGCTCTTCTAGGATCCCACCAAATGCCCGTCAAAACTAAACGAGGCGTCTTTCCTGCCAATCTGACGCCCTTCGAATCTTACATGTTCATCGACGACAGTCCCCAGTTTCCGATGACGTTCGTGTACCAGTTTGATTTTCTTGGGCAAGTGGATCAGGAAGCATTTCAATCGGCGGTCGATCGCGCGCTTTTGCGACACCCCATGTTGCGTGCCGTGATTCAACCTGCCAAAGGTGACCGAGACTGTTGGGTCTTGGCAGACGACTATGACTCGACGATTAACTTTGCAGGCTTCGATACGCCGATCTTGGTAGAAGGGGCCAGTGAGTACATCGACTTGCGAAACGAGATTGGATTTCGCGGTTGGATCCGCAGCGATTCCGACAAGACTCGTTTTGTTGCTTCGTTTCATCATAGCGCTGTGGATGGAATTGGTGGCTACTATTTCATAAACGATGTGTTGTGGTATTACGCACAGGCCTTGGGTAATGAGGTTGGCGAGTTGCCAACGTATGTGCCGCAAGAACTGCGAGGTCGCTTGCGAGCGACGATTGGCAATTTGCGACCGGACGGAAAGTCACTGCCGAGATTTGATCACTACACAGCTCAACCGATCTTGCCGCATCAAGACCGATCGCACTTGCTAGGGGCCAGCAACGAGTTTCCACAGTTTCTGTCGCGAGTATTCGACAAGAATAAATTTCGCGAGCTAAGGCTAAAGGCCCAAGACCGTGGCCAGACGTTGAACGACTGTCTGTTGGAATCTTTGATGATTAGTATGTTGACCTGGAATCAACAACACGGCGGAGACATTGATTGCAACGACTTTTGCATTTTGATGCCCATGGATTTGCGGAAGCCAGAACACCCGCAATTCTCAGCGGCCAATTTAGTAACTAGCAGCTTCATCCGCAGATCAGCCAGCGAGATTCAAGACCGCGCTGGTTTAACATCCTCGCTGCTGATGGAAACCACTCGCTTGAAACACCAGCGGCATGAATCTGAGTTTATGAAACAGTTGATTTCAGCCCCTTTGGGTTGGAACCAGACCGGCAAACCATTCGACGAACACTTATGCCGCACTTCAGCGATTTTTTCGAACGCCGGCGATCCTACTAAAAGGTTCCCGAGTCGGTTTCAAAGAACAGACGGTAGGTTGCAATGTGGAAATCTGTTACTGGATGATACAAACGGTGCTTCGCCCCTTCGAAATCAGACGCGCGTCTCAGCCAATGCCTTTACCTATCGTCGCCAGTTAAAGATTGGCATGCGGTGCGATCCGCAGTTCTTTACCAATGAAGATGGCCAGCTTTTGCTGGACCATTTCGTCGACACGTTTCTTGAGTTGCTAGATTCTGAACGCAGCTAACGACGGCTGGGGCTGAGATTTACCCAATAACCCTTCGGGTTTTTGCCAATAATGTGCCTGCCGTTAAAATCTGGAATTTAGTTGTCACAAACCTATTTCTCGTGTGTTTTGAAGGAAACGACCTCAAAACCACAAAGGAATAGATCAATGTTTCGACGTATCGTACTGGCCAGTGTTTGCTTGGCCCTGACTTTTCTGGCCGGTAACGTCCAAGCAAACGATAACTTGGTGTTACAGCAGAAAGTATTTGAGGACGTTGCCGGATTTAAGACTCACACAATGCTGATCCCAAAAGGCTGGTCCGTTGAAGGTGGGTACTATTCGTTAGACGTCAGACGCTTCTTCAAGATTATGCCAAGCCAGAGAATCATGCTCAATGCTCCGGACGGTACGGGTGTTTTAATTGGTCCATCCTTGAACTGTACGGATTGGCGTCCCAGCGCATTGGCTCGACAATACGGTGCCACTCGCGCCCAGAATGGTCAGCACAGTGAAGGCCGTATCGTCTTGCGGATTCCCGATAGTTTTGACGAGTGGAAACAGTTCTACCAACAAGAGGTGTTAGACCGTGCGGATTGGATTTCCAACGGACGAATCACCAAGATTTACGAAATCCCCGAGATCTCAATGTCGGTTGACCAAATGATGCAGCCTGTATGGGAAAGTGTTCGACAGTATAACCAAATGAATCAGGCCTACGGTACGCCAGTACAACAATCTGGGGGTTGTCTTGGATTGGGGATCAATGTCGAGTTCACTAAGGACGGGCAGGCCTTCGAAGGAATTCAAGTCTACTCGTTGGCATTCACGTCGACGGATACTGAGATGGGTCGCCAGGTAGATTGGATGTTGCTTTCCGATATCGTTGTCTTTGCACCAAAGGGCAAGTTGCAGTCACAATTAAAAAACCTAGTTGCCATCGCCGCCAGCCTGCGAATGACCCCTGAATTTCAGCAATCCATCAACCAAACACTTCACAATATGACTCAAGACGACATTCGTACGGCAAATAAGATCAGTCAAATCAACAGACAGACCAACGACTATATTCGTCGCACCAATCAACAATCGTGGGAGAATCGTCAACAAGCCAATGATCGTAGTCACCAAAACTACATCAACTCGATTCGCGAAGTAGAGGTGTATTCACAAGGCGGATACGAATACGAATTACCCAGCCACTACGACTATGTCTACGGCGATAGTACGGGGAACTTTATCATGACCAATGACGCATTCTACCAGCCGAATTCGGACTTAAACCTGTCCGGTTCATGGGATCAAGTTCAGTCTCGCTAGGCCAACTTGGCGATAACAAGCGGCAGGAAGCGTTTAGTCGCGATAGAAGAATTGTCAGTAAAAACGAAAAGGCGTCCAATCGGATTGGACGCCTTTGTCGTTAGAGAATTTAACTGTTCAGCTGTTTTTTATCGAAGCGTTGGATCGGATAACGTGCTGGAAACAGCAGCGTTCGTAAAGGATGAAGGGTTAGCCAAGAATCTGTCCTTCTGTTCCATCGATAGAAACTGGTATCGCAAGCCATTGTGCACCGTCGTAAACAACACATTGCCTGGAACGTTGCGATTGATTGTCGAGCGAGTCACGACGCAATCGCCGTTAGCGGCCAAGTCGGCGTTGGCAAACTTTTCGGGCTTATCCAAGAACATGTCTTTTTCGTTCTGGCTTGAGAACAGGTAAATGCGACCTAGATACTCGGCACTGTAGTGGACGGAACCAGGAACTCGATCGCCTCTGTTCATCAGACTGACCACGCAATCCCCGTTCAGCACAGGTACATAACGCGAAGGGGTCTCTTCGAACTCGGACTTCTCTGTTTCACTCGTGAAGTTGTAGACTCGCCCGTCAAAGTAGGAAGCGATGTTGGCGTTTCCTTTTTTCCATTCGAACTGACTGGAAACAGTGACTGGTGAGTAACCAGCTAGTGCGACCAACGTTCCTTCTGCAGCGAAAGCAGGTTGGGTGTCAGCCAAAGTCGCGCCCATTGCCAAGTTGGATGGTGCGGCAATTCCGTCGCTGAAACTGTCGTTCAATTCCATGGTGCCCAGCGCTGGGCGGTAGGTGGTTACGGACTGCGAGTTATCGATAGGTTGGTAACTATCGATGGTTTGATAATTTTCAACAGGCTGAGTTTGAAAGTTCTCAACAGGCTGAGTTTG
>CAZJBW010000010.1:0-84268 GCA_964543985.1 uncultured Pirellulaceae bacterium | reverse complement strand
TGGTTTGATAATTTTCAACAGGCTGAGTTTGAAAGTTCTCAACAGGCTGAGTTTGGTAGTTAGCCACAGGTTGCGTCGTTACTGGTGGTTGAAACGATGCAGGAAAGTTCGCCGAAAAATTTTGGAACGAAGGTGCGGCTTGAAAGACTGGCTGTGAATAGGAACTGACCCCGCCTAACTGGCAGGAACCGCCAGCTCATTGGCCTGATAAGGCAGGCAATGCCAGAAGGCTTAACAGCAAGGCTATAGGTGAAAATGTAAATCTGCAAAGACAGCTCATCAATTCTCCAAAAAGTCAGGTCCCCAAACAATGGTTGCGCACTCCAATCGCACAGCACCGCCAACAGCATTAGACCGTACTAGGCCATAAACCTTACCCAGATATCTGAGAATTTCTAGAATACTCAAACTTGTAGTGTTTGCCACATTTACTGCTACGTAGACGTTGTAACAGGTTCGACTTCGGGAACCTGTGGATCTTCTTTTAAGGGATTGGAATCGTCTTTTAACGGGTCTTCTTGGGTGGTTTCTTCGCCGGAAACTAGCGTTTCAATACTGGGCGCCGGTGAAATCCACTTGCTAACCTTCGTTTGCAGGTCGACCATCAAGGTAAACAGCGTGGGAATTAGGACTAGGGTAACGATGGTTGAAATGATTAATCCGCCTAAAACGACACTGCCCAAGCCTCGATAAAGTTCACTGCCAGCGCCAGGAAAGAATACCAATGGCGATAGACCGCACACCGTAGTCGAGGTCGTCATAAAGATGGGGCGGATGCGTTTGCGGATGCCTTCCAAGACGGCCGAGTTTGGCGAATCGCCCGATCTGCGGATCTGCAGCAAGGCTTGGTGTACGATCAAGATGGCATTGTTGACGACCGTGCCAATCAGGATGACGAAGCCAAGCATCGTAAGAATGTCCAGATTCTGAGGTGGGTCGCCGCGGAGCGCCAAGTAGTAGCCCAAAAGTTTTAGCCCTAGCAAACCACCGACGGCACCCATCGGGACGCTCAAGATAATCACCAGTGGATAACTGAAAGATTCAAACAGAGCGGCCATCAACAGGTAGGTGATCAGGATGGCCAGCAAGATGTTCCATTTCAGGTCGCTCCAGGTACGTTCCAGTTGGTCCGCAGTTCCGCTCAATACGATCTGGTACCCGCCATCCAGTTCACCACGCTGTTGTAAGTCGCCTACGATGTTTTCTTGGATGATTGAGATTGCTTGTTCTAGCGACACGTCATCTGGTGGCGTGACCTCGATAGAGATCGTGCGTTGCCGTTCACTGTGATTGACTTGCTGGGGACCTGAGCCCAGTTCGACATCGGCGAACGAATCCAGACGCACAGGTGTGCGTTCACTGGGGGTAGCTACGTACTCCTGGTTCAAATCTTGAGTCCGCGAACGATAAGAATCGGAACCTAGCACGACCAAGTCGATCTTTTCACCTTCGATGAAATAGTCGCCGACATAGGCACCATCGATCAGCGCGTTGATGGTAGATCCAATCTCGGTGTTGTTCATGCCTAGTTGGCTGGCAGGGACGGGCTTAGCCATCACATGCAGTTCGGGACTGGAAAGGTCCAAGCTAGGAACCGGGCGTGTTTGCGTGTCAGGTGTGAATTCTTCTTTCACCTTCCGCATGATTTGGCCGCCGATGTCGACCAGTTGTTCCAGTTCCGGTCCTACGACTTGGACTTCGATATTGCGACCGCCGCCAAGTCCACGACCAAAAATGCTACTCTGCGATGCCACGACGATGGCCCCTGGGAACTGTCCTTTTAGCTTCGATTGCAGTAACGGGATCAGTTCGCGTGCCCGCATCGGTTCGTGTGAACGTAAACCGACGAAAACCATTTGGCCGCGCGCGACATAAAAGAAATCGGCGATCGCAGGGTATTCTTGTTGAGTAGCTTCTGGGTCGCTTAGGTTGACGTCCCAGTAGGGTTGCAGCGCTTGTTCAACCTGTTGACCCATGGTGCCCATTTGTTCGACATTGTAGCCAGGCGGTGGTAGGACTCGGCAGAACACCAGGTTGCGGTTACCTGAAGGTAAGTATTCAATTTCGGGGCGTAGTAGCCAAGCGCAACCGACGGCGATCCCGATGATTGAGGTTGCCACGACGACGCGTCGAAAGAACCCTTTTTGAATCCAGCGATTAACCGCGATAATCATGTCGGCAAAGCTTTGACCAACGGTCGAGATGGCACCAGCCAAACGAGTGGTCGAGACCTCGCGTTTTTTGCCGCTGAGAATTTTTGAGGCTGCTGTTGGAATGACAATGACGCTGACCAGCAATGACAGACCGACCGCGGCGCTAATGGCTAAAGCGATGTCGGCGAACAATTGACCGGCCTCGCCTTCCAAAAACAAGATCGGCAGGAACACGAATAGTGTTGTCAAAGTCGATGCCAAGACAGCGCCCCAGACCTCGGAAACGCCAAGCCTTGCCGATTCACGCGGATCGTGACCGCGTTGGTAGTAGCGGAAGATGTTTTCCAAAACGACGACAGCGTTGTCGACCAACATGCCGACCGCGAACGCCAGACCCGCCAAACTGATCACGTTCAACGTTCGTTCCATGGACTTCAATAACAAAAAAGTCCCAATAACACTGATCGGGATTGCCACAGCAACCACCAGGGTTCCACGAGCGAACCAAAAACCAGAAAACAGAATCAGCGCCAGTGTGGCCAAAAAGAACCAGGGAGAGATGAAAACGGCGGCCAAAGCCGAGCCCGCCAACAGTGGGACGAAGATTAGCGTGCGAGCGCCAATATGCAAGAACAGCATCAAAATGATGACCGTCAAGGCACTCCCCAAAACGATGTTTTGGTTAACCAAGCCAATGGCCGAGTCGATGTAGACGGTCTCGTCGTAGGCTTGCGTTAGCAACAAACCGCGACTCTTTAGGACCGTCTCGTTCAGTCGTTTTTGTTCGGCTTGAAGGCCGTTCATCACATCGAAGACGTTGGACCCGACTTCGCGTGAGATACTGATCGAGATATTCGAGACGCCGTAACGACGAACGAAACCGGTTGGTTTTTTGTAGCCTAGCGACACCGCAGCGACATCCGAAACGTAAATTGGATTGCCGTCGTCGTTGCGAATGATTTGGTTGGCAACTTGGTCGATCGATCGGTACTGGCCTAACGTGCGAACGATGTAGCGTCGTTTGCCTTCCCAAAAGTCGCCCGCTGAAACGTCCTGGTTTTCTTGTCGCAGGACACTGGTAACGTCTGAGATGGTTAGCCCGCGAGCGGCCAATTTTGCCGGGTCCAATCGAACCTGAAGCTCGCGTTCTTGTCCGCCACGTACATCGGCATTGCCGACCCCCGAGACTCGCTCGAAGGAAGCCTCGACGACATCTTCGGCGAACTTTCTCATTTGGGTAACGTCGACCTCGGACGGCAAAAGGACTTCTGCCTCGGGGTGTTCCTTGGCAAATTCTCGAAGTCGATAGGCGGACAGGCCGGGGCTGGAATCGTAAGCTTTGCGGACGTGCGCGACTTGCTCCTTCAATTCCGGGTACTCAGCGGCAAAGGCTTCCAGTTTTTCCAGAGACGGCGGAGCGGCACTCAGGATAAACCAGGCGATGGAGCGGTCCGAGTTGGACGAGGTAGTGATTCGCGGCCGATCAGCGTCGACCGGGTAATCACGCACTTGTTGCAAGGCGCTGTTGACCGTCAGCAGGGCCTCTTTCATGTTCGTGCCAACTGCGAATTCCAATTCGATCTCGCCTCGCGAGTCGCTGGATTCGGAACGCATTTGCACAACGCCAGCTACGCTTTTCAGTTGCTCTTCTTGCTCGTTGATGATCTCCTTTTCAATCTCCTGCGGACTGGCACCACGCCAATTGGTGCTGACCGAGATTACCGGTCGTTCCACTTCTGGAGACAATTGCATCGGCATCTGAAAGGCAGCGATCATGCCGAACAGCACGATCAAGATGACGCCGACTGCGACCTTTACCGGGTTTTCGAGGATAGGAGAATGAGACATGCTGTTTCGAGCGGCAGGTGGGATGGGGTTTACGTTATTCAAGAATCTTTACTTCTTCACCGTTACGCAATCGCTCGTTGCCCTGCACGACGACTTCGGCGTCTTCGGAAAAATCACCATCAATTTCGATTAGGTTTCCGCTTGAGTTACCCGTCTGTACAGCGACTTGCTTGACCTTGATTTTCGCGCCAGTGCGATCAAGTGTGAACAATGTTGCCTTGCCCTGATTCAATACCAAGGCATCCTTTGGAACCATCAGGACCGATTTGCCGACGCCGACTTCCATATCCACTTTGGCCAGTAGACCGGGCGTCAACAGGTAGGTGCGGTTTCCACCCGAGGTTTCGATAGCGGGATTGCTCAACTGCACGATGACCGGAATGGCTCGGGTGCGAGGGTCGGCGTTGGGTACAATCCGGCTGACGTGACCATCAATCGTTTGAGCAAGTGAATCGATTTTCACTTTGACGTTCAACGGGTTTTCAGGGGTGGTTTTAGCGTAAGCTTGTTGCAGTGAAACGGCTTGTTTTTGTGGCACCAGAACTCGCAGCTCGATCGGGTCAAGTTGCAGGACTTCGATCAATGGAGTGCCACGTGTTACCCAGGATCCTAGGTCAACCATTTTCTGAGAAACGACGCCCGAAAAGGGAGCCTTCAACAAGTGATTGGATTTTTGTCCTTGCAGTCGCTTAATCACCGATCGTTGACTGGCGACATTCTGTTCGGCAATTTGCATGCGGATCGACTTGGTCGCTTGCAATCGTTTCAATTCCGTTTTGGCGACCAGGTGAGCTTGCTGGGCGGCGTTGTATTGAGATGAACTCTCGTCCAATTCTCGTTGCGACGTGGTGCCTCGCCCCAAGTTTTGCAGGCGAGTGTAAAGTTGCCGAGTGTATTCCAGTTCGGCCGACAACTGACCGACTTCGGCTTGAGCGGCCTCCAATTGAATGGGTAAATTGGTGGACAGTTCTTGAAGGGCTTTTTGGCGAAGATCTAATTCAATCTCTGCCGCTTGTAGGTCGATATCAATCGTGGTTTGGTCCAGCGTCACAAGCACGTCTGAATTGTCGTTGTCGAAGGAGACAAAATCGCCCTCGTTAACGTGCACTTGAACGACTCGTTCTTCAACGGCGCTGCCAATGACGACTCGCCGGGCCGCTTGTAGGCTGCCGACAAAAGATTGAGTTGTTGAACGTGGTTGCCGTTTGACTCGATCGATCTTTACTAGTGAAGGGCCAGCATTCCCTTTTTTCTTGCCCTGGGCATGCACGGGATTCGGCAATCCGAAAGCCAGCACTGCTAGTGCCAGTACGCAAAGTTTCAACGACATCCGGTGAAACTGGTCGGGCCAAGGGAGCGTCAGAGATAAGGTTTGTCTGAAAAGCATGTGTTTAACAGGTGGAATCCGAAATGAACGGACAGATACAAAAGAAAGACCGTTTGAGTCTTGTTGCCATAACCCGATTGCTCTTTCCCTATCCATTGTAGCTTCGGGTCATTGCAACCTTACGCCCCGAAACTGGTTATACGGGTGATTGGGATACTGCGGGGTCTGTCCTCTGTTCGCCCGCAAAAGGTATTGGATCGCGCACAAAAAGAGCCTTTGGCCGCAACTGGCAAAGGCTCGTGGTGACAGCTGGTCGGCCAAGTGTCTATTTAAGCTTTTTCAAGGCCGCTTCTCGGTCAGCCGAAATTTTGAAGACCGAATCCAGTTTGGTGATCTTGAACAGCTCTTTGATTTGCGAGGTCAGGTTGCAGAAGTTCACCGCGACCTTTCGGTTAGTGCATTTTTTGTTGAACGATACCAGTTGGCCGATCATGGTCGACGTCATCAGCTCGATGCGGTTCATGTCGACAATGATTTTCTGCGATTTGGTTGAGCCTGCGATATTTTGCAGTTCCGCACCGATCGATTCGACCGTGTTTTGGTCAAGGATTTTGGTCTGTTGGAAATCAACGATTAAGACGTCGTCGGAGAGTGTTGTTATTAGTCCGGCCATTTTTGTTTTTCAAAAAAAAGAATTCCGCCTTGGTCCGTCTGCCGCCAATGGAGACGAACCGTCCGCGGCGACCCGATTTTATTGTACCCCAACAAGCGGAAGATAGTAAGCGATTGCCCCTGTTTTTGGTCTAAGCTGGACTTTTGCTATTCAACCGTGTCGTCGTACAGTGGCAACAGGCGATAGTCGACCTCTAGCGACAATAGGTTCATAGCAGTGACATAAAGGCGTCCGGCTTGTGCTCCCCAGCGATCGGGGACCGGGTTCAGCGGGTCCCAGCTGCCGGCCATCTCGCCATCTTTGACTTGCGAATCCACTAGTAACGGATGCAGTGCCCCGTGCCAGGTTTTCCAGTCATCCCCGCCGATGTGACGAATGATCTGGGTGGCGTAGTACCAGTAGTAGGTGTCGCGAGTCAGGATCGATGTGTCGCTGGGCAGGTTCTCCATTAAATACGCGGCCCCGTCCGTCAGACGTGGATCGTAGCGATCCCAACCCATATACAGTTGCATCAGCAGACCGACGGCCGTCATGCAGGGTGATGGTTGTCGGCCTTTTCGTCGTTGTTCGGTATCGGTGGGATTGTCTGGGTGGTAGCGATACAGGTGCTGTTGAGATTGCGACTGGGCGTAACGCAAGAATCGTCCCATTCCCAGCCACGCTTTTTCATCGACTTCTAAACCGGCCAATCGTCCACTCTGCATCGCCATCATCATCCAACCGGTGACGGAGGTGTCGGCTTGGAACCCGGCCACGTAACGCCAGCCGCCCAGTTCAGGGTGTTGAGTTTCAGCAATGAAGTCTAGAGCCAGTTGAGCGGCCGGTCGCAATTCCTCGTCTTGCGTCATTCCGTAGGCTTCGGCGAGTGCCAGTGAGGCGATGCCGTGACTGTAAAATCGACACGAGTTGTTCGATTGCTGGTCGGATGGGACGTACAGATCGCCGTTGGTTTGTTGTTGGTCTTGCAACCAGTTGATGGCGGCCTGAAGCTGACTGGCGTATTTGAATTCGCGATGGTTGTAGCCGGCTCCTTGAAACGCCAGGATCGCCAAACCGGTGGCGGCCGTGTCACTGCTGAGCACGCGACTGGAATCGATCGATTCCGATTCGACAATTCCGTGCAACGTCCAACTGCCATCTTCTCGTTGGTGTCTGGCAAGAAAAGCCAGCCCCAATTCGATGGCTTCCTCCGTTTGCGGAGCTGAAGAACTACGCGACGGTTTGTTACGACTACGGAATGCCTCGCGAGCAATAATCGGTGCGGAATTAACCGACGGAGCGCCACCGGTTTCCTGTTTGCGGAATCGAGTTTCCGTCATGGACTGGATCGCCGGACTGTCGCGCGACGCGCGACGCGTGTTGACTCCAGGATCTTCCTGGTGTTGTTGGCTGATTCCTGCCGGTCCGGGTTTGGCTTTGATATCTAACGCCATTCCTGGTGTGGCATCCCGAGTCAATTGGGCAATGCGGTCGTTGTCGTTGACTTGTTCGGCCTGTCCCACAGCATCGGGGATCAAGCCCGTGGTTTCTGCCAAATCATCGTCGGCACTGGGCCCGTTACTGGTGTCGCTGGCTCGTTGAGATTCAGCCACGCGTTGGTCGGATAGATTTGGTTGCTCGGATGTCTCCGAACTTCTGCGTTCGTCCGATCCGCTAGAACTTGCAGGCCCAGCGTCCGATTCGGTAGCGGCTGTGTTTTCGCTGCGTCTTATGCCTGATTCGGCGACACTGGATTCGGAACGCTGTAAGGCACCGGCGACTTCGTCGATGGTCGATCGCTCAGTACCTTCACTGGTGTCAGTGCGATTGATGACAATTGGTTCGTCCGAGTTGTCGGCAGAAGGGACCGCGTCGCCCGTGGCCACGGCCGCTCGTTCGGCAGCTCGCAAGGCTTGTTGTTGCCGACGTCGTTCCTCTTCTTCTTCGTCGTCTAATTCGCCATCGTCTTCGGCCGAGGCCCTTCCAAAGTCGATGGTTGCCAGATCCGATTCAGCAGTGCGGACCCTTTCGTCACCAGGATTGTCGGATCGGATGGGTGCGCCCGATTCATTAGTGTTTCCTTGGTCTCGATCCAAAACGTCTGCCACAGCGTCGCGGATGATCGCTTCTTCTGACGCATTGGCGTCACTGGATTGACCGGTGACTCGATCGGCCACGGTTTCGGCTGGCGAATCGTTAGTGATGCTCGGCACGGCGGCGTCTGCGACACCGCTTTCGGTATTGACTTTGGTGTTGGCGACCTGCTCGCGAATCTCCGGTTGACCACCCCCTTCGACTCGCCGACCCGGTTCGTCACTAACAATTTTCTTGGGGCCCATGTCGACACTGCCCTGCCCTTTAGCTACGGATGTTTCAGCCAAAGTGGCCTCAGAATTCGCATGAGTCAGGCTGGCGCTGGACGTGTCGGAGATTTCGGTCGGCGTCTCGGATGCTGCACGGCTGGCGATTGGGATCGAGTCCGGTCGTTGTACTGAGCTGGCGATTTCATGGGCCGCTGCGGCGCGAGGAGTGCGCGCTGCTTGTCGTAAAGACAACGAATTCGGATCGCGTTGCTGAGACGTTTCTTCGCGGCGTCGTAGCGAGTCACTGGCTTGCAGTGCCGCACTGCGTTGAGATCCCATGTCGCGATCAAAGTTGTTCGTTCGGCCGACACCGGCGACACCTGATGTGGATCTTTCCAAAGCTGCCGGTGACGGGTTCAATTCAGAACGACCTTGAATGACAGGAGTTCTGTTGGTGACGCGCGGCCGTTCGATATTGCGTGGTGCTTGGGCGACGTTGGCGGTCGTGTCGGCTTTCGCTGGAACACGTGTCGGTTGACGGCTCGATATGGTTGGCTGGGCGCGGTTGGACTGTCGTGTTGGTTGGGGAAGTTGGTTCGAGACATTTGCGGACGGCCGGGTATTTTCGATCAATTCGCGAACAGGCCTAGTCGCGTCTTTGGTCCGACGAAGACGATCGGCTGAATCGGTTGGCAAGCTGGCCGATGCTGGTGCCGCCGGTCGAGTAGCCGAACGTGCCGCGGGAATTTGTCGCGGAACGGACTCGGTGACGCGAGGACTTGAGGACGGAGCGGCTCGCTTGGTAGGTGACGGTCGCGCGTTTTCGCTGGGTGACGGGGCACGGCTTGGCGATTCAGCACGTACAAGTTGACCGGTGTCTGGTTTGGCCCGATCATTGTTGCGATTAGTTGCCCGTTTCGTGTCTCGTTTAGGTCGGTTGACCGGGGCGGGATCGGAACTGCGAGCTAACTTTTTTGGGTTGGCATCCAATTCTGAACGACTGGATCGGCTGGACTGGGATCGCTTGGGTGCTGGACTGGCAATGTCTGCTTTTTCGGACGAGCGAGGTTGCAAGTTGTCGGTTTGCCGGCTTAGCTTCGATAGGTTTTGGCCTAACCGAGGAACGGTCCGATTGAGTTGTTGGCGGCGCACCAGTTGAGGATTGTCGGTGGATTGATTCTGCTGGAGTGGCGTGGGTTGCGGCCGGCGAGTTGACGTTTCGACATTGGCTTGTCGGTCAGGCGAAGGCTGAGTTGTGTCGGGCGTAGGGATTGGGTTTTCCTGCAGCCAAGGCATGGTGTTTTGCTGTTTCGCAATGTGAATGATGCGTTGCTCGACAGGCGTTGTCCGCCGATTGACCTCAAGAAAAAAACCACTAAAGATTTCAGCGCGGCTGGCAAAGATCAAAAACAGGCAGTGAACGGCAAAGCTCAACAAGACCGCCAGCTGCAATGAACGCTTAAGCCGACGATTGTCGATGAAACGCAGGGTCACCAACATTAGGGCCACGGCGGCCGGTAGAACCAACAAGCTGACCCACATCCAGAAGCCAGCCAGTAACGTCACGATCGTGGCGGCCAGGATGGTGGCGGTAATGCAAAGTGCCATTAGAACCGGCCAAAACTGGTCGTCGATACGCTCGACCTGAATTGGCTGAATGGTTTTAACGGATTGGCGTTTTACCGACATTGGGGATCGTGTCGTTGGGCTGTGGTTTTTGTTTCGTTGATCAGTTTGTCAGAATGTTATGGTGTACCGAACTCAGTCCGTCAGGGGACTTGTTGCTGATCGGTCATCGCCGTGTAGTTGTAAATTCCAGCCTTTTTGCATAGATCGAACGCGGTTAATACGTATTGCCAATCGGTGGTTTTGTCGGCTCGAATAACTACCGTTTGTGTCAGCGGGTTGTTGGCGGCGGCTTTCCGCAACAGTTGCTCGACTTGTTCGGGGTAGTGGTATTTGCCATCGATAAAGTATTGACCGTCGCGATCAATGTTGATGAACATCTCGCGCGGCTCTTGAGTCAACGGCAGGGATTGCGATGCGGTAGGCAGTTCGATATCGATCTCGCGTTCCTCTTCCGAGAATCGAGTGGCTACCAGGAAAAAGATCAGCAGCAGAAAGACCACGTCGATCAAGGGAGTGACGCTAAGAGAACCAACCGCATGTTTTTTTGGCTTGACGGCCATCGAGTGACTTTCTTAACGAGGGCTTGGCGGAGCAACAACATCGACATCTTGGCGTGCGGTGGCAGCTGGATGCTCGCTGCCCGTCTTGGCAGGATCGCTCCACTGGTCATCAACGGTGGCTCGCATTTGTCCTTCGAACTGTTCCATCATCGGCGTCAGGCTGGCAGCCAGTTCCTCGATCTTGTGAAACCAACCGACGATGCGGTTGTCATAAAAGTGGGCCAACACAGCGGATGGGATAGCGATCAGCAAACCACTTAGCGTGGTAACCAACGCGGTGTAAATTCCTTGAGCCAACACTTCTGCTTTGTTTTGGCCAGCGACCAGTTGAGTGGTGTCGTAAAACGCCTGGATCATGCCCCAAACCGTACCCAGAAGCCCAATTAGCGGAGCAACCGCGGCTGCCAGGGTCAACCATGACACCGTCGCTTGTAGCCGAGTCGCTTCGCGTTCCGCGGCTTCCGCAACCGCGTTTTCAACCTCCGATTGTGGACGCCCGGCCTTAAGCAACATGACGCGTAGGACTCGCGAGGCCGCTGAAGGGTGTGCTTGGCACGCACGGAATGCAAGTCGAGGGTCGAAACCTTCTTCGGCACGACTCAACATTCCCAATTCGCGAATCAATTGTTTTGGCAACACTTTTTCTTCACGCAGCGCAAACCAACGCTCGATCCCTAACGCCACCACGACGATTGATAGAATCGCCAACGGGATCATGAACCAACCGCCACGCCACAGCAGGTCCAACAGGTTCAGGCCCTTTTCCTTGTACACGACCTCGTTGTCTTCAGCCTCGGCGGCTGCCGCTGCGGCCAAGTCTTGGGGCGGTTGGTCTTCGGGTGTGATTGAATCCAGTGGGTTATCTTGGACGCTCGGTTGAAACTCTTGCGCCCAAGCATCGACCGTAAACTGGCAACTGATAGTGGCCAGCAAAACGATTCCTGCCCACATCGCCAAGCGGATGGCTGGCATCTGCTTTGGCAATCGAGCTGTCGCCGGCCAATGAATTGATTTCATCTGAACTCCGAAGTATTGAAAATTCGAATCGAGCGACACTTGCCGATCGATCCCAGGCTTTTGCCAAGCAAAGGCTTAGTTGTCGATTCCGTTAAGCACTTGGATTTGTTGCTTGGCGTCTGCCGTCAACTTATCGTTGGGGAATTGGTCGACCAGAATTTGAAAGAACTGTTTTGCGTTCTTGATTAAGTCCGTCCGACGAGCGGTATCCGATTCGCCTTGAATTTGCACGTAGTAACATCTGGCTGCTTCGTAAGCGGCAAATGCTTGCCACGGTTTGACGGCTTCCGGGTCGTTGAAGGAGCCGTAGACGACCAACTTGAATTGATTGATGGCTTCGTTGTATTTCTTCTGACCGAACAGGACTTCACCGACCATGCAGCGAGCCCGCGCTCCCGTCTTTCCGAAAGACTTGTTCATTGCTTCGGACCAGGCCGCGATCGCTTGTTCGGAATTGCCCAACCCTTTTTTTGCTTCGCCGATTTCGTACCAAGCATCAGCGACCAAAGGACTGTCGGGGTAATTTTCGACCACGATATTCGCATAATCGATTGCGACATCAAATTGTTTCAAACGATTGGCACTCTGGGCCGCATGTAACGGAGCTACGATTTTCAGTTCGGTCTCTTCCGAGGAAGCCGTGATCGCTGGAACTGCCAACTTGTAGACCGTTACGGCGTCTGAGTATTGATCGAGTTGGAAATGGGATTCGGCGGCCATCGACAATGCCAAAGGTTTCAATTGCCCATTGGGAAACTGGTTCGCCACATTCTGAAATGCTTTTTGCGCTTCTGGGAAATCCTCGGTTTTGTAAAGACACCAAGCCAGTCGATAAGAAGCCAGTTCGCCAACTTTGGGACGCGAGGTGCCTTGGATTGCCGCGCGGAATCGCGGCATCGCACTCGTATAGTCCTGGGCCTCGTAGTGATTTTCGCCGATGTGATAGTGAGCCTCAGCTGCTTTGGGGCTATTCGGGTAATCAGTTGTCAAAGCTGTAAAGGTGCTGATGGCTTGTTCGGGTTGATTTGTTTCCTTGTAGCTCCAGGCCAAGTCGAATAGTACGCCATCTGCTAGTTCAGGGTTTTGTTGCAAGTTCTTGGATAGTGCTTCCAAGTCACTAATGGCATTGTCCCAATTTTCCAGATCGACGTAACACAGAGCTCGTGCGTGGATTGCCGAGAAGCGATCGGCTTCACTTAGGTCTTCTTTTAGATACTCGTTGAAGTCGGCAATGGCTTCAGGAAGTTTCCCGCCTGATCGCAAGGCTTTGCCACGACCGAAGCGAGCGTCGTCAGCTAATGAGTGCTGCGAGTACTTTGCCAACAACTCGTCGAAAAATCCAATCGCTTTGTCGAATTCTTTGTTGGAAGTGTATGCCCATGCCAGGCCGTACAGGGCATCCGGTCGATTCTCGACCTCGGGCTGCAAGTCCACGACTTGTTGGTAGCTGGTAATGGCGGATTCGAAATCACCTTTTAGATATTGAAACTCGCCCATCCAGTATCCGGCTGTCGGGTTCTTTGCGTCGTTCCAGACTTCTCGCGACAGAGCGATCGCTTGCTCGTACTCCTTCAGGCGTGCGTGCGATCGAGCCATCAGGATTCGCAATGCCTGGCGGTTGACTCGTTCTGGATTGTGCGTCAGAGATCGTTTCAGGTGTTCGACCGCTTTGACGTTGTTTTTGAGTTCAAACTGGCTGGCACCGATGACGTAGTTCGCCTCGGATAGCACTACCTGATCTTCGGTTTTCAAAATCAGTTCAGAAAGCCCAGCAACCGCCCGATCGTATTCGCCTTGCAAGTAATGCACCCAACCGATTCGAGTCCCCCACCAGGCGACTTTCTGGTGATTGGGAAATTGCAAACGTAGATTGGTGAACGTCTTTTCGGCCAGGTCGAATTGTTTCAAGTTGGTGGCCGCGCGTCCGATGATCTCGACGGAATCAGGGTAGAACGTGTTGTCGGCAGTGTAGCGTTCCTGGAACAGTTCGGCAGTTTGCATTGCCTTTTCGTTCAGGCCAGCTTGCAGGTAGCCAAAGCTGGCGTAGTAAAGCGCCTGGGGGGCCACACGATGATTTGGGAATTCCGTGGCTGTTTGTAGGTAGGCTGCGACAGCGTCTGCCTTTCGATCGTCCATTTGATCCAAGGCATCGGCACGGTTCATTAACAAGTTGGCACGGTAGGGTTCCGTTTCGTTTTGTAGAGCGTCGTCGGCCAACAACAGGACCTCGTTCGCTTTGTTCATCTCCAACTTGGTGCGGCACAACCAGTGGCAGGCCTCCCAACGAAACGCTTCGTTTTCGTTGTAGACTTTCTGCAGCCATTCCTCGGCAGACGGCAGCTTGCGAGATTGAAAGTAGTATTTCCCTGCATCGATTGCGGCCGTATTTGCGAACTCGAAATTTGGATAGTCCGTGGCGATCGTGGCGTACAGATCAGCCGCTCTTTCGTACTGGTTCATGTGCAGCAAGCAATACGCCATTTGGTGCATGGCCATCGGACGATTGGAATATTCCAAATCTTCTACCAATGGTTGGTAATACGTTTCGGCTTGTTTGAAGTTGGCGGCCGCAACGTCAGCATCACCAGTGTTCTTGGCGGCGATGCCTAGCTGTAAAAGACAGTCGGCACGGCGCAGCTTAGTCTCGCTTGAGTAGTCGTGTTCGGAGTGTTCGTTCAGAAACAGATCGTAGGTTTGGCTGGCTAATTGGTACTGCCCGGATTCCTGTTGGCAAACGCCCAAGAAGTAAGTGGACAAAGGCAGGACGGGTGATTCGGGGAAGTCGGTAACAACCTTGTTAAAAGATTGAGCGGCCAAGTCCAACGTCTTGGCTTGATCATCCACGTGGTTTAGTTCGTAATACGTTGTGCCCTGAAAATGATAAGCTTCGTCACGTTGTTCACTGTTCGGGTAGGTTGTGAAGTACTGGTCGAAGGTCTTAAGCGCTTGACGCAGAATGTTGGCGTCGCCTGCGCCGGTTCCGGTTTTGAATTGAGTGTATGCCAAGTGAAAAAGCAATTTGTCCGAACGTGGATAGTCTTTCAAGCTTGGCAACGAATCGCGAAGTGACTCGAAAACGTTAACCGCGTTGGGAAAGTCCTTTTTGCGATAGTACGCCATTCCCATGAAATACTTCGTATCACGAATCCCGGAATAACTGGGATGCTGGTCAATCAATGACTTCCAACGATCGATCGCCAAATCGAATTCGCCAGCATTGAACAACGTCGCTGCCGTTTCATACATTTGTTGAGCAGCGGGATCGTCCTTCACTTGTTCCTGTTGCCAACCAATGGCAACTGCGGCAGTGGAAGTACAAAGACAAAATGTCACTGCAAAAAGTAATGCTGTGCGAAAAAATAAAAAGTGAGTCAGCTGGCTGCGGTACCGTTGCATAGAAGCTGTTCCCATAAGTTGAAAATCTGGATTGTCGTTGGATGGCGAGTGTGGGTGAATTATCAATCCGGGTAGGTGATACGAACAGAACTCGCTAGGAGTTCAGTCTATACACGGCGAAAATTGGCGGAAAGGGTCAAACGTAACCAGGTAATTCAACTGTGCCATAAAGTGCGCAAACGCTGCCGAACAAATTGAATTCACCGAGTCTAATGGTTGGTTGCCGCGCGATCTCAACCCCTTTCCAGTTAATTGATTACACGATTGTGGGCTGAAAATCTGTCACTCTTTGTGCGAAGTTTTTTTTGAAGGAAATTCCAACCAGAATTGGGCTCGGGATGGAAGCGTTCGAATTCGATGCTCTTTTAGTCGCTTGACCAGATTCTGGTCGGGCGTCGAACTGGACTAAATTGAAACACCGTGCAGAGGAATGTCGGGCCTGAAAATGCAAAGAAACGTCAAAAAGTGAGAGAGATTTCGCAGATTTTGCCCTAAATCGCCCACTCTGGTCATCTATTGAGCGTGTTCTACTCGTTTTTTGACGTTAAAATTAGTTAGTCGTGGATTTATTGGGCGATATCTCCAATAATACTACCTCTGCTTAGCCACCAAGCCTTTTCCGGCGAAGCCACAACGTTTTCGATTTTGCAAACGTGCCTTTTATTGCCTTGTGCTCAATCCAGGAGTTTTACTCTCATGAATCTGGCATCCTCATCCCTAAATCCGTGCCGAATGATTAAGCGACGATCTCGTCAAGGAATCACTCTGATCGAAGTGATGATTGCAGTCGCTTTGACATTGGTCATTGTGGCAGCCATGATCCGTGCGTTTGCAGTGACCGGAGATAGCATCTCAGAAGGTCGTGCACGTATGGATATGCACAACAAAATTCGTGTCGTCGTAGAAAAGCTGCGACGCGATCTGCAAAACACCACGCGAATTCCCAACCCGCGTTCGACCTCCGATGGATACTTGACCATTATCGAAGGCGAGGAGACCGATGCGGAACACGCGACGGATGCCATCAGCTTTATTGGTGATCACGACGACTATTTGCTGCTTACTGTTCGCAGCGAAGACGAGCCGTTCCGCGGTCGTTTTGTCGATGCCAGTGGGGCCGTGTTGACGGTCGAATCGTATTTGGCTGAGGTTATTTGGTGGGTCGAGCAAACCGGTAGCGATGGATTCGATGGGCAATTCCGTTTGCATCGTCGCGAATTGTTGATTCGACCAGATCTAGCAACAGGCGTTTTGGCAGCGGACATCGACACCTTTTTCCAAAACAATGATATTTCTGTCCGTGTGGACGGTACTGGCTTGAGCATGAACTCGCTGTCCGATTTGACTCTGCGACAAAATCGTTTCGCACACGACCCAGCTTTGTTTCCTCATGAACTGGATCCGTCGGTCGTAAGTGATCGAATCTTGGGCGGATCAGTCGAAGGTTTTGACGTGATGCTGGATGATTGCGTGGCATTCGACATCAAAGTTTTTGATCCGACGGCAGAAGCGTTTGATCCAGATCCAACGCTGGCTGCTACCAATCCATTGGTCGTCACCCAGCAGGTCATCGAGTACGACGATCCAGGCTTTGAAGATCCCAACACCACTGCAGATCTCGTGGGCACCTTCGATCCATCGGTTGCGGCCAACGCAAGTTCGTATGGTCAAGTAGGTTCTTACGTTAACCTGGGCTACGATGCGGCCAGTCGTGGTGGAATCCGACCTATCTTTAACAATGATCGCTGGTTTGCTGGCGACCCGTTCACAAACAACTACACGTGGAACAATTACACCTACTGCACTTGGTGGAACGGTTACGAGTCTGACGGAATCGATCAAGATACCGATGGTTTGTTCGACGAAGGCGTGGATGGCGTGGACAACGATGCCACATCGGGTATCGATGACAATGACGAGCGGGAAACCGCCCCACCCTACGCTTACCCGGTTCGAGCGATCGAGGTAAGGATTCGTATGATCGAAAGAAACACCGCACAAGTGTTGCAACAGTCTGTGCGTGAGAGCTTTGTTATGAACTAAGGCTCGCTACTCAATTTGACCAAACTCGACCGCAAGTCGGATTGCTAAATCCGGCTTGCGGTTTTTTCGTGGAGGGCGATGACGACGCGACTTTTTGCTTGCCTTGTCCACTAAATCAATGCCGTGCAGCTTGCACATGCTGTTAAAGTTTGACGGCTACCGAAAGCTTAACGGTTTACGAGACCTTGCTTGTGATTCCGTTGTTACGCATGCTGTCGATATTTTCTGTGTCAAAAAAGGCGGCACAAGTCAACTTACTGAGATATTCAGTACGAACAAATTAATACGTACGCCGCTGGTAGTTCAGATCGTAAATGTAGTTTCAGGTTTGATTGACTGATGACGCAACAAAGACAGCACAAGGATTATCTTCGAGCCCTTTTAGATACTGCTTATCGCAGGCCAGGGCTCTGGTGTATCCCATTGTTTTCAGCAGTTCTCATTGCGCTGCTGATAGCCTTCTTGGGCCCCAAGACCTGGGATGCCTCGCAAGCCTTTATCGTGCGTGAAGAATTCATTGGTCGAACAGTGCGACCCGGTCGCTTCGATTCACTGGACACTATGAAGACGGCCCAGGAAGTGATTCAAGAGGTCGCTAGGCGTCCTCGGGTTATCAAGCGAGTCATGTTGGCAGTGGATGGTGAAGAGCCATCACGCAAAGAAATTCAAGAGTTGCAAGAAGCCATCTCGTTTTCGGCACCTGGCGGTTCCGAATTGGGTAACACAGAAATCTTGACGATGCGAGTCAAAGCTTCGACTACCGATAAAGCAAGACAATTGGTTGAGGCTCTGTTTGACGAAACTCGCAACGAGATTCGTCGCCTGCGGCAAGAACGCGCCGCAAGCATGATGCAGGAAATTGGTGAATCAGTCGAGTTGGCCAAGGGTGAGTTGTTGCAAACGTCGGCAATGCTGAAAGAGATTGAATCCAAAGTCGGTGGCGACTTGGCGGAATTGCGAGTCATCAATGGCCAAAACTTCGCCGGCAGTGATTTGCGACGAACGATTGCTCAAATCGAAGCGGAAAAACGACAAGCGGAATCTCAAGAAGCGCAGACCATTCAATTGATCAGTCACTTGGAAGCCGCCTCTCGCAACCCGTCGGCTTTGCTGGCCACACCACGAGAACTGCTGGAATCGCAACCGGCACTGGAACAACTGAAGATTCAGTTGATCGAAGCCCAGGTCTCTCGCGCAACGGTGGGCGGTCTTTACTCGATGAAGCACCCTCGGTTCCAGTCCAGCAACAAATCGGTTCGAGACATCCGCTACCAAATCAACTTGGAACTGGAAACGGCATTGGCGGGCTTGGAAACACAACGCAGTTTGGCCAACCGCAGCGCCAATCTGCTGGGCCAACGCTCGGAAGAGATCGAAAAGCGAATCACCGACTTGGCTCTAGTTCGTGTTGAGTACGGTCAATTGAATGAAGAACTGAGAGTTCGCAACGAGGCGATTTCTAAAGCTCAAGCCGAGTTAGCTCAGGCGAGTTCTATGCACCGCGCTGCTCAGAAGGTCGACTTTATGACCAAACTGGACGAGGCGCAAACGGGTCTCCGTCCGCTGGGGCCTACCAAGCGAACCATGTTGTTTGCGGCCGCGGTCGCCGGTGGATTGTTCGGCTTGGGCTTGGTCATGATGGTGACGCCCGTGCCTAGCTTGCCTTTCGGTACAGACTCAGGTTCTTCCGGAAGTACGCCACTGACCCGACAACCACAGCCTGCCCCTCAGCCAAATTCGGCTACCGCGAATACAACTAAGTCAGAAACGGCTCAGCAGGACACGTCACCGATTCCGACAAGCTCGGAAACGTTACCATCGATCCCTGCCGTAACAGATACTCACCCTATGGATAATGCGAACCATCCGTCAACCGCAACGCCCGTGCAAACGCCAGCTCCGCCAGCATTGGACGAACTGATCCCAGGGGTGAAGGGATTCTCTATTCCAACGGTCAACGTGGAACCGTTTACCGACAGTCAGAGTCCACAGGATTCTTAGATTCGAGTTCTATGACCGAGGTAACGATGCGGCAACGACTCGTTCGGTTTTCGCTTTTCTGCGCCACCGACTGAATCAAGTTTCGAATGCCAGATGTCGAATGTAGTTACTTTGACGGCCTCGTGCTCAAACGCGAAACGTCAGAATCTTAGCCACGACAAGTTTAGCAATAGGCCAATTCAGTTATGGGTTTCCTTTCAGGTTCCGTCACGTTCGAACGATTTCGTATCACTGAAGACCCTACGGGCGAGTTCGGCGAGGAACACCTGGAGATCCTGAAGAAGCATCGAATTAACTCGTCCAAATCAAACTTGTTCGATTCGCCTGCGATTGGCTTTTCCGGCGGTGCCCATCTGTTGGACACTCAATTCGACTACGAAAAGAACATCCTTGGCGAGGCTCTGCACTTTGGGATCCGTTGCGATACCTGCCAGATCCCCGGCCCTATCAAAAAGGCCTGGATGCAGATCGAACTTAGCGGCATGATGAAGGACAACCCTGGTGGTCGCCCTACAAAGTCGCAACGCGAGGAAGCCAAGCAAGCGGTCGACGACCTGTGCGAGCAACAGGCCGAAAAAGGTAACTACCTGCGAATGAACCAGACGCCAGTCCTATGGGACGCTGAAACAGAAACCGTCTACTTAGGTGGTACCAGCGAAAAAGCGAACGATGCATGCTTGTCGCTTCTGAACAGCGCTTTCGGTTTGGCGTTCACGCGAGTCACCTCAGGAAGTCTGGCGCTTGAGTTGTCCGAGTCTGAAGACGAAAAAGCCGGCATCTACGGCGCGACACCCTCGACGTTTATCGCCGACCGAGACAACAGTGTTGTCTGGTGGAACGGCATGAAGGACAACTACGATTTTTTGGGCAACGAGTTTCTTTTGTGGCTGTGGTGGCAGACAGAAACCAAATCGGATGTCTTCGATTTGGCTGACGAAACCGAAGTGGCCAGTATGTTCGCACGGTCGCTGGCGTTGGACTGTCCGCTTGGCGAAAGTGGTAAAGAATCGATCTCGTCCGATTCACCCGTGGCCTTGCCCGAATCGCGATTGGCAATTCGTATGGGCAAGCTGCCTCGCAAAGCAGGGTTAACGTTGATTCGTGAAGGCGAACAATATGATTTAACGCTGAAAGCCGAATCACTAACCATCAATGGTGCTCGGATCAGCCAGATCGGCGAAGACGTTCAACGACGTGACGTGCTGGATCGAATCGAAAGCATTCGGCAAATGTCCGAAACGGTGGACATGCTGTTTGGCGTCTTCTGCGAATCCCGACTTAGCAAGTCCTGGAATAAAAGCTTGATGCAGATGACCGATTGGCTGCAGGCAGAAAACGCGAAGCGTTTGGGAAAAAAGAAGGCGGCCTAAACGGGACTTGCTATTGGCGAGTGCTCAAATTTTCGCCAGGTTTCTCGGTCGACAAAAACTCGTTGTGCCACACCTGCAGAGCCTCGCGTTGAGGCAGTGGGTTTGTGATTTGCGTCTCGATTCTTTTGACCAGGTCGGCAACCATTTGTGGATGATTGGCGGCTTCGTTCCGTTCTTCGAACGGGTCCCGACCAAGATCGTAAAGTTCCCAAGGGTCGCTTTCAGTGTTGCGGAGTAGTTTCCAATCACCGACTCGGATCGCTTGCATGCTTTCGCCGTAACGTTGGGAATTTGGATTGTATCGGGCCCAATTCCAAATCAACGCTTCGTGCTTTTGTTGTTCGCCGAACCGATCGTTCAAAGTGGGTGCGAACGAAATGGAATCCAGGTCCGTTGGCAATTCGGAAGCTCCACCGCACAGGTCCGCCATTGTCGTGATCATGTCGCCAAGATAGACGGGCAGATCACTGGTCTTTGGTGTGATTAAATCCGGACAATGAATGATCATGGGAATGCGGATCCCGCCTTCGTACACGGATCGTTTGAATCCTTTGTAGGGTCCGGCTGAATTCAGTTCGCCCTCGTAGCGAGCCGCTGGGCCATGGTCCGAGCATATTACGATCATTGTCTTTTGGCTGATTTCTAGATCGACCAGCAGTTGTCTTAACTGGCCAATCTGCCGATCCGTCATCGAGATCATGGCGGCAGCGACCTTGGCCTTTTCGCTCCAATCCTTGTCAGCGAACTTCTTGGCCGCCGGATCTGAACTGGGCATTTGAAATCGACCGTGAGGCATCGTGATCGGCACGTAGCAGAAAAAGTCTTCGTTGTGGTTTTGCGAGATGAACTCTTTCAACTCGCTCATGATGCGATAGTGAGCAAACTCTAGTTGTCGGTCATCACTGGTTGAATCGTCAAAAAAACCAATGCGATCTTTGGTCATTTTGGAGTTCAAGTTGCCACTCAAAATTTCGCGAACCCCATCTCGAACCAGGTACTCGGGGAATTGGATATGAGCGTGCGATTGGTGGTAGTAACCAAAGAAGTGATCGAAGCCTTGTTGCTGTGGGTCTCCTTCCGATTGCGGAATGCCCAAGCACCATTTGCCAAAACCGGCTGTCTTGTACCCTTGCGATTTGACCAATTCGGCGATCGTGTAGTCGGCATCAGGCAGTGGTACGCCGCCGCTATTGGTGCGGACGGAACAATGGCCAGAATGTTTGCCAGTCATCAGGATGCAGCGAGCGGGCGCGCACACCACCGAACCGGAATAGGCGTTCGTGAACCGCACCCCTTGCTCGGCCAGAAGGTCGATGTTCGGCGTCTTAACCACCTGGCCTCCATAACAACCCAGGTCAGCGATCCCCAGATCATCCAGCATGATGAGTATCACGTTGGGGCGGTCTTGCGACTCGTTGCCACTGGCACAAAGCACTCCGCAGAAGCTGCAAGCCACCGCAATCGTTATCAACACCAAGGGCATATCAAGCATCCCGTTCATTCAGGGCAACAGATCGATACCAGACTGGAATCAACCAACGTACCAAGAATCTAAAAAGGTGTCAGTCAAAGTTTGCAATCAGATGCAAAAATGAGCCCATTTGTAATTTGACCGCCGCGCTTCAACAAACAATTTTTCGCCAATTGCAGAAATGTAGGCTGCAAATTTTAGATGTTCTGTTTGTAGTCGTTCAGTTAATAGGCGTTCTGTTTCGAGAACACAACGGTGACGGTACGGAACAGGATCTTGATGTCCAACCACAGTGACCATTCGCGGATGTACTGATGGTCGAAGTGAATTCGTTTGGCCATTTTTTCGACCGTTTCAGTTTCGCCTCGGCACCCATTCACTTGCGCCAAGCCAGTGATGCCTGGTTTGACTTTGTGCCGCAGCATGTAGCCGTCAATTTGCGACCGGTAGAATTCGTTGTGAGCCGTGGCGTGAGGGCGAGGTCCGATGAGTGACATGGAACCTAGCAACACATTTAGAAACTGTGGAAGTTCGTCCAGCGAGGTGCTGCGTAGGAAACCACCGATCGGTGTCAATCGTTTGTCATTCTTTGTAGCCTGAGTAACCTTGCCACCGTCCTCGCAGACGGTCATTGATCGGTACTTGAGAACTCGGATCTCTTTTCCGTCCAAACCGTATCGCCGTTGTTTGAACAGTACAGGGCCTTTCGACGTCAGTTTGACGGCCAAGGCAATCGCCAGCATCGGCAATGACAGGACCAACAAAGCGACACAGGCCAACGCGATATCGACTGACCGTTTCAGCAGTCCATCGACACCGTAGAACGGGTTCTCGAAAACACTGACGACTGGCAAACCTTGGATGTCGGACCAGCGACTATGCAACATCTGAAAGACGAACAGGTCGGGCACGATATACACCGAGATGGTTGAATCGGACAGTCCTTCGATCACTCTGCGGATTCGTTTTTCAGCTCGCATTGGTAGGGCAATGAAAACGACGTTCACTTCCATCTTTTTGGCGTGATCGATCAAGTCGCTAATGGTACCCAAACGCGATTCGTATTCGGTAGGCAATCCCAAAGTGCGATCGTCGGGTCGGTCGTCATAGAAGCCCAAGAACTGTAAACCCAGATCGGGGGCCGATTCGATGTTTTGTACTAGTTGCAACCCAAGCTCGTTGACTCCAACGACGGCAAAGCTGCGAGTATAAACGCCACGTTTAACCATCGTGGCAACAAGCCAGCGACGACAGATGCGAAAGGTAAGCGAGATCAAGGGCGTGAACGCAAACCAATAAATCAGCGCCAGAATTGAAAGTTCGGTAATGTACGCCGTGTAGCTTCCCAACAGAAACAGTAGACACAAAGTAACTGCCCAGGTCGTGATGCAACTGGCCGCTTCTCGAGCGAATAAGATGCCTTGCCAATCACGATACAATCCAAACAGTTCGGCAGTGATGCTGAAAATGCCTAGAGCGATCAAGAAACTGGCGACCGTCGCCTTGCTGTTCATTTCGGGGAACCATTGCAACAGCATGAACAGCCCGAAACCGATAGCGGCGACATCGATGAGTTTAAAGAATAGTTTGATCGTCGTTTTGTTTTGACGGATATTGGGCTTCGCCATGGCGGACGTCTGGGGAAAAGGTTGGATGAGACGCCAAAATATAGGTTGTGGAATTCGCGCGCAGCCCCGCCCAGTCGATTCCAGCCCTTGGAAATTTCGGCAGGTTATGCCACGTGTGACGATTGTTTAGAAAGTGACGCGGGGATTCCCTGCGACCGAACGCATGTTTGAGGGAACGAGTCTCCACTCGTTCCAGCGGAACGCGTTGGACTTAGCCCTGAAACGCTTTGATTAGAATTGCGCTGGCTTGGCCCTGCGGCGAGACATTCATGTTAATGAAGCATGACCCGGGTTCGTGCTTGTTTGGATCCGCAGCATTGATTGGGCATTCGGGATCCGGTTGGTCGTAATTCAGGATCGGAAACAGTTGGTTTCGTTTGACGGCTTCCAGGCTGGCGATCGCTTCGACCAAGCCACTGCCGGCTCCCAAGTTACCCATGAAACTTTTTGCCGCCATCACCGGTGGTGAATCATCGCCAAAGACTCGGTTGATGGCCGCGGCTTCCTGTTTGTCGCAATCGACGGTGGAAATTCCATGAGCATGAATGTGTCCGATATCTGCGGTCGTCAGTCCGCTAGTTTCCAAAACACCCTTTAATACGTTTTCGAATGCCGTTTCGTAATTGGCGACTCCGTTTTTGTTGGCCACCGTGCTGGTGCCGTAGCCAACGATTTCACCGTGGATTGTGGCCGAGCGGGCTTGAGCGGCTTCCAAAGATTCCAGGACAATACAGCCAGCGCCTTCACCCAGAACCATACCACTGCGGGCTTGGTCGAATGGGCGGCAAGCTTGGTTGGGTTGGTCGGCTTGAGCCAAAGGTTGTTGCATGGCCACATGCACGCTGCGTAGTGGATGAATGCGAGTTCCTGTGGCGCCGGCCAACATGCATTCGGCTACGCCGCGTCGAATCGTTGTCACGGCTTCGGCCAACGCGACGTTGGACGAGGCTTCGCGCATCGTCAACGAATTGCTGGGTCCGCGCAAGTCATTGTAGATGGCCACATGACTGGCTGGCATATTGGGAAGGTACTTTAGCAACCACAGCGGATTGACTTGTGGAATACCATCCTGGCCCCAGCGTTCAAAATCGAAGTCTTGGTTTGCGGACAAACACTTGTGAATACCCTCGTTGAATTCTTGAGGCAGCGTCAGGATATAGTCGGAGCCAAAAAGAGTGCCGATGCGTTCTGGGTCGTAGGTTCCAGTCGTAATTCCGGCGTCTTGTAAAGCGAGTTGCGAAGAGGCGACGCCCATGCTGATTTCGCGGCACATCAAACGCAGCCCTTTTTTGATACTGCGTTTTAACGTTTTTTCTAGCTCGCCAAAGTCATCGATCGAACCGGTAAACGTTTTCGCCTCGCCACCGATACGGGTCGGCGTTTTGGCTTCGGGCAAGGCATCAATAAAGCCCACGCCGCTGTTACCTTGTGAAAGGTTGCTCCACATGGTTTCAACGTTGGTTCCGAGGGGACTGACTAGCCCAATCCCTGTGATCACGACGCGACGATCAGGACAGTACATAAACAAACTGGCTCTTCGAGCTGAAAATTAGCAGATAGGGTCAAAAGTACATTCTAAGAATCCGCCCGACTACGTCGAGACCGCACAACTTTCTGTCCGAGTCAGCCAGATTCGTTCGCCAACGGGAGTGCGAAAAGAAGCTTGGCAAATGGGGCGATCTATTAAGCCGGACGATATTTGTGGGTTTATCGGTTCCAATTTTTGTCGGAATCCAATCTATCGACGAGGCGTAATGGGAATCAATCCCGCTTGGCCCGTGTTTCCGGTGATATTTCCGGTCGGTGTGGATTGAGGCGGTACGTAACCGCGATTCAGGCCCGTGGGAGCCAACAATTGGGTTTGGCTGACCCCCGCGACCGATTGTGCCACCCCTTTGTATTCCAGGAACATCAGTGCATCGGCTCGACGGCGATTGCCGTTAAATAGAGTTGGCAGGCCCAACAAAGCCTGGCGTTGAGGGCCGGGGGTGGCCACGACGCCACAGCTCAATACTAAAACTTGGTCACTTGGCCAACGAAACCGCTCCTTCACACTCCATGAAACCATTTGCGGAATCTGCAACTCAAACGGTTGAGTCTGTCCGCCGATGCCCGGTAGGTCGACCGACACGCGATTCATTTTTTCGATTTGATCGATATCGCATCCAATGATGGCTTCGATGGAACGCCCATCCAATGAACTCAAGGCGCTAATGTCGACCGTGAAACCCTCTGCGATTTGCGAGTTCAGCGGAGTGTACCCGGCACCCGTTTGACTTGCACTGACGGATCGAGTGAACGTTACAGGGCGACGTTGTGAAAGTTCGTAAGGTTGCCCGTCAGTTACTACCAAATCGGCATTTGTCCGCTCTTGAGAGTCCGCTCGGTTTTTCAGGTCGCCAAACAGGATGGCGGCATTTTCTTTTGACATCAACCAAGCCTCGACACCCGGCGATGACATGGGCACCGGCTGCATCATGGAAAAGGCAGAACTTCGCCAATCGGGACTGGTGATGGTCATCATCTTCATGCCCATAACCAGTGACCGTGCGCGGCTGTTAACGAACCGATCCACTAGCGACTTGACGCGAGCTTGAACGGCAGGTGTGTGGTAAACGTGTAACTGGCGACCCGTCGTGTTCAAGATTCCCATCGGTTGCTGGAACCACATTTCCGTTCCAGTCTCTTTCAAAATCCAATCGATGATGGCTTGTTGAGGTCGTTGGTTGTCGCGAACGGCGGTTGTATAGGGGCTGATGTCGTATGTTCGCCAAACCTGCCCCGCTTCGCTTGGCAATTGGGTCACGCCTTTGGTGACCATTGTGATTCGCGAATCTACAACATTGTTTTGGGCAGGCGCTGGCGTCGTGGTCGCTTGGTCGGTTTGCGTTTGCGGATCTTGCTGGGTACTAGCGGTTTCCTGGAATGCGACTTGCGCGACGACCGGTTGATTCGGATACAGAGCTGCCGGGTCGCTAGGAAAACGCTGGCTGTTGGATGGATTCAACGGCCGAGCGTTGGGCAAAGCGGGTGCTGCGGCTGGGCGATTGCTTGGTTGAACAGGCTGACCATCTAAACCGGGTAGCCACTCTAAAGACTCGTTGTCGTTAAGAGTGCTGCGGTTCTCAGGCGCTTGTTTACTAGTCGGGTCACTGGTGGATTGAGCCGAGCAGTCGGTAACCGTAAAACCCATGACAATCAACAAGGTCGCCAACAATACAATTGCCGATTGAATTCGCGTTCCCATTTTGCACATTGCAAGATCCAAATTTTGGTTAGTTGGTGCCCGTTAACGCGTATGCGTTTTCGCCGCTGGACAGTTGATGTCGCTAGGGCGTAAATGGCCGCGGAGTATAGGGAAGCTGTCAGGCAGGTCACAATATCGATCGACATGGAAAGGGTTGCCAGCATCACGGTTTTTGCGGGAAATGTGATCACACTCGCTCAAAAATCAAAATTGTTTTGAATCGATCCGTTGTATAAACGCATGGGGTGCGTGATAATTAAGTCGTGTTAGGAACTAGCGGTCTCATCATCCTTTGCCCGCAATTTCCAACGGTTCGCACATTGGGGCTTGGCATGCCTAAACCAAATTCAGACAACTCAAATATAGGTCCCCAGGATGGGATTGCGCCTAAAGCGGCGCCTCAAAAGCCTTCCAAGGCAAAGGTAACAAAGCCGGGCGCGGCAGCCCGCAAACCTGTCCCGCAGGCCAGCGCCAAAAGTAAGCCCGCTGCTTCGCCGCCCAAGCCCATGCCAAACAAAGCGGCTCAGTTGAAAGCGGCAGAAGCAAAAAACAAAACGGTGCGTGCCGTCGCAACGAAGCCCGCCACGAAGCCCGCCACTACCAAGACAGTTGCTGGTGTCACCACGAAGTCTCAAATTCAGCAGCAGACGTTGCAACGATTAGCCGTCGATGATGTCGTGAAACCACGTGAAGATTTCGCCTTTTCTTCAGAATTGGACGAGTCCAGCGAATACTATCAGTCGACAGGGTTCGTGTATCAATTGCTCCATTCCAGCCGTTCTTGGATGGCCAGTTTGGTGGTACACGTGATTGTGATCGTTGCTCTAGCGGTGTTTACTTTCGGCGTGCAGAGCCGAGGTAACATTTTCCTGGAAGTCAGCAGTGATGATGATTTGGGAGCTTTGTTGGATCTGGAGGATGTTACGTTCGAGTCCTCGGAGGAGGCGTTCGAGTTGCCAGAGGCTAATTCTGCCGATGGTGCGCCCGAATTGCTTTCGATGGAATTGGAATTCGAGCTGGAAGCGTTCGACACCGAGCAATTTGAATTTGCCGATGATTTGTCGGGAAGTTCCGAACAATTAAGTCGCATTGCGAATGCCAGTAGCGGAGAGTCTCTGGAGTTTTTGGAAGGTGGCTCGTCCTTCTTTGGAATTGAGGCCACTGGCAAAAAGATCGTGTTTATCGTGGACCGGTCGGGCAGTATGGAAGGCGCGCGGTGGGTCGATGCCAAGTACGAGTTGTTGCGAGCGATCTCCGGATTGACGGCTGATCAAGAATTCTTTGTGTTCTTGTTTAGTGGGACAACTCACCCCATGCCCCGTTTGGCTGGCGCCAACAAAATGGTTCCGGCGACGGACGAGAACAAAATTGCGTTCCGTAAATGGTTGAATAGGCAAAAACCTGATAATTCGACCAAGCCTTTGGGGTCCATTCGTCGGTCCATCAATATGGATCCAGATACGATCTTCCTGCTAACCGACGGGATGTTCTTTGATAACTCGGTAGAGTATTTGATTAATCGAGCGACCAAGCGAGCCAAGCGGACCGACAAAGACGAATTCGTTATTAATACCATCGCTTTTTACTGCTTTCGTGACTTCGAGCCCTCTCTAAAGGCCATCGCTGACGCCTATTTTGGTACGTTTCGCTCGATTCAGTAATCAAACAATCGACGGCGGCATCCATCATTCAGCGGATCCCGCATGCGCTACGGCTAGGAAATGTCGTCCTTCTACTAGACGACAAACCTGAAAATTTGCCTGGAACCAATCACTCGTTTGGCCCCCTTCGGCCCCTCTATTGGCAAGGCAATCTCAGCACCCGGATTCTGTGGTGGGAAAGATTCCGGACCTTACATGCCCGCGTTGGGCAGATAGTCGCGTTGGTTCGATCGTCGATTGAAGACTGGGTGGGCAGTTGTTCGTTGGTTGCCCGAAAAACAGGCTCGATAGATTTTGACAGGCTCGATAGATTTTGTGGATTAAGGGGGCTGTAGTTGACCATTTTTTCGAATCTGAGTATTCTTTACGCTGTGTTGTGTCATGGATTATGCCGATAGCAGCCTGACGACAGTATCGTTTTGTTTGTAACCCGGCAGGAATTGGAGAAACATCGTGGTTTAGTGGTTCTTTCGAGATCATTCATTGCGTGACGGTTTGGTTGATGTAACAAATCCGCTCCGCAGCGAAATGGTTGGCAACACGAATGAGGCTGTTGATGTTGATTGCAGTCTTTGGTTGTCCGGCGGTGAAGCTCAATGACGCCTTTGCGAAATTGAACGGATCCGGCGGTTTTTCATTTGAAGGGCCCAAAACTTTCGCAAGACAAGAACATTCCAATCCCGTCCGAACCATTTGCAACGGAATTTGTCTTAGGTCGCTTGCACCTGATTCAATGACCACCAAATACAAACCATTAATAACACTTAGGCAGAAACCGAATGAACGCAGGTGAAGTTTTACGCATCGTCGATTCGCTGCATCGCGACAAGAACATCCCCAAAGAGATTGTTTTTGGGGCGATCGAGTCTGCGCTGGTTTCGGCTGCACGAAAACACTTCGGGGACGAAGCCGATGTGGAATTCGCGATCGATCGTGAAAGCGGTGAAATCGCCGGTCGCTGTGGTGACACTCAACTGGACTACGAAGACGTCATTGGCCGGATCGGTGCTCAGACCGCCAAGCAAGTGATTATTCAAAAGGTTCGCGAAGCCGAGCGTGACGCTCAGATGGTCGAGTTTGATCAGCAGATCAACGAGATCGTTTCGGGCACCGTTCATCGAAGCGAAGGAAGTGTGACCACGGTCAATCTCGGTAGTGTCGAAGCCATTTTGCCACGAAGTGAACAAATTCCTGGCGAACACTATCAACCCAATGATCGCGTTCGCGCGGTGGTCACTGAAGTGAAGGCTCAAGGTAACCGAATCAAAGTAGTGCTCAGCCGGACTCGCCGCGAATTGGTGCAGCGATTGTTTGAGCAAGAGATTCCAGAGATTGCTGACGGTGTGATCAACATTAATGCCATCTCGCGAGAACCCGGATACCGAACGAAACTGGCGGTCAGCAGTATCGATTCTAAAGTCGACTGTGTCGGCGCCTGCGTCGGTGTGCGTGGCAATCGAATCAAGAGTATTATCGACGAGTTGTCAAACGAACGGATCGATATTGTTCGCTACGACGAAGACCCGCAGGTCATGATCCGCAACGCGCTTCAGCCAGCCAATGTCGACGAAGTCATTTTGTGTAAAGAGATGGGGCGTGCAATCGTCCTGGTTGCCGAAGATCAGTTGTCGCTGGCTATCGGTAAGCGAGGCCAGAATGTGCGTTTGGCTAGCAAGCTGTGCACCTGGGACATCGAAATCATGACTCAGGAAGAACTGGAAAAACAAATCGAACGAGCCGTGGAAGGTTTCAGTGCCTTGGACGGTGTGGATGAAGATTTAGCGAACATGTTGGTCGGTGAAGGCTTCTTGTCTTACGATGATTTGGAAGTCATCGAACCCGATTTCTTGATGGGATTGGGCGATCTGTCGGCCGAACAGGTTGACTTGATTGTGGCTCAGGCAGAAGTCAAAGCCGAAGAAGCCGAAAAAGCATTGCAAGAACAACGGCGATTGGATCGTGAACGCAAAGACCGTGAAGCGGAAGCCAATCGTTTAGCCGAAGAACAAGCCAAAGCGGCAAAAGAAGCGGAAGCGGCAGCCAAAGCTGCGGAAGCGGAAAACAATACGAACTCAGACGAACCCTCCGCAGATGCTGCGACAGCTGAACCAGATGCTGATGCCGTCAAAGCGGATCAGGAGGGGCAGTGAGTGTCGTGTAGCCGACCGAGTGCCGTGTTTGACGACTGCGTAATGGACAGTCGTTAACACAGGAGTGATTCATTTATGTAACACCATTTATTATTTGACTGGCTGACCGATCGACGAAAGTTCGTTCAGCAAACGACCCCTAAGGAGGTCCCTTACAAGTGTCCGTACGCATTTACGCGCTGGCCAAAGAACTGGGAATTGACAACAAAGAATTGCTTGGTGTCTGTGACAAACTAGGCATCAAAGGCAAGGGGTCTGCGCTAGCTAGTCTCAACGATGACGAGATCGCTCGCATCAAGCAACAACTTTCCAGCGCTCCCGAAAAACCAGCTGAGCCTGCTCATCCCAAAAAACCGACTCGCCCTGAAAGAAAGGCCTCCGGCCCGGTCCGTCCACTAGCCAGTAGAACTTCGCGAAGTTCGCGTCCAGCTCCGGCGGCAGATGCACCAGCACCGGCGGCGCCAGTTGACGAGGCCCCGGTAGCGGAACCGACGGTGACTCCAGATGCTCCGCCCGAAGCACCTGCTTCCCAACCGCCACCTTCGTCGGCACCGACTGCACCTGCCAAACCAGTGCCCGTTCGTGGTGATGGTGGTCGCGTCAAAGAAGTGCGAGATCTGAATCAGCGGAAACGCCGCGCAGATAAAGATAAGCCTCGCGAATCGAAAAAGCCTGGTGGTTTGAATGTCAAAATTGCTGCGATGCCCACAGTAAAGCAGCCGTCCAAATCAAATAAGCCGACCGAAAAAGTCCAAAAGCCCGATATCGCGTTGCCACAAGAGGCGATTCGGGATATGCGAGAACGCGCCAAGTCTGGTTCGCCCGCGCCTTTAAGTGACTTCACCAAAAAGGCTACTAACAAAGCCAAATCTCACGGCAATAAGAAGGGTGGTAAGGCTGCCGCGCCTACTAGCCCGATGAACGCTCAAAACGTTCCAACTTCGCCACTGTCTGGTCGTCGTGGCAAGAAGAAGGACCGCCCAGGGTCCAATGTCGATTCGGGTTTAGGCACCACTCGTCAAGCCCGGCCGACCCGCCGTCGTCCCAATCGACGCGATGACGACCGATATTCAAGACGTCGAAATTACCGGCGAAAGAGTGGGCCTGTAGCGAACACGGCCGCGCCGCGAAAAGAAAATCTGACTTTGGAACTGCCTTGCTCAATTCGGGCGTTTTCCGAGGCTGCGGGTATTCCGGCGGCACGCGTCTGCTTGGAGGCACCTCAGTTTATCGAAGAAGGTAGCATGCTGAATATCAATTCCATGCTGTCCGAAGAACTCGTGGAAATGTTGATCGAACATTACGGCGTCGAACACGTTGAACTGCGAGCTCAACAGTCCCTTGAAGACAAATTGATGGAGCAGTTTGACCAAGAGGATGATCCAGAAAGTCTGCAAGCCAGACCGCCTGTGGTTACCTTCCTGGGCCACGTCGATCACGGTAAAACTTCGCTACTAGATGCGATTATCGGTATCAATGTTGTTTCAGGCGAAGCGGGTGGAATCACCCAGCACATTCGTGCCTACGAGATTGAAAAGGCTGGCCAAAAGATCGCTTTCGTTGATACACCGGGCCACGAAGCGTTCACCGAAATGCGAGCTCGTGGTGCTAATGTCACAGACATTGCTGTACTGGTTGTCGCGGCGGATGACGGCGTCATGCCGCAAACCGAAGAAGCGATCAGTCACGCCAAAGCAGCCGGTGTTCCGATTATTGTCGCATTGAACAAGATCGATTTGCCCGGTGCGAACGCGGACAAGGCTTTGCAAGATCTGGCCTCGCATGAACTATTGCCTAGTGAATGGGGTGGTGATATCGAGGTCGTGCGAACCAGTGCCATCAAGGGCGAAGGTATCGATGATCTTCTAGAAACGATTCTTGTTACCGCAGAATTGCACGAATACAAAGCGAATCCCGATCGCCATGCGATGGGAACTTGCCTGGAAGCCGAACAGCAACCGGGTCGTGGTGTCATCGCGAAAGTGATGGTTCAAAACGGCACGATGAAGGTCGGCGACGTGGTGGTCTGCGGGGCCTCGCACGGTCGCGTCAAAGCGTTGTACAACACCTTGGATGTGAATCGCAAAGTCAATGAAGCTGGTCCATCCACACCCGTCAACTTGACCGGTCTGGACGTGGCACCCGAAGCTGGTGACCGGTTCTATGTTCTGGATGATATTTCGGAAGCTCGCGAAGTTGCAGAATCTCGCGAGTTCGCTTCGCGACACAAGAATCTGGCCGGAATCACTACCAAGGTCTCGTTGGATAAATTCCAGGAGCAATTGGCCTCGGGCACATTAGGTGTCGTCGAAGATTTGGTGGAATTGAATTTGATCATCCGCGCCGATGTGCGTGGTTCGATCGAAGCCATCCAAAAAGAACTCGGCAAACTGGATCACCCCGAAGTACGCGTCAAGGTGCTGCAAAACCTGGTTGGTGGTATCACCGTGGCCGACGTCCGTCTGGCTCAGGCATCCAATGCCGTTATCATCGGCTTCAATGTCGTGCCCGACGAAGCGGCTCGCAGCCTAGCCGAAGAACTGCAAGTCGAAGTTCGTCGCTACGAAGTCATCTACAAAGTGACGGACGATATTCGTGCGACACTGGAAGGCCGCCTGAAACCAGAAGAAAGCACGGTCGAACTTGGTATGGCGATGGTCTTGCGAGTCTTCAATATCAGCCGCGTTGGTTCGATCGCTGGTTGTCGTGTGATGCGAGGCAACATCGAAAGAAATTGCCGTATCCGGTTGATCCGGGAAAGCCGGGTCATCGGCGATTACGGACTGGATTCCCTGAAGCGTGAAAAAGATGACGCCAAGGAGGTGCAGCGTGGTATGGAGTGCGGGATCCGGCTGGCAGGCTACAACGACATCAAGGAAGGTGACACCCTGGAAGCTTACAAAATCGTTGAAGTAGCTCGCACGCTGTAATTACCCAACCCATGTACTTGGTTTTCAATCGATGAGTTCCCGTCGCGCCCTGAAGGCTGCTCAAGCCATCCGTGAAGTTGTCAGTACAGCAATCCTGCTGGAACTGAAGGACCCTCGCGTAAAAGACGTTACCGTAACAATGGTAGAGGTCTCGGGGGATCTACGCGCCGCGAAAGTTTACGTTTCAGTTATGGGTGACGAAACCAAACAAAATCTCTGCTTGAACGGACTTCGCAGCTCTTGCGGCTTCCTGCAAAAGCGAGTCGGAAACCGGATTGATACTCGCTATACACCGCGTATCAAATTTGTTTTGGATAAAGGTGCCAAGAACGCTGTCGAGGTCACTCGAATTCTGAACGAAGTCCTGCCACAATCCAATGACGAATCGGAATCCTCCGAAGAAGTCGCAGGTGATGCCCCGCCCGCCGCAACCGAATCAACCATGGATCATCCCGACGAGCCCACGTCGCCCGATGTCCAAGAATCGTCCGTAGAACCCACGGGCTAATTGTTCGCGTTTTTTTTATAACCCCATCATAAGACAACGTTTATCGGAGTAATCATCGCCGCCATGGCAGTTTCAAATCGCGCCGCAAAACTGGCCAAGTTGCATCGAGTTGCCAAAAAACATTATCAACCCGTCAAACCTCCCAGCGAACGTTCTGTCTTGGAGCATTTGCTATACGCTTGCTGCCTGGAAAATTCCAAATTCGAAGCCGCCGACGAGGCGTTCGCTCGATTGCAAAATGGCTTTTTTGATTGGAATGAAGTCCGCGTAACGACGGCTGTTGAGCTGTCCGAAACCATGGACTGCTTAAGCGAACCTAATCAAGCGGCTGTCCGCTTGAAGAAGACGCTGCATTCAATGTTTGAAACTCACTACAGTTTCGACATCGATTTGCTACGCAAGGAGAACCTTGGCAAAGCCGTACAAACCATCGAAGACTACAAAGGGGCCACGCCCTTCGTCGTTTCCTATACAGCCCAAAATGGACTCGGTGGACACTCCATCGGTGTCGATCGATCGATGGTTAACCTGTTGTACACCGTCGGCATCATCGATGAAAAAGAATCGGAAAAGGGAGTCGTTCCTGGAATGGAACGAGCAATCGCCAAAAACAAAGGCGTCGAATTTTTCTCGGTCGTGCACCAATTGGCTGTCGCTTATACCAGCAGCCCTTTTAACAACGATACTCGCGCCATACTTCTTAGCCTGGACGCGGACGCTCGGGAACGTTTCCCTAAACGACAACGAAAAAAGAAACCAGCTCCTGAACCCGTAAAGGAAGAGGTCGTTGAAGAGAAAGTTGCCACCAAAGGCAAAAAAGCGAAAGCTGCTGAAAAAGGCGGTACAGCGACTAAAGTAGCCAAGCAGACAAAGACTGGTAAGGCCGCCAAACCAGCCAAGAAAAAGGCGACGCCTAAGAAAACCGCCAAACCAGCCAAGAAGAAGACGGCACCTAAAAAAGCTGCCAAGAAGAAAGCAACCAAAAAAGTAGCCGCAAAGAAACCAGCGAAGAAGAAGGCTCCGGCCAAAAAGAAAGCTGCTGTAAAGAAGAAAGCAGCAAAGAAATCGACCAAGAAAAAAACGACAAAGAAGTCTGCTTCCAAACGACTTGCAAAAAAGAAACCACGCTAACGAACCTTCTTGAATATTGAATTCCGTTCGAAAACGCACTCGGTTTTGGAGGACCTAAGATGGCCGGTCACAGTAAGTGGGCCAACATTAAGCACAAGAAAGCTGCCACGGATGCCAAACGGGCCAAGCTGTGGAGCAAGCTGAGTAAAGCCATTATGGTGGCCGCGAAACAAGGTGGTGGCGACCCTGACACCAATATTCGTCTGCGGACAGTGATCGCTGATGCCAAAGCGGTTAGTTTGCCCAAAGATAATATTGAACGAGCCATCAAAAAAGGTTGCGGCGAACTGGAAGGCAGTAACTACGAGGAAATCGTTTACGAAGGCTACGGTCCCAACGGCGTCGCGGTGATGTGTGACATCTTGACCGATAACCGAAATCGAACCGCCCCGGAGCTGCGAAAGATCTTTGAGAAACACAGTGGCAACCTGGGCGCAACCGGTTGTGTCTCGTGGATGTTTGATCGCAAAGGTCTGTTCGTGATCGCAGCTGACAAGACCAGTGAAGATCAATTGATGGAAGTCGCTCTGAACGCCGGCGCCGACGACATCAAACAAGACGGCGACTTCGAGGTCCTTTGCGACCCAGACAGTTTTTCCGACGTCCGTCAAGCATTGGAAGACGCGCAAATCGAATGTCTATCCGCTCAAGTAACTCGCATACCCCAAAACACCGTCAGTGTTGAAGGCCCACAAGTAAAAACCGTCATCAGCCTGATGGAAACTCTCGACGACCACGACGACGTACAAAGCGTCTCGGCGAACTTCGAGTTCTCAGCAGAGGCGATGGCGGAACTAGAAAGTTGACCTGGGATCGTTTTACTTGAGATCGTTGCCGAAAATCGATTTTTCGTTACAATACCGGGACATACAAGACCGGGACAAGTACATGCACCCGTAGCTCAACTGGATAGAGCATCGGTCTTCGGAACCGAGGGTTGGAGGTTCGAATCCTCCCGGGTGTGCTTTTTGAACAAGCAAAAACCGAGGTCGGAAACGATCTCGGTTTTTTCGTGCGCTGACTGCAACATGAAGTCCCCCCACTAATCCCCCCACTAATGAAGATTTCTTGCATCTGGTCGAGGGGTTCCATCGCTTGGCTTTGGTAGGAGCAAAGGGTCAGACGGCGCAGCCAATCGGGGCTCGCCTTCAAGCGTTATCGCCGCAACTAGTTACTTGACTTTCGAGTTTGCCGTTCCTCTAATTGCGATTGAGCGTAAGCTTTTTTGCTTTCTTCCCCTCCAACTATGAGAAAGTTTTTTTCTTGGTACTCGAAGCTGGTGACATGGTCGACCAGGTTCAGGCACAAAGGCAAGCCCGATTCCTTACCAGGGATTGGACTTGATTTGATCTTACTCGGCTCCTTTTTGGCTATCGGAGCTGGGCAGCTATTGCTGATTTTCCGGTGATGGAAGAATGCCCCAAAGTTGGTTGCTTTGCCAATCAACTTTGGGGAGACTAGGCGAACTCGTCTGTGGAACCAATTACGGTGTACCTGACGCTTTTACTAGTTGACGACGGTCCAGCCAAGACAAATATCCAGAGAGACGCGACTTACTGTCGCTCTCTCATTTCTTGCTTGAAGTTCTCTTTAAGACCGTTCAGGAATAAATTGAGGAACTTGCGCGAGAGATTTTATATCTGAGATAGTAGCTGACGAAGTTTTGCGACTTCTGCCGCGCTTAGATCGGGGGCTTGTTTGTCCGGAACTGCCGAAATCAGTTTTCGAATTTCGGACGATGCTGACTGGACGCTTTTTACGGCCCCATAAAATTTTTCGGTGGTCGCGAAATCTGCATGACGTAAGATTAGTTTCAGCGATTCAGCGGAAACGCCTTGGTTGATCAAACGCTGTGCGCAGCCACGGCGAATGTCGTGAGCGGAAGCATACTTCAGTCGTTTTCGTTGATCGACATCTTGGTCTTGAACGACAATGTCAGCCTCCTTTCCAATCAGAGCGATAACACGTCCGACTCGTTCCTTCGTCAGACGTTGAATGAGATTGGGTGGTTGTGAGATTGTCGACGAACGTTGGTTTAGCGAGTTTGGATTTAGAAGCCATTTTCGGACGGCTGCTTCGCTTACGCCGTAGATCTCTGCGATTTTCGTATTTGAACTGCTCTTCTTTAACTTCGTGAGTTGCTTGCGAGTTGGACGCCTGACAAGAGCGTTTTGCGAATCCAGCGGCCGAGGATTGGCAATCCACCCTGTCCTGTGCGACTGTGGAATTGAAACCAGAAGCCGCTCCAATTCGGGCAACATGGGGATCTCTTGCTTCTTCCTGTTCTTTTGTTTCGTTGGAATGGCAATTGTCGGATGTTCACGGCGATCGTCTTTCCAAAGCGGGTGGATCTCGGTTTCGTCGTCCCATGAGAACGACATCACGTCGCCCACTCGAAAAGCAGTTGTCCAAATGATCCTGAGTACAAAGCGCCAGGAGTCAGTTGCCGATTCTCCGACGACTTTGGGCGTAGCTTTAAGCATCGCTTCATACTCCGATTCCGAAATCGGGCGCCCTTTCATCGGGTTGTCAACTTCCAAGCGATCGACGATCGGCACCTTGTCGATCCATTCGTGGCGGGCACAATAACGAACGAATGCCATGATTGCTCCCATCGCCGTGTTAACAGTCATCGGAGAGCGGTAGTCATAGCGGCATTCATCTCCGGCGAGCAGTCTGTCCTGAAGGTATTCCATCGCCGATAGCGTACAATTCTCTTGAATTGACCCGACGCCTTGAAGTCCATTGTCTTCGCGATAGCCTACAATAATTCGCTCAGCAAGGTCGAGTCGCGACGTGATATCAGCATATGATGAATCCCGGACTCGTTTCTTCTTGTACGCTAAATACTGATCCTTGCAGGCATCCCAAGAACGACCAGAATCTGTTTCGACGCCTGAAAAAACGCCCTGTGGTACGACTTGTTCGATCGCTTTTCGAACCTTCTCCTGTTCAGCGGATATCAACCCGCCAGACGCAACGTACTCTCCGTTTGTAAGTCGAGTGCTGCATTCCCGAACGATTTTTCGTGCCTCCCGGCGATCGCGCGTTCCAGCGTTTTTGCGAATCCGTTTGCCTTGAATGGGGCAATAGAACTTCAGCACAAAACCGTTTTTGTCAGAATCGCGCAATGGCCGATCGGGATACAACTTGACGTTGCCAATTTCTGGTGGGCGAGCCATGAAACTACTTTGCCTGAACCGGTTTGGTTTGCGCAAACTTTTTCAAGTAGTTCATGATCTCTTCGCCGGTAACCCAGCGAGTGTGTCCAACGTTGGTGTAGGGGAGCCCCTCATCCAACATTTTGTCCCAAAACCGCTGGGAGACTCCTAATCGGGACAAGACGCATTGTTTGCTATACGCCTCGTCGATTCGAATGACACCTCCTTCCTTTTGCCTGCTCATGATGCACCTCTGGAGCCCAAATTGGGCTGTTGCAACGCAACATCAGCTTCTTGCTCGGCCAAATGATCAAACGCAAGTCGCATCGCCTCAATGGCCTGCGGCAATTCGCCAAGTCCAAATGAGGAGCTAAACTTCGTTTCGCCGTTGTCCAGATATCGCTTTTGCAGGTTCACGCTGCGTACGATCCGTTCGGGTTCGCCGTCCTTCTCGATCTTGCGTGCAAACACGCTAGCGCTGACGTAACCAATACGGAACACTTTTTCTGGGTGACTTCGGTTCATGATTTTTCCTTAGTGGAGTTTGTAAAAAGTGGATTGAAGCGACCTACGCCTTCGCGTTGGGCACCTCGGTTGCTTTTGCAACTTCCTCGCTGACCGGTTCAAACTGGACGCGCGTAGCGCGGACGAAACAATCGAAACAGAGGATTTTGCCTTTAACAAATCCATTGGAAAATTCCGCAGTTACGCAATCCTTTTTGCGCTTGCGGCACCAGAAACAAGTTGCGTCTTTCGGCGCAGGGGTAAGTAAGACTTTCACAGATTTCTCCTAACGTGATTAACAAAAAACCGGTAAACAAATTACCGGGCTGGTACTTAGAGGTACCGAGCGATCACGAGAGAGGTGATGCTTGGAGAAAACGATGTTCACCATGACTGTCAAAACGAATCGGACTGCCCAAAACCATAGGAATGGCATCACGATCAAGTTGAACGGTCACGCTGGTGACTAGCACCAGTCGTAGTGGGCCGTATCAGGGGTTGGCCCACTTAGTTTTGCACGACTAATCTTGTTTGTCTTTTGCTTGTGATTCGAGCTCAAGTACAAAGTACCAAGCACGCTTCATGAGCATCACTACGGTTGGCAGTTCGTTAAACGAAAACGAATTCGTTGTCGCGAACTTGTTTCCAGTTTTGTAAACGCGCTCGGCGCTTAACTTGTGAAAAACATTGCCTTCGTCAGAGGTGTTTCCAAACACTGCGACTGAAATGCCGCCGGATCGAAAGACACGAACTGGCTTTTTTGATTTGTCGTTTTGTAAATTGTCCATATAGAAAGAGGAATGAAATAAAAACTCACAGTCGTGAGTCACGAATATCCACAACGCCAATCGGCTCGCACGACACACCCTGAATGTGTTGATTGAACCGATAAGCGGTTAGTGGTCAGGATTGGCCAGTTGTCTCAGGAAGCGTCAGTAGTGGCCCAACTTCACCTTCGTGGTCGATAGCAACATTGCCGGTGAAGAAGTTGATTTCGTTCAATGCTTTTTCGTTCATCATCAGCCAAAGTTCTTTTCCACTTCGATCTTTCATCTCTTGTTGCGTTTTTTTGGCTCGTGTTTCGCTTGGCGTGATGAACAGAACGCGAAAGTAGGGGACTGTTAGATCTGGAAAGTGTTTCTTGTGACCGTTTTGTTTCGACAATTCGGCGTAGCCGCGATGCTTTCTGGCGGCGACCTGGCGTGGGCTGGATGTTGCGCGATCTTGTTCTAGGTAGTAAACCATTTGTTGATCCTGGTAGCGAATCATGAATCCAGCATCCGGCGAACAACTCAACGGGGGATCTTTGACAAGTTGCGTGTGAAGACAGAATTGATCTGATTTCGTGTCGTCTTTGTTGACGGTTTCCCATTCGTTGATCCATCGAATCAAATCAACCTGCGGGAGTTGTTGAATTGCCTTTTCGACTAAGATTCGGGTCGAATTGCAGGCAATCCAATGCGACAAGCGATCAGCGCGTGGGTTCTTGGTGTTGGTTGCGTAAAAGCGTTCATCGTCAAAATAGCTCGCTAGCGCGTCCGAACCCTTTTTGGTGGGGTAATACACCGGAGCGGCTCCGTTTGTGCCAGGAAGGGCCACTGGAACGCGATGTTTGACGATGTAGCCAGCCTTGCCAAGCCGACTGAGTCGTTTGCGCGTACCGCGACCGCTTGAATGTTCGGCGCAACAAACGCCCTGCACTTGTTCACGGGTAAGAACGTAATACGTCGCGACTGTTTTCAGCACAGTCATATCGAGTTCGGTAAGAGGCATTGGCCCAATCCTGATTGCCATTAAATCCAAGAGCGGAAAAAAAGATTCCGAAGAACTATTAAAAGTAACAGTCTTCGGAATGAAATGGCCTTTTGGGCGAATTACAACCAAGCGATCAATCTTCAGTGCCGAAGCACCGGGCGGATTTAACCGTACATGGAGGCACTCGTTTTCAGAGCGATACCCCAATTAGAACGCCGAACCGTCAAAAGTCAAGTTCGGCGTTTCCATTTTTATCAACAGTTTTCAGTCGACGTTTAGATGCCATTTATAACCAAGCAGGTCATAAAGAGGCTCCCAATGCGCTTCGAAAAAATCGTAGCCAAGCCCGTCGATACCCAAAACCACGAAGCCGTCGATTTCTCGACCAAACAAACCGGTCGAGCGAATAGAGTTCCATCCCGATTCGATAAGCCGTAGACGATCATCGTCTTCGTTAAAAACGTCGTCACAAAAATGTCGCTTGATTCTGTTAGCGACACTTGGTTCGTCAACCAGAAACAGCCCGTGGCAAATTGGCATTGCAAACGGTTCGCCTCTAGCCCTGAGACACTCTTTTAACCAACCGCCGGGAATGAATGAAAGCGAACGCGTAAAGCACTCGACCGCATCCAACTTCGATTGGTCGTGAAGCATGTCGGATGACGTGGGCCGACTAGCGTAAAGCCGCCTGAGAGAATTGTTCTCCATAAAAAAGGGGGGAAATTTGTCACCAGCGAAATTGCTGACGATCACCATTGTTATTCGATAGTTCGATTGGATTGTCAAGCGAAAAATATTCGCTAGGTATTCAAGTTTAAACCTGATTAAGTACACGGCTTTGGAGGGCACTTACCACGACGCGGTAGCGGCGTGCAGCCGTTTGGATCACGTTGTCAAAGGTCGAAATTTAATCCAACTTTGGTCAACAAAAACGGCGTGGTTTGCGAAGGCGCAGCCTTGGCTTCATTGCCATGCATTCAAAAAGCGGTTTCCAACGCTGAACATGGCAATGAAGCCAAGGGTGGAGGAGCTTGCGACGACAGTCCTTGGCAAACCGTAAGTGCCGGAGGGTGGTAGGGTTACGGATGACCGTCCATCGCCGGTTCGATGACCCGCCCCGGTCGAACGATGGAACCATAGTCGGTACTACCAACGGAACCAATCTTTCGGTCGAGGCGCACCAGAACATCAGATCCGTTTGCGCCAATTGATTCTGCATTCTAATCGGCGTATTGTCGCTTCATGGAACAGATCTCGAATCAGCATTGGCATCATGCAGAAGCCGTTCGAGAAGCGGCAAGAGAAATTGACCGCATTGAATCGTTCGACACCGCACTGGTTGACTACGAACAGGTCGCCGCTTCCCAAACGAACACGTCAAATCGTATCCGCGACTTGATGGCTTTGTCCAACTACTACCACAACGAATTTGGAGTCCATTTTGAGAAACGCCACGCGTACCGTGAACAGTTGTATCGTGTGCTGATTGGAGAAATTGCGACCATCAGCGATGCTCAGGTCGAGGCAAGAATCCACTACTCCGAATTAAACGGGTTCGGTCTTCCGAGACTTGAGTTCTTGGCAAAACAAAACACCGCACCGCTACCGGAAAATAGAATCGTTGTTTGAATCCCCACCATGTTCAATTCGAATGGCGTCAACAATTTCTCGTTGGTTGGGCGGAATACTGGTTCCCGCACCTAACCTTGCAGTAAAGTCAGCCCAACGTTCTTGGATGGCCACCGTTGGGATGAACAATTCGCGATTGGCAAAATTCTCTTCCAACAATTTCGCTTTCAAGTCCACCAGAGCCGGAATCATTGGGATCACAACCTGGTCTACGTCGATATGGTGAATTCGATTGTCGTCTTTGAATTTACCCAACGCCTCACCAGTCAACAAACGTCGCACTCGTTTTGCCCATATTCGCATTTGCTCGTCGAACGTGTGATAGGTTCGTGAACTTACCTCATAAAAGTCTTCCAGTTCATCAATCAACGTTTCCGACCAGCCGTGGTTGCTACCACTGCTGTCCGCCTGCTTCCTTGAGCTACCGCGATTGACATTGCTGCCCTCGGTATGTGTTATGCCTCCGAACGGATCGTTTGAATTGTAGCTTCGCCCGCGACTGGAACCATGTGAACTTGTTTCGTCATAGGCGTTCGATTTAGTGCTTGTGGAGCTGAAGTTGTTTAGCCGAATCAGTTTTTGACCAATCTTTTTTTGCCGAAAGACCTCGATCTGATCCTTCAAGCTCTTGGGATCATAAGATAAGGAAGCAAGCTCATGGGCAAGAAGATCAGCGTCATCAGCGTCGTTAGCAAACATGAAACGATTCCTCGCCTGCCAAACGATACCTCGCATGTCAATTTCACCCTGCAGCAGCTGTGAAAAACTTTGATGGCTTAGTAAGAGTTGCAAACCGAGCTGCCTTGTCTCTGGCAAAGTTGAATACATTTCCTCTGAAACAAAGTTTTGGAACTCATCAAGTACCAACATCGTGGGGTCAACAATTTCCTTCGGTAAATTTCGTGCAGTCTGAACAATTTCGTTCACCATCATTCCACCGATTGCATTGGCGACGTGCGGGTCAATTTTTCCTTTTGGAGCCAAGTTCACAACGACGATCTTTTTTTCACGCATGAATCGCGGTACGTCAAAATAACTTTGAGTACTGCTAAACATGTTGTTGAGAACTGGGCAAGTAAAATAGGGGTTCAAACGGTTCCGGGTGCTGTCTAGGGCATGGATTCTCTCACGCAGCCCAGCCTTCAAGATTTCGGCCCATTCATTGCGAAGACGGTCGGGAATCTGGCGCAAGAGTTGGTCGTGCTGATCGGTTCCGGGCTGGATTAGAAATTGGGCCGTTGCGGGTGCGTAACCCAAAGCACCTACTGAATAGAAGCAGTTGTAAAGCCATCGACGCAGTCGAAGCATCAAAGTCATGTCGTGACTTTTTCCACTACGTAACATTACATCACTGGTTCGACCGGTTCGATAATACAAGTCATTTTCATCATCGAAAATCAGTGGGTTGAATGGCATGCAATACTCTGTTTTTGCCGGCTCAATGTAAACAAGGCGCTTGCGAACCGATTCAGGGCACAACGTCGGATGAGCCATGAAATTCAAGATCACATTCGCCAACCCACCCAAGGGATCAATCACGAAAATCGTCGTCGGGTTGACCATCCCGATCATCAACTGCGCTAGGATGCGCATGATCAAAGTACTTTTACCAGTACCCGTTGCTCCGATCAGATGTGTGTGTGTTGGCAACGTTTTGATAGGCAAGTAGACGTTTTGCCTGTTGCCCGGGGATCGTCCGATTAAATAGCGACTCATGGTTGGATAAACCTCTGTATCACGTTTTGACGTTCCATCAGAATCAGTGCACGAAGCGATTCCTTTTCAAACTCCGAGTTGGTCGAACTATTGACGTCTGCGATTTGCTTATCAAAATCGTCTATGATTTCTTGCATCGTGTGATACTGTTTGGCTTTGGCCGGGGAGTTTCGAGAAACCGCATTTTGGATCATCTCAAGCCGTTGCTGGTAGATATCAACTGGCAACGATTCGTCCGCATAAGTATTGATAAGTTGATCGAGTTTCTCTCGCCTGCTTTTGTCAGCGGCAAACTCCATCTCCAATTCTGCTTTAAGCCTTAGTTCCAGTCGTCGTTGCCGATCAGTCTCGCGGGAATGTGCTTCTTTATCGCGCCGTTCCTGCTCTTCCTGTTCAAGCCGCGCAAGTTCCTGCATCTCGTCGTAACTCGGCTGATGAGCCGCGCGCAAACGTCGTTCTTCGTCTTGTATCTGACTTTGCTCACGAAGTTCACGGTTTTGCATCCAAGTCTGCCAACGCAGCTTCGTTTTTTGCAATAGTGATTTGATGCCCATATGAGACATGGCTACGAACCCGCCCAGCCCATAGGCGATTGCGGCGAAGGCGGCAGCCCGAACTGAAATTCCGATTCCATCAGCCAGCCAGTATGGTGGTTTGTAGAAAAGTCGAGGCAGGGTTAAGTAAGCAAACACGAACACCGCCAAACCAGATTGATAGTTTGCTGTCTTGGGATAACGCTGTGCAAAAACTCTGCCAATCTGGACGAGGAAGTACCCGATCATTAGCAAGTAGAATGTCGGCGTGAAATCAATAATGGACGGGTCGATCACGTTAATTTCTCCACTTGCGTGCCATCGTTTGTGCGAACTCTGGCAGCTGGCGTTCCTCGAATACACCGGCTGCTTCCGCCATGACGACGTCGAAGAGAACCCGTGTGTAAAGGTCGTCGTGATCCAACATTGACCGAATAAAATCAGCGGCGATCAAGCCTTGCGGCTCACTGTTTCGAAGTTCGAACAACGATTCGTGTTTTTGGATGCCTGCGGAATGTGGGCAGCCAAATTGGTAGCCGATGGCAGTCCGTTCCAAGATTTTCAATTCGCAAAGTCGCTCTGCGATTTCATGATCAGTTTGCTGATCCATCTGAATACGCATGTTTTGATCCCAATCATGAGCGACCTCGGGCAAGCCAACGCGAACACATTGCTTGAACCACCCTTGGTTCACCCAACGCCGAAGAGACTTTTCCGAGATTGGGCGTCGAACGCAAACGATCGAGCTAAAACGGGGAGCGACCGTATGATCAAGTGGGCTACAAATAAATCGGCTCTCTTCGCCATCAACCATTTCGGCGACCGCTCCAATTGACGTAGCCAACGTAAACAGATCACGACTATCTTGCTCATCGCAGGCACGTTCTGCGATCGCGAGTGGGTAAGCAGTTTCCTCCGGATGGTTATAGATGGTCTTAAAGTCGCCACCCATTCGTGCCCGCCGATACAAACCGCGGTAATAATCGGTGCGAGCATGACCGGCTCCAAGTACCGTGGATGTCAACGAAACGATGTGTTTCGACACAACGTGAAATCGTTTGTCATCAGGCGCATTGGCGAACCGAATTCGCCCACGAGTATATTTGTCAATCAAAGTCCGAAGATCTGGGTGACAGAACAGATAGAACTCATATTTTTCGACTGCACCTGGAATCTTGTCAAAAGTCAAATAGGGTTGAGACTTCTGGATTAGGGTGACCGCCCTTTTTGCAAGGGCCAGCTGAAGCTCGGGCTTCGTCATGTCGATTTTTAGTGCTGCCGGGATGGCCGATGCAAAAAAGTCACGTCCAAACTTAAGTAACTCTGCCTTGGCTGTATTCGGCTCCATCGTCGCCAGTTCGCGTGGCCCAACGAGGCAGCCACCGATCGGAATCCCAAGACGAATCGCGGATAGAACTTCTGCACGCCCTTTGCCAGCAATTTCGAATGCCGCAGCGAAGGCCAGCTCAAGAGTTCTTTCTCCATCAATTTTTCGACGAATCGAATCGACCAAAACTGTGGTCGTCGCGGTGCTTTTGGGCAACTGCTGCGGCTTACGGAGCGCGTCTGCTATTTCCTTTAGCCGTTTGGCTTCAGCTTGGATCTTTCTAACCAGTTGCGGAATCATTCCGGCGACAGATGGATCCAAGAGCTGGTCGATTACGTCGACAACTGCCTCGGCTCGCAATTGATTCGATCGTTTCTCTAGAAGCGATTCCGCCACTTCGAAAAGGCGTTCTAATTCTTCTTTGTCATCGGCTTTAAATGGCGACAAGTATTTCTTGAGCCATCGTGATTTCCCCGACGCCATTTCGTGAAAACGCATCAAGGTGTCTGCGGTATCAGCTGCCAGACTTGTGTCACCTGAATCCCAAACCTGTTTAGTATGATCGTTTCGAACAGACTCAAGGTCACGTTGAAGCTGCATCAACAACTTGTTTGCAGGCAGGTAACCGTATGTAACCGTCAGTCCGGAAACCAGTTCAGCGTATCGAAGACTTAAGTTGGCAACGTGTTTGTCAACCAGCGACTGCATCCGATCTCGGTAATCTACTCGCCATTGGCCATCGTCCCGCTGAAGATCCGCAACCGCTTCCGCTAGGAGTTCTATCTGGCCAAAATCCAATTCCGGTATGGACGGCATACACGTTTCAATACGGCGAACTTTGATGGCTTGCGAAACTGTCACTTCGCAACGGCGAACCATGGCCTTTGGGTCACCTTGGACATCTGTTCCTGACAGTAGTGATTCAATCGACCGAGCCATCGCGACCTCGCAGGCCTCCGCAAACAACGCTGCGATCGGAAACTTGCAATCGTGGCGACCGTATGAGCGGGTCTGCGCTGGGACATAATCGTAGTTTGTTTTTCGTCGTGACATTTAGTTTTCCAATACGGGAGATCCAGTTGAGCGGAATGTTTGACCTGTGGTTCCCAAGATCATGTCGTCGATATGACGCGACTCGTTTTCCTTGCCAGCGGCGGTAAAGATTCGGGATTGAAGACATCCAGCGATAACGTGCAGTAGTTCTTCGTTGGTATTTAGGCGGTGGCCACGGCTGACGTTATCGAACTCGACATTGGCAAACGTTCGAGTACTCATTTGGACTTCGAACGGCTCACCAATGGGTGGATGTTCAGTCAGATACCGTTTCGTGTTCATTTGGATGTAACACGCTTCGAGATTGTCAGCCGTATTTGCAGGAATTCGTTCTTTGGCATCAGAGCTGACGGAACGAGTCACGTCATGAATCGGAATCTGCGAGCCAACGCGCCAAACGTTGACTTCGAGTTGTTCCAAACCGACAGAACGCTTCGCATCGTGAGCGGCCGTGGCAGTCTTGTCCTTACCACCACCGGCAGTACCGCCGCCATCGCCACCGATAATAAAAAACGATTGGGATTTTCCTGGTGGAAGACTGAATTGAGATTCCAATCCATCGTTTTCCATCAAGGTCACCATCGACTTCTCGATCGTTGACTTGATTGGTTCGTAATGCTCCTCAATGATTCGGCAACCGTTCTGCGTGTTAGTTCCGGCGCCAGATTTCCCCAAGGGAATGAAAACGATTTGGCTTATTTCTGCCAGGTTGTCGTCTCTTTCATCAGAATCAACATCGGCGACGATGAAAATCACGCCGTCAGGAACACCTCTTTCGCTGGCTTCAAGCAACCGAAACAGGTTGATGACGATCTTCGATCCGGTTGTTCCGATACCAAAGATGGTGGTGGCGGACGTCAACACGGGTGGGAACTCAACGCACGTCGCTTGTTTCAAGAGCTGATACAACTGGTTGATATCGTTTGAATGACTCATTGTTCTCTCAATCAGGCAAAAGGGGATACGTCGATCAAATACTGGACGATTCGTGTGGCTGGCTGCCAACGTTGCATCAAGACCAATAAAAGGATTGATGTGGTCGCTGTGGTTGTGGACAGCCACAAGCGTCGTTTTGCACGTCGAAGCTTCTTGCTGTTAATTCTTGCCGATGCTACACGGGCAAAAATCTGCTTTCCTGCGGCATCAACTTTTTGGATTTCAATTTCGACTTTGTCCTTGTCGCGAATCCGAATTGGAATAGGCGTACTTGAATCAACAAGCATTGGATTTTTTTGCTGATAAAAAGCTCCATCGGTGTCCTTCACCTCGATCGGTTTTTTCGGCACCAACATGATTTGGCCGTCGATCGCTTTGAATTCGAACATGCCAAAGACTGGCTCACCGGCGCGGAATCGGCGTGGCTTACCCGGCGTCAGTTGCTTCAGTGTTCGGATTCGCCGCCACATGCGGATGACGACTAAGCCGCAAATGCAGGCAACTGAAACAAACCAGAACCAAATGGTTCGAGCCCATGACTTGCCTTCACCAGCAACCATGTTGATCACGACCGGTCGCATCCCGTTGCCAGAGATGATGACTTTTCCGTACGAGCGACGGGGGTCATCGGGCCCAAGTTTCTCAACCACAAAACGGGCACGGTATTCATATGCCGTACCGGGTTCGATCGGTTTGGGGCCGACCCAATCGTTATCAGGTAGAACATCAATTTTCGACTGAGCCGAGCCATCTTCCTGACGAAGATTGGCAATGCGAACGGCGACGTCGCGAGATGCCGCCGATGTAGTTTTAACGGTGAAAATTACCTGTCGGGAGAATGGCGTTGAAACGTTTGCATTCAATTCCAGTGAAAAATCATCACCGTCTTTGACGATCCACTGGCGACGGGCGTAATGGGCCTCGACGATCAAAGAAGGTCGTCGGAGCGTAAACAAAAGGCGTTTCAGAGACTCTGTATCGCTGGTTCCTTCGATCAGCGGTTCAATGTTGATCTTCTGAAGAGTTTTGGCGTTTATGATTTCAAGGTGCGATTCAAATAAGCCATCGACAACATTATCAGGAACCTCGTCAGGAATTGAACATTCAAATTTCAACTCGGCTGATTCGCCGGCTGGGATATTGATCGTCGGATCTGAAACTGTGATCCAGGACTGTCCTACTGCATTGCCCTGTGAGTCCTCCAAGCCGACGGTCGTAATCAGGATGTCCAGATCGTGTGGCGTCGCAGAATGAAGTTTCACTTTGACAGTACGGCTAGTGTCAACGTCGCCCAACAAGCCAAAATCGACTGATTCCATCGCATTGGAATCATCGAAAAGTTCCATCTTGATGATTTCTTTGACGCCAACCACTTTAAAATGCGATTCGATCCGTGTTTCGAATGTGAGCCCAGATTCGAGTTCATAACGCAGAAACACATCGAACAACCCAAGTGGCAACTCGGGTGGCTGAACTTTGAACCGGTGGTTGAAATGCTGCGCGCGGCTGGTGTCAACCATAAAGTCTCGGTTCGATTCGCGATGGCGGAACACAATGTCCGCCGACTTCAAAGGAATTGTTGCTCCGTTGAGCCACGAAAGTCCACATAGCCATTTTTCGTTTGAAAACTGATTAACCTCGAAGCCACTAGGCTCGTTGGCTGACAGCGACTCAGGATGCACAACGAATTGAAGGTTCTTCGGCGCTTCCACGTACCGATAAACCTTCAATCCCGGAAACGTCATGTCGTCTTTGTGGCTTTTGAAATCGAATGATCCCGATTGGGCTGGCGCTGCGACTGTCGAAAGTGTGGCCAATCGTCCTTTGGCATCGCGAGAAACCACGATGCGATCGTCAACATTGTCTGTCGTATGACGGTAGGCTTGACCATCTACCGTCATCAACATCGTTGAATGGCGATCCAGATCAGGAATCGAATCAAGTTCTACAACCACCAGACAGGATGCTCGCAAATCACCGGCCAAACTAAATGCGGTCGTGGCTTCCAGTTTTTTGATTGCCGCCGATTCAATTACCGGCAGTGCCAACACGCTGTCAAACACCTGCCGTTCATGAATGCGGGCGAACAACGACTTTTCGTCAATGAAAACAAAATCTTCTGGCGCGCCACCAACGGCATCGTGAATTTGTCGAAGCTTGGCGAGGTCGGGGGTGAAGGCGAGGCTGACAGCACGAACGTTGTGTTGGTTGGTTTTCGCGGCCAAGTTCAGGCAACGTTCGAACAACAATGGTTGCTGAATTGCTTGAATGAACTTGGATTCCTCTGATTGCCAATCCCGAAGTCGTGCTTGGTATGCCGCAACCGCCTGGCGACCACCTTTTTTCTCGCGCTTGGCTTCTTCTTTTTCGATAGCTTCCTTGACTGGGCCAAACACTTCCGGGCGAATTGAAGTTGTGGGCTCGCCATCGGAGATAATTACAAGCGTTTTGTTTTTTGAAACGCTCTGCTCAAGCGCTTTGTTGACCGCTTCTAGTGCTCCGTCCAATGGCGTTGCACCACTGCACGGTTTCGAAAGGTATTCCCGGCATTGAGTGCGCATCGCTTCAGAGCCGACGGCTGCCAACCCATCGGGCCCGGCGATGACTTCCACAGTCTGTCCGTGAAAGAAGATGAAGACGAGTTTTATTCGCCCGCCAGTCAAACGGGACACGTCGATGAAGTGGTTGATCGCCGCCTCGATCTGGTGCGGTGGATCCATCAGACTCATCGACTGCGACCAATCAACTGCGATGATGATCGTCTGTTCTTGAAGATTCTGTTCTTTTGCCGCAACTTGTCGCTGTGTTTGCGGCCCACTGGTTGGGCCAGCAACAGGGCCAACGAGACTCCCGGGCAAAAAAAGAGCCAAAGCAAAAACTGTAAGTCGCATTAAGATCATGGCTACCTCAGATAGGTTTTGGTAACGACGGTTGAATTTGGTGGGGTAAGTTCAAGTCATCTAAAACTTGTCGCTCGCCCAAATGATTGTTTAGTTCCAGTTTTGGTTTTCTGGAACGCGCGAAGGCGGTGGACAAAGCTCAATAAACTTGGCTGCCATGAACTCCAAGTTGGCTTGGGTTGAAAAGTCGCGAGTATGCAAACTCGCACACTGAAGTGCGGCGAGCACGCTTTCTGAGATGCAGATATCGGATTGTTCGTTCTTATCAACCTTCGAATAAGACTTGCCTTTGACCGCGTTCTTCGATTTGCGTTTTTGACGAGTTGACTCCTGCAATTGGCTGTAGCTTTTGTCTTTCACTTCGGCCAGCAACTTTGCAGCGTTCTCCTCATTGAGATCCTTAGCTATCAGCGCAACTTTGCTCCATCCCAGCTCAGCAATCTTTTCCGGTGAGACTTTCGCAACATTACATTTCCGAATCACTCGCATCATTTCCTGAGCGGTTCGCAATGAAATGCCCACCTCCTTTTCAACAAAGTCTGAGAACGTTGCATACTCTTCTGCCCAGTAGCCGCCCGCTCGACACTCTTCCAACAGCCTCGCGGTTTCGATCTGAGCGGCTTTGTAAAACTGGCCTAGCTCTTTCAGCCGTAAGCGAACTTCTTTTGAACGTTTCTTGTTTGATGACGTGGCGTTTTCATCGTTGTCGAAGGACTGTCCGAAACGGTTGCCTGTAAATGACATACTTTTTCTCCTTTTTTGTTGCGCAGGTGCCTGCGCTTTGAAGTGTTGACTTGGGCCATATGTCGCTGGACGAGTTGAGGAAATCAGGAACGACCACATTCAATTCCCAAATCTACAAATGCCGAAATTCGATAGGGTCGACGGAGCGACCCTATCTCGCATGAAGCGATAGAAAAAACTAGGAATTCCCCAAAAACGTTGCCAAACGTTCTGGATTGGGGTAATCTCAAACAGACCTCCAAGCCAGATTGGATAATTACGACCCACATAGCGGCGAAAAAGAGCATGACCGAACCGAGGAGTTGGTAACTCGGGAAGACTTTGACTTGCTTTTTCGAGTCATGTCCGGTGATAGTTCCCTACACGAGCAAAGAGAGGCTCTGCAGCTGATAGAGCAGAAAAACCTCGGGTCGGCAGAGAACTCGACGTCGCTAATCGAGTCGCTGAGAGCGCAGCTGAGCAAACAAATCAATGGAATCGAACCAGACCGATGAACCAAGTTTTTACGACAAGGCCTCAATTAAAAGTGATTTCCTTAACGCATTAGCGGCAGATTTTTTAGAACCCGTCACCGAACGACTAAAAGGCAGTACTCGGTCGGAACAAAAAGATGTGATGCTACTAGCTCGATCCGCGAGCAAAAAAATCATTGCAAAAGCATCGGGAACTCGCAGCGGTGACGACTGGAAATTCACACCGAAAGTATTGACTACGGAATTCGAGAACATCGTTGCGATGCTTGCCGGGCTAAATTGTCGATACGAGTCATACAATGGAATTCGATCGGCATTCGCTGGATATCGAGAAGCGATCAAGACTCTCACGAAACAATTAGATTCCCCGTCGGCTCCAAGCGATCCCCCAAGCGATTTTGACCTCTTGGCTGCTCTAATGATTACGCACGAAGGTATCGCATCGAAGGCGCTAAACTTCAAACAATGGTCTACATTCAAACAGTTGGATCTAGTCGAGTTTATTTTGGAATACTCGAGCGTCATACCGAACATCGAGCCCCCAGGCGATGCGACCAACAATCTCGGATTCCTGGATTCCTTAGAAGCGAAGACAGCTTTCTGGGGGCCAATGATTTTAATCGTCGACAGCTGCGTTGGGATCAATCAGTGGTTTTGTCAACAGAAAATCATCGGCAGGTCAGATGAATCCCTCTGAGTTTGAGCAACTACGAAGGCTGATGGCAAATGAGCTTAGTGAAAACGAGGCTCAATCGCTCAATAGTCAGATTTTTTCTGGCAAGTCTGAATTTTCACATTATTTTAGCGATGGAAATTCTACGAGGTTCAGCGCCATCGTTGTGGGCTCACTGTTGGCTGATCCGAAAAACGCGAAATACGCTGCAAAACGATTACTGGCGTTATCTAGTCTTTCACAACAGAACGACAACCTCCCAGAAGCGATTGAATATGCGCTCCAAGCGAAAGCGAAAGCCGAATCCTCTGACGAGTTACATGAATTGGCGTTATCAGCTCATCTCCATTTGGCAGTCTTGCGTGTCAACGAAGACGACCTTGGCGAGTTGCGATCCTGCATGAAGAAATTTGCCGATTACTCGGCGAATACAAGTAACCTTCCGCCGTGGAAACTGATTCTCGGAGTGGCCGGAGTTCTTAAAGATGGAAAGCAGATTCCAAGGGAAACATATGACGGAATCCTGTCGTTAGCACTCGACGAGTATCGGCGGTTTCCTTGGCCGAAGGAAAAAACTAATCTGAAAATGCTCGTGGGCAGAATCGCGACTAGGTGGTTCCCTCGTTTGTTTGATTTCGTGCCAATCAAATATGATGAAGTGAGATTATTGATGCGACTCGCGGAGAATTCATTCCGCATTGGGTATCACTATTCCGTATTCAAATACAGCGATGACGCACATGAGCTGGGTACAAGTTTGTTGGTCTATGGACAAGCCGAACACGCGTGCCTTCTTTCTGATCATGCAACAAACATCTTTTGGTCTGCAATTGCCATGCGTGACGCTGACCGGCAAGCTCAAGCCCGCAAGCTTTGCCTTGAGTCAAAACAACTTGCTGAGGGGAATCGCAAACTTCCACATTCCTCTGTTCGATATTGCTCGATCATCAATAATTTTCTCATGATTGGCTACGTGCTACATATTCAAAGCAAAAATTTGGAATCAACCAGTTTGCAATCACTTCTGAACCGTTTACGAACAACTCACGACGAGCTAAATCAAGACAGCCCGGAGGCTGTGTCACTTGCCAAGGAAATTGCTGGGAACATTTCGAGAATTGAACAGGGAAAAATTGACGTGCAGACTGTTCGCGCTTCCGTGTCGTACCAATGGACAGGATAACCAAGACGGTTGGCATTCCCAATTGGATGAAGAGCCGAAAATGGATGAGAAACTGTCGCACTTAACATTATCTGCTTTATGTTAAGACGGTTTTTTGGCTTCACTAAATGTACGTTTGGTTGTGCGGTGGATGACCGTTCACCTTAATCCCCTTTGGAATCACAAACCTATTTCCATCCTTGCATGACCTAAACCAAGTCGTCATGCCGACGGCGTTCATGCAGGATCCGCAAGACTTCAATGCCGTCTTCGATCGGTCGATAGTAGATTGAATAACGGCCAACCACGGTGCGGCGGATATCTGGGCTGATATAGTTAACGGCCGCGCCAGAAAGAGGCATCATAGAAAGTGATTTGATGCGATCGTCGATTTGGTCGATCACTTTATCGGCGGCGGCTTCGTTATCTTGAGCGATGTACTCCCAGATTTCGATCGCGTCGTTCTGGGCCAGTGAAGTCCGTTTGATCTTCGGCATCAGGCTTGGCGGCGTTCGTTTAATCGTTCGCGGCCAGCGCGTTTAATGGATTCGGCGTCCCATGGTTCAACTTCGCCACGGTCGGCCTGGGCCAGACCTTCCAAAACCTGTTGGCGAATTTTCATCGCTTCTTCTGTTAACACCCAATAAGACGCACCAGTATCCCCTTCCACCTTCATCGCGCCTTCAGGCGTGGTGGAAACGAAGTTTTCGACGTCCCGTGATAGTTTTGGATTCATATCACTATTGTACCACTTCTCTGAAAATCGGCCAACAAAAAAACAGGCGTACCAACCTTGTCGAAGAAACGAACCGTTACGAATCATCTATCCAATCCGTAAAACGGACGATCTTGTGGGCTCGGTGCTTGGACAATTCGATTTGGTTAAAGTTGGTTCGATCAACCAAGTCAACGTGCTTATTAGCATCCGCCATGGCCTTCTTTCTCAACTGCCTTTGCATCAAAGCTTTCCGGCACGGTTTCCAGTCTCGCTCAATATAGATCGTTTCATCACACAACCTGCAAATATCTGTCCATGGCGTTATGTTTGCGAATAAATGAATTCCTTCCGTGATTATCAGCCGAACTCCGGGATCTACTCTCACAGCAGATTCGAATGGATCTAAATTGGCACGATTAAACGTTGGAGCGGCAACGGAAGTCCTAACATTCCTTTTTACCTCTTTGAGTTTATCGAGATAGAGTTCAGCGTCGAAAGTATTCGGCATACCTTTAACATCGACAAGCCCTTTTGCAGTCAGAACCGACGTTGGATAATGGAAGGCGTCTTGAGGCAACAAGGCCACAGTTCCTGGGTGATTGCGGTTTATAGCCTCGGCGGTATATGTGGCGAGCGTTGACTTCCCTCCTGCTGGGGGCCCGCAAATTCCGACGATAATTCTGCTGTCACTACTGTTGTCGACCAAAGACTCGCACCAATTTACGAATTGGAGGACGTTAATTTTGCTTGAATTTCCCATTAGTAAATATACGTCGCTCTCACCATGCCATTTGCTGGGCTGTTTTTTGGAACTTCCAACACCAAGCAAAAATCTTTGTCTTTAACTGACTCTGCGATTTCCCTTAGGTGAACCGAAAAATATGAAGCTGCGCCAATTGTTCCTTCCGCACCAATCCCTGCGCACCAGATCAAAGACGCGGTTTTTCCTTCATCTCGATAAGGCTGCCAGCGCGCGATCAGCCCGATTTGAGTTGATTGTGTTGATTTGTACTCAACATATTTAGGTGGGATCAGCTCGGAAAGGACTTCTACTCTTTCAGAATCAAATCCATCCTCTTTTGGACGAAAGATCGAAGGCTGTTTCGTGTCAAGTAAGTAATGCGTAAGCACATTGCTTGAAAATCCGATGTTGATGACTGTGTTTTCAGTGAACGGCAGTTGCAAGCAATCTTCGTCTGGTTTCAAATCCGGTACATACTCCAGCCAATCACTTAGGCACTCAAGAATTGCATTTGTTGCAGCAACGTCGTTTCCAGCCATGCAACTCGGAACATCAATTCTAAATTCAGACTTTGCCCATGGAGTTTTGTCTTTCTGAAAGTGAAATTGCACTGGTATGTTTTTTTCGTCGCATGCCTTTACCACTTCGTTAGAAAGCCTAAACACTGGAACCGAGATGCGAACACACTGAGCCAAATATGGTGACCCAAAGAGACTAAGCAACCATTTGTGATTGCGGCGCATTTTGAACATTTTTCGCAACGCAATTGCCAAATCAATCAAAGACACTGCAAGCAAAGATGCGGCGACCCCCAAACCAATCTGGCTAGACATGCTTTGAGGGTCGGCAAAATTCCTACACCAAATGATTGCAATTAGCGCAGCCAAGAAAGTGCAAATCGGACGGATGAATAAATGTATGACTTGAAATTGTTGCGGCATGAGAAAAGTTGATGTACTCTTGCTGTCATGGCAGAAAACAGCATTGTACCCAATCCCAATCAATCATGCGATGTTTTTGGAATCGGCGTGTCCGTAATGGATACAATTCTCGTGGTTGACGAGCTACCAACCCAAGAGTCTGTAGCTGAGGCAAAAGCCCGTTCGGTTGGAATCGGTGGCGGCGTTACGGTTGCTCTATCGACAATTGGACTTCTTGGCGGCAGTGCTGAGCTGGTCGATACACTTGGAGTCGACGTTACGTCTCAAGCGATCGTTGACAGGATTTCTCAATGTGGCGTTAATACAGCAAATGTTGTTCGTGATTCAGATTGCTCGCCATCACTCGCATGCGTGCTAGTAATCAGCAAGAACGGCTCGCGTAGTATTGTCTTCTCCCCTGGCAATGCAGAATCGCTGAATACTGACGACAAATGTCTTTCCGCGATTGAGAATGCAAAAATACTCCACATCAATGGACGACACCTCCAGTTGAGCAAGAAAGCTGCCAGCCTGGCACATGATTGCGGAACAAAAGTTTCTTACGATGGTGGGGCTCACCGCTACCGCAAAGAAGTCGTACCAATTCTCCACTTAGTCGATTTCCTGATCGTATCCGAACAATTTGCGATGGCCCATGCAGAATCCAAAGCCGTTCCCTACACCGACGCTAGTTCACTAGCTTCGTTGCTTCAAGATGATTTCGGATCTGAATTGGTAGTGATCACACTGGGAGAGAAAGGCAGTTGGATTTCTCCGATTGGCTGTAGTAGTTGGCTTCAACCAGCGTTCAACATGACAGACATCATTGACACAACCGGTTGCGGGGATACTTATCACGGCGGTTTTCTTTGGGCAATCACGCGCGGTGCGTCGTACAAAGAGTGTGGCGAAATTGCTTCTTATGTATCTGCGCAGAACACTCAGGGGTTAGGAGCGTTGGCATTTGATTGCGATTCAACTCTAAAACAACTGCACAAAGATTACTCACATTTGTTTTGATGTCTTGGTGTCATTTCTGTCGGCGACCCAAAGCAGAAGCTATCCTGAACTTGGATTAAATTGGATTGCGAATTGCTTGAATGGGAGAAGATTCTTCGGCATGCTCGCTAGGCTATGCCGAAACAGCCACGAGAATTCCATCAAAGGTCGAATCAAGAACTACTTGAACTATTACTACGCTCTTCTGACCGGGCAGAGCAGATATTGAAAGAGATTCCGCTGGAAAAACTTGATCAGGCGCATCGTCAGGAACTAAACCTGACTCCCAAAGCCTATGAACGGCTTCAGGCGAGCATCGAGATTGGGCGTCGCATTCAGGAATCGAAAACTGCTTTTCGTGCCATCATCAAGATCTCCAGCAGCTCTGACGCCATTGACTATTGCCGCCGACACTTCTCTCGCTTGGTATCAGACTGCCTTCAAGAAGAGTTTCATACGGTCACGCTAGATACAAAAAACCAAGTCATCGCTTCCCATCAGATTACGGTTGGCACACTTGACGCATCATTGGTTCACCCTCGCGAGGTCTTTCGAAAGGCCATCAAAGACGCCGCGTCGTCGGTCATTCTTGTCCACAACCATCCGTCCGGCGATCCGACACCATCACGCGAAGATATCGCGGTCACCGACCGGCTGACCGATGTCGGTAAAACAATCGGCATCGACGTCCTTGACCACATTGTGCTTGGCAAAGACAAGGGTATCAGCATCCGCGAATACCGGTGAGCCGCGCCGGAGTCGCCGAAACGATTCACCTCAAAGAAAAACAAAGTTGACTTTTTGCTCGCGCATGCATTCAACGTGCGCTAGCGTGATTACCAGTTCTTTCCTATTTCTGGTTTCACGAAAGGAGCGTCGTCATGTCAAATGGCATACTCGTTTTGGCGAAGATCGCTTTCGCGAAGGCATCGCGGCGACGGTCGGCAAATTGGCCGATTACCAAAAGCTTGAAGCCAAGCGAATCGAGCAGCTTCAAGCCCAACCGTTAACCGAACAGCGAGCTGAATCAATCGTTTTGCGTGCTTGGGACAAGGGCATCGTGGGAACACGCATGCTCCGTCCCCTTCTCAACGAATGGCGATTGCCATCGTACGAAGATTTTGAATCGCGAACGGCGTGGTCGATGTTGTCGGCTTACACGCATGTCGCGAAAGACCGTCAACGACGGTATCCAAACAAGTCAGCCCATGAAGTCATGAGCTTTCAAACACTTTTGGCTGCCTGAACCGTTTGGTCAGCCTTCAACTTTATCCATTTGGAGATTTACTTATGAGTGAAAGCTCAAAACCAAAGATCGCTTTGAATTTTTCAACTTCGGGCGGCGGCCAAATTCAGGCCGCACTCTGGGAAAACGAACAGAAGAAAGATGGCGAAACATTTACAAGTCATTCCTGCACGTTTCAACGACGTTACTACGACGAAGATTCAAAGGAATGGAAAACCGCCAGCGGCTACCGCGCCACCGACCTGCTCACCTTGGCCTTCGCGGCCCAGGAGCTGTACCGTCAACTGGTACAGGAAAAGCAGAAGTAGCGAGGGCACAATGGGAAGGAACCCAACCCAGTTTCTAACTGGGTTTTTCTTTCGTAATCTATCGCGAAATGCGACTTGGCTATGATTGGGCCGAACTATTTTCTATTTTTAGAGTCAATCAAGATCACATTCCATGTACTTGAGAACATGATGGCAAAAAACAAGCTTTTCGAACCTGTCGTAGAAGAATCCAAACTTCATCCCAGTTTTCTCCAGCTAAAGGATCAGCCGGGTGCTATCTGCTCACGCGAGATGCTCGAGAATATTTACCAAGACTTTGTTGATCCTGATGGGAATTTTCTCGAACAATTTCAAACAACTGGATTCGACGCGAGGTTTTTTGAACTGTACTTGTTCGCCTATTTCTCTCGATCGGGATTCCAACTGAACCGCGATCATGACAAGCCGGATTTTTTGATTTCTCGAAATGGGCGAACAGTCGCCGTAGAAGCGACCACTGTCAATCCTCCAACTTCTGGTGTCTTGAAAGAAAAAGGCCGGAAAATTGGCGACCTCGATGAGGCGGAGCTTTTGCACTATGTGACGGAAGAACTTCCGATCCGATTTGGCAGTCCTTTGTTCTCGAAGCTCAAGAAGAAATATTGGGAGCACGAACACTGCAAAAACATCCCTCTTGTTATCGCCATCCAAGCATTTCACGATGAAGACTCGCTTTCCGTTTCGGACGGGGCATTGATGGGTTACTTGTATGGCAGTAAAAGTACGGCGCAATGGAATGAGAATGCGGAACTTGTTGTTTCTACCAATGAAGTGGAATCGCACTCTGTGGCAGAAAAGGTGATCCCATCAGGTTTCTTTGTTCAGCCAGAATCAGAGTACATCAGTGCCGTTATTTTCACGAACAGCGGGACGTCTGGAAAGTTCACGCGTATGGGTTTTCAGCATGGCTTTGGAAATGATCAAGTTTCAGTATATCGTCGGGGTGAATGCTACACTCCCCTTGAGAATGCCAAGGATCCGTCGCTGTTTGCCTACAATATGGAATGCCCACCGTTTGTTGAATCATGGGGGCAAGGTCTCACTGTGATGCACAACCCGAATGCGCTGAACCCAGTTCCCCACGACTTTTTCCACTACGCGATTCAGTCATATTTGGCCGATAATGGGCATGTTGCTGTCGAATACGATTCGCTTGTGCCTTGGCATCCGTATGTGTCGAAAACGCTCACGATGAATTTTGGTTCTGAGTTGAAGGACTTTATCAAGAAATACCCGCCAATGGTTTCAATCGGCGTGTCGCCAATTGACAAGGAGCATTTCGATTTTTTCGTGCCAGGTGAATGCGTCGTTCCCGATAGCGAAGAACAAGGGTGGTTTTGTGACGACACATCTTCGTTCTTTGGAACCGTCCTTTACTTCAAGAAAGAAAACGTATGGGCCGCATACATGTTTGCTCGGAATGAGCAGTTCGGGTTCGTCTGTATTTATGTGTCCGAAAAGTTCACTTCTCGCGGTAATGCGAGAGTTCATATTCAAGAACAGATAAACTCGAATTTGCTTTTCTCACCAAAAAGAATTTTCTCTGCACAATCCCCCGAGCAAAACAACGCGAGCAGTTTGCGAACATGTAAACAATCAAATGCAAAATTGGCAAGTCGATGAACAGTAGATCAATGGACAGATCTTTCTTAGCACAAAAGGGTATTTTGATCTGACAGTCGCTTCCCCACGCTGTTGCCTGCGAGGAATACTAGTCATAAAATGCAGGTCTTATCCGTGCGATCGTTTGAAGCGAGAAAAACACTGAAAGAACTACGACACGCCGAAGCAGGACGATTACGCTCTCTTCTAAAAGATGACCCGACCCCAGTTTTGTTGATCGGTGCAGGCGCTTCAATCACTTCTGGTATTCCAGCCGCCAATGCGACAGTTGAACGCGCGGCGAAATGGGCTTGGTGCAAAGAAAATGGTCGTCATTTCGACGACCCCACCGTTCGTCCGTCTGACTACAAGCCCTGGTTGGCTGCAAAACCATGGTTCGATCCATCATTAAACCTAGCGGACTTGTACCCGACTGCGATCGACCAACTACTTGGAGTAAAGCGTGATCGTCGGGACTTTTTCGAAAGACTGATTTCGCCGCCGATTCCTCCAAACCGCGGATATCGCTCATTGGCAAAAATTCTGCATCAAGGTTGGATTTCAACTGTACTTACAACCAATTTCGATAACTGTGTTCAAAAAGCCGCGACTCTGGAAAACAAGCCACACCATATTGTAAAAATCAAGACTTCGGATGATTTGATCCAGTTCAGCGCAACACCATCAGTCCCGCAACTCGTTTTCCTACACGGTTCGGTTGAGCATTACACAGACAGAAACCTTACTGACGAAGTGCAAAAACTAGATAAAGCTCTTGTTGATGCGGTGAAAACGATGCTTCGAGATCGCCCAATCATTGTTGTTGGATATAGAGGAAACGAACCTTCGATCATGGATGGGATTTTCCAAAACCATCTGAAGTTTACAAACAAATTCGCGCAAGGCGTTTATTGGTGCACGCGCGACAAACCGGATCAGGTTTCCCTTTCGCCTCTCGTGCAACGTCTCGCAAATACAATTGGTTCCAATTTCAACTCCGTTTCCATTCGCGGATTCGACGAGCTGTTCGAGATTGATCTGTTGAACTTGCTGGTTTCAAGCAAGACACCTCCGGGACGTCGTCCGCCATTTTCGAATGAGTTGGCCGTTCCTGAGGACATGCGACCGTGTAAATCGAATTCCGTTGGCGATTTGGACATTCCACTTTTGCGGGCGAGGCTTGCGCAATACGCAGACAAATTAAACATCTGGGTACCAAATCTCATTGATGAAACTTGGGTATTGGAAACGGCAGGCTCGCTGCATTTAATCTCTAATCAACCTGAGTCCGCTAGTCCTACATTTGCCGGCATCTTGTTGTTCGGAAAGGATCCTACATTTGCAGTTCCCAATGCAAGAGTCCAAGTAACGCTTATTGGGCATTCCAATTGGTTGAGGAAAACGCTAGGAGACGATACAGAATTAAATCCAGAAGATGAAACGGGAAACCATGTCGTTGAGCGTCACATAACGGGAAACCTCTGGACGCAACTGGATGAGCTAACCGACTTGCTTTCTTTGGTGAATTTTTCGTTTCGGCTAAAAGCGGAATTGTCGAAACAAGTCCAAGCGTATAACCCGCTTGCTTTGAAAGAAATGCTCGTCAATGCATTAGTTCACCGTGACTACCGAAAAGATGAACCTATTCGTGTAAACATTACCCCAGATTCAGTATCCGTTATAAGCCCTGGCGGGTTGGTCGATGAAGTTGCGGCGCAAACTGGCGGCGAACCTATAGAAACTCTCATCAAGAACAATCGACGTGGAGTAAAAGGCTACCGGAATCCGGTGATCTCGGATTTGTTTTATGGCGGCGGACAAATGGACAGGCAAGGATCCGGCTTGTCTGACATGTGGAAAGAGACAGTTAACAACAACGGTGAAGTCGATTTCGGCCCGGATTCCGATAATGAGTACTTTACAGTTGTTGTACGTGCGCGACCAGAAGTTGTTGATGAAATAACCAATACTGCAATTTCGGCATCAACCGAAATACATCGCTTTGCCGCCAATATGCTCAGCATTGTGGGGCTTCCTGACTTTGTATGGGTAGCCAGGACAAAGTTTCGCTCCATGCGAGGCTTAAAAGAGAAAGCCGATCATCAAAACGTCCCCAGAGGATATATAACCAACGGCTATTTCTATTCGCTTTTCAATCTTCAAGAAATGTCTAGGTCCGTCGAACTTCCATTCGCAAAATCCGGCATTTCGAAAATTGCTCTTAACGACCTACTCGCGGAGCCCAATGGCCGCAATGTTTTCGTGAAGTTGCTAAACGAGGCGATGTTTGAGCATCTTCGATCCATCGGACTCTGGATTGACTATGGTCGAAAGCGAGTCCACTATCCCAAACCTTCCGATGAAAATGAGTTCAAGATTACTTACAAGGGCCGTTCAAGGACTGCAACCCGTACTGTCGTAAAAGCTAGAACAAAGAAGGATTCAAATGAAGTCGTCTACTACGAACACAAAGCGTTGAACTTCAACATCATGGATTTTCAAGATGAATGGGCAATTATGTTGTCACCTGGTTACACGTTCACGCGTAACGGAATTGGAATGCCCATTGGGCGCGCAAGAATTAATGTGCTTTCAACGCGACGAGCCGCCAAGGACTTTAATCAGGCTGTTCACCAAGATGTAACGTTTTGGATTTCAATGATTGCGAGCGGAGCAACTGGGGTCTTTGCCCTGAGTTGCGATGATGACAATCCGTCCGCTGGTTTCGCGCCTACAATTCTCTTGTCGGATCGCCCTCCAACGGTTGCATTTGGAGCTAACTCATTCAACCTGGATTCGGAGATTCTTGAGGATTTGCAAGGCGATCTAGACGATCTTGAAGAAGAGCTCTTCGAATTGGCTGAACAATCGGACGAAGATCTGGAAGACGACGAGGATAGCACCTATGACAATTGAGCTATCTATCGAAGAGCTTCCACAGCCAAGTCTGCAGTTTGGCGGAGCAACACAGCAAACCGATCCGAAAATTGGGCTAGAAGTCGCTGGCCCTTTCGATCTTCGCTTCGGCTCAGCTCGCAAAAATGCAATTTTTGTTGGTTTGATTGGGCCCGAAAATGAAGTCAAACTTGCTCAAAATTGGCTAATCAGATGTTCAAAAAAGATCATTTTTTCCGGAAGCACAAGCTTACTTCACCGAAGCTTCCCGTCGTTTCCGGGGGCGTTTCACAAGACATTAGAATTTGGAGAGAATGGTACCGTGTTGCTGCCAGGCGGTAAGTTGGATGAACTTGCTGACCGAATGACTAAACCAGACCGATTCGCAAAATTTCAAGAAATCATTGATCTATACGCGAATGCGTTGGAAACTTTGGCAAAGAGGGATACGAACCGCCCAGATGTCGTATTGGTGTGTCTGCCCAAGTCCGTCTCACTCAAAGCTAGGAACGTTGATCGACAATTTTCGAGAACTGAAAAGAAGGCTGTCCGAAAGATTGAAAAACAACTTTCAATGCGGCAGCTGGAACTCTTTGACCTTGCCGAGGAAGTGGAACAAACAAAAGAAGATTTCATTCGTCGTGACCTACGTCACGCGCTAAAGGCTCGGGCCCTATCTTTGAGGCTTCCGATACAACTGGTAACAACCTCATTGACTGAGGATTCCAAGCACAATCAGGATGCAGCAACACGCGCATGGAATTTTTCAGTTGGCCTTTACTATAAGTCCGGAGGCGTGCCGTGGCGTCTTCCAATTAGCCAGCTCGAAACCTGCTTCGTTGGAATTAGTTTTCATCACTTTAGGACGACCCAAAGGCATATTGTTCATTCAAGTTTAGCTCAAGCTTTCTCAAGTGAGGGAGAAGGTTTCGCAATTCGTGGCGAAGGCGTTCCGGCTGACCCTCATCAACGTAGGGATACTAAATTAACAGAACAACAAGCAATGCTTCTGGGTACGATGGTTCTTGAAGAATACCGTAGCCGAACAGGCGGCGAACCATTGCGGCTAATCATTCATAAAACTAGTGAATTCAATGAAGCTGAGATTGCGGGATTTAGGGAAGCTCTTAAGGGAATTCCAATTGTAAGCATGGTGACCCTAATTCCAAGTTCGTTTAGGCTGCTACGCTTTGGAGCGTATCCGCCCAACGTGGGGACCATTTGCACTGTCAACTCAGATCGAACATTTCTGTATACGTCAGGCTATATGCCTTCACTTGGAACTTATCCCGGACCTCACATACCGCAGCCATTTGAGGTTCGATGTTTTGGTGACTACCATCCGGAAGAAGCTGTCAGAGATATTCTTAACTTAACAAGGATGAATTGGAATACGGCCGACGTTCGCGCGAAATGGCCAGTCACCTTGTCATTTGCTCGACGAGTTGGGGGAATCCTTGACGAGTTCGGAGAAGAACCGCCAGTTGAATCCTCTCTGCGCTATTTCATGTAGTGTTCATTTTTGAATTTGATGGGTCTTTACTGAAAACAATTGCGATCCCGAGGAATTGGTTTGCAAAGAACAATAAGCATGAAATCTTGGCAATTCCATTAGATTCGTTGAATGGACATTTTGCGCGAAATATATTTCAAACATGGCGGCATCGGTGGCACCGAGCTGAAACATTACTTTATTACCGACATTGCCGACAATTGCTCCGAGAATTTCTGGTGGAATTTGTTCGGTGAACTGGTTAGCGAGAATTAGATGCGTTCGGTACTTTCGCGCCTCTGACAAAAATGTTGCGATTGAGGGCGTGGTGAAGTTTTGGAACTCGTCGATGATGATTGAGAAGTCGCGGCGGTCGGATTCGGGGATGTTGGCACGGCTCATGGCGGCGAGTTGAAGCGATGTAACGATCAGCGCGCCAAGCAAGTTGGATGCGTTCTCCCCCACTCGGCCTTTGCTCAGGTTTACGATCAGGACTTTGCCTTCGTCCATAACTTTGCGCAGGTTCAGTTTGGCTTTGGGATCGCCCAGGATGTATTGGAGTTTTGGATTGGTCAGGAATGCGCCAAGTTTGTTTTGAAGCGATGCGATGAACGCGGTGCGGTCGTGTGGTTTCCACTTGCTATACTCGTCAAGCCAGAAACTGCGAACGACTGGGTTCGTGACGCGGGCGATGACCGACTTGCGAAACATCTCGTCGACCAGCAATCGTTGAACGTCGATCAATGATGCGGATGGCATCTCGACCAGCGACAACAAACAGTTGCGGAAAATGTGTAGCAGCCGTGGGGCTTGTGACTCGTCCATGCCGAAGACTTTTTGGAATGCGGAAAGCACGCCGTCGGCGACAAGCGTTTTGTCTGAACCGGGCGGAACCATCAGTGGATTGAACGGTATCGAGTTCGGATCGGCGGGATCGAAGTAGATGATGTCGTTCTTACGGAACTTGGGAACGTAGTTGAGCGTGTTTTCAGCCAGGTCACCGTGCGGGTCAATGACCGCCAATCCCCTGCCGGCCGCGATGTCATCGGCGATGATGTTTTGCAGCAGCGTCGACTTACCCATTCCGGTTTTCCCGATGATGTACAAATGACGGCGGCGGGCTTCGAGATCCATGCCGAATTTGTACCGTTCGTTGCGAAAGCAAACGCGCCCAAGCGTGACGATGTGCGGGCTGTCTCCGGGGCGAGGCAAATTCGGTGGCGGTTCGAGTTCTTTAAACGTGCTTCGTTCGAGTCGCGGGACTTTGGTTTCAATGGTCGGAATATGCCACAAAGTTGCGATCTCAGGCGTTGTCAGCAGGAAGCTGCCCCTTGGTCTGGTCTCCACAAAGAAAACGGCTGAGAAGCCCGTTAAAAGACAAAGTGCAGATTCGATATCGTGAAGTCGTTGCTGATGGAGTTTCGGATTGGGTGTGTCGGTGGTGACTTCGACGCTTACCAAAGCCGAAAACAGATGTTGCTCCAGCTTTGCGGCAACCGGTTCTGGAATTGACGCGGTAGAGCGAATAATTCGACGGATCAGCCAGAGTTGGAATCGTTGGTTCCAAGTTGAGCCGGAAAAGTTCCGCTCGAATGAGTTCTCGACCGTTTTGAATGGGAAGCTTGCGTTCAATAGACGCGAATTACGCTTGGCGCGATCAGCTTGCCTTTTCTTGAGGGGCTTCAGCTCCAGCCAAAGCGTCGTCCCAACACGTCCCGACTGACCGGACTTGATGATTTCCAACAAGCCTTCAAGTGGATCCATTGCATCTCGTGAATGTTCTTCGACGAATGATTGATGAAGCTTCAGCGGATAAACATCGGGCGATAGTCGAAGCCAACCCACCGACCGGTGTTGATGTGGCGGTTCAGCTTTGGATCGCGAATGCACCACTTCGCTTTTCCCACCTGGATAAGCGTTTTCCAGCTGAGCCGCGACAACACGTTGCCGTTTGTCAGGTACGTCGGCAACAAAAACGATTCGTCCATGATTGCTGTTGATGCCGAGCCGAATTCCCTCTTGGCCGCACAATGACACCCAGCCTTCGATCAGGCTTTCCAGGAACTTGGGGCCGCGTTGGTTGTCTGCTGGTGGATGAAACTTAAGCAAGGTCATTGGAAGTGATTGCCAATGGAGTTTCTCGCCCTCTTCGGACATGCCACTTCAAGGGCGAGCCCAGGAGGCCACAGACCTTGGTTAGCGAGACCGCTTCCCGGAACTCACGAGGGTTTTGGGCTCGGTTTCGTTTTCGGAAACCAGGAGAAGCCATCTGATCTGGCCTCGAAAAACGAATGTTTGGCTTAGGAAGTCGGTTGATTGCGCATGGGCAAATCAATGTAACGGCGGGAAGGGCCAGCCATTGGGATTTCAGGATATCACTTCGTCGACAAATATCCGAGCAAAATCACGAGTGAATGTTTTTGTGATTATGCAATCTGCTGGAGGTTTCGCAACAAACGTTCCTTTGTTTTGAATGACAACGTGTTAGCGTAAGTCCATGAGTACGAGTCGTGAAAAAGACTTTGGTTTGTTGATCTCGTTTGTGCTGCCCGGTTTTATTTTGCTGCTCGGATTGGCTCACCATTCGGAAACGCTAATGACATGGCTTGGGAAATCGGGAGAAGCGTCACCGTCAGTCGGTGGTTTCCTGTTTCTAACCGTCGCGTCCGTGTTCGCCGGAATGACGGTCAGTACGATTCGATGGGCCATCGTTGATACGATTCATCAACGAAGTGGTATCAAGCATCCGAGTTGGGATTTTTCGAGACTGGCAGGTAGGGAGGATAGCTTTGAGTTCTTGATCGCGATCCACTATCGCTTCTATCAGTTTTACAGCAACTCAATGATCGCAATCGTGCTTGCTTTGTCCGCCAGATGGATTAGCGAGGGGTTTTCGTGGATCGAGTTCGTTTGCGGACTTGCGGTTTGCATTCTGTTCTTTGCTGGCTCCAGAGATACCCTGCGAAAATACTACCACCGGGTCGACAGACTACTTGCGGCGCGATGATTTTCGTCGTCGCGGTTCGCGTTTGCCAATTTCCGTTTCCAGGTCGCCAACAAAGTCTACGAGCGACACGCCAATTTTAGTTGCGATTATCCGCAATTGAATGACGTCAATTCGAAGCTCGCCCCGTTCCAGCTTGCTGTATGCCGACTGCGTCATGCCAAGCTGCTCGGCCAATTCGGTTTGAGTAATCCCGGAACCGGCCCTGGTTCGCTTCAATACGCGAAGCAAAGCGGCGTATTCAGCGGAATAGATCGTTTTATCCATATTTCGAACCTTGCACGGCAAAGGTGCGGATGGTAAAGTCCGATTTGGAATAGTCCAAAATGGACTATATTTACGATCTGAGAGGAGTTGACATGACCAACGGCGGTAGTCCCCACAAAAAAGAAAGCGCGGCGCAGAAACCCGTTAAAACTGAAGCGAAAGAAAAACCATCGACGAAGGAAGCAACGAAAGACTGAGTTAAACCGCCAGCGGTCGTAAAAGGTTGGTGTGATTCTTCATCGTCTTGATACCTGAGTCAGTTTCTACTGTTGAAACCATCTGGCGTTTCAAGCCGCGATGATCGACGAAGATGGGAACTTGAAACGGATCAACTGACAATAGTCGATTCAGCTCAGCTCCAACGAACACGCGGCGGTTTGGTTGTTTCATGATGTCTGCCGCGACGTCCATGATGTATTGCAGGCGATTCTCGCTGCGAGTCGTGATAAATAGAACCAAATAACGATCTGGATCGAATTTGTCGTACTTCGATTGATGGGCGTCGTATCCACGGAGCTTGCGTTCAATTGATTCGACATCCTGCTTTGACCTGACACGTTCAGTTCCGTTGTCCAGTTCAACAACAAAAGAAAACGTGCGTCCGTCACTTCTTCTAACGACGAAAGCGGAATCTGGGTAAAGCGTAAATGGATCGGCCTGTAGCTTGACGCTGTTCTCACGTGAAAAGTAGATGATCTCACAACCGTTTTCGTGGGCGGTCACGCAAAGGTGAACGATCGTCTCGGCAAGGCAAAACGTATGGTGATGGTGACCGGGTTTGATGGCTTCAAAGTATCTTCGTTTCGGAAGTGTGACCTTGGGCCCGTAAAGCAACCGATACCCGCAGCGTGTCAGTTTGTAGTAGCGATGAGAATAGCCGTCGCCTGTAATCGTATATGGAAAGCATTGAACCAGGTCAGCCGCCGCGAGTTTTCGAAGGCGTCGTCTGACGTTGTGCGAGTCATTGAAAGGTCGCTCGAACGTTTTGCTGATGTGGCAAAGCTGTGACGGAGTTAATGGACAACGGTCAATCGCTATCAGTAATTGAATATCACGGTCGCCAATTTTAGTGTTGAAAGTTTTTGTCATAGGCTTGGACGAAGCGTATCATGAATTCAACTTACTTCTTATTGATGAATTCTAAAAACCGTGGTTGGATGAACGATGTCGACCAACTGATTGAGCAGACTCCGCTTGACCTGGTGCTGCAGCACTATGGTTTGCCGCTTAGTCGGCCCGGAACGACTGAGTACAGAATGGCATGCATATTCTCTGAGGCCTGTAGCGATAGCCAGTATGGAAACCTGTCGGTCAAACTTGATTCTGCAAAACGAATTTACTGTCACGCCTGCGAGACGAAGGGTAATTTGTTGACGCTGTTACATGGTTTGGAAACGAACCAGCCACCAACCGGCGGACGGCTCAGAGGTCAGGAATTCAAATCAGCAGTTGCGACGTTGCATTCGATCAACGGGTTGGCTGACTCCCCTTCTTCGGCGAGTTCGAAAGAAGTTTCCGGTCAAGCAGCTTTCACTCCAATTGCTACGCCAGCTCAAAAGCCCAATCGCCCAGCAGCTACTGTGAACGTCCCATTGCGGCGTCACGAAAAGGACGCAGCCCGAGAGTTGGCCAATCTGCATGAAGAATTGATAACGGATGTTTCGCAAATGAGTCCTGAGGCATCGGCGTATGTTCGTAAGCGTCCCTGGATGACACCGGATGTGTTGAAACAATGGGGCATTGGCTGGATTCCCGGCAATGGCCGTTCGTTGTTTCGAAAGAACTATCTTGTTTACACGCAGCGGAACGTTCGCGATGAAGTGGTGAGCTATTCTGGCCGTGATTTGACTTTCGAATCGAAGTGGAGAAAGTGGCTGAATCAGAACAAACCAGAAGGTAAGAAGCCGAATAAACATCGCTACGTCGCAGGCTATCACCGTGGTTCTGAACTCTATGGCGGACAGGCTTCACGACTCGAAGAGCCTTATGTGAAGGAATCTTTGGCCAAACACGGTGTCGTCGTTGTTGAAAGTGCAAACAACGTGGTACGGCTTGCTTGCCTCGGTGTTTCCGCTGTTGGTCTTTGCAGCAACAAAGCGACCCAACAACAGATCGAAATGGTTTCCAGGTTTTCGAAACAGGTTGCGAATAGCCGAGTCATGTTGTTACCTGACTGCGACGCAGAAGGGGAAGCGGGGTTCAAGGAGTTGTTGTGGCGATTGGCTGAATTGAGAACAAATGTCCGCCTTGCTGTTAGCAGCCAGATGTTTGATGGCCAATTTGAAGGGAAGCAGCCAGAAGATTTTACTGACGATGATTGGAAACAAATTGAAAGTTCGTAAAAGTGTCGATCCTAAACAGCCCTGAGATAAGCCAAGCTTACTTCTTTCCGCAAGACGTTCGTTGCAATGATGCGGTTGAAGTGGATGTTGGAGACGCGATTCTTCGTTGTCACCACCATATTGGAAACGATGACGGACGGACGCTCGTCCATTTCCATGGCAACGGCGAAGCGGTTGGGCACTACTCCCAAGACCGTTTCATTCCGACATTGTCAGCTCGAATGAATCAAATCAACGTTCTGATGGTTGAGTATCGAGGCTACGGCGGTAGTAGCGGTGAAGTCGAAATGGTTTCGATGCTGCCAGATGGGTACCGGGTGCTTGGGGAGCTGAATATCGACCCAGCCAAAACGATTGCCTATGGCCGTTCCATTGGGTCGCTCTACGCTCTGGAATTGGCGAATCGTTGTCCAACGTTAGCTGGCCTGGTGATCGACAGCGGTGTTGCAGATATCAAGGAACGATTTCTTGCTCGTAAGGACATTGCTGAGCAGATTCAGGATTGGGATGAAGTTAACCAGCAAGTTGAATTGCACTTCAATCATCAAGCCAAGATTGAATCGTACGACGGAAAGGTCTTGCTATTGCATGCCGCCAGAGATGGCCTAATCAATCTCACGCATGCCGATCGCCTTTACCAATGGGCCATGAATGCAGAGTTTTGCAAGTACACGCTTTTCATGCAGGGCGACCACAATTCGATTTTTCCAGTCAATGAAGAATCAATCTTTTTGCACCTTCACTATTTGGAGCGGGATCTGTTTGGCGATTCGAGTAGCAACGAAAATTTGAAGTTGCGAGATGTTCCGATGACGGGGCATGCGATTGATCGTGGGGCGATGTTAGACGAAGAAAACGGTTTGACATCGAAACAAGAAGCCGATGGTTCTGAAGGGAGTAAGGCAAAGCCTCATTTGTTCGCCAAGCTCCGCAACTTCTTTTCGCGAAAGTAATCGAGGTGCGAGGGGATTTTTTGCAGCGGCTCGCTGGCTTCGCCAGCCGAGAGGGGCGGTTTCCGACCGCGGGAAAGGTGTGCGGCGGGGAGCGTCGAGGATGTAGCGAGGTACGAGCGAAGTCCGCGACCCGTGGTGGGGCCGCCGCATTCCATGCGATCAGTCGGAACCGCCACGGGTCGCGGACGTTAGGACGTCGACGCTCCCCGCCCTCATCGTGGCGATCTTGGCTCTGCCAAGCGGTTTTTGGTTCGGTTCTGCCGACCCGCGGAGTGACCCGTTGCCTGTCCTGTGCATGGGACATTTTTCGGTACACCTTGTGGTCGCGTTTTTTTATTTGAGGTGAGTCACTGAGTCGAAGCATTCGCGACGTTGACGCCCCTTTTTCTAATTCGATTTCACCAAAATTGATTCAGCGTTTTCGTCACTGGAAACGATCATTGGAAGAGACATTTCCCGTGCGAGTTCATCGAGCACTTGGAAGTGTGGCTTCTGCATGTTTGGGGCTTGCCGCCGAATAATATCTCGTAACACTTTTCCCGAGGCAGCTTTGGCTGCTGATTCGATCCATCGAGCTCGATCCGCAAGCGAGGCGTTTCCCCAAACCGTTAACAAACGATTCTTTCGTTCAATCCGAGCTTTCTTTTTTTGAATTGCCTCAAAATCCTGAAGTGACCGCAACTCGTCTTTCCTGGCGTCGCGAGTCCGAGCTTTCGCAATCTTCTGCTTAACTCGATACGCTTCCGGTTCGTCCCAGTTTTCTTTTATCGCATTTCGCAGCATACCCAAACGATTTTTAGGATTTCGAGCGTCGATCCATTTCAACTGCCTTTCAACAACCGCAACTCCTCTCTTTTGGACAAATTCATTTGCCGTATCAGAGCTGAACCCGGCCTCGATCAACTTGTTTACAGCTGGTAAGAATTCAGCAGCAACAAGTTGTTGTTTAGAAATGTCTTTTTTAATTGTTGTTTTATTACTGGTCTGGTTTTTGAACCGTTCCAATGGTCTGGTTTTTGAACCGATGCTGGTCTGGTTTTTGAACCGTTGTCTCTCTGGTCTGGTTTTTGAACCGTTGTCGACGTTCTTGTTTGTCTCAAGCCATCGAATCGCATATGAAGCTGAAGTTCGCCGGTCTGACCTCGCATTGAAATTCCCTTCTTCGACTTTAATGATGTAACCTGAATCAATCGCGGTTCGAATTGCTTGTGCAAGCGTCGAACTATCGCTCGTGTTGGTATAGCCATGGATTTGTGAATATGAAAGAGAGGCTTCCGTTCGCCTGCCGCCGAACTGATTGACGTAACCAACGGTGTGTCGCAGAACAGTTCCAACGACTTTTGTAACGGCAAGGGACTCCGTACAAATGATTTGATCGAAGAACGCATTTGGAATTTGAGTTCGATTCCCCTCTCCTGTAAAGAAACCGTTGAAGTGTTCAAATGACTTTGTATAGTCCCCTTTTTCATCCCATCGGATCGCGTACTCGGCGGTTCGACTCGATTGTCCAGTCGATTTGGAGTATCCTTCAACTCGGCACTCAAGAAATCGCATCGCGACTGCACGTTGGATCGCTGGCCCGATAGCTCCCCTGCTGACACCAGCCTTCTCAATCAGATCGCGATAGGAGACTTTGACCTGTTGATTGATTGGCATCCCATTTTTGTCGAGCCAGCCAATCGTTTGCCGCAAAACATAGGCCACGATCCGCACCATGCCTCGTGAGTTACTTTTGAGACAGATGTCGAAGAATTGATTGGGGCAGAAAAGAAAGTTTGCCGTTGGTCGCTGGAATCCAGCGAAGGCTGGCTCAGGCTTGCTTTCATGTTGATTGTTTGCCGATGCGTGAGGCAATTCTCGATTCATTTCCTTGGGAAGATTTGAATGGGTGTGCGGAGCCGATCCATGAATGTTTTCTTCTTTGTTTCAACTACTTCGGCATCCGCTGTATTTTTGTCCGTATTGGGTGATGTTGTATTAACCTGGATGAAGTTCGTCTCGTCACCTGCCGGAAGCAACTCCAGGCGTTTTTGAAGCGTCTGCATGAGTACATTACTCTCCCTCATCCGATCATTCAGATTTGATATCTGTTCGTCCTTACGATCAAGCTGAACCTCAAGCGTCTTTAGTTGATCGTCTTTACCGGAAAGTTGTGTTTGAAGTAGTTCAATCAGCTTTGACTGAGATATGTCATTGTTGGTTGAATCCCCTACTCCATGACTCCCCCCGTGACCCGTGTCTTGATCGGGGTCATGAACCGGGTATCGTTTTTTCAAGAGCGACTTGGTGATCTTCCAGACATAAGGTTCTTTTTCGGCCTTACGCCGCTCAAGTTCTTCATGTGAAGGTTCGATCAGCCCTCGGTCTTCATGATTTTCATCGGCCGTGATCTCGCGAATCATTCGCTTGATTGTGCTTTCCGATTTGCCTGTGAGTTTACGCGCCTCGCCGACGCTGAGTAGTTCTTTCATAGATGAGATAGGGGAGTGACCGGTTCAGAGTAGCACAGGTCAATGAGCGAAGGCAAGCAAATTGAATAGTTCATGAATTCGTCCTGACTGAAGTGGAGGAGTCAGGCAGTTCAATCAAATATGTTTGCACTGGCATTGACCTATTCGATGCAATGGTCAACGCCGAACCAATGCGGGTTCATGGCAATTCATTACCGGTCAAATTGCTCCGTTCATTGCTTGTTCAACAGGGGAGTCGATCATAAACTTCTGACCGCCCTGACCAAGAGCCATTCATCGAGGCCATTTGAACCGTCCGCGAATGGGGGCATGGGCCGACCGTGAATCGTCCAACCCGTCAACGGCTCAACGTTTTTTGGCTTCAAATGGACAGGTCGCCAAGTTCAGAGTGGGGGAGTCAAGGAGGGGTTCGCGTCGAGGCAACTACGCGAGTGGGCAAATCCGAAGTCCTGGATTTGACGCTGTTCCTATTCGAGGATTTCCGATAAGCAATCCTCGATTGCGCTAACAACGTATTCAGTACAAATGTGTTTTTCAAATCGGTTTTCAAAGCTTTCCATTTCCGAAAGCGTCAACTCGCGGTTTTGGAAGTGTTCAGCAAACATCTGGATTTCGCTTTTGCTCAAGGTGTAAACGAATTCGTTTGGGAGTTCGGCGGAGTTGTTTTGAAGTTTTGACATTTGAAAGAGGGGATTGATAAAAAGACGGTGAAGTCGCCTTGAACGCAACAGCAAGTCGAGCAGTGTCAAATGCAGAGCCTACAAGGAAGCATTTGACACGATGGCGAGCTTGCAAGTTAGTTTTTAGTGACGGAGCCGAGTGTTAGTCCCCAGCGTGCCGAAACAATCTGGCAATTTTGCAGACTTTCTATGTAACACTCTGATATAACCGCATATGTGAAGTAGCGGATTAAATCTGAAACATTTAGCGAAAGCAAACTCATGATATTGGCCCAAAAGATGTTCTTCGCTTCATTGGTCGCCCTTTTGACAGTTGCAGTAAGCGAAAATGTTGACGCCCAAGGGAACAATCAGGGCGTTCCAACGCTTCCTCCAACGACAAACCAGCAAGGTAGCACACTGGTGCCGCCAACCAACATCCAATCGGCTCCGGTGCAAGGAACTCAGCAGTTAGTCGTGCCGCAACAAAGTTTTCCTCAACAGCAGCAAGGATTCATCCAACCTCAGCAGGGAGTTCCTCAACAAGGATTCCCTCAACAGCAGCAGCGATTTACGCAGCCTCAACAGGGCGTTCCACAACAACAATTTCAACAGCAGCCGATTGGGCAGCAAGGGAACTTTCAACAACAGCAGGGGAATTTCCAGCAAAGTGGCGTTCCGCAGCAGTTTCAGCAACCGCCAAACGCATTAAGCAAAGCCCAGCTACGCGACATCGAAACGATGACGTCTCAGTTGACTCAATACACCAAAATGTTGCATGACCAACACCATGCTTTTCTTGAAGGTCAACGGCATGGCGAGAAACTCGACAAAGACGTTACGGCGATTGAGCGACAAGCGGAAGCATTACAGGCGATTGTTACGCGATCAGACGGCAGCCAACAATCCATGCTGCAAATGCGAGGAAGTGCGAGTGACTTCTTACAGCTTTCTTTCCGGATTTCGCGAACGATTGATTTGACGCAGCCCTGGCTTCGCGGCGGGCAGGCACAAAACGGCATTACCCAAATGCGACAGGTGGCTCAAGGGATAACCAATATTGCTCTGCGTGTCGATCAGTATCTTCCCGTCGATACACAACTGATTGACCGCCAGACAGAAATCCTTGAGGCGGCGGTTAAAGAACTGCACGACGAATTTCATGAGCACCTGGAAGGTTACGAAGTTTCGAGGCATCTTGACGAAGACCTCGAAGGCGTTGAATCCCTTGTCGAGCATATGCACGACTTGGCACACAACAAGAGTTGGGGGCAAATCAACTTCAACCACCTTTGGCAAGACATCGGTCAAGTTAAACAAAAAACGGCTCACATTGAATCGCTGTTCGTCCGGCAAGCTCAAATCGGCGTCCGGACTCAGGACTGGATCGGCATTGAGCATTCTAGAGATGCGATTACTGATGTGCTTTCTTCCGCATATCTGTTGGAGCACATGATCCGAAAGACACAACCGGTTCAGCAACAGCAACCAATCCGTCAGCCCATTCAGGACACGCGCCCACTGCGTGATCGCCATGGCCATCCCGTTGATCCGAACCGAATTCTGGATCGTCATGGCCACTCGCACGATCGAGGGAACCGATAAAGTTTGCAAGGTCGAACTTGTTCCGGGTCGGTGGGGTTTCGGCCGTCCAAAAACGTTAGCACTACGTCGAAACCGTTCTCAGGCGTAATGCATTTGCTATTACCGATACGCTGCTGAAGCTCATTGCGGCGGCTGCGATCATGGGATTGAGAAGTGCAGCGGTTCCGAAAATTGGAACGAGAATTCCTGCGGCAACGGGGACGCCGAGTGCGTTGTAGATGAAGGCGAAGAACAGATTTTGTCGGATGTTGCTCATCGTGGCTCGGCTCAGTTGCAACGCTTTGACGATTCCGCTCAAGTCGCCTTTGACCAACGTCACTCCAGCGGATTCGATTGCCACGTCGGTTCCGGTACCCATGGCGATACCAACATTCGCAGCAGCAAGGGCCGGGGCGTCGTTAATCCCGTCGCCTGCCATCGCAACGATCGCACCCGATGATTGAAGTTGCTTGACGCGGTTGTGTTTGTCTTCGGGGCTGACACCTGCTTCGACTTCGTCGATGTTCAGCTGATCGGCGACAGCTTTGGCGGTTCGCTCGTTGTCACCGGTTAACATCGCGACTTTGATTCCAAGATCGTGAAGTTGTTTGATTGCGTCGGCGGATGTCTCTTTGATCGGATCGGCAACAGCAACGATACCGGCAAACTTACCGTCGATTGCGGCGAACATGACAGTGCGGCCTTGACTCTGAAGTTCAATGGCCTGCTCGGACATCGTTTCGATTCCCTCGATGTCTTTGTCACGAAGCAAATCCTGTTTGCCGATCATGATCTGTTTTCCGTCAACGGTTCCATGCACGCCACCACCTGTGATTGAATCAAAATCTGCGACATCGGAAAGATCAAGGTTTCGTTCCTGGGCTGCTTCAACGATAGAACGGGCCAAAGGGTGTTCGCTGTTGGATTCGACTGCTGCAACGAGAGCCAGAAATTCATCTTCGTTCAAACCAATGTCTGGACTCACGTTTATCTCGGTAAGTTTTGGCCGTCCTTCCGTGAGCGTTCCCGTTTTGTCGACGATCAGAGTATCCACCTTCTCCATCGTTTCCAGAACTTCGGCGTTCTTGATCAGGACGCCTTCTTTGGCTCCGCGTCCTACACCGACCATGATCGACATTGGCGTCGCAAGTCCCAATGCACACGGGCAGGCGATAATCAAAACGGCGACGGCGTTGACCAAAGCGAATGCCAAACGCGGCTCAATGGGGGAGAAGAAGGCCCACATGACAAACGTAATCGCAGCAATCAGAACGACAGCGGGAACGAACCAGCCGGCAACGGTGTCCGCAACTTTTTGAATGGGTGCTCGACTTCGCTGCGCATTGGCGACCATGTTGACGATCTGCGAGAGCGTGGTTTCAGCACCGACTCGCATCGCTTTCATCTGAAAGGCACCGGTCTGATTGACGGTTCCTCCAATGACTTCATCGCCCACAGACTTGGAAACGGCAATTGGTTCGCCAGTAATCATAGATTCATCGACGGTGCTCTTGCCATCAGTAATCTCGCCATCGACCGGCACTTTGTCGCCGGGAAGCACTTTGATGATTTCCCCCTGTCGGACTTCGTCCAATGGAACCTCTTTCTCGACTCCGTCGCGAATCACTCGGGCGGTTGGGGGAGCGAGTGACAACAATTCGCGGATCGCGCCACTGGTTCGTCGTCTTGCACGGAGTTCGAGGACTTGCCCTAGCAATACCAAGGCAATAATGACCGCAGCGGCTTCAAAATAGACGGCAACGCTACCGTGTTCCTTGAAGGACTCGGGAATCCAGGTTGGGAATAGCATCGCGACGGTGCTGTAGACGTAAGCCGCTCCCACACCCAGTGAAATCAACGTGAACATGTTTAAGTTCCACGTCAGCAGAGAACGCCAGCCTCGAACGAAGAAAGGCCAGCCGCACCAGAACACGACGGGTGTGGCTAGAACAAGTTGAATCCAGCGGGAGGCGACCGGGCCGCCTATGATTTTGTCGATTCCAATACCGGCCATTGGCAACATGGCCAAAGCAAGAATCGGTACAGAAAGCGCGACGGCAACCCAGAACCGGCGAGTCATTGAAACCAATTCGGTATCGTCTTCCGGAGTTTCAGCTGTTACAAACTTCGGCTCCAAGTCCATCCCACAAATCGGGCACGATCCTGGTTCATCCTGTTCCACTTCTGGATGCATTGGACATGTGTAAATTGTCTTTTGTGATTGACTGGGAACGCCGGTGGGTTCAAGTGCCATGCCGCATTTTGGACAGTCGCCGGGCTCATCGCTTTCGATGCCTTCACACATCGGGCAAAAGTATTTGGCCGAGGTAGGCTTTTGCGATTGCGGTTTCGTTTCCTCGTGACAACAACTCTTATCTTCCGTCGATTTCGAGTTGAATTTATCCAGGCAATGTTGACTGCAAAAGTAGAACTTTTGACCGTCATGTGTCGTTGAAAGCGCCGTGGCCGGGTCTACGGTCATTCCGCAAATGGGGTCTTTGATTGCAGCGGACATTGACTTATTCCATGTAAATACTTGATTGTTCAAAATGCGATCGTGCAGTAGTTCCATTTGCAAATGACGTGCTGCTTAACCTGAGTTGTGGTCGCCTCGAAATTCCCCATCGACGAACGCTTCGATAATTGGGCAATCTTGAACCGGACCTTCTCCTGAACATTGCTTAACCAAATCGGACAACGTTGATTCAGCTTTCTTAAGGTCAGAAATGTTTTGTCGAATAGCGATGAGTTTTTGTTCTGCAATCGACTTAACTGCGGCTCGATCTTCTTCAGGGCGGTCGGCTAGGTGCAATAACTCGCGAACTTCAGACAGCTTGAAACCAAGTTCTTTGGCTCGTTTCACAAATCGTATTCGTGCAACAACGCTCTTTGGGTATTCGCGATACGTCCCTTTGGCTACCGGTCGGTCAATCAAGCCTTTCTTTTCGTAGAATCGAATCGTTTCAACTCCCACACCGGCAGCTTTTGCAACTTTCCCAATTGTGAATCCGGTCATTTTCTAATTTCCCGTTTCATCGCATTATCGAGCCCGTACCTAAATACAGGGTCAACACTTGCGAGTCTGATTTCAATCTTTTTTGTCATAACGGTTTCATTAATCTTTGTTGTCACTAAATGCCTGTTGCGGTCGCGTCATGTACGCGTCAACGAATTGAATCAAGGCGGATTCAAGCCATTTGCAATACTGAGCTTGATCGAAAGATGGAATCGTAAATCGAGTCCAGTTCTCAGCGGAATAATTTGCTTTGCCTGTGGTGATTCGGTATTCAAATGAAAAAGTAAACGACTCTTCAGGCAGAAACAGTTGCCAGGAAAGACGAAACTTTGCTTCGCCGGGCGTTTCTTCCGCAGGCTCGATAAGAAGCACCGCATCATTGCCAAACATTTGGTGCTTGGCCCGATTCCCAAACTGCGCAGCAACGATATTGAACCTGGGCACAACAAGCAGGTCGTAAACTGAATCCGCAAATCCGTTCAGTTTTTCGCGTTGTGGCTGAAGAATCTCAAAGGCATTTGCCAACACGGATGTGTCAGCAATCTCTTCTGTCTTCAAAAAAGCAAACTGAGATTCAATCAGTTTTTGAAAGTCGTTGCGTTGGGAGTCCATCAAATTATTCCAAGTAGTTGGGAAAACACTCCCGCCAGCCTGTCGCATTCGAGGAGGATTGGCTGGCGGAAGTGACCAAGCGACTTGCCGCGTGAGTTCTTCACGCCGAATCGCATTGATTACTTGTCGTGCTTGTGATCGGTGTGATCGTGGCCATCGCCTTCTTGGTGGTCGTCACCGGCGATCTGTGCATCGAGTTTGGCAACGTAGGTTGCTGGATCGGCTTTGATCTTCTCGATACACGGAGGACAGCAAACGAAGATCTTGCGACCGTTAACGACTGTTGATTTCATCGACGCGTCAACCGCTTTGCCCATCACAGGACAAGTCTTTTGTGCCGTCGCAAGATTGGTTTGGATCGTCGTCCAATGTTCAGCCTTGATTTGTTTCCCAACACAACCTTTGCAGCACAGAAACGCAACTTCTTCTTTGCCCACTTTGACCTTGATTGGCGCACCCATCGAGCCGAGTTTATTGCCCGTGACTGGGCAGATTCCCTGGGCGGTTGCATGAAGCTGATCGCTTTTTTCCTGCCGTTCCTTCGTAACGAACGAAACGTAGCTGGCGTTGACCTTCTTCAGCGAGCCTTCAACATCCGCTTGTATCTTGGCGATGCAAGGCGGGCAACAAACGAAAACCTGTTTACCATTGACGACCGTCGATTTCATCGTGGCATCAACGGGCTTTTCCATGATTGGACAAACGCCTTGTGCTTTAGCCATTCGCGCCTGAATCGTTTTCCAGTGCTCGGCATTCAATTCTTTCCCTTGGCATCCCTTACAGCAAAGAAAGGCGACTTGCTCACCGACTTTTACTTTGAGCGGTTCGCCCATCGAGCCGAGTTCCTCGCCAGTCACCGGGCAGATTTTCTGAACGGCAATCTGCAAATGATCGGCGTCAGTTAGGGGACTTTTCTGTTGTTGTGTTTCTTGGGCAATTGCCGAGACTGCAAGTAATGCAACGGCAACAAATGTTAATAGTGTTTTCATGTCTCACCTGTGTTTGTTAATGTTGTGAGAACCAACGGCTCTCGAATTTTCAGAAAGTAAATCAATACTAAAGTTCAAGTTTACTTTTTCGGGGTCATGTTTCTTTTGGCACTCCTTTAGGTTTCGACTTCGGGTGTCGTCTCAACGACAATTCCCATCTTCATTTTGAATTCTGCAATCGCGCAATAAACGGTTGGCACAACGAAGGACGAAAAGGGCTCGATCAGCATGCCGCCGAAGACCGGGATCGCCATGGCACGTGCGACGTCTGCTCCTCGGCCATCGGAAAGTAAAACGGGCAGCAGCGCGACCAATGTGGTGACCGTTGTCATCAAGCAAGGCCGAACCCGTTTCATCCCCGCGTCGTAGACTGTTTCTCGAAGCTCGTCGATCGTTTTCGGCTCGCGTCGCCTGACCAACTGTTGGATGTAAGTCGCCATCACCACGCCATCGTCGACGGCAATTCCAAACAGGGCGATGAATCCAATCCAGATTGCTGTATTCATTTCCACGCCTGCAATCGCTATCGCAACCATTCCAGCCGCGAAAGAAACCGGGATCGCCGAGAAAATGGTGGCTGCAATGGAGAAATTTCTAAAACTCAAATAGAGCAAGAAGAAGTTAATCAGCATTGCCAGTGGCACGAGTCCAAGTGGAATCCAATTCAATACCCACGCGACTCGATCCTGAATCGTGTTGATTTCATTCGGGTAGTCGAGATCGAGCAGCGGCCCAAGCCACGCAAGTCGCAGATTGGACTTCACTTGGTTTTCAAATGAGCCGACCGGCACCATCTCGAAATTGCCGTCCGGGAATTCGAGTTCGCCGCTCGCTCTGGCATTGGTCAACGTTTTCATCGCTGAGTTGACTGTTTCAATATCACCTTGAAAACCGGATGGCGAGAACATCACGTGGGCAACCAAACGCGAGTCTTCGCTGGTAATCATTCCAGGCCCCCACGACGTCGTAATGGAAGCCAATCGTTCGAGCGGAACCATGTCGCCCGTTGGCGTCACGACCGGAACTTTGCCAAGCAAGTCGACTTGCTCGCGAACGTCGCGGCGAAAGCGAACTTGAACCGGATATCTTTCACGGCCTTCCACGGTATTGGTAACGTTGACGCCACCAAGCCCGGCACCAACGATTTCGTTCACCATCTCGGTCGTCATTCCGTAACGGGCCGACTGGTCGCGGTCGACTTCGAACTCGAAATAGGGTTTACCTAAAACAACGTCTGGATTGACCGATCTTTCGTCGACCAATGGACTGGTTTTCAAAACCTCTGCAACTCGATTGGCTACGATTCCAAGTCCTTCAAGTGAGTCTCCATAGATGCGAATCGCCATTGAGGCTTTGATGCCGCTGGCCAACATGACGACTCGGCCTTCGATCGGCTGCAGAGGAGAAGCCAATGTCACGCCGGGCAATGTTGCAACCGCGTTGATTTCGTCCCAGATATGTTTTGCATCGACTCCATCCCGCCATTGGTCACGCGGCTTGAGCATGATGTAAGTTTCGACCATCGTGACGGGAGCTGGATCAAGTGCCGAATCAACCCGGCCAATTTTGCCTAACACGTTTTCGACTTCGGGAATCTGCCGAATCATCGCGTCTTGCGTTTGCAAAACTTCCATCGACTGAGAGAAGCTCGCCGCTGGATAGAGGCTTGGCATATAAAACCAACTTCCTTCGTCCAAAGCGATCCAGTCGTCCGACTCCAGCCCCGTGAATGTATGCTTCGCATCGACGTAGCCAGGAATATCATTCAGATCAGCTCCCAGTTTGGTGGCGGCGCTTTCCAGCGGCTTTAGCAACGTTGGAAAACCAATCCACGCTCCGGCACCGGCAAAAATGATGATGGCCGGAAACGAAAGCATCAGAAGTTTTTGCCTAAGGGCGAACTTCAATCGAGCCGAGTACAGGAATCGGATGAATCGACTTACCGGGTTCTCTTCAATCGGTCGAATTCGCTCTCGCAGAATCCACCAGCCCAAGCCAAACCCAACGACCGAAACTAAAACGGTCAACCAACCCAATGGAATTGCCTCGACTGTTTCCCACTGAAGATTAGGGAATTTGGCCGAAATCCAATTGATAACCGAAACGCCAAGGTCATTGAGACGATGTCCCCATACAAATTGGCACAACGAACCTGCGATTGCCGCGATGCCGAGTGCTCCTAGCAATGCGGCCCAGCGAGGCGTGCGACTGCTTTTCAAAAACAAACGGCACAATGTCGGCACGACGGTAATGGCCACGATCAGGCTGGCAACGATGGCAAACGTCTTTGTCCATGCCAGCGGAGAGAATAATCGTTGGTCACGACCGGTCAGAAAGAAAACAGGCATAAAGCTGACAACGGTCGTACTCACGGCGGTTACCACCGCAGGCGCGACTTCAGTTGCAGCGTTGCGAATCACATCGACGCGAGACTTGCGAAGCGAATCATTGAGTAACAATCCCTCGTTTTCTTGTTCCCAATCCGCCAAATGATCGTAGATGTTTTCCAGGATGATGATCCCCATATCGACCATCGTCCCGATAGCAATCGCGATCCCCGCCAGCGACATGATGTTCGCGTCGACGCCAAAGACATTCATGGCAATGAACGCGATTAACACCGCCAGTGGCAACGAAATCGCAATTATCATGCTCGCACGAAAATGCAACAGAAACAGCACAACGATGGCAATCGTGACCAACGTCTCCTGCATCAGGGCTTCGCTGAGCGTGTGCACCGTTTCGTCAATCAGGAACGTGCGATCGTAAATGCCACGAATCTTGACGCCGCCAAGCTCCGGTTCGAGCGACGCGATCTTCTTCTTGACATTTTCAATGACGGTTCGAGGGTTCTCGCGGTAACGCATCACGACGACGCCACCGACAGCTTCGGAACCGTTTAAATCCAAGGCTCCGGTTCGGAAGGCTGGGCCGGTTTGGACGACGGCCAAGTCGCGAACCCGAATCGGCACGCCTTCGTTCGATTGCACGACCGTGTCACCGATTTGCTCGATCGTTTCTTCTTCGGTCTTTCCCGAACCGAGAAAGCCCTTGCCGCGAACCAGATATTCCATGCCGGAAGTCTCAGCCGTCTTGGCCCCGACCTCAGCATTGGATGCTTTTACAGACATCAACAACTTGTTCAGCGTGATGTTGTGGTAACGAAGCTTGTCTGGATCGACTTCGATCTGGTACTGACGCACATATCCGCCGATGGAGGCAACTTCGGCAACTCCGTCGACCGATTCAAGAGCGAGTTTGACGACGTAATCTTGCAGCGAACGCAAGTCGGCGAGATCGGTATCAGGTGCAGGCTCAAGCACGTAGTAGAAAATCTGCCCAAGTCCCGTCGCGTCCGGGCCTAGCACGGGAGTAACGCCTTTGGGAATTTTTCCAGTGGGCAAAGAAAGTAGCTGTTCTGCGACTCGCGAGCGTGCCCAATAGAAATCGGTACTATCATCGAAAGTGACTTGTACGAAGCTAAAGCCAAACATGCTCTTGCCGCGGACGCTGATTGCACCGGGAACGGCTTGGAGAGCGACGGAAAGTGGATAAGTCAGCTGATCTTCCACGTCTTTGGGAGATTGACCGGGCCAATCGGCCAACACAATCACTTGATTGTCGCCAACGTTAGGAATCGCATCCAACGGAACCGAATTCGCAGAGAACCAGCCAATCGCAACCACCAACAGCGCCACCAAAATGACTATCAGCCGTTCTTCGATACAGAATTTTACGATGGAGCGAATCATTGCTTCGGCAACTCCATCTGGGGCAGTTGCATCTGGGGCAGTTCCATCTGGGGTAGCTGCATTTGCGGCAGCTCATCGTCGCCGTTTGCTGGGCTCATGGGCATAG
>CAZJBW010000009.1:102590-105914 GCA_964543985.1 uncultured Pirellulaceae bacterium | reverse complement strand
ATCGCATTACTGTCTTCCAGAGCAATGAGCGATTCTTCAGCCTGGTCAAGCAGCTTGACAGTTTCCCCATCAAGCGAGCCATCTCCGGTGTACACAACTCTTAATACATCAGTCATTGCTAAAGCCTCTGCAATTACCGGGCGTACTCATCCTGCCACCCTCGCGGGACGTGAGAATTGGTGCCTCGTTTTCTTCTTTCTATCTGCCGCCAATCAATTGGCAAATTGCAAGTTCTTTACATGTCGACGGTTCGAACGTTTAAGTCCCGATTAACCAGGAGTAGTTGATTGGGGCTGACCTGAGTCCACTGACTGTGATCACTGAGTGGTTCGGACGCGATCATTACAACATCCGCGGCGTCTTCCGTGGCAGACATTTTACAGACTCCATCGACACACGCGTAAGATTGACCTTGATGATGGTACAGTGTGTTTGCCTGCGCGCTGCCGTCGGTAATGTAGCGAGTGACAGCCATCTCATATCCGTCCGTTACGGCAAGGTTCAACAAGGAATTGTCGGTGCAGCCAGCATCTCGGTTGGCGCGCTCGACCACTCCAATCGCCTGCCCAAGTGCACGCCCCATCGATTCGGAATCCTGCGAAGTCTGTTCATTCAATGCGTCCAGAAACAGCGCGAACATTAATTCGGAATCGGTCGAACCTGCAATCGTGTTGAACGATTGTTCCGACAACTTAGCCAGCAGGCCGCGGCGAATTTTCTGGAAGTTCGTAATGTATCCGTTGTGCATGAATGTAAATTTGCCGCAGGTAAACGGATGGCAATTCAACTGAGTCACAGGCAGGCCTGGCGTTGCCGCGCGGATGTGAGCGAACACGCACTGACTGCGAACCAGCGAGGCGATGCTAAGCAGGTTTTGATTATTCCAAGCCGGACTGACATCACGTAGCGTCGCGGGGTGCTGAGAAACCAGTCGGTTATACCACGTGACTCCAAAGCCATCGCCGTTGAGCGGTTCAGACCGTTCGTGGCTATGGTAGCTTTGGTGAATGAGCGAATGAACTGGCTCGGTTACAAGAGACGACAGAGACGTTTCTTGTCCCAGGTAGGCAATGAATCGGCACATGAGAATCTTCTCTGGAACAATTGCAGTGGAACGGGACACTCGTTTGGTGCATTCAAAAGTGTAATGCAACGATTGAGGTTTTGAAAAGATTCGCTGAGGATTCCAATGCCAGTTGCCAAAAAGCCACCCGAGTTTCTGTTTGGCCACTTTCCACGCCAAAAAATGTGAAACAAGTTCGTCCTCAGTATCGCCTTCAGAAGAAAATCGATATGTGGCAGAAGCAAATGGCATGATCCGTTACAATTACGAGCTCTGGCAAACTCAAGCCAAGAGAAAACTCAAGCCAAGATCATTCAGAATGCTGAATGGTTACAACCATCCAAACAAAGAAACGAATTTGGCATCATGGAAACGACCACGAATCAAATCTTGAATTTGTTCGTACCCGAATGGCAAGGTTACGCTGTCGACGATTCACCTCAAGGCGGTGCCCAATGCCTGCGTGATTGGATCTTTCCCGATTACGAGTTTGCGGAAATTGAAATCGACAAACCACCGCTGCCGGACACACAAAATGGGATCATGGGCTACCGATCCGTTGCTCGCACGCTGCAAGCCATGAAAGCTGCCATTGAATCTGCAAACCCGACCCATTGCTTTACATTGGGTGGAACATGAGCGATCGAAGTCGTTCCAGTCAGTTGGCTGAACCAAAAACACAAACAAGACATGGCCTTAATTTGGTTTGATGCTCATGGCGATCTGAACACGCCTGACAGCTCACCTAGCGGACACTTTCACGGTATGCCCCTACGCACTTTGCTGGGGGAAGGCGACCCGCAAATCCTGAACAACTGCTTTTCATTATTGAATCCGAATCAGTTATTCATGATTGGTGCGCGCGACCTGGACGCCGCCGAACGAGACTTTATCGACCAACACAATATTGCGACATTTGGACCCCAAACTGATCCCAGTCAAGTCGTTCAAGCGGTGCAGAAAGCTGGGTTTCAAAACGTCTATCTGCATTTTGATCTGGATGTCTTAAGTCCTGAAGAATTCACCAACATGATCTTTCAGGTCGATGATGGTTTGCCGATCCAAACAGCCTTGCAACTTGTGAATCAACTTAGCAACCACTTTCGCGTCGTGGGCAGCAGCCTGCTGGAATACGTTGGAGATCAAGCCGCCCAGCACGAAGAATTCTTGCAACAGTTGGCTGGCAAGTTGACCAACCTGACTTAGGGGGCCTTGTCAGCGTCAGCTTCCAAATTCAGGTCAGTCACAAAACCAAATTTTGGCGACTATCGTGCTAGCTGAACAGAATACGCGGATCTGTTTCGCCGAATTTTTGGCGAGAGATTCGGCTGGTACGAATCGATCTTAGCGATTCGACATCTAGTGAGTGTCTTCCAGGTCGAACAATGACTTATTCTCGCGCCACACCTTGGGAACCAGCTCAAACAATGTTGCGATCGCTGCCAAAAGCATCAACAGAGGGGCAACAATCAAGCATTCTGCGACGTAAACTGCTCTCATAATTCTCTACGGTTTCTTAGTCTTGAAGGTAAATCGAACCGGTGGCCAATTGACTTCACAACCACCCCCTTCGGTGGCGAAACCAAGCTCTTCCAAACCCGCCCTTAGAAAAGTATCGCAATACAAACAACTAATATCGCAATACAAACAACTAATGTAGGGAGATCCCTCCATTTAGTGCAATGACAGCTAGATATTTGGACGAATTTGAGATCGGATTGAATCTCGATAGTATCGACCGTGTGGACGTCGATTTGGAAGGTGGCTTTTTCTCTAATGGCAATGATCTGCCTGGAATCGATTTTGATATCTTGGTATCGCCATTGGACTTGTTCCGATTTGAAAATGGCAACATTCCAGTTGATGAAATGGAATTTACTAACAATGCGCGAGTCCTTTCGCCAGGAGTAGCGTCCTCATTCTCGGACACGCTGGACGTGTTTGGATTGTCGCCGGCGAATTCAATGGCGATGGTCGCCAAGCGTCTCACTTCCTGGGCAATGGGCTTCCGGTGAACTACTCGGTATTTTTGATCCGACGTTGGTCCCGGGTGCGGCGGTCGATATTGCGTTTGCAGACATCCGCACGGTTGATTTGATCGGCTTTAATTTCTTAGAAACCAACGCCGTACCAGAACCATCCTCAGCCTTCGTACTTGTTGCTTTCTGCGGGTTGTCTGCCAGACGTCGTCGTCGGGTCTAAACCTCCGATGGGCCGTGGGTTCGAAAACAACGGACTACCGAACACCTGTCGTGGCTCCG
>CAZJBW010000009.1:0-102490 GCA_964543985.1 uncultured Pirellulaceae bacterium | reverse complement strand
CGATTTCTTACGGCGGCACGCACGTCACTTTGCGATTTCACTAGCTGGCTGACAGCAATGACAGAAGCGACGTGGTCATTTAGTTGAATTTCTCGCATATTGTGTGTAAGTAATTCCGCGAAATATACTCCTACTGTGGATACATGTTTTTTAGGTAGGAAGAACTATGTCGCTATGCTTTCAAAAAGCCACATTGACCACTCTGTCGTGCTTGTTTGTGATTGGTTCGCTAATGCTGACGAATGTCGGTAAGGCGCAAGATTACAGCCAGTTATTCCAGCAGCTGGACCCTGCTGTCGTCACCATTCAGACCATTGAATTGGTCGGCGGTGAACGTGGTGTGCAGAGACGATCAGGGGTTGGTTCAGGTGTGGTCGTGCGTAATGACGGTCTAATCATGACCGCCGCACACGTTGTCCATACGGCTGATGCGATCCGTGTTAAGTTCGTTGGTGGCGAGACCGTTTCGGCGCAAATCATTTCTTCAGTCCGAACGGGCGATGTCGCTTTATTGAAAGTGGCCGAATTACCTGACAGCGCCAAAGTTGCGACTCTGGGTGACTCCGATCAAGTGAGCGTCGGCGAAGAGACATTGATCATCGGAGCGCCTCGCGGGATTGAACATTCGTTGTCCACCGGTCACATCAGCGGCAAAGCAAATCGGCAGGTCGTGGCAGGTGGTTCACCCTTGGACTTGCTGCAAACCGATGCCGCCATCAACCCTGGAAATTCAGGTGGCCCGATGTTCAATGTCCAAGGCCAAGTCATCGGAATTGTTAGTCATATTTTGACTGATAGTGGTGGTTCGGATGGGATTGGTTTCGCGGTCGCTATTAACGCAGCCACTGAAATGACATTCAATCGTTCACCGTTTTGGACAGGTTTTGAGGGCCAATTGTTGACCCCCGAATTGGCCGAAATCCTGAATGTGCCTCAAAAATCAGGCCTATTGGTTCAACGAGTCGTTTCTGATTCCGCCGCCGGCCGGGCTGGCTTGCAGGGCGGGAAAATTAAAGTCAATATCGATGGGCAAGAGATTTGGCTAGGTGGCGACGTCATTATTGAGATCCAACAAGACGTTTGTACATCGCGCGAATGTATCCGCCGTATCGCAACTACCGTCGAACAATTGCGAGCGGGAGAGCAGATTCAAGTGAAAGTTATTCGAGCCGGAGAGATCGTAGAACTTAATCTACAGCTTTGACTTTGGACGCTTTTTGCAGTCGAATAATTTAGGACTGACATTCTGGTCATCCAGTGCTGCTGGTATACTCTGCCGAAACAAACCAATCAAAGAAACTATGCCTGCGAATCCCTCAAAACCTAAGCCCAGTTCCAAAAAAGCAAAATCGTATTTTGCTACGGTGCCACCGCAGGAAATCCTGCCGATTGTTAACAGTCGCTACGAATCGAACGTGAAAGGGCTGTTCGTCATCGGTGACGTCACCGGGCTGCCGCTTGTAAAAGTGGCGGCCAATCAAGGCCGCGAAGTCGTCGAGAAGATGGAAAAATCGCGGCTATTCGAAAACAGTTCCCAGACCGAAGGTCTGGATATCGTGATCGTGGGTGGCGGACCGGCAGGAATTTCGGCAGCCATCGAATGCGAAAAACGAGGGCTTAAATACGTTCTGCTAGAACGTTCTCAACTGGCCAACACCGTCCGCACCTTTCCAATGGGAAAGAAAGTCTACGCCGAACCTCAGACGATCAAGAACATCAGCGAATTGGATGTCGACCGCGACTTGGATAGAGACGACTTTCTGCAGATCGTTGAGAAAACAGTCGCCGAGCGTAAACTGAATTTCAAAGAAGGCGTAGAAGTCTCGAAAATCGTCAAGAAGCAGGATCGCGAATTCGAGGTCCGGACGAAAGACGGGACACATTTCCCAACTCGCCAAGTACTGATCGCCATCGGGCGACAAGGCCAACCTCGCAAACTAAACATCGACGGTTGCGACGACTGCAGCAAAGTAACTTACCGCCTGCACACCAAAGAAGACTACAACGACGAAGATGTTCTGGTCATCGGTGGCGGAAACTCGGCCATCGAAGCCGCATTGATGTTGAAATCCCACAACCGAGTTACGATCGCGTACCGTGGCGACGACTTCTTCCGCGCCAAAGAAGAAAACCGCAAATTGCTGGACGCTGCGATCGCCAACGGCGAAATCACGGCGTTACTAAAAAGTAACATCAAGTCCAGCCGCGATCACGAGGTCGATATCGATGTTGATGGCGAAATAAAAACATTCAAAAACGATAAGATCATCATCCTGATTGGTCAGTTACCACCCATCGACTTTCTGATGGACACGGGAATTGAACTGGACGGAGTATGGACTAAACAGCGAGTCATCTGGTCGATCATCGGTTTGGCGATCGGGGTTTTCTTGTACTTTGGTGCCAAGAAATTTGTGCTGCATCCTGAGGAAGCTCACGGCAAAATGCTATGGCCCGCAGCGTTGGCGTTGCTGAATCCCAACAGCGCATGGATCTCGTTCATTCTGACGAAGCTGGCGCCGATCACCGGTGTCCTGGTGTTAGGGGCTCGGATCGTCCAACACTTGATGACTGGCCCAGGCAAAAATCCACCGTATCGCGTGCCTGCCACCAAGTTGATTCTTACCGTCTGTGCCGCTCTGTTTTTGTGCGGCATGATTGCCCCCGACGCCATCACGACAGATGAAGCACAGGTCGGCAAAGGCCCCTACTACTTGAACCTTAGTCTGAAAGGCTTCGGGCAAGAGGCCAGCGTTGCTAAAGTCTATGACCAGTTGACCCCTAGCGCCGAGAACAAAACGTTCACTGGCCGCGGTGCACGGTACTTTGCAAATCTTTCTGCTATCTATTACCTGTTGTACTTTGGCTTAATCGGCGTCTTTGGAATCTATTGGGCGATTAAATACAACAACAAAACGATTTGGAAACGAAACATTACAATCATTGTCTGCCAATGGACTTTGTGGTGGGGAATTCCAACATTCATGGTTGCCTTGTTCGGTCGCAGTGCCATTGCACCGCTACTAAAGAAGTCGATTAATGCATGGCCATTGAACATGGCCGCCTTTGACTTCTCGGTCGGTGAAGGTGACCCCACTTGGTGGTTCACCCTGGGAGTGGTCGGTGTCGTCTGGGCAGCCCTGCTGAGTTTTGTTTTGATTCCTTTGTTCACCATCAAGTGGGGCAAAATCTACTGCTCTTACATTTGCTCGTGTGGCGCATTGGCCGAAACGGTTGGCAATGGGTTTCGCCATCGAGGCCCCAAGGGTGACTGGCCACGAAAATTAGAAAAGTTTGGATTCGTTTTCATCTTATTGGCCACGGTGGCCACGATCGCAGACCTACTTGGATTTGCAAACATACTTGGTTGGTATAACGTTTGGGTCGGTACGTTTTTGGCAGGTGCGCTGGCGATTGGGCTATACCCGTTCTTGGGTCAGCGGATCTGGTGTCGCATGTGGTGCCCATTGGCGTTCTGGATGAACTTTTGGGGACGTTGGTCAAAATTCAAAATCTCTCCCGAGAAAGGCAAGTGCATCGATTGCAATGTTTGCAATCAGTTTTGCCAAATGGGAATCGATATTAAAGGGCGTGCCTTGCGGGGCGAGCCAGTAACGTTGGTCGACACGCCTTGTGTCGGATGTAAAGAGTGCATCGTTCGCTGCCCAATGCAAATTTTGCACTTGGGTGACGCTCCGCAACCAACAGTGCACCAAATTCAATTGAACAGTAAGTAACCCGTCGAATAAACCGGATTAAAAAATCATGAGCCAAGGCGAAAAATACTACGGCGGCTATTTTTGGGTTGCTGTAATTTCATTCATCATTCCGTTAGCAGTCGCTTGGAAAGCGTTCGATCGAGTCCAACCCACCACCAAGCCAAAACCAGTTTTGGACGCCAGCGGTGTCGATCACGCAGTCTGGGACTACCTTCTGAAGAATTATGTCAGCAGTGGTCTTGTTGACTATGAAGGGATGAAAAAAGACTACCTGTTCCATGAATACATTCGCCAGCTAGGTGCATGTGATCCAGAGCGTCTAGAAACCGAGGACGCGAAACTGGCCTTGGCCTCCAATGCCTACAACGCGTTCGTGATCAATGGCGTTGTCTCACATAAGATTAAGGACAATGTCCTTAAATTCAAATTGGATGGGACCGGTTTCTTTGATATCCCTGAGCACATCTACGCCGGCAAGACCATTAGTTTGAACCAACTAGAACACAAGATGATTCGCCCCACGTTTGGCGAGCCACGTATTCATGTTTCTTTGGTGTGTGCAGCGCGTAGTTGCCCGTCGATTCGCCCCGAGGCTTACACGGGTGACCGAGTGCGTGAACAAATGCAGGATCAAAGCGTGCAGTTTGCCAGTAACCCGACTTACGTTCACTTCGACAAGCAGAAAAACGAATTGCAAATCAACCCAATCCTGGAATGGTACGGTGACGATTGGGATGCCAAATACAATCAAGGCAGTTATCTGCAATGGCTTGATGGATTAACTAATGATCAAAACCTTAAGGATGCGATTGCCAAAGCGATTGCCTTTACAGCTGCAGCACCGACCACAGACGGTGTCGTTAATGCGGCTGCGATCCAGAAAGCCTTTAAGGATATTCCAGAAGGCCAGTTTCGAATTGCCTTCAATACCTACGACTGGTCGTTGAATTCTCAAAAAGAATCATCTGGATCCAGTTCGGGTGGTGGCGGTGGCGACTTCGGATCGGGAATTAGCCCGGACGAGTAAACCGACCTGAGAAATCGGATACCGTGTTTTGGCAACGGAGCAATCATGAAGTCAGCAGGCGGTTTGGCAGCAGGCGGTTTGGCAGCAGGCGGTTTGGCAGCAGGCAGTTTGGCAGCAGGCAGTTTTCTTAAGCCTGGTCTTATCAAATCCATCCTGGCACTCTGGTGTTTCGCTGCCAGTGCAACCGTGTTCGCGCAACAATCAGATGTCGCTGATCAGCCGACCGACTTGCCTGCGTTATTGAATGCCAGCCAGCGAATCGTCTTTCTCGGCGACAGCATTACCTACCAAGGCGATTACGTCGCCTACTTCGATACTTGGTTAGAACAATCTTCTAGAACCAGCAAACCAGAGATCCTCAATCTTGGTTTGCCCAGCGAAACGATTTCTGGGCTCAGTGAAAAAGGTCATGCTGGCGGACGCTTTCCTAGACCTAACCTGTTCGAGCGTTTAGATCGAGTGCTGGAAAAGACGAAACCAGATTTAGTGATCGCTTGCTATGGAATGAACTGCGCGATCTACCAACCACTCGACGAGCAACGGTTTGCGAAATTCAAAGAGGGTTTGCAAAAACTGACCGACCGAACGAAAGACGCGAACGCCCAGTTGATTCTGTTGACGCCTCCTATATTCGATGATCGCCAAAAGGATTTAGGCTTCTCGTACAACGAAGTCTTGAAACACTACGCTGAATGGATGGTGCAGCAGGCCAATACACAAGACTGGAATGTCGTCGACTTGCACAAAGAAATGCAAGTCGAAATGGAATCGTGGCGTCAGGTAGACCCAGACTATACCTTGCATAAAGACGGTGTGCATCCTACTCAAACGGGCCATTTAGTTATGGCCAACATTTTGATTAACGCTTTGGAACAGATGCCATCCGCAGATGCTGTTCGCCAAATAAAACTCGTTCAACCCGTCGTCAAATACAGACTGGACGCTTGGCGAGACGGTTGGTTAAGCGAAACCGGGCACCAGCGACCAGGGATCAAGCCCGGGCAATCGTTGGAAGATTTGCGAAAAGCGTCTCACAACTACGATCGCGCAATCACCAACGCCATCAAAGACTCGAAAAAGTAACTGCGTAAACTTGCAGTAATAAAAGACTCCGTTTTTGAGTTAACGACTGCCAACAAAAAACACGAGTGGTTACCTCTGACGTAACAAGGGAGGACTCGACCAACCGTCCCTGGACAGTGCCACACGGCAACTTTCGGCGTGGAATCGTTGGTCCATCGGGTCCTGTAGTTGCAGGGCGAATTTAACTAGAATGGAACGTTCATCGTCCCAACCCGAGGAGTCTTGTGTCTGCCTTGCCGAAAACGTCACCGACCATCGATCAAGTAGGGGTGGTCGAGCGCGCTTCTCGATTCACCAAACGCAGCATCAAGAATGAGACCAAAGCCCAGGGCCTGAAGATGGTCCTGAACATGATCGACCTGACGACTCTGGAAGGGATGGACACGCAAGGCAAAGTGCGACAACTGTGCTACAAGGCTCGCCACCTACACGATGCCGTCGAGGGGCTGCCGCATGTGGCGGCCGTTTGTGTTTACCCCAACTTCGTCGCGTTGGCCAAGACTGAAGTGTCTGGAACTGACATCAAGGTGGCCTCGGTCGCCACCGCATTTCCCAGCGGAAATTCGTCACTGGAAATCAAACTGGCCGACGTAAAAATGGCGGTGGATGGCGGGGCGGACGAGATCGACATGGTGATTTCACGCGGGCGGTTTCATCGTGGCGACTTCCAATATGTTTTTGACGAAATTGCGGCTGTCAAACAGGCCTGTGGAGTCGCTCGCTTGAAAGTCATACTCGAGACCGGCGAGCTTGGCACGTTCGATAAAGTTCGCAAGGCCAGTGATATTGCGATTCACGCTGGGGCGGACTTCATCAAGACCTCAACCGGCAAAATCAAGCCCGCCGCCACCATGCCCGTCACCTTGGTGATGCTGGAAGCCATTCGTGATTATTACTTCGAAACGGGAAAGATGGTCGGCATGAAACCAGCCGGTGGCATTTCCAAATCCAAGCTGGCGTTGCATTACTTGATTATGGTCAAGGAAACGCTGGGCATTGAGTGGCTATCGAATCAATGGTTTCGTTTTGGGGCCAGCAGTCTGGCCAACGATGTCTTGATGCAGATCGTTAAACAACAAACGGGCATCTATCAATCGGCAGACTATTTCTCGATCGATTGATTCTTGCGGATGATTTGAATCGGGCCAAACAATTTTCAATTTGAAAAAGTAACGATGAGCGAAACGGCAACCAAAACGAACTGGGACTTAGCTCCGGCTCCTGAAAGCACAGGACATATCCAATTGCAGGAATCATACGACCTGTTTATTGGTGGCAAGTTCGTGAAGTCGTCGGGCAACAAACGCTTCGCTTCGATCAACCCAGCAACGGAACAGCCGATCGCAAAAATCACCGAGGCGACCGCCGGCGATGTTGACAAAGCGGTCAAGGCAGCGCGTACTTGCTACGACAAACACTGGTCGAAGTTGTCGGGTGCAGAACGAGGAAAATACATTTTCCGAATTGCCCGGATCATGCAGGAACGCGCCAAGGAACTGTCGGTTATCGAATCGATGGACGGTGGAAAACCGATCCGAGAATCAAGAGACGTCGATATCCCGCTGGCTGCCGCTCATTTTTTTTACTACGCGGGTTGGGCGGACAAACTGAAGTACGCTTTTCCAAATCGGCAACCAAAACCGATCGGTGTAGCCGGGCAAATCATCCCTTGGAATTTTCCATTGTTGATGGCGGCTTGGAAAATTGCGCCCGCATTGGCCTGTGGTAACACGGTGGTGTTGAAGCCAGCTGAAACCACTTCGCTAACTGCGTTAAAGTTGGCCGAGATCATTCAGCAAGCGGACTTGCCGCCAGGGGCCGTGAACATCGTGACCGGACATGGGGCGGTGGGATCCGAAATCGTAAACCATCCGGACGTCGACAAAATCGCCTTCACTGGCTCGACCGACGTCGGAAAGATCATCCAAAAAGCAATTGCTGGTACTCGCAAACGATCCACGTTGGAACTGGGTGGCAAGGCGGCCAATATCATTTTTGCTGACGCTGCGATTGATCAAGCCGTGGAAGGGATCGTCAACGGGATCTATTTCAATCAAGGGCACGTCTGTTGTGCGGGCAGCCGATTGTTTGTCGAGGAGTCGGTGCATGACGAAGTGATCAAGAAATTGAAGCACCGCATGAACTCGCTGATCGTGGGTGACCCTCTGGACAAGAACACTGACATCGGGGCGATCAACAGCAAGGACCAATTGCAAACGATCGAGTCCTACATCGAGGTGGGGAAACAAGAAGGCGCCGAATTTTATCAATCGCAAGGTTCGTTGCCCGACCAGGGTTATTGGTGCCGACCGACTTTGTTTACCGAAGTGGCTCAGTCGAATCGAATTGCTCAGGAAGAAATTTTTGGTCCGGTACTGGCTGTGCAAACGTTCCGAACGGTTTCCGAGGTCATTAAAAAGGCCAACAATACACCGTATGGACTTTCGGCGGGCGTGTGGACGGACAAGGGCTCGAAGATATTCAACCTGACCTCGCAGATGCGAGCCGGCGTTGTATGGGCCAATACTTATAATAAATTCGATCCGACCAGCCCCTTTGGTGGCTATAAAGAGAGCGGTTTTGGTCGAGAAGGCGGCTTACACGGTTTGTCCGCGTACTTGATTCTGGAATAATAGAGTTCACCTTGCGGATCCGTCGTTCATGATTCGTTCAACCCACTGTCACCTCACACTTATTCGTCGAAGGTCACGCGACACAATCCTGGATGTCAGTCGAAAAGTACCTGAAGCCTGAAGTCATCAACCAGATCAAGCGTCTGGACTTGCGCGCAAAGTTCGTCGTTAAAGGGTTCCTGCAAGGCTTGCACTCCAGCCCATTCCACGGCTTCAGCGTAGAATTTAGCGAGCATCGCAAGTATTCGCACGGCGATGATCCGGCACACATTGATTGGTCGCTGTTCGCCAAGACAGACAAGTACTACGTCAAGAAGTTTGAAGCGGAAACCAACATTAGCGGAATGCTGGTGATGGATAGCAGCGAATCGATGGGCTACACCTACCGCCAGGAACTGACGAAGTTTGACTACGCGGTTTGCTTGGCCGCCGCTATGGCCTACATGATGGTTAGCCAACAAGACCCCGTCGGCTTGATCACTTTCGATGAAAAGATCAGCAACAGTTTGCCACCTCGGTCCAAGCGGAATCACTTGGGGCACCTACTGTCGCTACTTGCCAAGCTCAGCCCCAAAGGCAAAACGAACCTGGCGCACAGCCTGAATCAGTTGGGTGCCATGCTGCGGACTCGCACCTTGATCATGGTGTTCACGGATCTGTTGGACAATACTGACGAGATTTTGAACTCGATGTATCGACTGCGTCACGGTGGGCACGACATCATCTTGTTTCATGTGTTGGATGAGGCCGAAGTCAGTTTTCCGTTCAGCGGTGTTTGCGAACTGGAAGATCCGGAAACCAACGAGAAACTGAAAGTGGATGCCAACGCGTTTCGCGCAAGCTACCAGCAGGAGATCGAGGAGTTTCGCAAAGACTTGGGCGAGCGATCTGCGAAAGCCAATATCGACTACGTTCCTATCGACACCAGCATGCAGTTCGACCGAGCCCTAATCGAGTACTTGCATAGTCGTCAGGCGAGGTTTTAACAGAATATGGCACTCGCACACGCGCTCATTTTGGGACTCGGCGGTTTACTAATCGCGATCCCGATCATTCTGCACTTGTTAATGCAGCCCAAGCCAAAAGCACTGCAGTTTCCCGCATTGCGGTTTGTCAAAGAGATGCGGCAGACCAATCAACGCAGCTTGAATCTGCGGCACTGGTTGCTGTTGCTGTTACGTTGCTTGTTGTTGTTGGCCGTAGCGGCCGCTTTCGCCCGACCCAGCACTTCGTCCAGTGATTTTGGGAATTGGCTGGGCTTAGGTGTCGGTGCTGTGTTATCGCTGTTTGTCGGACTGTTGTTGCTGTACGCCTTGCTGTGGTCCAAACCGGCCAACATTCCGCTGGCTTTCATTGTTGGCTTGGTGTTCGCTCTGCTGTTGGCGTACACCGGTTACACGATGCGTGCCGCATTTAATACGGAAGCAAAACATATTCTGGCCGACCAACAGGCACCCGTGGCGACCGTGTTGTTGATCGACAACTCGCCGCGACTTAGTTACGTGCGCGAGAACGAATCTCTGCTTGAAAAAGTGCAGGATCAAGGTCGGTGGTTAATCAGCCAGTTACCGTTGAACAGTAAAGTGGCCATTATGGAATCCAAGGTCGAGAATCCTTTTTTCTCGGTCGACATCAGCGCCGCTCGCAAACGCTTGAACACGCTCGATATCAATTATGCCTCGGAACCTTTACCTGATTCGCTGCAGCAAGCTGTAAAGTTCCTGTCGGAGAAAACGGATTTCGAGCGAAAAGAAGTCTACGTGTTTACCGATCTGACGCGAGTCAGCTGGAACACGTCGGGCGATTCGCTACGTCTGGCCTTGGAAGAACATCCAGAGGTCTCGCTGTTTGTGTTTGATGTTGGTGTCGAAGACCCTCAGAATTTTTCGCTGGGTGAATTGAAGTTGTCCGCGACTTCGGTTCCGATCAATGGCAATTTTGAGATCGAAACACAAGTCAGATCCAATGGCGAGGGTGGCGAATTCCAAATTCTGATGAAGCTGGAACAAGAGGACCTGACTCGACCGTTTCGACAGGACGGCAAGACGGTGGTTCCCGAACGTCATTGGATCAGTGATCGTTCCGTTCAAGTTCAAAGCAACTCAATTGCCTCGGTCAACTTGGAAATGCAGGAACAGTTTGCCGAAGGCGTGCATCACGGCGTGGTTGAAATTCGCAGTGGCGATGCATTGGCGGTCGACGATCGTCGTTACTTTACGATCGAAGTTCGCCCCAGTTGGAAAGTGCTGGTCGCTCATCCTCGCGGCGTGAACCCTCGCAACATGACCGATCTGCTTGCCGGCGGAGCGTTCGATGTAACGACGATTCCGCAACAGGACTTAGCCGGTGAACGCCTGTCCGAATACAGCACCATATTTTTGCTCGACCCAACACCGATCACCGATCCACTGTGGCGTACGATTCAGGAGTATGTGGAATTGGGTGGAAGCTTGGGCGTCTTCTTGGGGCAGAATGCTTCGCGTGGTCGCGAACCAGATGCCGCCTTCCGTTCCGACGCCGCTGCAGATGTTTTGCCGGGTCGCTTGGTTCGAGACTGGTTTCGCAAAGAACCTGATCGATTCTTGAGTCTGGGAAATATGACGCACCCAGTTTTGAAAGAGTTCCGACCGATGGCGTCACTGGGCATCTTCCAAGCCTTTCCAATCTATCGCCACTGGGAAATCGATTACGGACAAGACCCCAATGTCGAGGTCATCGCTCGGTTTACTAACGGCCTGGCATCGTTGCTGCAACGCAATTTAGGTCAAGGCAAAGTCATTTGCATGACAACACCGATCACCGAGCCGGCCAGTCCGCAAGACCGAGCGTCGTGGAACGAACTGTTCAATTCAGGGCGAGGGCCACAGATTTGGCCGGGCTGCCTGCTGGTTGATCGGGTCGCCAGTTTCTTGGCGTCCGGGAACCGCGACCGAGTCAACTTAGGTGTAGGCCAGTCGGTGGTATTGCAAAACGACACTTCGCAATTGCCACTTGAATATCGTTTGTTTACTCCGCGAGACGAAGACCCTGTTCGTGTCTCGGGCGAACAAGGTTTGGTTCGCTACAAGTTCACCGATACGCCCGGTCACTATCGATTGAAGGGCTTGGTGCAGGACGAGAAACCGACCGTGCGTGGATTCAGTGTTAACATGCCCGGCGAAACGACTGATCTGATGCGGATCGACCCCGAATCACTAGACGATCTGTTGGGCGAGGAGCGATACCAATTGGCGCGTGATCGTGACGAGATCGAGCAACAACAAGGGACGACTCGTTTGGGTCAAGAGTTCTACCCCGTGCTGGCGTTATCGATGGCGTTGTTGCTGGCGTTGGAATTAATTATGTCGAATCGGTTTTACAAAAACTAAATCAAAACCTGACCAGGAATCGTTTTGGAAAGCTTTTCGTTTGAACCCGTAGCAAGCTGGTGGATCATCGCCGTCATCATGGCGGTGCTGGCCGCTGCGCTGTGGGTTGGACCTCAATTCCAAAGCTTGACGAATGCGCAAAAGCGTCGCTTGTTCCTGATCCGTTTGCTATTGGTTGGTCTCGTTTTTCTGGCATTACTGCGACCTGGCATCGTATCCAAGATCAAGCAAAAACAATCGGCCGTCTTAGCGGTCATGTTGGACTTGTCACGGTCAATGAAGTTGTCGCATCAGGCCACCGGACCAACTCGCTGGAAAGCGATGGTCAACATGATTGGCGAGAACCAGGACAAACTTGATGAGCTGGCGGAACAGAACATCGATGTGCGATTTTATGGTTTCGGGAATCGCTTGCGTGTCATTGAATCGGCTGAAGGCGTGCCCGTTCTGCCCGATGCACCCACCGACGGCGAATCCGATCTGGGGTCCGCGTTGTTTAACATCGTAGACTCGTTTCGAGACCAGCGACTGCTGGGGGTGTTTTTGGTTAGCGACGGTGTGCAAAACGTCGCCGACCCACCCATCGAACTCGCTCAGGCAGGCAAGCTAGTCCAGGATTCTCAGACGCCGCTGTTCGCTGTGCCTTTGGGACAGTCGACTCAAACAGACCAGTTCGCGGACATCGCTGTCGAAAACATGCCCGATCAATTTACTGTTTGGGTCAAGAATGACTTAACGGTTTCGGCTACCGTTACGGCTCGTGGGTTTGCCAACCAGGTGGTGCCCGTGCAGTTGATCGTGGTCGGCGAGGACGGAGTCGGCGAGGTGGTCGATACGGTGCAGCAACCTTTTGAACAAGCCAACGAATCGGTAGCCGTCGAATTGACGTACACACCTGAAAAGCCCGGCCAGTACCGTTTGATCGTACGGGCCGAACCGCAAGCTGGTGAAGTGTCGCCTCGCAATAACGAATTGCCCGGATTCTTGACGGTCAACGAAGGTGGTTTGAAAGTCCTATACGTGTACGGCAGTTTGAATTGGGAGACGACTTTCCTGATCCGGTCACTGGGTGCCTACAAAGACATTCAATTGGACCAGTTGCATATCGATCGACGGCAAGAGGCGATTTGGCCGTTAGACAAGTCAGCCATTTTTTCGGATGACAGCTACGACATATTTATCTTGCATGACGTGGATTCACGAGCACTGCACTCAAGAGACGAACCTCGCAATCTGAATTTCCTGGCCAAGGCTGTCGAGGACGGCAAAGGCTTGATCATGATTGGCGGTTACCACAGCTTCGGGCCAGGTATCTACCGAGTAACTCCGTTGGCCAAGGTCTTACCCATCCGTATGGATTTGACGGAACAACAAGAATTCGACGAGAAGATTCGCGAGGACTTGCATATCCCTGGTGAATTGAAACCGGTCCCGGCTGCCGGTCACTTTGTAACTCAGTTGGGCGACCCCATTGAAAACCGGGCGATCTGGGAGAAACTTCCAGCGTTCGTGGGTGCCAACAAGTTTTTCGAAATCAAAGACACTGCGTTTGTGATTTTGGAAAGTGATAACCAGGATCCGCTGCTGGTTAGTGCTCGCTACGGTGGGCGAGTTTTGGCGATGGCCGCCGATACGACTTACCTGTGGTGGACTCACGGATTTGCCGACCAACACAAACGGTTTTGGCGTCAGATTGTTTTGTGGTTGGCCTTTAAGGACGGACAGTCCAGTGGCAACGTGCAGATCGATTTGCCACAGCGACGTTTTCAACCGAACCAACCGATTCAATTTACGACTCGCGCTGCCAATGAAGCGGGCCAACCGATTACAGACGCCCAGTTTCGCGGCTCGCTGGTCAACCCCGAAGGCGTGCGGACGTCGATCACAGTGATCAACAGCGGGGCCTCGGAAATTGATCGTAAGCTGCTAGAAAAACCTGGCATCTACACGATCGAGGTCGCGGCGTCCCGAAACGACGAAGAGTTTGGAAGAGCTGCGGCCGAGTTCGTTGTTTTCGACAACGACAAAGAACAAGCAAACCCGTCAGCCGATCCTGCTTTATTGAATCGCTTGGCCGAACGGACGTCCGAATACGGTGGCCGCTTAGTCGAACCCGATGCAGTCCCAGCTTTGCTTGACGAGTTAGTTGAACTGGCTCCGCAAATTCAAATCGATGTGCCATTGAAATGGCAGCTAGGCGATACTTGGTATGACGCCTTGATATTCGTGTTGTTGTTCGCAGGCTTTTTGACCTACGAATGGTGGCTACGCAAAAAATGGGGACTGGTTTAACGATCAAAGTTAAAGATGACTCGACTAGTACCTTCGAACAACGCCCCAACCACTGACACTTTAGTGGAAGACACGTTTGCTGAAGCGTTTTCGATGAAGTTTTCACGCGTGGTTGTTACGGCTTTGGACGATCATTGGTTGCAAACGGCAGCCCACAATTTTTGTGGTTACGCAACAAGCGTGATTGGCTGCGACGCCGAGGTGGCTGTGGACGGACCGGTGCTTGAGCACGAGACACCCGACGGCCGACCAGGCATTTCGTTATTAGCGTTTGGGTTTTCAACCGACGCGTTGGGTAAGGCGGTTGCCAATCGAGTGGGTCAGACTCTGATGACGTGCCCTACAACTGCGGTCTTCAATGGATTGGATGCTGACAAAACCATTCCTGTCGGCAAACTGATTCGTTTTTTTGGCGACGGTTTTCAGAAGAGCAAGGTATTGGGCGACCGGCGTTTTTGGCGAGTCCCGGTCATGGATGGCGAATTCATCTGCGAAGACCAGTTCGGCGTGGGATCAGGGATCGCCGGTGGTAACTTAATTGTTCAAGCCAAAAGTCAGCTCGGTTGTTTGCAAGCAGTTCGGTCAGCGGTAACGGCGATTCAAAGTTTGCCCGGTTGCATTACTCCGTTTCCAGGTGGTGTCGCACGGAGCGGCAGCAAGGTTGGGTCACGCTACGCCAAACAAGTGGCCTCAACCGCCGAGGCGTTTTGTCCCACGTTAAAAGGACGTGTCTCGTCACAACTTCACCCTCAGGCAACCTGTGCCTACGAAATCGTAATCGACGCGGTGGACGAGACGGTACTCAGGCAGGCCATGCGTTTAGCAGTCGGAACGATCCAAGCGACGTTGGACACACAGGATCCGCTGGACGTGGTACGAATTTCGGCCGGAAACTATGGTGGAAAACTAGGGAAATCTCTGATCTACCTGCGATCTCTTGTCGATTGAATCGTCGTTTTTAGTTCGGGTTTGTCTGTTACGACAAGAATAACGGAGAAAATCGACCGGTTAATCAAGATAGGATACGTGGCTTCGGATTGGACCGTCAATTTCACAACAATTGACAATTTTGAACAGCTCCGTTGGTTGCGTTTCCTTCAGCACGCTCCTAATATTGTCGCTGAGAGAGACATCGAATGTGATGCGCAGGAACAGACTTCAACCTACCCGATCTATGTCACACCTACTTCGAGCTTGCGGCGGGCTCATGCTGATTTTTTTGACCGCCCACGGGCTGCTGGCCGATATCAGTTTGCCCAAGATTTTTTCTGACCGCATGGTGCTTCAACACGGAACTTCTGTTCGTGTTTGGGGATCAGCGGATGCCAACGAAGAACTAACGATAACGCTAGGTAACAAGTCTGCGAAAACCAAGGCGAATGGCAATGGTGATTGGGACGTTGCGATTCAACCACCTGACATCGGCGGCCCATACGAGTTAGGGGTCGAAGGCAAAGAATCCAAGGTCGTGGTTTCGGACGTGATGGTGGGCGAGGTTTGGTTGTGTGCTGGCGAATCCAACATGCATCTTTCCATTCGCCAATCGATGGAGTTCGAAACGGACGAAGCTGCTGATGAGTTTTTCAACGAGATCATCCATCCCAATTTAAGGCTGTTTACGGTGCCCGCTAGTTCGACCGAAGAACCTGCTGAAGAATTCTCCGAGGCCGTTACCTGGCAAGAATGTAACGGCGAAAACCTGCAACAGTTTTCGGCTCTGGCATATCATTTTGCGATAGCGTTGAGACAAAACGAACGACTAAAAGATGTTCCGATTGGACTGATTGATTGCAGTTGGGGTGGCACGCCAGCCGAAGCTTGGATCTCGAATGAAACTTTGCAGGGACAAGAAGAACTGAAACCGCTGTTGGACCACTGGAACGAAAACACCGACGGGCAGGGCCCCAGCCAACCAGCCAGTCTGTTCAACGGCATGATTGCGCCCGTCGCACCGATGACCATTCGTGGCGTCTTGTGGTACCAAGGCGAGGCGAACATTGGACGCGGATCCCAGTATGGTGTCCTGCTGCCAACACTCATCCAGGACTGGCGAAAACACTTTGAGATCGGTGACTTTCCATTTTATTTCGTACAGCTTGCCCCCCGCCGTTACGAAAACCACGATCAACGTGCCTTGCCGGAAGTTTGGGACTCTCAATTGAAATCGCTGTCCGTGCCGAATACGGGAATGGTGGGCAGCTCGGACATCGGTAATTCAGAAGAATTGCGACCGCAAAACAAGCAGGTGATTGGTCAACGTCTGGCGACGCTGGCATTGGCCGAAACCTACGGTGAAGTGGAAATGATTTTCTCAGGACCGGTCTATGAGTCCGCAGAAGTAGGTCAGGACGGAAAATCGATTGAGGTCCAATTTCTGCATGCCGAGGGGCTGAAGAGTGAACAACCGGAATTGACGGGCTTTATGATCAGTAACCAGGAGGGCGAGTTTTTTCCGGCAGAGGCTAAGATTGAAGGCGACAAGGTGATCGTCAGCTCTGACGAGGTGCAGGAGCCAAAATTTGTCAGGTACCTGTGGCAAGACTCGGCAGTTTCCGGACTGACCAATGCCGCTGATTTGCCCGCTATCCCCTTTCGGACTGACGACTTGCCATTGCTATCGAAAGACAGCCACTTCTAAAAATTTTGATTTGGACAAGTTTTTTAGAATTCGGAACGTTTGTGGATTCTGATTCCCACCACTGCATTTAACTCTATATTTTTGCGACTTTGTGCGTTAAATTCGAACGAAGTAGCGCAACAACTTTCGCTTATCAACCGCCTTGGATTTGGACTTAACCTTCGACCGCCGAATGTCTACGAACCCGGATACTCAGAACGACCAAGGAAGCGTCGACGCTAACGAAACGAAAACGGATCCCCCCGAGTCGGCGACTGCCAATCAGACGCCACCGGAACCACAGCCCGTTGCTTCCGAATCACAAACAACAAAGCCCGAAGCGACGAATGAAGCGACCAGCGATTCGACCAGCGAGGCTAATAAGGCTCGAAAGATTTTGATTGGGTCACAGCGCGATGCCGCCGATCCGTCGATGGGCAGTCAAGCCATTCGCAATGCCTCACTAAAACCGACTCAGGTAGCCGCAGCGATTCAGGTGACTAGTCAATTGGCTGCCAGCGATGTTGAAGCATCGACACCGGTAGCCGAAAGCGTTAGCGCTGCTGCCGGCGCAGACGACGACCTGGCCGCCGCCCTGGATGACATGGAGATGGATTCGTTGATGGGCGCAGCGGTTAAGTCCGCGACGACCGAAGAATTGGAACTGGAATCACGTGTCAAAGCTCTGGTCACCCGAATCCATAACGACAACGTGTTCTTCTCATTAAAGGGACGATTCGAAGGAATCGCATCCAAGCGTCAATTCAAAACGGAACCGGAACTGGGCTCGATGATGGATGTCGTCGTTACAGGCTTCAAGGAAGATGAAGGGCTGTACGAAGTTAATATCCCAGGCTCTTCTGTCAGCGTCGCCGACTGGTCGGATTTAACCGAAGGCGCAGTCGTCGAAGGAAAGGTTACGGGATCAAATACCGGCGGCCTGGAAATCAACATCAACAACATCCGCGGCTTCATCCCAGCCAGCCAAATTGATATCGTGCGAGTCGAAAATTTCGGCGACTTCATCAATCAAAAATTGCAGTGCGTTGTGACCGAGGTCAACGAGGGTCGCAAAAAACTAGTGCTAAGCCGGCGTGCGATTCTTGAGCGTGCTCAGAATGAAAAGAAACAGGAGTTGATGAAGACTCTTGAAGAAGGTCAAACGATGGATGGCTTGGTTACCAAGCTGATGGATTTTGGCGCCTTCGTTGATATTGGCGGAGTGGAAGGATTGGTGCACGTCAGCAAGCTTAGCTGGGAACGAGTGGCTCATCCCAAAGAAGTCCTTGAACCAGGGCAAACGATCTCAGTTAAAGTCGAAAAAATCAATCCAGAAACAGGTAAGATCTCGTTGTCTTACCGCGACACGTTAGAAAACCCTTGGGCCAAAATCGACGAGAAGTATCCGGAAGGTTCGGTCGTCGAAGGGACCGTTACTCGCTTGGCTCAATTCGGTGCGTTTGTGAAGTTGGAACCGGGCGTTGAAGGTCTGGTGCACATTTCCGAACTGGCTCATCATCGAGTGATGGCTGTTAAAAATGTGGTGAAGCAGGGTGATTCGGTTTCTGTGAAAATCCTGTCAGTGGACCCGCAAGCACAAAAAATTGGGCTCTCGCTAAAAGCAACTCAAGCCAAACCCGAGAAAAAAGAGAACACGAAAGATGAAGCGGAAGCAAACGAACCGATTCGTGAATCCGCCGTTAAGAAACGTGACGAACCCTTAAAGGGCGGGCGTGATCGTAGTAGTGGTGGCGAGCAATTCGGATTGAAATGGTAAGGACACTCGCTCGAAACTGAGTGATAACACGCAATATGCTTTGGCGATACTTGGCACGCCCAGTGCTTTTTCGGCTGGATGCCGAGACGGCTCATCATGGATCGATGAGCCTATTCCATCGGACCATGTTTCCGCCGTTTTCAAATCTTGCACGCGGTCTGTATCGCGTTTCCGATCCTCGATTGCGAACGGAAGTCTTTGGTTTGTCGTTCGATAACCCAGTTGGCTTGGCTGCCGGGTTCGACAAACAGGCTCGCTGGTTCAACGCCCTGTCCCATCTGGGTTTTTCGCACATCGAAGTGGGAACGATTACCGGTGAAGCTCAGCCGGGCAACGACCAACCCCGGCTTTTTCGCCTGCCACAAGACAAGGCCATCATTAACCGCATGGGCTTCAACAATGTGGGTTCGCACCAAGCGGCTAACTCGTTGCAAAAATCCAAAATCAAAGCGTTGATTGGAATCAACATTGGCAAAACCAAAGCGGTGGCTGTCGAAGACGCTGTCGCCGATTACTTAAAGAGCTTTCGATTGCTGTTCCCGTATGCTCGATATTTCACGGTCAACGTTAGCTCGCCCAACACACCCGGCTTGCGGAAACTACAAGATCGCGGGCCGTTGACCGAGCTGCTTTCTGAGTTGCTGCGTCTGAACGACGAATTGGCACAGCAGCAACAAGTGAATCGTCGCCCCATCCTGCTAAAAATTGCGCCCGATCTAAATGATGACCAGCTAAACGACATTGCCGATTTGGCGAAACAGTTGGCGATCGACGGCGTGATTGCCACCAACACAACCATCGCTCGCGACGGCTTGAATTCTGCGGATTCGCTAGTGCAACAAGTTGGCGCCGGCGGACTTTCTGGCCAACCGTTGACGCACGTCAGTCGAAACGTTGTCAACAAGCTGTACCAACAGATGGAACAGACCAAGCCGATTGTCGGTGTCGGCGGTATCATGAATGGCGAAGATGCCTGGCAAATGATTTGCCAAGGTGCCAGCTTGATCCAAACCTACACCGGTTTTATCTACGGTGGACCGTCGTTCGTTAAAAAACTGAACAAGACGTTAATTCAGAAGCTGACAGAAAACGGCATGGAAAACATTTCCGATGCCGTTGGCTCTGGTGTTAATTAACTTCACTAGGTAGCAAAGCCACAACAGCGACCTGCAATGGCGTCAATCTTTGATTGTTAGACCGATCGGTCGCATGTGAAAATTCCAAGCCTTGCCTTTGCAGTTGGTCGCTCGGCCTACAATCTCACCCTTTTCATTGATCGTTCCGACGTACACTGAATATCGGTCGTTGTAACTGAATTCCAGTTGATCTCTATCCAAAAGTCGCCACCGTTCGCTTTCGTCCCCGCCAGAATTAAAACGGAATTGCCCGTTGTCTAGAAACTCGATGATAGTTGGGCTGGTTAGTGAGATCGATTCGCCTTCGTCGGGTGTGCAAACGAGATTCCATTGAAACCCCAATAGACCACGCGATTCGATTCGCATCTTGATTCGTCTTAGGCGTACCCGAGTCTCCAGTGCGGAAGACTCTTCAAGTTCACCAATGAGTGCCAGTAGCGGCTCATCAAACTTCAAGAGCTGTTCTTCTGCCTGTTTGCGATCTCTGTAACTGGCGGACTGCAACAACAGAATCAACGATCTAGCCTTCGCTTCGTCATCGGCGTTTAACGGTTCGATCTGTTGTTCTGACTGTGGCTTAACCAGTTGGATTGGCTTTGGCTCACTGGCCTGCCCCAATAACGGGAGTGGCAAAACCAACACACCGACGAACCCAGCCCAACAAACCAACGCCTTCAATTTGACCGCAGAAACCAGCAAACATCTTGGATTACAAGTCAATTTAGAAACGCTCTTACGGGCCGGACACATGGTGAAATCCGTTTTTGAGTGTGAAATTTATGCCGCAAACATAATGAGTCCTGATACGTCCGCTCAATTCTACGGGATTATCGTCCAGAACGGTTGGATTTTTTGAACGACTTGAACTATCCCTGTCTGGGGGCCAAAGTTAAAATGTGCCCTGACAACCATTCCACGACGGACCAACGAAAATGGCAACCGAAATCAAGCCTGAAACCGCGACTAAAACAAACGTTGACGAGATCGCCAAGGATATTCTCGTTGCGGATGCACGTACGGCCGCTGACCAAAAGCTTGACAAGCCAAAGGGCGTGAACAAGAGCAGTCGGTATCTGTGGGAATACATCATTCCAGTGATTTTATTCCACTTGATGATCCCATTAGCCTTCTTCGACTACTTTTCCGGTGGTTGGATGTGGGGTGTTGCTTGGCTGTTTGTTGGCAACTACATCTTTACCTCGCTAGGCATCGGCGCTGGATACCACCGCCTGCTGACACATCGTGGGTTCAAGTGTCCAAAATGGTTTGAATACACATTGGCAACCTTGGGCGTTTGCAGTTTTCAAGACTCGCCAGGTCGATGGGTTTTAGTACACCGCGTTCACCATCAACACTCTGATCACCAACCCGATCCACATACTCCGAAGGTTAGCGCTTTCTGGGCTCACATGGGTTGGCTGTTTATCGACAATCGAGAACTCAGTACTGCTTCGGCCTTTGATCGATATGTCCGCGACTTGATGCAGGACAAATACTATATGTGGTTGCAGAAGGGCCAGAACTGGATCCTGGTTTTCTTCTTGCACGGTCTGGCGATTTGGGGATTGGGCAGCTTGGTAGGCTACCTGATGACGGGCACCGGCGCTGGAGCACTACAGATCGGTCTGCAGTGGTTGTTGTGGGGAGTGGTCTTGCGAACGATCTTCACTTGGCACGTGACCTGGGGCATTAATTCGGCGGCTCACATCTGGGGCTACCGAAATTACGAGACTCGCGAAGACAGTCGTAATAACTGGCTGTTCGCGTTCTTGACCAACGGCGAAGGATGGCACAACAACCATCACGCCGACCCACGTTCGGCGCGTCACGGTCACCGCTGGTGGGAAATCGATGTGACGTGGATGTCGCTAAGATTTTTCGAGAAGTTGGGCATCGTCAAAGATTTAGTGCACCCCAACGAATCAGCTCTAGCTCGCAAAACGAATAGCTAACCATTCGATGCTCCGTTATGGGCCAGCGACATCAGTACGAACCTTGCCTGAACAAGATCGCGAGTAACTGGCGATCACGCTGGTCTGCGCTTCGATCGATCACAGCTGCTTGGTATCAGATAGAAATGGACGAGTCGGATTCGTCGCAAATACCTGCTTGCTACTCTCAAGCAAAAGACTATTCGGCATCAATTCAGCAATGGATTCTTTTTCGAGAGCAAATTCAATCCAAATCCGAGATTCGAGTTATCCGTGACGACTTCGTTTTTGAAAACATCAATAGTCCTGCGTCGACTAGTCTGCAAGTGATAAACGAAGGAAACGTCTGCTGGGCAGTTCTGAACGACCAGTTGAAATCGGATGATCCACCCGTCGTTTGCTTGACCGGCGATTGCTGGGGCGACGACGAAGAAGACGCTTTGTTCGCAGACCGTTGGGAATTTGGCTGGGAAAGCAATGAAACCGTGTCTGAGTTCGCGCTGGCACAAATCGTCCATATGCTTCGAGGCGAACGCGGAGGCTGCAACGTTGAGGTCCAAGAATCCGCAGAAGAGTTAGTTGAGGCGATGGAACACTACTTCCAAAGGTCAACCTGGTTTGGCAAAACCTGTATTTTCGAATCACCCGATTTGTTTGCAACCGTTCGGCGTCGCCGACTGAATCTGGAAATACGTGGCAATTTGGAATTGAGCGATTTACCTGATTGCATCTTGAGGAACATAAATCATGGCGGTGCATTCCACGGAATTCTCGTTCCCGTCCAATAGCCTACCGAGCCAACTCCCCACACCTACAGGGTTCACATTCAACAACTATCTTGTTCTGGGTTGTCGCAAATGGCGATCGATGACTTGCAGAAGCAGTTCAGCACGTTCGCGACGATCCAGAATCTCGAGACAAACTTCGGCGGCCTCTTTCAAACCTTGATCGATCGCGACTTGTTGGCTTGCTTGAGCGTATGCGACTTGGCGAGTCTCTTTTCGATCCAAGGAACGGGCGAATTCCAACATTTTCTGGCCACCGATCTTTTCTGCTAGTCTTGTAGGCAACCAGTTTGTATCGGGAGACCCTACCCGCCAATCGAAGACCACCGGATCATCATCCAAGAATTGATCAGCGGGAATATCGCGATTCAGAATCTCTCTTAAGCGATCCAAGTCTCCGATTTCGATGAAGTGAGACGCCAGGACACTGTACAGACGCACGTCCATATCCGTATCTTCAAGCCGTTCCATTATCATTTCGATGACCTGGGATGTTTGTTCATCATCTTTCGTACCACGCAATGCATGCGTCATGATTATGCCTCGATGTTTGGCTAGTTGATGGTCGAAGATGGTCGCGAAATGTTCGTTGGAAAGATGACCTTTGGCGTATTCAAAGAAACTGCGAAACTGGTAGTTAATGTAAGAGAAGTAGCCGGGTTCCGTATCTTCTCGCAAACGCAGCGCGGCATAAATGCAGTCCTCCAACTGCTTCTTTTCCTGCAATTCCTCAACAACATTTTCTACTTGACGCGGGTCCATTTCGGCAATTTGATCGATCAAGGACCTAGTAATTGTTTTTGGCACCACCCGACGTCTCAGACTCGCGACCAGCCAAGTGCTGATTGCTTGAGCGGCAAATTTTGGATCGTTGAAACGTTCCAACAGTTCCGGCAGTTTCGCTTGAACAGTAGCAATGTCCTGCAATTCGTAGTTGTGCATTAGACGCAAATCGTGAACTTTCGAGTCCTCAATCAGCTGCAATGCTTTTTCTGATTCTTCCCACCATTCCTGGCTTAGTTCTGGCTGTTCGCCGGATATCGCTTGCGACAAGGCCGCGTAGGCGCCCGAACGCCAAGTCGGTTCTTCAATAGCCGCGACCAATTCGGAAGCCTGTAGCAAGTTGCCCGATTCAAGTGCCTTCAATGCAATTTTCCCCAGAGGCTGCCGGTCCGTATCTGCGGCGTGATAGTGATTTTCCAGGCTAATCTTTAACGGCCCAAAAAACGTTTTGGCATCCTCGTAGCGACCCGTGACAACGAACGGTTCGATCATATAACGATCGTCACAACGACATTCGCCAGCGTGTTCCATGATTCGATCCAGCCAACGGTTGACGTCGTCCAGTTGGTCTCGTTTCAGGTAGGCTTGCATCAGCTTTCCCACCTCGTCCATTCTTCGACTTGGTTCGTCAGAAAACGATTCGAGGGCTTTCTCGGCCGATGGAAAGTCTTTTAATTTAATGAACTGTGAAATCGACTTTTGTCGCTCAGCCCATGACTTTCGCACTTTGAAATAGCTGAGTAATTTTTTGCGACTTTCACTTTCCGGTAGCTCCAGGATTTTTTCACTTCGGGTGTAGCCTCTAATGGAATTGCGGTCTTGCGGGTGCTCAAACTTTTCCAGGATTTCTAAAGCCAACGTGGTGTCTTTTGCTGTTAACGCAAAGCCAAACAGACTGCTCCACATATTGACACATAGATACTCGGCTGTTCGATGGTCGCGTTGACCCGAGGGTTTAAGATCTTCTGGTTGAATCGAGAACTGACCGGCCAATTCAACCGCCGCAGGCAAGTCGGTTCTGGCCAACGATAGGACTCGCCAACTCGTGACACGGTCCAAACCGATTTTTCGAGCATCGGACGAAACCAGCAGAGTCGGTCGGTTAATAAATGCTTCCAAGTAATCATACTTGTCGGGCATGGCCCCCAACTTGCGTGACAATGAAAAGGGAAACTGATCGCTGCTACCTTCCCCGGTAGCGTATTCGGAGATCAAGTGAAATGTCTTTTCGGCTTGGTCCACAGCTCGGAAACGCAGTTGCCATTGCAATATCTGCAACAGCTCATTTTTGGTCATTTGATTTTCCGGTCCGTCTCGCAACTCTTGCATCAAACGCAAAGCGGTTTCGAGATCGCGCGATTCATCCCACTGTTGTTGCACCTGCCACTTGGAGGGCGTTTTTTCACTCGGCGGATCTTGTCGAGCTACCGCGGGACAACAAACGGCCAATGAAACGATCAACCAAAGAAACCTTCTAGCGGGCAAGTTTTGGAGCAGCAACATGACGTGGTTTACCATTTGCAATTAGAAGTGAAGGGCGGGGGATTGTTGCGGCACAAATCGGTGGCCCGAAAACAAGCTCTTTGCCAAAGTCAACGGAAAGTCACCAGTACGGCAGCAATCTGATTTTATCAGGCGGTCGGCAACAATAAAACAAACTCTTTGGTTTGTGAAAAACCAGGTAACGAAAGGCCGCTATTCGGGCGAAGATTGGCCAAATTGGCGGTCTCGTTTGGCAGCGATCTGGCGAGTTAGCTCGTCGACGATGATCCCGATCAACAAAACAAACCCAATCGTGAACATCTCCAGTTGGCTGGGGATGCCGATCATGTCTGGTGCGTTGTACAGGACTCGCATAATCGATGCACCGATGATGACCCCTAAAATGGACCCCTCGCCACCTCGCAAACTGCAACCGCCCAGGACGGCCGCTGCAATCGCGTAAAGCTCGTAGAAACTTCCATGCCCCGATGGTTCGACATTGTTGCTGTCCAGAGTAAACAGGATCGCACCAATACCGCCACAGACGGCACACAGAACGTACGCCAGGATGGTCACGTTGTCAGTGTTGATGCCGCTAAAGCGAGTCGCCTCTTCGTTATTGCCAAGTGCAAAAAAGTAACGACCGTACACCGTCGTGTTTAAGAACAACGCCGCCAGTGAACCGATGACCAACAAGAAAAAGAATGGCGACAGAACGGGAGTGGCATGAATGGCCGTCTTGCTTAACAGATGCAGGATCGTGAAAAAGCCTAACAGAGTCCACAACCCGTGCCCCCAAGGTCCGGTTTGGCGAGTCCAATTTTTGCCCATCCACAAAATGCTGCCCATCAATCCAGCCATGCTAAAAAAGACAGCCAGCATCTTCAGGAAGATGACGTTAACCCCCATGACAAACTGATCGCCATCGGCAACTGCCGCATCGGTATAGAAGATCGATTCCATATTGGTAAACGACATGGTTTGGCCGTTAACCCAATACTGGGCCGCGAACAAAGATCCCACAGACACAGCGACCAACAGCAGTGGGATTGCCCAACCCTGAACGACTCTGGTCTCGGTTGATTTCCACGCCGCAGACAAAGAATAAACCAACAGCAGCAGGAAACTTAAAATCGCTGGCACTATCGCGTAGCTCATCAATTCGGCCGGCCTTGCTGCGGATTCGTCCGAGACCTGAACTTGAAAGAACTTCAGTTCCAATCCTGCGATCGACCCAAACGCGTTACCGTACTCGACCTGCCAACCATCCCAGTACCGTGAACTGGCTACGACTGTCAGCACCAATCCAATGATCAGTATCACGAATCCACGGACGCGTTTTTTACGGTCGAGTTTGGCAGCTGAGCTTATCAACGATTTCCACAAACCGAAAAGTACAACGGCGACACCCAAAAAAAGCACCACCGAGGTCACCGTGCAGGGCTTGCCAATGGCCAATAGACGCAGCGAGTCGTCGAAGTCGGTCCCTAGCCCTTGAGTTTGATCACCGGTCAGGTAACGACTGAGGCCTCGATAGCACATCAATCCGCACAACGTCACCACAAACGGTTGCAGTTTCAATTTGGTGATCAATAAACCGTGCAGCAAACCCAAGTGAGCTGACAAAATCAACGCAATAACAACGGCCACCGCCATCGTCATCCATGGGCCAAATTCTAAGCGACCGATCACACCAGCAAAAACCAGCATCGCGACACCCACGCACAACAACAGAGTCTTCCGGAATCGATGATTGGAAAACGGATTGCGATGCATAACCGCCTCGACGATTAACCAAACCCCCAGAATCAGCAACAATTCTTTACCCACCAAACCGAACAGCCAGGCTCCGTTTTCGGCGGGAAGACTGTCCTGACAGGCCCGCAAAGTCATCGTCATCGTACAGCCAACCAAACCGATCAATGAGCCAGTCGATAGATCGATGCCACCGGTCACGATCACCATCACCGCACCGATACCGATGATGGCGAACATGCAACTGCTTCGCAGCAAATTCTGCAAGTTGTAGGGTTTGATAAAAGCGTCGTTCAGTATGGCGGTGCAGACGCAAACGTAGATTAGCAGTAGCAAAATACCCAGGATTTTATTCGAGCTCATGCCGAAGTCCCCTCCGTCATCGCCGATGCTTGCCAAGTCATACCAGTGGCCAACGTCATCACCGCATCCTCGCTGAACAAATGACGTGGAACCTCGCCCGACAATCGACCTTCATGCATTACCAGAATGCGATCAGACATTCCCAGCACCTCCTCCATGTCGCTGGACGCAAACAAAATGGCTACACCTTTTTCAGCCAGTTCATTCATCAGGGAATAGATTTCTTGTTTTGCTCCGACATCGACACCACGAGTCGGTTCGTCCATTAGTAATATCTTCGGCTGCAGAGCCAACCATTTGGCAATCACCACCTTTTGTTGATTGCCACCTGAAAGGTACTTAACTTGCTGTTCGATGCTAGGCGTACGAGTTTGCAGACGGTCCTTCATCTGGATCGCCAGCTGGGCATCCTGTTTCGCGTTCACAAAGCCCAGACGAGAAAGCGTACCCAATGTGGGCAGCGAAGTGTTTTCACGTACACTCATTTGCAAAACGATTCCTTGCAGTTTGCGATCTTCAGGAACCAACCCGATCCCCAATCGCATCGCTTGACGGGGACCAGTGATTTGTTGCGACTTGCCTTCGACGACAAGCGTACCCGACAATGCCGGCGTAACGCCGAACAGAGCTGTCAAAATTTCTGTGCGGCCGGCGCCGACAAGTCCAGCCAGTCCAACGATCTCTCCGGCCTTGATTGAAAAATCGACTTGGCAATTTGGAAACTCGACCGTTCGTAGATCTCGCACTTCAAAAACGGTTTCGCCGATCTTGGGTTGGCTGCGTTTATAAAAGCTGGTCAATTGCCGGCCCACCATCCGCTCGACCATCGTCAGATGATTGATGTCGTCGCCCGTTAACTGGCCGACGTTTTGTCCGTCACGCAACACGGTGACTCGGTCAGACAGCGTCTCGACCTCGCCCAAGCGATGCGAGATATAAATGATCGCGACGCCTTGTTCCTTCAGCGTGGCAACGATTTTGAACAGAGCTTCCGATTCCTTTTTTGACAGGCTACTAGTCGGTTCGTCCATAATCAAAATACGGGCCTGCTTGGAAATGGCTTTGGCGATCTCGACCATTTGTTGCTGGCCAATGGTCAGCGTTTCCACGATGGCGTCTGGTGGGATATCCAAGCCGACACGGTCCAAGATCGATTGAGCGTCACGAAAAAGAGCGGCCTGGTTTATGAATCCGAATCGCGTCGGTTCGCGGCCCAGAAAAATGTTGGCCGCTACACTCAGGTTTTGACAGAGGTTCAATTCCTGATGGATCAGTGCGATTCCGACTTTGGTGGCGGCGGCCACCGAATCCAAAGTGCCGGGCTTTCCGTCGATCAGGATACGACCGGAATCGGCGGATTGGATACCGGCCAGAATTTTCATCAACGTGCTTTTGCCTGCTCCGTTTTCACCGATCACCGACAACACTTCACCGGCCCGCAGATCCAGCGACACACGGTCCAGTGCGATGACTCCCGGGAACCGTTTGCTGACCGATTCCACTTGCAGGATTTCAGTTTGTAAGGGCATCAAGGCGTTTCCGGTTCTCGATCTAAGTAAGCGAGAACCTTATCAGTGGCGGCAGATTTTGTCGCGGCTCGTCCGACGATTTTTAGATCGTTTAGTCGATACCTTCGACCAATGCAGCTAGTTCGTCCTGAAACTCTTGCACATTGTCTTTTTGAATTTTCCTGGCAGGGATGTTAATAAAGTCCCCTTCGATATCGATGGTTTCGCCGCGAGCCAATTGAGCCAGGACCTCAATTGACTTGTAACCGTACATGTACGGATTCTGCACAACGGTGCCAACGCAATTCCCAGTTTTGATCTCTTCCAAAGTGCGTTGGTTTTCATCAAATCCAACGACTTTGATTTGGCCGAGCTTACCGGCACTTTTCAACGCGTCAAAGATAAACGGTGGGTTGTATTCGAAGAGGCCAACCATGCAATCGATTTGTTCGTACTTGGCCAGCGCTTGTTGTGGTAGTTCTTTTTTGCGAGTGTCGTTGAAGTCGTCGACGCGAGTCGCCAGGATGGTGTACTTGCCTTCGCGGATTTCGGAACCGGGTTGGTCGTACCGTTTGGGGTCGTGACTGCGTCCCAGCACCTCGTCGATCACGCCTTGCCGACGAAGTTTCGCGTTGTGTTGCTCCAGCGATCCGATAAAGATCACGATGTTTCCACCGTCGGGTATCGCCTCTTTCACTAGCTGCCCCGCCATTCGACCCGCGTCGTAATTCGACATGCCTATGTACAGTTCGCGATTGGTGTCCGGGGCATCGGAATCATGAGTAATAAAGTGAGAGTTATCACCAACCTCGTTCAGGATGCCTGTCTGGTTAGCTGGATCGACAGGGCTAATCGCGATCCCTTCGATACCTTTGGACAGCAGCTGTTCCAACATGCGTTTTTGATTGGCGGCCCGTCCCCCTTCCGATGGTGGCATCTTCACCTCCACTTGGCAGCCAAAATCTTCGCCGGCTTTTAGAGCACCCGTTTCGGCAATGCTCCAAAAATTGGCGATGCCGTTGGTAACGAATGCCAACTTAGGTGTCTTGTCTTCTTCGACTGCCCTTTCGTTTCCACAGCCAGGTAAAAGGGCAAACCCGAAACTTAGGATGGCCAAAATTGAAAATCGACTGATTGAGAGACTCATTGTGCGGACCGTATTTCGGGAAAAATAGTCAGGGAAGTTAGCTGGAATCGTGGGCAAAAATCCGGATATTGTTGCACGCCTGCAGGCGGTTCACACGATACATCCTGTCCCGATTTTAAAACCCAGTCGCCGTAAACTCAATTAACTGGCAGCGCAAAAGAAAAGCCCGCAAACCGCGGGCCTCTGGCAAAGTGGTTGGGGGCGGGATCGAACCGCCGACACATGGATTTTCAATCCATTGCTCTACCAACTGAGCTACCCAACCAGGAATGCGAGAATGGTACTTTTATGCACCTTGGCTGTCAATTCGAAGTCTCGGGAAGATCAGAACAACCGCGAAAAGGCAGTCATACTGACCTCAAAATCAGCAAGTTGTGAACTTCACAACCCCTTTGACTGGGACAAAAACAGCCACCAAACCCAGAACCAGCTAAATTGACACGATCGCCGATGCCGATTATTATTGTGTCGCGTGGTGAGGCTTTCTTCCGCCCATCCTTCCAGCTTTACTTCGCACGGTATTTGGTACCTCTTTACCGAGAGGTGCCAGTCGATGGGTTAGCATCGACGAAAAATAATAACTCCCCAAAATGGGTCACTCTTAAAGGGCACCTGAAATGCATTTCCGGCTGACGGTTTCATGTTTAAGCGTCGTTTTGCTGATCTCCTGTTTTTGCCAGCCACTAGTGCACGCGCAGGAAAAATATGATCCGGACCACCCTGAAGTTCAGGACATGATCAACAAAGGGTTGGCGTTCATTGAAAACAACACATCCCAACGAGTCGGCGACCGAGTCATGTACGCTTTGGCTGCCTACAAGGCCCAAGTGCTGACTTCCATAAAACCCAAAGAACACCCCTTCATCGACGCGGCGATCGCAAAAATCCGTGAACGATGTACGGCAAGCGGACTTGAAGGCGGGCAAGATCACGAAACGATGTACGCCAGCGCGTTGTCCGCCATTTTCATGTTGGAATTGGACTCTGAGAGATATAGCTCAGAAATTCAAGTCATTTTGGATCACATCTACACTCGGCAACAGGATTCGGGAGCATGGGGTTACCGCTCGGAACCCAATGTCGGCGATACCTCGCAAATGCAATACATCGCCTTGGCACTTTGGTTGGCCAAAGAAAAGGGCTTTAAGGTGCGACCGGCTGTTTCAAAAAGTGCCCTGGAATGGGTTATTGAGACTCAAGGGCAAGATGGTGGTTGGGTTTACAAGCGTCCGATTCCCGCCACGGCCAACGAATTGGGCCGTGATACCCGGCACTCGATTGTGGCCGCTGGGTTGGGTACGGCGTACTTATATGCGGACTTGTTGCAGTTGATTGGACAGGGCGGCAATTTTGGACCCAAGGTTGGTGAAGACCCAGACCTTCCTCAAGATGTCGTGGATGTGACTCACGAAGATGATCCAGAATCGGACACAGATGCTCGACGGCCTTTAATTAGTTTTGATCGCGGAAACCTGGTTCGAACGCTAAATAGTGGCAATCGCTGGTTCCAAAGCAACTTTGAAGTGGATATCGAACACTACAATCTTTATTACCTGTATGGGTTCGAGCGTTATGCGGCCCTACGTGAATACATCGAAGGTGAAGACAGAGGAATCAAGAATTGGTATGACCGAGGTGTCGAGCATTTGAAAGATTTGCAGGGTAATAATGGCTCGTTGGCCAAGGGTGGTGGCGAGATTCCGGCGCCGGTGCAAACGGCATTCGCGATCCTATTTTTGACACGAAGTACCTCGATCACCATTCAATCCAAAGCCAGTAATGAATTGACTGGCGGTGCCGGCTTTAAATCGGGCGCCATTATTCGCGAACAAGGCGACAAGCTAATCCAAGGTGGAGTCGATCGTTCCGTCAGCGATTTGATCAGTTTGCTGGAAAACCCCTCGGATGACGAATGGAAGTTATACCTTGATTCGTTAGACGAAGTATCCTTTGACGGCGACGAAGTCTCTCGTAACGAACAGCTGGCGACCCTACGAGGCCTGATTACTCACGAGAAATTTGAGGCTCGCATGATAGGGGTTCAATTCCTGTCTCGTCAGCGTTCTTTGGAAAATGCACCTGCATTCATTTTTGCATTAACGGACCCCGACGAACGAGTGGTCATTGAGGCTCACGAAGCATTGCGATTCTTGAGTCGCCGGGTGGACACACCAACCGTTAGCGAACGACCCTCGCAATCAGAAATCAACCAGCTGAAGCGTTACTGGAAAGCTTGGTACAAGCGAGTTCAACCGGATGGCATTCTGTTGACTGAACCGGAAGACGCCAACTAAAGTTAAGATCCAATTAGTATTTTCCCATAAATCACAAAGATTCCTATGAGCACTGCTGATTTTCAACCTCAACCACGTATCAAAATCAATACGGATCCTCGTGTTTCAAAGTACGACCTGACGTCAGCGTTTCTGGTCGCTGGTTGCTTAGTTATTGGGGCGCTCGTATTCATCTTGTTCGGGATTTGGCTAAGTCTTTTTGACTGGAGAAGTCCTGTCAAAACGAATCCACCGATCTTGGAATTGGCTGGTAACGATGACCGTCCCGAAGGTGTCGCCGACGATTGGCAGCCACCCGGCGTCGAGGAATTTCCAGAAGTCGAAGAGCCACAATTGGCCGACGCCCTAGAAGCCACAACGGAGTCGATTTCTACTGTCCGCGCTCAACTGGAAAAAGTGGATGGCGATGCTGCCGAACAAGGCAGCGGATCCGGATTGGGTGATAAACGCGCCCGTGGCGACGGAAGTGGAAACGCCAATATTATCCCTGAATGGGAACGCTGGAAAATCGAATACGTTGCCAGCACCAGCGCCGAATACATGAACATTCTGGAATCGTTCGGGATCGATTTGGGCGCCGTCAGCCAACTTAGCAACCAGATCATCATTATCGACGATCTAAACAACAACCCACCAACCGTAATCCAAACAAGCCGTTCGCAACCAAACGCCAAACGACTGTACTTTCGCAATACAAAGACTCGCCTAAAACGTTGGGATCAAAACAAAGTACAAGCAGGTGGCGTCGACTTGAAGAGTAAAATCGTTGTGCAGTTCTACCCAGCGGCCGTCCGACAAAATTTGCTGCAGCTAGAAAATGCCAAGTATGGTGCTGACAACAAGCAATTAACGGAAGTTAAACGAACACTTTTTCGTTGCCGACCACGTGGAGACGGGTATGAATTCTACGTTGAAGATATCGAGTATCGAATTGCACCCAAATAACATCGACGAATTGGCAATCGCAATGTCATTCTAGTGAAGGAAAAATCAACGATGGTTCGGTCGGTGACGCCGAACAACACAAAACAACACTATCGCCACCAAACAATGCCCTGCAAAGGCTTTGATTGGCGGTACGGTAGACGAAATTGGCGAAAGCGTAACGGACTCATTTCAAAGGGGTAAGCATGAGTTTATTGCCGTCGACTACCACCATTTCCAACGACTTTTATTTTCCACCTTTGCCTGCTGAGGAGTCCACCGAAGCAGTGACGGAGGTTGTACAGACACCCAAGGTCTCTCATCTGCGGCCTCGGAATGCCGCCATCGCACAGGTATCCGATTACGATCAGTACTTTGCGTTTTTGGCGGGCGGAATTGTCATTCTTTCGGTGATCGTCATCATTTTGTACGCCATCTGGTTGTCGTTGTTTGAATCCGAAGCGCGAACCAATCAAAAACTGATCACGTTCAGTGGAATCGATCTTGGGCAAGATTTGACTAGCGAATTCGATAACAACCTAGCCAAACCTGGCTTCGCCGAATTTCCCGAGATCGAACAGCCGGCCATGTCGAAAGAACTGATAGCGACCACCGAAGCAGCCTCGGTTGTCGCGGCCACCCCCCAGAAAACACTCGGTGAAGATTCCGAAATTGGCGGCGCGTACGGTGGTGGAAAAGACGTCAGGCAGCGCGGTACACCCCAAGATCAGCCAGCGACTCTTCCCGCCCACCAGCGATGGCGACTCGAATACACAGCCGAATCCAAGAAACAGTACTTTCAGATACTGGACCACTTTGAGATCTACCTAGGCGCGGTTGCCAAACAGAATAACGAGATCTCGTTTTTTGAAAAACTGTCAAACAGCCAACCAGTCGTTGAAAAAGGCAATCGCGAGTCGGACAAAGCCCAGGTACTGTACTTCTTCAATCCGCGCCGAACGGCTTTTCGGCGTTGGGAAGCTGCTTTGGTGCACGGACACGATCAGGCCTTGAGAGATAGGATAATCGTGCATTTTATCCCGGAAACCGTGCAGAATACGCTCTTGGAACTGGAATCCCAACAGCTGGACAGTGACCAAAAATCGCTGGAGGACGTCAAATCCATTGTGTTTGGCTGTCGGGCTGGCGATGAACGTTCATTCGAATACTACGTGAAGCAGACAACTTACCGCTGATGCGAATCGAGGGCTTCATGAACCAAATGGTAAAACTGGAAAAATCGGAATTCCAGACCACCAGTGTACGGTTGTTTCCAACACTAATTTTTTTGCGAACAATCGCCGTTTGCCTTGCTGGAAAACCGCACTCCGATCAACTATTCTGGAGTCTTGTAAGGCCGCGGGGAATTCGTTCTAAAGATTGGGTTTTCGATCCTAAACTCTTGGTCTGTTTCAATTTAAGGCCATTCGTCATTTCTTATGGGGAGCGAATCAAAAGCAGTAGGGGACTGAGGAATGTTCGTGCACCACGCGCGAATCAACCTGGGCCGCTGATGCGATTCAAGTCTGGCCACTTGAACTGCGATTCGCAATCTTATCAATTTTCGGTTTTGAACATCATCTGAGAAAGCACAAATGTTTGCGATCCTTGGTTACATCATTTACGTCTGCCTATTCTTGATCGCTTTGTGGGGCGCCTTCTGCGTCGTCATGGTGTGGGCGCGAGTTAAACAAAAGAAGTTTTCCAATGAGGAAACACAAACAGTATTTTTAGAAGCTCTTGAGGAGCCACTCAGTTCAGGTGACTACGACACCGCCAAAATGATTTGCGAAGACGATCGACGAGCGATGTGCCAATTGTCTCAAATCGCCGTTGAGAACCGACAGCTGGGATACGCTAAAGTCAAGCAGCTGGTTGCTGATCGTTTTCAACGTGACGTGTTGGCTGATCTAGAGAACCGTTTGAGTTGGGTGTACACGGTCATCAAGGCTGCCCCCATGGTTGGATTGCTGGGAACGGTGATGGGGATGATGGGTGCGTTTCAAAAACTGGGATCAGGAGATACTCCTGACCCTAGCGAACTGGCGAACGATATTATGTTCGCGTTGATCACCACCGCTTGTGGTTTGGCGATTGCCATTCCATTGGTGTTGGCCACCGCGTTTATCAATATTCGCATCGAGAAAATGAAAGACCTTGTTTCATACGGTTTGAATCAGTTCCTGGAGATCTTCCGCGAAGCTTTGATACGGCATCCCAAGTAGTCAGCATTTGACCAACCCCCTTTTCATCGAGAGTACGAATTATGGAGCAACGGCAAGACACCAAAGTCGAAATGAAGTCGAGGAAGAAACGCGCCGACGATGGCGATCTCGACATCACGCCAATGATCGACATTACGTTTTTGCTGCTGGCTTTCTTTGTGGTGGTTTCCAAAATGGATCCCAGCGCACAGGTATCGATGCCCGAGGCAAAGTACGGAGACACTGTTCCGGAAGAAACCGCCGTCGTGCTGCTGGTCAGAGCAACAGACGGCGACATTCCGATCGTTTTTCGTGGCAAAGCTGACAGCAATGCATCGTCCAAGTGCACAGGAACGATTGAAGAAATCGAGACGCAGATCGAAGAGTATTGTCGCGACGAGATGCAGAACGATGCTCAGAAAGTGACTGTGATTATCAAAGCCGAAAAGACGGTGAAGTTCAGGCATCTGGACATCGTCAAACGAGCCGTCAGTGGAGCCTTGGCAGAAGAACAGGTGATTCATGTGGGGATCGAAGAAAATTAACCCAGTTGGCATTCAACGTTGAAATCAGTTCCCTGGAAATGCAAATACTGCGGGCATCGTGTCCGAGTCGCCAATATCATGATTGGTCGACGCGTTCGCTGCCCGTCGTGCAGTTCCTTTTCGCGAGTGAAGTGGCACGCTGCCTCAGGCATCAAAGGCCCTCATTCGTCGAAAAAATCAGACTCCGAGTCAAACCACTCGTCAAACGAATCGAAACCAAATGATGTTGCGACTCAGTAACATTGTCTAATCACTGGAAGTAGAAGTTATGGCTAAAAAGAAAAAGAACAAAAAGCAGAAAAAGAACAGTCCCGAAATTACTCAGGATTCTGGGTTCGACTTGGCGGCACCCACGTCAAAAATTGAACCGCAGGAGCACTCCAAGTCGGTACCGTTTGAGGATCCAGAAGTTTCGAAAGTTGACCCTCGGATGATTGCCGATTCGGTTTCCAAGGTCGAATGGAAAGGCTTGGAATCGGAAGAGGAATACGAGCCCGAAGTTGAGTTCGGTCAAAAGGGAGTGGTCGAAGACGAACTGGACATGACGCCTATGGTCGACGTGACGTTTCTGTTGTTGATTTTCTTTATGGTGACCGCCTCGTTCACTCTGCAAAAATCCATCAGCCAACCTCGCGTCCCAGACGAAGAACCTTCAATAAACACAATCGTAGAACCGGAAGACGAAGACCAATACGTCGAGGTGATTATTGACCAGTTCAATACTTATCGACTGACATCGAAGGATTCCGAGGAAGTTGAAGCACCCAGCGACCAGGAAATGCGAGTCCGAATGCGAGACATGGTGCAACGCACGAATGCCAAGAAACTTAAAATCACCGCTCACGGCGACTGCACTCACGAAAAGGTGGTCACCGCGTGGGACTCAGGGGTTGATAACGGCATCGAGAACATTGTGATTCGGCTATCAGAAGAAGACTTTTGAGTCGCTAATATTTGATTGGTCGCGAACACAACCACACACATAAACACAACCCGGGTCGTCGATTGGCGTGCCTGGATAACTCCACTTTTCGAATCGCAACATGAAAACGACAGAGTTTATTGACGCTCTTGAGCGACAAAACATTATCCCAGCTGACATTATTGCCAAGCTGCGTGGCAAACTAAAATCAACCGACAAAGACATCACTGCCAAGTCGGTCGCTAAGTACCTGATCGACAAAGGCTACTTGACCAAGTTTCAAGCCAAGCAGGTTCTGACGGCCAGTTCCACACCGCCCAAGGAAGAGCTGGAATTGAATGTGCCTGAGGATCAAGTCAATGACACCAACGAGCTGTTGAAGGATTTGAATCCGGCACAAAAAGCAGCGGCTCCCGTCGCCGACCCTGATCCTTCGCCCGCACACGATGCCACTCGCACTTTCCAAGAACCTGATGGAACGGAAGTCGTGCCCTACGAGGCCAGTGTTGATGTCGTCGATGTGCAACACGAACAAACGATACAACAAGGATTGGGGCTTGACCAAGGATTACCTCAACAGGACTACGACCCAATGAACGGAGGGTTCGAATCTGAAGAAGCAGATTTGGAATCCGAGCTGGGTCCCAGTGATGGGTTTCGTGGCAAGAAATCCAAAAGGAACCAATGGGATTCCAAGTGGATCTTTATCGGTTCCACCGTTTTGGCTCTGCTGTTGATTGCCGCCGCCGTGCTGGGTTACACAATTTTCAAAACCGATTCGGCCAAGCTGTGGACTGAGGTCAATGAAAACTTTGCCAATCAAAGATACCCGCAGGCCATCGATGGTGGGCTTAAATTTATCGACAAATTCCCTAGTGATCCAAACGTGCCGAATGCTCGCAGAATTATCGTAAATAGCGAATTGAGATTGGCTTACGATTCCAGTCGCTGGGACGATGCATTAAAACGCTCGCAAGACAAACTGCCGGAACTTTGGGATACGTTGGAAAAGAATGAAGAGACGGAAGCGTTTGCAGATTTGCGCCCGGAATTGGGTGTAATATTACCGGGGACGGCGGTTGGTTTTACTGACATCGGATTGGAAGCCAACGACATCGAAACCAAAAGGGTTCAGTTGGCCAAAACGATGGAATCAATGGAGCTGATCAACAATCCAACTTACATGCCAACCAGTATCAAAAATTCACCTGCGGTTGACGGCAAGCTAACCGAATTGAAGGAAAAGATTGGTCTACTTAGTCGGGAAATCAAACGCGAACAAGACTACGCCGCCGCTGTCCAGACCATGAGCAAGTTCACGGACGATGGAGAAACCCAAAAGGCATTTCGTACGTTCGAGGAATTGATTGCAGAATATCCGGAACTGAAGACTCGCGAAGAGATTCAACAAGAACTCAAGGACATTAGCCTACGCGAATCCGATCTGGTCAAAACCATCGAGATCAGTTTAGATACTCCTCCCTTGCCCGACACTCCGATTGCCTCCAGCATCATTCTGGCTACCAAGTCAGGACAAAGTTCTATATTGGGAATCGGCAATGACATGCTGGTCTACCTAATCGAAGGGGCTCTGTTTGGAATCCGGGCGGCTGATGGTCACGTGGTATGGCGACGTTTCGTGGGCCTGGAAACCAAGATCGATCCGCAGTGGTTAGGCGAACCCAATCGTTCCGACATAGTGGCGGTTGACGAACGCAGCAACCAGTTGATGAGACTGACGTCTCTAGGTCAGGAAGTTTGGCGAGTAGCCATTGAAGAGCCTTTTGCCAAACCAACGATCACCGATGACGGGTTCTTATTGGTCACAACGATTTCGGGACTTGTCATGAAGCTTGACGCTGAAACGGGTGGTGGTTCTCTGGCTGCTCAGCTGCCCAAGCAGGCCACGGTTCCGGCAGTCACGATCGAAGGGACACCCTACATCTACCAAGTCGGTATCGATTCAAACCTGTACGTTATCTCAAAAGACACCATGACCTGCAGCGAGGTTTATTTCCTGGGGCATGATTCACGCACCGTTTCCGTTCCACCGTTTGTAATCTCGGGGCACTTGGTTGTACCAGTCAACGGCTCCAACTTTTGCAACTTGCATATCATCAAGCCATTCGAAAATGGACTGCAACTGGGATTGGCTCAGCCCACCCTTCGTTTGGTAGGCCAAGTCAACACGGACGTTCTGCGTTTGCGACGATGGGGTTTGGTGATGTCCGACGGTGGTGACCTACGCATGATGGAGATCAACAGAACGGACGAAGGAGCACCGCTGTCGTTTGTCGCTCGTCAAAAAATCACAAACACTGACATGTCGACTAGTTACATGAGCGCTCAACCCGGTTACTTGTGGATCAGTGGCGGTGCCGGTATTCGACTGTTTCGCATTCGAAAACAGGTCAGCGAGTTTCGTGAGGAAGTGGTCACGAATAACCTGGATCGCTTTGTCGCGCCCAGTTCCCTGATCGGCGAAACTTTGTACCACGTACGACGCCGAGATTTCTCGTCGCTCGTTTCGGTAACTGCCGTCAATTCGCTGACGTTGAAGGAGTTGTGGCGAACCGACTTTGCAGCTCCGTTGGCCGGACCACCGATCACCATGAACGGTCAGACCTTTGCTGTTTCAGCTCAAGGCGACATGTTTACAATTGATAACGACGCTATTGAAAAGGGATCCAGCAACCGACCCTACGGCCGCGCCAGCAATGTGGTGCAAACGTTGGTGTTCGACAACGTGGTGGATTTCAACGGCAAGCATGTCATCACAGGTCCATTGGACCGCCGCAATATTGTAACGATCGATCCCGAGCGGGACCCGGTTGCCAAGTTGGTCGACCTACAACCGCCCGGTGACAAACCATCGTGTCGCCCAATCGCGTTCGGTGATTCGTTGCTTGTGGCCACGACTGATCGACTGGTGGTGCGAATCAATCCGGAGACGGGCCAATCCGTCGGCGCGCCATTCCAGCCACCTCGCACACCCAACACCACGACGTTGTGGCGCGAACCGGCCGTCAATGGCAACCGTTTCATCATCGGCGACGCTCAAGGTTTTGTTTACTTGGTGGAAGCCCAAGGACAAACGTCTCTGCAGGACATTGACGAGACTCAATTGGCCGGAGATTTAACTTCGCCATTCATCAATTTCGATGAGGTCGCCTACGGTGTGACTCGCGACGATACGGGTGACCGTTTGGTAGCCATTAACTTTGCCAGTTCACTGGAAGAGACAGGTGATTTGGAACTAGATGGTTCTGTCGTTCAAGGACCGATTCGCATCGCCGACGACAGGATGATTGTGGTCCTGGATTCGGGAGAAACCGCCTGTATCGGAACCGACTTGGAATTGATTTGGACCTCGACCGTCCCATTGAATGGCAGCGAACAAATGATTGGTTCGCCGACTGTTGTGTCCGGACAACTGATGGTCGCGTTCTCGTCGGGCAAGATCGTTTCTGTGGACCCGAATACTGGCGAAATTCAAGGCGAGGTTGACTTGGGACAACCCATTTCACAACCGCCGATTGAAGTTCGAGGTCAAATGTTTGTACCCGGTGCTGACGGGACCTTGCACCGTCTAGATGGATTGGCGTGGTAACGTGCTTGGAAAGCAGTTGGAACAGGAAAAATCAATGAGAATTTCATTTGCAATGCGTGCCCAAACTTGGCCGCTGCCATGGCTGCTGGTCGCCGTTATCAGTCTTGTGATCGGCGCGCCGGCTTGGGCTCAAGAAACGGCCGGTTCGTCGAACGAACAAGACGAATCAGCCCAAGAAGAACAACAGGAATCGCAGGACGCCGACCAACAGGAAGACGTTCCGCCAGTTGAGGAAGAAGATCCAACCAAACCATTTGCTTCGCAAGAGGACGTCGCAGCAAAGGAAGTTCCGCTAATGGAGCGACCTCCCTTTGATCGCTTGTACTTCAACGACTCTAACAAAAACGAAGACAACGAAGACTGGGTACTGGACGTTGATCGCCTGGAAGTTGATGACATTGATATCAACAGACCAATTGACCCCGAAAAGTTCGAAGGACGATTGATTTTCACAATCAGCGAACTTTACCCCGGCCGCAAATTTGCTACTCCCTGGACTAGCTTGGTGCGCGTCGAGCGTTACACCGACATCGTTTTGGCGGAAGCGGAACGAGCGTTACGAGAACGTGAATACGGTGTCGCCTTCCAAACTCTGGTATTCCTGCAGGAACAAGACATCGGCAAGCGAGCGTTGATCAAACAAATGATCGATGAGTGCCTGTATGAAGACGGCGAACAAAATTTGGCCAATCAAAATTACGGCGAAGCTCTTTCGATTTTTGAAGAGTTGTACAAACGCAGCCCGCAATACAAGGTGCGTGGTGCCGAAAATCTATTGGGCAAAATCACCGCCTGCATCAACGCCTTCATTGAAGATAAAGTGATGACCGGCGATTTCGAATCGGCTCGCATCTTGTTGTCCGGATTGCGAGACCAATACGGCAGCAACGTCGACGACGTGATCGATTTTTGGGAACAGGACATGCGTCTGCGAGCGATCAAGCGATTGCGAGATGTGCGTGCAGATGTCGATGCCGGACGAGGCATGTCAGCTCATAGGGGCGTTCGCGAAGTCCTTTACACGATGCCGACCATGCGACAATCGATTAACGGTTTTAATGCCGTGGTTAATCAATTCCCCTTTGTATTTGTTGGTGTCACCCAACCGGCCGTCACGACCGATGTGCGACGAATCGAAGATTGGTCGGCACGCCGAATCGGATACTTGGTCGACCGCTGGATTATGGAATACCAAAAACCAACCGACGAAGGTGGCGACTATCTGTTCCCCGGCGGACGTTTTTCGGCAGTCGATAACCAGGGCCAAGGAACCAAGTTCCGCTTGACTCTGAACCAAAATCGTGACGGCTTACCGCCCATGGAATCCTACGAGCTGGCGTCTCGATTGGACAGTTTGGCCACCATCGGATCCGACGAGTATTTTGTCCCTTGGGCTCGGTTGGTCAAAACGATCGAAATCGAAAACGAAAACTCGATTGCGTTCACTTTGAAAAACCCTCATGTCCGACCCGATTCACTACTGGTCATGCCATGGTTCCTGGAAAGTGATCCGCGATCTGCCGAATATTTCGGCGCCTACAAGCCGATCGAAGCGGAAGAATCGCAAACCATTTTCGAATTCAATGACCGGTATGAAAAGAAGCCTGAATTCCAATACCCGCGTGTCGTGGAACAAGTCTTCCGGAACAGTTCCGAAGCCACGAAAGCTTTATTGAAAGGGGATTTGGACGTTGTTGATCGCATCTACCCCGGTGATATTCAACGACTACGCGACAACCCACAAATCAGCGTGCAACCGTACCTGATCCCGTCGGTCCATATGCTGCTGCCTAATCCGCGGAACGATTTTGTTAAGAGTGATCACTTTCGAAGAGCTCTGCATTTTGCAATCAATCGCCCTCTGATTATCAAAGAGGTGATTGCGGGCGGACGGACGATTGATGGGTTTCAAGTCTCTAGTGGCCCGTTCCCACCCGGTTCAGATACTGCCGACGACCTGTCCTACGCTTACAATCGTCAAGTGAAACCTCGCAAATACAGCCAACTGTTGGCTTTGGTTTTGGCGCAACAATATATCCAACAAGAGACGACTCGACTGGAAAACGACGGACAGCAAAATCCCCAACTGAAACTACCAACGCTTGTGTTAGCTCACCCGGACACGGAAACCATTCGTGCGGCTTGCAAGACTATTAAACAACAGTGGAAGGCTATTGGTGTACAAACAGAATTGAAGGCATTGCCACCAGGCATCACGGTTCCTGAAGACGATGACTACGACATGTTGTACATCGAGTGTCAAATTCAAGAACCGTTGATCGATTCGTACCGACTGTTCGGACGTGATGGGTTGGCGAAACTAGTTGATCCAACGATCGAACAAGCGTTGCGAAATTTGGATTACGCATACACTTGGCGAGATATCACAAAAGCTCTAAACAGCGTGCACCGGCAGTCCGCAAACAATTTGACGATCCTTCCACTATGGCAGGTCGTCGAACATTACGCCTACCGAAGAAACGTTTTCAACATTGGTTCGAACAACATTCATCTGTATGAAAACATTGAAGAATGGCGTATCGATGGTGTCGCATTGCCCGATCCAGAGGAAGAAGAATGATGGTTAGCATGAATCGAAACAATGCACCTAGCAGCCGGCGGCTAATGTCCGCGACTCGGTTTTGGCTGGTGGTTCTTATGTTTGCCGCCGCCAACGCAACGTTCTTGATTGGCGACGTGGGAGCCCAAGAATCCAAGCCCGACGAACAGGTCACGGCTTGGGAGTACGATCCGTACGACGTCCTAGTTTGGATCTCGCACAACAATTCCTGGCGCGCCAAAGCGTTAGAAAATTCGTTGATTGATTTCATTCAAAATCAAAGCAAGTTGACGGATGCCAGTGCCTGGAAAGTCCGTGCGATGCGAGCACCCAATCCTTGGAACTGGCGATTCTTGGACAACTTTGACCAAGAAATTCACTCGGAAGAATTGCAAAACAGCATTATCAATTCTGACGAGACACGTAACGCCGACAAGTTAATCGTAATCAAGTTGGAAGATCGACAAGGCATCTTTCACTCAGTGGTCCAGGAAATGGATCTGAAAACGAAATTCTGGGGGCCCGCCGTCAAACGAACGGCCGACATCGGCAGCCTGTCGACGGTATTGTTCGACAGTATCAAAACGGCATTCATGCCAATCACACGTATCGACAAAGTTCTGGATCTGAAAGACGAAAACGAAAAATCGTTTACTCAAGTTCGCGTACAAGTACGGGCAGTCAGCATCGCAAGGGTTGCCGAGAAAGACGAATTCGGAGAATGGAGCGTCAAGCAGAACACGGGTTCACCCGTTTGGGTCGACGACAATGAAATCATGTTGCCCGTTATCATTCGCAAGGACCGACGAGGCAATGTTGAAAAGATCGAACCGATCGATTGGACATTTCTTTCGATTGAAGAACGTGAAGGTACGACACTCAATTGCAAACCATTTTCAATGCGCCGCGCCCCGTTGGCCGCGCGAACTGGTGGGCGAACCGAACGGCTGGCGTTGTGTGTGCGAGCCCCCTCGGGAGCCAGCACCTTGACCTTGCTGTCCAATGACCAAGAACGGATCCCGTTACCCGATCTGGAGATCTACTCGCGGCGACCTGGGCAAACCAAAGACGACGAGTCCGAATTTCTGGGAAAAACAGATTGGCGTGGGCAAATCAAGGTAGAACCCAATGATGATCAAATCCGAATTTTGTATGTGAAAAGTGGCCGGCGACCGTTGGCACGTGTTCCAGTTGTTCCCGGTCTATACGAACAACAAATGACCACGATGCCAAACGATGAAAAAAGACTTTATGCGGAAGGGATTACGAACGGTTTGTTTAACGAACTGTTGGATACCGTGGCAACTCGGCAATTGATTGGCGAGCAAATCAAGATTGCTCTGGAACGCGACAGGATCGACCGCGCAGAAGGCCTACTGAAACAATTGCGAGATGTGCCAAACGCGCGCGAATTTGCTGTGGCGTTGGACAAAGAGAAAAAACTGCTACTGGCCGGTTCGCTGGATAAACGCCAACTAGGATACATTGATGGCTACTTTAAGCAGCTAAGCGACGCGGCAAAAAATTTCCTTACCGATACACAAGAAATTGATTTGACGCGGCAAATTCAAGAGCGACGAAAGTTCTAATCGCTCTGTGGCCAAAAATAGGCCCGTTTTGCCATCGATGGCAAAACGGGCATTCTTTCTTTCGTCGGTTGACTGGACGACCCACTGGCACGAAGCTTCTGACGTCCAAAAGCCAAACCCGTTGTTATCTATCGCAGCAATGGATTGTCGTCCAATCGCGACATCGCTTGACGAACCGTCCGTAGGTACTCAGTTGGGTTGGCTTCGAAAGTGTCTCGATTCATTTTGTTTTGGAACAACACGATCACACTTGGACCGCCATCGTCACCATAGAAAACGCCGTGTTTCCGTTGCCCGTCAACCAATTGTCCCGCTTGGTGATACTCGATCGGATCGGCACCGCCCAACAGTGGGCTGAACATATCCGGAGTCATCTGGAATTGGTCGCGAAGTTGTTGCGAGGCGAACAGGTACAAGCGTCCACGGTGGATACAGCCCCATTCTTTTGATCCTTTGACCCATCGTTGATTCTCAACCAGCGTGACTGCACAGTAGCCTTCCAAGCCTAGCTTGGGTTCTGTGCCGCTAACTTGCTTAATGGTCGAAGAGTTTCGCGACATTTGCCCGGAGGCACCGCCAGTGGCCAATGGATTTACGATTCGCAACGGCTTGGCCGGCTCTTGTTTTTTGACCAGTGCGGGTTGGTACGGATTTTGATTGCGACTTTGCGAGCCCTCTGGTGCGAACGAACCTCCACCGTTGGCTTGAAAACCGGATGTTGTCGCTGGGTTGGTCGAAGCCTGAAACTGACCCTGACCTGATGGATTGGTTGGTTGGGTTGCCGCGTTTGCAAACCGATTGGTGACTCGGGTTTGTCCGGTCGCCAGTTGATCACTTGGCGGATTTACTTTCGGCAAGCCTGAATGGCTAATCGGTCCGGGTTGAAACGATGAGCTTCTTGGGTTCTCCGCAATTTGCATATTGTCTGGTGGCGTTACGCCCGGTGGTGTCGGGGTTTGACCAACAGACCAAGGTGTCGGTGCTTGTAGGTTTGGGGCGTTGGTTGGCGTTGCCGGCAAGTTAGCTTGGAATTGATTAGCCTCGGCCGCTGGAAGGCTGCCGTAGGATTGAGCTTGGTTTTGAGCTACTTCATGAGCTTGACGTTGCTGCGAAATTTCTTGTCGCAAGTCGGCCATCTGTTGCACAACCTCGTCCGACAGGTTGCCCGCAGATGACTTGGCAGTCTCGACCATTGCCAAGTAACCATCGGATGATCGAGGGCTGGAACGTTCCGTCACGACGTGTCCGGCTGGCGTAATAATCACATCGTAGGGGACGCTTTTGACGCCATATTCTTTGGCCAGTTCACCGTTTAGATCGATGTCAACTTTGACGGGTACGACTTGACCCGTGATCGCTCGGATCGTCATTGGATTGACGAACACGAAACGTTCAAGTTCTTTGCACGGCGCGCACCAACTGGCTGAAAAATGCAACAAGACCAACTTGTTTTCGGTAGCAGCTAATTGACGTGCTTCAGACACATCGTAAAGCCACTTAATATGGTCCGCATTTTGAGCGTAAGTGCTGATTGTTGTCAGCAACGAAAACAGTAGCGTCAGAGTTAATCCCGCTAGGCGATTCATCCTTGAACCTTTCACCAGGCAATGTGAAAAACTGATCATCACGCCATGACAAAACACATGTCAGCGCGATAGCCCCCGCTTTCATTGGTATCGGGCTTCTAGATAGTTAAGATTAGGGAATCCATATAAGATTTAAGGGTTTTTCCGATCATCCCTTCAAAGATTGAAAATGGTAAAAATAGAGGGTTTTCGCAAGATAAATTCGCTGAATCCGCTTGACATCGGGCATGTCATTGGTAACACTTCGCGTAGAAGATCTATTTGTTTCAGATCTTCGTTTTCAAGGCAAGCTTTGTCGAAAGCCGCCTGTCGACTGCAAATAATGTTCGCGAGGAAAAGCGAATGTCTGGTGCCGACAGGCTAGTGACGCCCCCGTCTGCGGTGAACGCCCCAAGGTTGGAATCTTGAGTGTTCGACGAGATGGAACTCCTGGTTTCTCAACCGTTGTTTCGAGTGCTGGCGGGACTTAACTTGCCGCTCGCTTTGAATCACTCCTGTACGGATAGCACAGAGTATTTCGTTCACAAGGCGTTCTGAATTGAACGCAGAATGAATCAACGTTCTCTGGGCGAACCATGCGACCTAATCAATGGTTTCATGGCACTTCCTACAGCCGGTGAGCGAGGTGGAGAGGCTGGTTAACGTCGGTTCGTTAAAGTTTGTTGAATCGTAAACCGGGACCCGTTGTGTTTAGTGGTCCCGAAGTAATCTCACATCAATTGGCGGGTCTCTTTCTGGGACCAATGAAACTGTCACGAAACGCATGCAGTCACAAATACGTGATGTCGTTTTTGAGTGACTTCAAAACAAGGTAATCTTTCTATGGCCAAAAAACGCTCGCGTTCTCGCAGTGGTGGAAGTGGAAGTGGCGGTGGTGGACGATCATCTAACCGAAACGGTCGATCCGGATCAAACAACAATAATCGTCGTCGCCGTGGCGGCGGTGGTGGAGGCGGTGGTGGTGGAAACTACCGCGGCAACAACTACCGACGCAATCACAATAACAACGATGATGACAACGTCGAAATTGACGAGTCAGAATTGGCCGAATACGTCGGCCTTTTGGAAATGCATCCCAACGGTTACGGCTTTCTTCGTAGCCCCGAAAACAACTACTCGCGGGAACGCACCGATCCATTTGTGCCCGGCACGATGATCGACAAATTCGGCCTGCGACCCGGTCTGATGATCAAAGGGAAAATTCAAGGCGCCCGTCGCCAACAAGGACCTCGACTGCGAGTCATCGAGGATGTCGATGGGATGACCCCAGAAGAATATTCTGAGGTGAAAACATTTGAATCCAAGACTCCGATCAACCCCGAAGTCTGGTACCAAATGGAAACCGGCGCTCAACCGCTCACCACCCGAGTCATGGATTTGTTGACTCCGCTGGGTAAAGGGCAACGTTCGCTAATCGTGGCACCGCCACGAAGCGGTAAAACCATCATGTTGCAACACATTGCTCATGGAATCGCTACCAACTACCCAGACGTCAAGTTGATGGTGCTGTTGATTGACGAACGACCAGAAGAAGTCACCGACATGCGTCGCAACGTCACCGGCGAAGTCATCGCCAGCAGCTTGGACGAAGACGTAGAAAGTCACGTGCGGCTATCACAATTGGTGATCGAGCGATGCAAACGATTGACCGAATTGGGCCAGGATGTGTTCCTGCTAATGGACTCGATCACTCGACTGGCACGAGCGTTCAACAAGTGGGTTGGCAATACTGGCCGAACCATGTCCGGTGGTGTCGACATTAAAGCGATGGACATCCCCAAAAAGCTATTCGCTACCGCCCGCGCGTTCGAAGAGGGTGGTTCGTTGACCATCGTCGGTACCGCTCTGATTGATACGAACAGTCGCATGGACGACCTGATTTTCCAGGAGTTCAAAGGGACCGGTAACATGGAATTGGTACTGGATCGTAAGTTGGCCGACCGCCGTGTTTGGCCGGCGATCGACATCTCGCAATCGGGAACACGCCGTGAAGAATTGCTGCTGGGACACGAAACCCTGCATACGGTCACGATGTTGCGACGTACGCTGACGTCCATGCATCACGTGGACGCCATGGAACAGTTGACGCGTCAACTAGGACGCTTCAAAACGAATGCCGAATTCATTCAATTGATCAGCGGAAAAATGGCACTCGATGGCTAAGGGGTTCTAGTATTTTGTTTTCTGGCTAGAATCTGCCAGTGAAAACGATGGAATCTGTTGCGGTTATTGAATCGCATCAGGTTACCGGGAGGGTAAGCGAATGGTTAGCAGCTTCATTGGAAATGAAGTGCCCCTTATGGGGTTGCGAGTTCGAGTCTCGTGCCCTCCGCTTCTAGCAAAGCGAGGCCAACTTTCTGGCTAAATAGTAAAGGCTAGCAAAGACGCGACTGCGGTAATCCCGACAACCTGCGCCCAGTGCATTTAACGACGGCCGGACAAGCTTTGGCTATCCGATCTTTTCGCGACCTACGTAAGACTGCAAGGCAGTGGGTATGTTCACCGAACCGTCCGCGTTTTGATGGTTCTCTAGGATGGAGATAATGGCACGTGACAGTGCCAACGCTGTTCCGTTCAAGGTGTGAGTGAAGTGAGTTCCCTTTTGGTCCTTGATCTTGTAACGGGCGTTCAGCCGTCGGGCTTGGTAGTCGGTGCAGTTGGAAGTACTTGTGACCTCGCCCCATTCACCGCACTTATTTTCGCCACGACCAGGCATCCAGGCCTCTAAGTCATATTTGCGATAAGCGGGTCCGCCCAAATCGCCCGTGGCCGTGTCGACAACGCGATAGGGGATCTCTAATGCGTCGAACAAGTCGCATTCGATTTGCAGCAGTTCGTTGTGAGTGTTCTCGCTTTCTTCGGGAGTCGTAAACGCAAACATTTCGACTTTGGTGAATTGGTGGACTCGGTACAGCCCTCGCGAGGCTCGACCGGCAGCGCCCGCTTCGGTCCGGTAGCAGTGGCTGATTCCGCACAAACGAATCGGTAAATCGGAATCCATCATCGTTTGGTCTTTATATAGCCCGCCCAACGTAATCTCAGCCGTGCCGACCAACGACAGGTCCGTGTTTTCGATGCTGTAGACTTGCGTCTCGGGACCACGTGGCATAAAACCGATCCCTTCCAACACCGCGTCGGTTGCCAAATCGGGAGTGATCGTGGGTGTGAATCCGCGTTCCATCAAAAAGTCCACGGCGAATCGTTGCAAAGCTAGATCCAGGATCACCAGGTCGCCTTTGATGAAGTAGAAACCCGACCCGGTCGTTCGGGCCCCTCCTGCAAAATCGATCCAGTCATGTTTCTGGCCCAGTTCAACGTGATCCAAAACGTCGAAGTCAAAAGTCCTGGGTTCGTGTTTGCCTCGCTTTATTTCCAGGTTCGATTTATCGTCACTGCCGATCGGAGCATCTGGATGAGCCATATTGGGCAGGGCTCGTTGAATTTCAACGATCTGTGCGTTTAGCTTTTCGACTTCCACCGAAGACTGGTCTTTCTGCTGCCGCAACTGTCGCCCTTGCTCCTTTAAGGATTCACGTTCCGCTTCATCCTTGGCCGGGCCAATCTTCTTTGAAATCTCATTGGCTTGGCGATTGAATTCTTCGGCCTCCTGCATTTTGGCTTTGCGTTGCGTTTCCAGTTCAATCAACTGATCAACTTGCTCGGTGACGCCACGATTTTTGCAGTTTTCTTTGACGGCATCCGCATTGGCGAGAATAAATTTTCGATCGAGCATAGTTCTAGTTCAGCAATAAATGAAAGTTGAGACGTCCACCGTTGGAATCTCTAAAAGATAGCGATTCCAAGACATTGTAGGCAGATCAACGCATGGTCGAGGGTAGGGACACATCGCCTGGACCTTGCGTCGATTTCCAGCAAGTTTTAATTAAGTGCCTGACTTGGCTAACTGTTCCCACAGTGCGGCACTGGCTTTGATGCCTCGTTGGAAATCCAACAGTGAAAACTTTTCGTTGGGGCTATGTGGGCAATCGTCGTCCTGCCCCCAACCAAGCAATAGCGTATCGATGCCCAGTTGTTCTTTGAATGAGTTGACGACCGGGATGGAACCTCCCGAGCGAATAAACACCGGGCGTTTACCGAACCCTTGCTCGATGGCCTTTGCGGCCGGCTCCATAAACCGATTTTCTAAATCCACTAAAACGGCTGGCGCGGTGTGTCGAATTTGTAGGTCAAATTCGATTCCAGGTGGGCAGAGTTCTCGGATGCGATCTTCCAACGCTTTCGAGATTTTCTCGCCGTCTTGATTGGGGACAAGACGACAACTGAATTTGGCACCGGCCTCGGCAGGCAACACCGTCTTTTCTCCTTCGCCTTGGTAGCCACTCCACAGTCCATTGATGTCGAATGTCGGTCGAGCCCAGCGGCGTTCCAGCGTCGAGTAATCTTTTTCGCCAGTAAAGTCGACAACTTCTAAATCCGCTTTAAACAGATTGTCGTCGAAATTCAAAGCCGCGTATTCGGATCGTTCGCGATCACTAAGTTCCACAACGTCGTCGTAGAAACCAGGAATCTGGATTTGCCCGTCCTCATTCAATAATCCAGCTAGGATTTTGGCGAGTGCATTGGCTGGGTTAGTGACCGCTCCGCCGAAGGCACCACTATGCAAGTCGCGGTTGGGCCCTTTGACGTTTAATTGGTAGTAGGCGATCCCGCGTAACCCGTACGTAATGGCTGGCTGATCGGGACCGTATTGGGAACTGTCGCTGATCACGCAAATATCTGCGGCAAGTTTTTCGTTGACGGAAGGTCCGTCACCATCGTATTTGCCTGCCAAAAACTCCTTCAGCCCCGCACCACCACTTTCCTCCTCGCCTTCGACCAGGAATTTTATCTGCAAAGGCAGGGCCTTTTGAGTTTTCATCCAGCCTTCGCAGCTTAGTACATGAGTCAACAGCTGGCCTTTGTCATCCGTTGCCCCTCGCGCAAAAACTTTGTCGTCTTTGATCACAGGTTCAAACGGAGGCGAATCCCAGAGCTCCAGGGGATCGGGTGGCTGGACATCGTAGTGGCCGTAAACCAGGACCACGGGGGCCCCCTCAACGGGGGGCGATTCAGCGTAAACAATGGGGTGGCCTACAGTTTCGATGATTTCCGTGGCGAACCCCAACTCGTCAAAATGGCGAAAAAGCCACTGAGCGGCCGCCCGAACATCGTCGGCATACTGACTGTCCGTACTAATGCTGGCAATTCTTAGCCAATCACACAGGGCTTGTTGAAAGCGTTCCGAGTTGTCATCCAGGTAATTCCAGAGTTCTGCTGAGGCCGTGGTCATGAATTTCAGTTCTTCAGGTAGTTTGGATTGCCAAGTCTGGAAAACCGTGAACGTCGGATTTTTCAGGCGATTTGTAGCTGGTCGCGGTTTAGGCAAACGCTTAAAATAGTTGCGACTACAATATAGCGTGGGCTGCCGATGGTGGGTATCGTCAGTTAAGCAGCCGTGATTTCTTTCAAATTTATCTCATGATCGGATCGGTGCTTCCCATCAATCAACGGATTGTCGAGAGGAATGGAACATGTCACAAAACGGAACAATTTTTGCAGAACCTGTTGTTCGTCGGACCGCCAAGAATGATCGGCGACCGAAACGACAACCTCGTTACCATGTAATCTTGTGGGATGACGACGATCACTCCTACGAATACGTGGTTGGGATGATGCGCAAGTTGTTTGGGCACGCCATCGAACAAGGATTAAAGATCGCCGAGCAGGTGGACTGTGGCGGCCGCGCCGTCTGCCTAACAACGACTCGCGAGCACGCTGAATTGAAACGAGATCAAATTCACTCCTTTGGACGAGATCACTTGATCGACCGCTGCCAGGGTTCGATGTCGGCTACCATTGAACCGGAAGACAGCTAAGTGCCCGCCAAACTGAAAACTCATACGCTCGGCTGCAAGGTCAATCAGTACGAGACTCAATATCTACGCGAAGCTCTGTTGGCCAACGGCTATCAAGATGCCAGTAAAGACCAGCCCGCCGACCTGTGCATCGTGAACACCTGCACGGTGACCAACGAAGGCGATTCCAAAAGCCGCCAAATCGTGCGTCGCATGCATCGCCAAAACCCGGACGCCAGAATTGTCGTCATGGGATGCTACGCAACCCGAGCTCCCGATGAAGTAGCTCAACTGCCAGGCGTGGCCGAGGTCGTTACCAATAAACGCGAACTGCCCGATCTGCTTGGCCGTTTTGGTGTGGTCGATATTCCGAACGGAATCTCAGGACTGAATAACCGGCATCGTGCTTACGTGAAAGTCCAAGACGGTTGTTTGTTACGCTGCAGCTACTGCATCATTCCCGCCGTACGCCCTCAAATGTACAGTCGCCCGATGTCCGACGTACTGGATGAAGTGCGACGGTTGGTCGATCGTGGTTATCGCGAGGTCGTTTTGACTGGCATTCACTTGGGGCACTACGGAGTCGACTTTAATCAAGGCAAACCTAAAGAGCAGTGGCTTCGACTGTCGCGTCTGGTCCGATCTCTTTGCGAACTGCCTGAAGACTTTCGCGTCCGCCTGTCCAGCATCGAGGCCACTGAGGTAACTCGCGAGCTAATCGATGTGATGGCGGAATATCCGAAGAAAGTCTGCCCACATTTGCACGTCTGTTTGCAAAGCGGCAGTAACAGTGTCTTGCGACGTATGAAACGACGCTGGACGGCACAACATATTATCGATCGCTGCGAACTGTTGAAGCGAGTCTTAGATCGCCCGGCCCTGACGACCGATGTGATCGTTGGATTCCCGGGCGAATCGGATCGCGAATTCGACGAGACAATGGAAACTTGCCGAACAATTGGCTTTTCAAAAATCCATATGTTTCCTTTCAGCGCTCGCAAAGGAACGCCAGCGGCCGACATGGATGGCCAAATCAGTAAAGCAATCAAGACGGAACGTGGTAAACAAGTTGCTGAATTGGAATTGCAACTGAAGCAACAATACGCCCAGTCGTTGCAAGGAATGGACCTGCAATTACTGGTCGAAAATTGCCGGGACTCTGAGAATTCTAACGCGGCGGACTCCAACCCAACTAGGTTGTTGCAAGGGACCACCTGCCGCTATCTGCCGTTGCAACTGCAAGTCAACGCTGACCAATCCAATCCTTCAGGCAGTCTGTTTGACGTGACAGTCCAGTCCGTCTCAGACACGACGCTCCATGGATAACATTGCGTTCGTGACAGTGGTGACCGTGCTTGTTTTGAGCATGATTGTTATCGTCACTCTGCTTCTCTCGCCCAATGTGGCCAAGCTCGTTCGCTCGAAAGATCGTCTGCGTGATTGCAAGAAAAACTTTCGCCGATTGGCAAGTGAACGATCGGGCACATTCTTGGATCGCGGTTGGGGTAGCCCGCCTCACTTAATTCTGAACCATACACGGCAGTTGTTTAACGTGACGGTTCACGAATCGATTCAGAACAGCAATCAATGGGTCTTGCATGTGACCACTAACTGGTCAAATGTAGATTTTCGCATGAGGTTGACGCCCGAACGCCAAACAGAACAAACTTTTCCAGGCCTGGATGATCTTCAGATTGGTGACAAAGCATTTGATGATGCGTTCGTGGTGCAGTCTGATGACGAAGATCAGCTTAAGGAGATTTTGAATCCGGCGGCTTGCCAGGCCTTGTTGAACTTGTTGAATAGCGGGCGTGCATTGGATTTCGAGGTGCATGTGGTTGGCGGTAGCTTCGTTTTTCGCTGCCACACCGACCCAAACACAATCGCTTTACTAAGAAGTCAACTGGATCAAATTTTCAGCATCTACTTCATCTTTTCCGATCAACACCATTGGACTGAGCAAGGTATTCAATGGATGTCGGATGTCGACGATGTCCAGCCGCCAGAAGATGCCGTAATCGCCATACTGGACGAACGAACCGATCAAAAACTGACCTGTTTGGTTTGTGGCTCGCAAATTAAACAGAAGTATCGCGTGGACTGTCGTTCGTGTGGAACACCGCATCACAAAGAATGTTGGATTTACTTTGGGAAATGCAGCACATACGCTTGCGGGCAGCGGAAGTTTCGCAAAGGCAAGAAACGATTTTATATTTCGTGACGAAGACCTCGGTCATTCGTCGGGCCGCTACCGCAATTGCTCGTCCAACAAGAAGGTTTCTTGGCGTATCGTGGCCACCGACAATTCAAATTCGGCAGCCAGTTGCGCCATGCGAGCCTGAATAACAGTGTCCAAACCGTTTTTCAGAGTTAAAAAGTTTGCTTCGCCAATCTGGTAGGCGCTGCGAATCTGGTCCAGGTTCTCCATCGCCTTGGGGACTCGCAATTCACGGATGTTGGTGATCCGTGATTTTAAGCGAGCAATCGTTCCTGCCGACTCGACATAGTTGATGCTCAGTTGTCGTTCGTTCGCGCGAACGTATTCCAGCAAGTCGTGATAATTGGCATGAGCGGCAGATACGTCGCCGCGTTTGTCGTCGTACTTTAGAATTGGAACGCCAACCTGAAAACCGGCAAAGATACTGTCGGTCGCTGTGTCGATTCCCAGGCTGCCTTGCACTTGCACATCAGGAACTCGCCCCTGTTTGGCCAGGTCAATCTGCCACCGAGATTGTGCGGCCAGTGACCGCGCCAATGTCAGTTGGGGATGCACGGCCAACCATTCGTTCAGCCCGTCATCGGTGTCACGCAGCATCAGTTGGTCAGTCGATTCTTGCCACGCGAATTGATTCTGCAGACTGAGACTATTCGGATCATCCAAGCCAATTTGAGTCGCCAAAGCGCGTAGCTCAAAGTCAATCTGCATCTGTTGCTCTCGCACCATCTGTTGCTGAGTAACTAATTCCAGTTCGATATTGTTGAGTCCGATTTTTGAAATCTCACCAGCCTCGAACAGCTTCTCGGTGGTCTCTTGAAATTCCAGCAACGATTCGATTTGCTGTTTGAGAACTCGCTGCTGTTGTTCAGCGCGACGTACGGTCAAGAAACGAGTGGCCACGTCTTTGGCGATTTGCCACCTGCGGATGTCGTACTTTGTTTCCAGCAAGGCAACTTCGTCTGAGAAAAATTGTTGCTGGATCTCTAACCGATTATTGCGGACGACGCTTTGACTATAGAAAATTCCATAGAGTCCTCCCGCACCATTGTTACTGATTTCCTCGCCAGAAATTCCAACCCGAGGATTGGGTAGGCGAGTCGCTTGAAAGCCTTGGCCTTTGGCTTGCTCAATTTGCCAGTGAATCCGTCGGAAACTTGGGTCGTTGTTGATCGCGATCGAAACAGCATCATTTATCTCAATGCCCTCGGCCAACGCCTGACCGTCATTCAGAGGAACCGCTTGTTCGAAATAGCTCTCCTGTTCTGGACTCGGTTCCGAACGAGGCAGATCATCACGCGACGGCGAATCGATTTCTAGGATGTCTTGAGATTGAGAATCGACGTCTTCTGATTCCTGCTGTTGGCCGGCGGTTTTTAGAATCCCATAGCGTTTAGCGAATTCGGCTGGTAACTCGGCAACTCGTACTTGGGGTGGCAAAGTGGTCTGAACGGCGGGCGTTTTCAAAATGCCAGTTCGGTCGGTCGCTTGCTGTTGGCTGGCCATAGCTTGCCCGCTGCAAACCAATGCCAGTCCCCACAAGACTCGCACCAACATCCAGCGGGATCTGCTGGAGCGTCTTGAGTTTGAATAAAGGGACAATCGTGGTCGCATATTGGGCTGCGCAAAGACAAACTTGTGAAAACATTCCAGTTCTACTGTATATTCGGCGTTTAATGATGATTCCAATTATTCGCACAACTAAATGCCTGTTGGATCGATTGTGTAAGATGTAATGGTTAGTCAAATTGAGTTGACCGGCTTGAGCCCGGTTCCTACGCTTAGTCAAGAGACAGCAATTTGAGCTGACCCGAACTGACGATAAATGGGAAATGGCTTATGCCGAATTTGGTCCGCGGATTCATTGAGTTTGCTAACTAGAGATCTCATTTTTCAACCGATCTATGTGGTCGACCAGTTTGGGACCAGCCACCTTGAGGTTTTGGTTGGCCGAAAGCTGAGCTTCATGCATACATATCAGATAGCAAAGTGATGGCAAAATTCAAAAAACAACTTGGGATCCTGTCGTTAGCGCTGGTGCCATTAGCCATCGGGTTGGCCGTTGGCTTAGCTTTGCCTTTCGACTTTATCCGCGACCGGGTCGTCAATCAGATTCAAGAGTCGCAGGATTCTGGTGGCCATGGCCACGATCACGGCCACGCTCATGGTGGTGGGGCCAGTGGGCAAGGGAATCTAGTTGAGCTATCCGAAACCGCGCAAACCGGAATGGGTTTGAAAACTGGCCGACTTCAACGGGGCGAGTTCCAAACTTCGTTCGTCGTACCTGGATTCGTTCGCGAGGTACCTGGGGCCAGCAATCTAGTGGTTGCCGGACGGTTTGCGGGAATCGTTCGCAAGGTGTTTATCAGCGAGGGTCAACAGGTCGTGCCAGGCCAGCCGATCCTGGAAGTCGAATTGACGGGTGACTTATTAGCAACGGCACAGTCGGAGTTACTTGCTGCCAAAAAACAGATCGAGATTGTTGATCGTGAAATCAAGCGGATCGAACCATCAGTTCGCAGTGGTGGTGTAGCCAGCAAACGATTATTGGACAAGCAGTACGAACGTGATCGTTTGATCGCCAACCTGGAAACGAAAACTCAAGAGCTATTGGTCCGCGGGCTAACTGCAGATCAAGTCAATCAGATTATTAAGCAGCGGCAATTGTTGCGAACCGTTACTGTGCACGTGCCCAAAAACTTGGTTCCCCCGCAACTAAATGCGGACGAGATCATGCAGCAAGTAGACGAGACATTCTTGGTCGAAGAATTGAACGCCAAGCCTGGTTCGATGATCAGTGCAGGAGCCAATTACTGCATGCTGTCCTTTCATTCCGTATTGGTGGTCGAAGGCCAAGCCTACGAAAGCGATTTAGATCGCGTACGCGACGCCGTTTTCGACCGCCTGCCAATCAAGGTTGCGATTGGCCCTGATGACAATGAACACATGATCGCTGATCAACGCGTCGCCTATTTGTCGAATCATGTGGACGAATCAACCAACACGTATCCTTTTTACATCTACATGCAAAACACTCAAGTCGGCAGCCCCAGTTCGAATACTGGCAGCGATCTAGCAACCGGATACGTGGCTTGGAAATGGAAACCCGGCCAACGATCTCATGTCGAGATCCCTGACCAACGTTTTGATAAGGTGATTGTGATTCCTCGTGGTGCTTTAGCCGTCGACGGTTTGAACAATTTTGTCTTCCGCTGGAACGGCGAAGTGGAATGCGAGCATGATCACGCACATCATCACGGACCCGGCGAAGATCATGACGACGAACATCACGAACACATCGTCAAGGATCAGTACGAAGCCATCGAAGTGAACGTGACCCACTTGGGCCGTCGCCAAGTCATCATCGAATTAAGCGACGATTTGAAACTGGGTGATCGAATCGCATTCAATCATGCCAGCCAATTACTGTTTGCGATGCAAAACGGTAATGGTGGCGGTGGCGGGCACAGTCACGATCATTAAACTTGCCGATTCGAAAAAATTAGGTCCAAGCTGCCTGTGCTTTGCCTTGTAATAGCCGTTGATGCAGTAAATCGTTCATGCTGAATTCCATTATTCAATTCGCTCTTAGCAACCGCCTGTTGGTGATTTTGGCTGGCGTTTTGTTGACGTTCTATGGAATCCAGACGGCCAATCAACTGCCCATCGATGTGCTGCCTGATATCACTCGTCCCCGCGTCACCGTGTTAACTGAGTGCCCCGGCTTGGCTCCCGAAGAAGTGGAAGCGTTGGTCACTCTGCCGCTGGAATCAGCTTTGAACGGAGCAACCAGCGTCGAGACCATTCGCAGTACTTCGGACATTGGCCTGTCGAGCATTCAAGTCGAATTTGGCTGGGACCAGGAAATCTATCGGGCTCGGCAAATTGTTCAAGAACGTCTTGCGGGTGTCCTAACAGAATTGCCTGTAGGCATCGAACCCAAGCTGGCACCGATCTCTTCCCTACTTGGCCAAATCATGTTGGTCGGCATCTGGTCCAATGACGGAACGACTAACCCCATCGAATTGCGCACACTGGCCGATTGGACGATCCGCAAACGCTTGATGCAAATCCCAGGTGTGGCAGGAGTGATCACGATGGGTGGTGGCAAGCAGCAATTTCAAGTGCTTGTCGACCCTCATCTCAGTCACCGATTCGATGTTTCGTTGAAAGACATCGAGGATGCTTTGTACGCCAGCAACATTAATGTAGCTGGCGGGTACATGGAAAGCGATTCTCGCGAGTTTGTGATTCGTGGCATTGGGCGGGTGCAAGGCATTCCGGACATTCAACAAGTCGTTGTAAAACGCCAGCCGGCGCGATCAGTCCTGGTCAAAGACGTGGCGCGGGTAGCGATCGGCGCACAAGCAAAACGAGGTGATTCGTCCGTCAACGGAAAGGCTGCCGTTGTCCTGACGGTTCAAAAACAGCCCGATGCCGACACGCGTCGTCTAAGCGATGAAATCCGCTCGGCGTTAGACAGTTTGCAGCCCGCCATGCCCGATGACGTACAGATGGAGGTCACCTACCAACAGCGCGAATTCATCGACTACAGCGTTGGCAACGTGGTGGATGCTATTCGCGATGGCTCGATTTTAGTCGTTCTTGTATTGCTGCTATTTCTGCTAAACGTGCGTACGACTCTGATAACACTCGTAGCCATTCCACTTTCGCTATTCACAACTTTCCTGGTTTTCCGTTGGTTTGGGTTCTCGATCAACGTGATGACTTTGGGCGGAATCGCCGTGGCGTTGGGCGAGTTAGTCGATGATGCGATCGTCGATGTAGAGAATATTTTCAAACGATTAAAAGAGAACTCGCGGCTACCCGTCCACGAACAGGAAGGTGCGCTGAAGATCATTTTCGAAGCCAGCAGTGAAGTTCGCAAAGCAATCATCAACAGCACGATCATTGTCATTATGGTGTTTGCTCCATTGTTCGCGTTGTCGGGGATCGAAGGTCGTCTATTTTTGCCGTTGGGCGTGGCCTACATCGTGTCAATTTTGGCCTCGACGGTCGTTTCGTTAACCGTCACTCCCGTGCTGTCGTACTACTTGCTGCCCAAGTCCGGCTCAGCAAGTTCCAGCGGCGACGCGGCAACTCTGCGATGGTTCAAGGCACTGTTCCGACCAATCATCCGATTAAGCATGACTCGCTTTGGCTTCATCACTTCGATCAGTGCTTTAGTTTTGCTGTTGGCGGCGTCCAGCATGATCGTTTGGCAGATGGGCAAAGATTTTTTACCACCCTTTGACGAGGGATCGACTCAGGCCAATCTGTATTTGCCGCCCGGTGCCTCACTAGAAAATTCGCGACGCATCTCAGCGTTGGCCGAACAGCGTTTGCAACAGTTGGTGGTTTCAGACGAGAACCCTAACGCTCCCTTCGTATGGTTCACCAGCAAGTCTGGCCGCGCCGAAAACGACGAGCATATCATGGGAGTCAACACGACTGAAATCACAATCTCACTAAACCCCAACAACAAGTTATCGCAGGACCAGTTGGTTGAGGTATTACAAGAACAATTGGCCGACATCACTGGAACGAACCTTGAGGTGGAACAGCCTATCGGGCACCTTGTGGGTCATATGCTGTCCGGAGTAGCTGCGGAAATCGGCGTCAAAATCTACGGCGAGAACCTGACAATCCTGAAAGCGAAAGCGGACGAGGTCAAACAAATTCTTTCCGGTATCGACGGTTTAACAGAACCAATCGCCGATCAACAACAGATGGTCAAGCAACTGCGAATTCAAACCAAGCCGGAGCAATTGGCCTACTATGGGATCACCGCCGAGTACGTGAACCGCTTAATTGAGACGGCTTTGCGTGGTCGCGTGATCAGTAGCGTTCTACTGGGGCAACGCTCTTTCGATCTGATGGTTCGTTTTGACGAGCCCTTTCGCAACGATATCGATAATTTGGAACGAATGCCAATCGAGTTGCCCGATGGCACGCGAGTGCCCTTGTCGGAGGTCGCCAGGATCCAACGAGATGCCGTCGGCCCTAACACCATTAACCGCGAGAACTCGCAACGCAAGATGGTCGTTCGCGTCAACACACTAGGACGCGATTTGGTTTCGGCGGTGACGGAAATCGAACAAAAAATCGCCGCGAATCTATCTATGCCCGAAGGGTACTTCTACGAAATGGGCGGGCAGTACGAGGCCCAACGCAATGCAACGCGAACCATCCTGTTGTTAAGTGGTCTGGCGTTGTTTGGCATCTTCATTGTTTTGTTCGCGACATTCCAATCGATCAACTTGGTGCTACAAATTTTGGTCGCCATACCCGTTGGCTTCATCGGCGGAACCATCGGACTGATGATTACTGGCCAAACGTTGTCCATTCCAGCCACTGTCGGCTTTATCTCGCTGGGAGGGATCGCCATCCGCAACGGGATCTTGTTGATGGAATCCTATCGCAATCAATTGAAAAGCACGACCAATTTGAAACAGGCGATCGTTCAAGGGTCACTCGATCGCTTAGCGCCTGTCCTAATGACCACTCTGACCACCGGATTTGCGTTGGTGCCGTTGGTGATCGGCGGGACACAGCCCGGCAAAGAAATCCTCTATCCTGTGGCGACCGTCATTCTAGGCGGCCTGATCACATCCGCACTGGCCGAGTACTTTCTACGTCCCGGCCTGTACTATTTTCTATCCGACGAACAAACATCCGAGTCCGTCGAAAGTTAAAGCGGTTCTACGCAACGACGGTTTCGAAACGGTCATCGACTCCGGTAACTTTGGATGTTTTTTGTGTTGAATTGATGCCTTCGCTGCGGTTTAACCGTTGAGGTTTGGTTTCTTGATTCGGATGTTTTTAGCCAAGCGAAGGATGTTTCCATGTCAGACAAACGTTACGTAGTCGTTGGCGGAAGTGCAGGAATCGGTTTAGCATTGGTTCAATCGCTTTCGGAAGCTGGGCATCAAGTCGTCGTTCTCTCTCGATCCAAAGACAGTCTTTCAGGATTAGCAAACGTCCAGCATTACCAATGCGACGTGCTGTCGGACGAGATCAATATGGAATGGTTCGGCGACAGTGTACATGGATTGGCCTACTGTCCGGGAACGGTGAATTTGAAACCGATTCGCAGTTTGTCGCCTGAATTGTTCCGAGAAGATTTTGAATTGAATGTTGTTTCTGCGGTCAAGGTAATCCAAGCCGCCCTGAAGCCATTAAAGGCATCTAGAAAAGCCAGTATTTTGCTATTCAGCACGGTCGCGGTCGCACAAGGAATGTCGTTTCACGCATCCATCGCTGCCTCGAAAGGGGCGATCGAGGGACTGACTCGATCACTGGCCGCCGAGTTGGCACCGCATATCCGAGTCAATTGCTTGGCACCCTCGCTAACAGAAACTTCGTTGACCAAACGTTTCGTGGCTGATGAAAAGAAACAGGACGCGGCCAACAAGCGACATCCTTTGGGTCGGTTCGGCCAACCTTCCGACTTCGCTGAAATCGGTAAGTTGTTGCTAACTTCGGATTCCAGTTGGATCAGTGGACAAGTGATTGGTGTCGACGGTGGCCTGTCGACGCTGCGATAGATTGAGCACTTTTCAATTCAATCCGTTCCCGCTGGCGTCGCGATGAACAATTCACCACGACTGCCTCGTAAACAGTCGCCGTGATGTAACTCGTAGTTGTTGTCGGTAGATAGAGTTCGCCCGAAGCCAAGATTTTTCAGGTAGATTGCCAAAATGTTGAGGATCGGTGCGGGTTGAATCCCAGCAGATTGAAAGCCTGCGAGTGGCGATTTGGAAGCCTGCTGCAAGACGATTGTGCCGCGGATCATCTCCTGGCCGATGTCCGAGCCACAGGAACCGCAGACTAGAATCGTGCCGGCCTTCATACCGAATCCACATTGGTGCCCAGCGTCTTTTCCAATCGCGATCAAGCCGCGACGCATCCCTTTGCCAACGAAATGACCTGCGTTTCCGTCGATCAGTATGGCCCCGCCGTTCTGCCCGTTTTGTCCGCCATCGTAGGCCGCGCCCAGATGGTTGCCGGCGTCGCCAGAAATGTGAAGCAACCCGCCCGTCATCTCCGCACCGACGTAATCACCGGCGTTCCCTTTGACATGAATGGTTCCGCCCAGCATTCGGCTTCCCAGATGGTTTCCGCAGTGACCTTCGATTTGGATCCAGCCGGATCGCATTTCGTGACCGATTCCGACAACCTTGACCAAGTCACCGGACCAAACCTGATGACCATCCGAGGGGTCTCCTGTTACACTGATTAGGTCGCCCACCAAGCAAGATTCGTTACCTTGGATGATCGGCAGCTTTTCGATCTGGGCCACGGTCAGCGACATTAGCTTGTCGGGCGTCAGATTGGTGACCTCTAAAAATGGTCGCGGCGATTTTTTCAGTTTTAGTTCCAGCATTGATTTGGCTCGATTTCCTGCGATCCAATTCGCACGGTCACTTGTTGACCGAACATTTCGTTTTCGAAGACGCACCCATTATGCCTCAGTTTGAATTGACTCGCCTACCGGACCAAGCGGTCGCGGCCGTGGTTTTGTGCGGTGGCCGTTCTCGACGCATGGGACGCGACAAAGCGATGTTACCATTGGGCCGTTTGACGATTTTGCAGCACGTTCAGCGAGCTTTTCGCGATTTGAGCCAACGATCGATCTTGGTCATCGGGCATGACGCTAAGCCTGCTGACGATGTAGGTTTTGACGAAGTTGTCAAAGACGAGTTTGCAGATTTCGGACCTTTGGAGGGGATGCGAGTTGGGTTTCAAGCCGCGGCAAACAGTCAAGCAATTTTACTGGGCACTTGTGACGCACCGTTGGTCGTTTCGGAATTGTACCAGTTGATGTGGGAACGCCTGCAACAAGATCAAACTCTGGACGCGGTGGTACCCGATATCAATGGCCAACTGTACCCGTTGACCGCAATTTATCGTCCGACCGTTTTGTCGACGATTTCAGAAATGGTGCAGACTGGGGAATTGCGAGTGAAAGATTTGTTCAAGCAAATTAATGCTCTGCAAATCCAAGAATCAGAAGTGCTTACGGTCGACCCTGAGTTGTTGACCATTCGCAACATCAATACTCGCGAAGAATACCAAGCCATTCGGCAACAGTTCGCCGACGAATAGCGCGATTCTAAAACGGACCTCCGACATGATCCTGTGGCCGATCGACGGGTTGGCCGATCAATGAACATCCCAGAGTTCATTTTCGGACAAGAAAGAATGTCTGACCTAACCTTATTTGCGGCAGGCCGGACGTCTCATTAGTCTTGCGACCGAACCGTGGAAGGCGGTTCGCTGGTCAAAAGTTAGCTGGACTGCCAGCCTTCGATAACGTCGCTTAGGTCGACCGCCTGAGCGTCGGCCCACAGTCCTTCCAGGCTGTAGAATTCCCGAGTCTCGTTGTCGAACAGATGGATCACCACGGTGCCGTAGTCCAGTACGATCCAGCGACTTTCGTCGTAGCCGTCGATGTTCATCCGTTTATCGTTGAGATCTTCTTCCAATTTGCGATCGATTTCTTCGCTGATGGCGTGCAGCTGGCGTCGACTGGTACCGGTGGCGATCACAAAATAATCGAACAGAGCCGTTTGGCGGCTCATGTCCAGAACTTTGATTGCGGTGGCGCCGTTTTCCGAGGCGGTCAGCGCAGCGGCCATCGCCAATTCGCGACTTCGCTCGGGGTTTTTGCGGTCAATTGCGGCGTAAGGAGACGGATTATCGGTCACAGTTTCGTGTTGCCTTGCTGGACGGGTGGTCTGATCAAATTTTGTGGCGCGGGCCGAAGGAGTCAATGTCATTGTGAGCACCTATCCAGAGAACGTATTTTTCCGGTCCATCCTGTGTTGTGCCGGATTGAGATAGGCGAGTCAGGACAGTTTTACCATAGCCGGGGTTCGCGTTGACCCTGTGGAATCGCAATTCTACAATTTCTCCTGGCGACTCTCTGGGTATTATACTGATCCCGCGTCGCCGTCTTCACTCAGCTTTAGAAATTCGATCTCCCATTCTTGGGATAGAAAGGGACCTTTATGGTTCTCCGTGTACGTATCACCTACTTTTTTGCGCTAATTGCGTTGGTCTCTTCCTTACAGGCTCAACAGAAAAAAATCGTTGTTTGCAGTACAACTCAAACTGCCGATTTCGCTCGCCAGATTGTTGGCGATGATTGGCAGGTGATTTGTGTCCTGGCCGCCGGACAAGACCCTCACCGTTACGAGACGAGAATTGAAGATTCTGCACTGATTAAAAAAGCGGACCTGTGTGTTCAAAACGGTTGGCACTTGGAGGGTGGCGAGTGGATGGAAAAATTGGCCGCCAATGCCGGAAAGGAATTGGTCACCTGCGTAACTGGTGTGCAGCCGTTGTTGATTGACGAGAGTGGACAACAGGTGAAAGACCCTCACGCCTGGTTCGATCCAGCCAATGCGGCGATTTATGTTCGCAATATCAAAGACTCTGTTTGCAGATTGGACCCGGAGAATGCTCACAAGTTTGAAAATCGAGCGCGACTGTATCTAGGACAACTGAACGCACTGAACAATTGGATCAACAGCCAAGTCGTGCAGATTCCCGCTAACCAAAAAGTACTGGTCACCCACCACGATGCCTTTGGCTATTTTTGCCAGGCATACAAGTTTAAATCAGAAAGCCCGGCCGGTTGGTCTACCGAAGAAATGGGAGAGATCTCGACGGAACGGCGTCAAGTCGTTGTAAAAACCATCCGAGAATTTGGTGTCCGAAGCATCTTTGTTGAAACCTCGTTGGACAACCGCTTGATCACAGAAATTGCGCGCGAGGCAGGCGTGGAAGTGGGTGGTAAACTTTATTCTGACGCCATGGGACCTGTTGATTCAGCAGGCGAAACCTACATCGGCATGATGCGAGAAAACGTGCTAACAATCGTCGACGCACTCAAATAAACACTGATTCGATCTAACCTATGATTCGTCCTATTCTGGCGGTCCTGATTACCACTTCCATTCTGCTATTTGTTTGGCAGTATGCTGCATTCATTGAACGCAATCGTCCAGCGCCGATTGAAATTCAAGAGACCAGTGGCGCAGGACGTTTTGACGTCAAAGTGGTTTGCACGTGCGATTGTCAAGGCAATGCGTATGGAAACTCAGCGATCAAAATTGAATTTCGCGATCGCGTGTTGGAAGACCGCACTGAATTGACAGTCGCGGGTCAGGAAATATTGATTGTGGACGTGGCGGATATCGTCGTGGGACTGAACGATTTCAATGTACAGGTGACTCCAGTAGAAAACAGTTCGACGGCCAGTGGGGGAGGTGCTTTCTCATTGGAGGGACCAGCGGAAGCTTCTCGTAGCAATTCAATTCTACGAGCGGTCCAAATTCAGATTCTGAAAGACGGTTACCGGGTCGGCCAACCGCAGTTTATCTGGTCAGACACGCCAGGTCCGTTTTCTGGGCTGGTACGGATCAAAGTCTCCAATACTGCCCAACAGGATCACTAGCCGATGATTAGCAACAATGACTTGGCGGTCCAGATCGAACATTTGACCGTTAGCTACGGTCCAGTTCCCGCGTTGCTGGATGTGTCGGTTTCCATCCCGACTGGCCAGATTGTCGGCGTCATCGGTCCCAACGGATCTGGCAAATCGACGTTGATTAAATCGATTTTAGGATTTGTCAAACCAGACATTGGTCACGTGGAAATTTTTGGCCAAGAGGTCAGCAAGGCTAAAGGCCGAGTCGCCTATGTGCCGCAACGCGGATCGGTCGATTGGGATTTCCCGGTAACCGTTCGCGAAGTGGCGTTAATGGGACGTTACGGTTCCAAGCGATGGTGGCAGGACATGTCGCGAAACGACTACGCGTTGGCCGATCGAGCTTTGGAACAAGTTCGTATGAGCGAATATGCCAAGCGTCAAATTGGACAGTTGTCGGGCGGGCAACAGCAACGAGTATTCATGGCCAGGGCGTTGGCTCAAGACGCAGACATTCTTTTACTGGACGAGCCGTTTGCTGGTGTCGACGCGGCCACCGAACGGGCGATTTTAGATGTGCTGACCGAATCAAAAAAGAAGGGCAAGACGATGGTGGTCGTGCATCACGATCTGGAAACCGCTGCCGAATTTTTTGACTCATTGATACTCTTGAAGCAACGCATGTTTGCCTTTGGCATTCCTGAACAGGTTTTAGATCCGGATTTGTTGAGCGAAGTTTACGAAGGCAAATTACGAGTCTTCGCGGCACTGACCAATACAACGCCCAAACGAGTTCTACAGGAAGGTTTGCAAGCCCAGAAGAAACGCGAGGGACGCCCATGATGGAATGGTTGTCCCAATTTCATTTGGATTACGACTATCTGATCCGACCGCTCGTCGTCGGAACGTTGGTCTCGTTGGCATGCAGTATCGTGGGATGCTTCATTATCTTGCGACGCCTTGCGTTTTTGGCCGATGCGATTGCGCATGCCATGCTGGCGGGTGTCGTCGGTGGTTACCTATTGATGAAACTGATGTTCGGTACCGATGTAGCCGTTGGTGCAATGTTGCTGGGCGCTCTGTTGGCGGGGATCGTCACCGTAGCGATGGTTGGCCTGGTGACTGGTGTCTCGCGAATCAAACAAGATACGGCAATCGGAGTGATGTATACCGGGATCTTTGCCATCGGAGCATTTGCGATCTCAATCAAGTCACTCGGACAGTATATCCAAATCGACATCTACCATTTCATTGTGGGCTCGGTGGTTTCCGTCGGAATTCCAGAACTCTGGATAGCAGGGATCGTGGCCGCAATTGTGATTGCTGTGGTAATGATGTTTTACCGACAGCTGCAATTGACCAGCTTCGACCCCGTGATGGCTGCTTCGATCGGTGTTCCCGTGTTGGCGATGGACTACTTGCTAACGGCCTGCACCTCATTGGTGGTCGTTAGCGGAGTACGAATTGCCGGCGTGATTTTGGTGGTGGCATTGATCATTACTCCCGCCGCCTCGGCATATTTGTTGTTCGACAAACTGAATCGCATGATCGTGGCTGCCGCCGGGATCGGAGTAGCCTGTTATTGGGGTGGTTTCTTTTTGGCGAAATGGCTGGGCGGTTCGCCAGGCCCAGCAATCGTACTCGTTAGTACTCTGTTCTTTTTGACAACGTTAGTTTTCGCTCCGCAGTACGGTTTGCTTGCCAACTGGAATCGCCGACGACGGACTGTGCCTCAGGAAATCAAAGAAGATGTATTGGGTTCCGTGTTGCGTAGTAAGCAAGAATGGGTGCCGATGCAGGAGGTGTTGCGACACGTGGAAACGGCCAACCCTAGAATTCGTCGGGCGATTGGGCAGTTGGTTAGACAGGACTACCTGGACCAAAAACAGGAGAGTCTGCAATTGACGAAGAAAGGGCATCGAGAAGCACGACGATTGCTGCGAGCTCACCGAATCTGGGAAACGTATTTGGCACACATGGGCACTCCCGAAACGGATTTGCATGGCCGAGCTCACAAACTGGAGCATCTAAACGACGAGCAAACGATCGACTATCTTGACGACAAACTTGGTCACCCGCTGACGGACCCTCATGGCAGCGTGATCCCCGAAGATTTCGTGGACTTTGAAGAATTAGACGAGGTGCGGTCTAGTTTGCTGCGTGAAGGCTATCGCGCTCAGGTCGTTCGAGTGGCGCGTCCGGAATTGGAAAAAATGTTTCCCAACGGGACAGTCGTGACCGCTGGACCTCGCAGCGACGATGGAGAAATCTGGACGTTGGTCACCGAGCGCGGCGAAAGCATAAAGGTCAGTCACGACGATGCCGATGCGATTTTCGTCAAGTTGCTGGAATTCAAACCCAAGTCATGAAACAAGATTGGCAAGTCATCGTCGTGGGAGCCGGTGCTGCCGGCTTGTACGCCGCAGCGACCGCAGCAGCCAAAGGGCGCCGCACTCTGTTGCTAGAAAAGAACCGCAAGCTGGGTGTGAAAATCCTGATGTCTGGCGGCACGCGTTGCAACATCACTCACAATACAAACTGGCGAGGGATCGCTAACGCTTTCGGGAAACGCCAAGGTCGGTTTTTGAAGTTTGCATTGGCGACTCTGCCACCCGAAACGATCGTGCAACGATTTCATGAATGGTCCGTGGCCACCAAGATCGAAGACACTGGAAAAGTCTTTCCTGTCAGTAACAAAGCGATCGACGTGCGTGACGCTTTGGTAAAGTTCGCACGCGATAGCCGGGCCATCATCGAGAATGAGACCACCGTCGAATCGATTCGCAAAACGGCCGACGGGTTCCAGATCGCAACCGATGGACAAGAATTTCGTTGCGAATCAGTTATTGTTACCGCCGGCGGCCAAAGTTACCCAGGATGCGGCACGACCGGAGACGGTTACGATTGGTTGCGTCAACTTGGGCACCAAGTGGTTGCACCTCGCCCCGCGTTGACGCCACTGCGAGTCAACCAAGACTGGGTCCGTGATTTGGCTGGGGTAACATTGCCAGAAGTTGGGCTAAGCATTCGGTTACTTCGCGACACCCCGACTCGCAAAAATGCCAAAGCCAGTGATCGAACCCAATACGATGGTTCGTTTTTGTTTACTCATAAAGGATGTTCTGGACCTGCCGTTTTGAATATTAGCCGAGTGGTCACGGACCCGCTGAACAATTGTCGCAAGCAACTAGTTTGCGACTGGCTGCCGGATCGTGACGAGCAACAGTTGCGTGAATCGGTCTTGAATCACAACGCAACAGATTCATCTCGTTCGGTTAGCGCGGTGTTGACTGGCTTGATCCCCAAACGTTTGGTCGAAACTTTGTGCGAAATCTCCGATGTTCCAGTTCAACGCCCCTTGGCTGAACTCGGAAAAAAACAACGTTCGCGTTTGGTGACAAACATCAAGCAGTGCCCGCTGGAGATCGATGGCACGCTAGGTTTTGCCAAGGCCGAGGTCACTGCGGGCGGTGTTGATCTAAGCGAAGTGGATCCACAGACGATGGCCAGCCGGGTTTGTCCGGGGCTGTTTCTGGCTGGCGAGATCCTGGATGTGGATGGCCCGATTGGTGGCTATAACTTTCAAGCCGCCTTCAGCACGGGCTTCGTTGCTGGAAGCAACGCTTAATTCCTATTCAAGCCGCGCGGTCAAGCTGCTGAAATTGGTTCTGCAAGTCGTTGGACTGAGACTCGTACTTTTTCTTCTGGTAACTCAATCGTTTCTGAGCGATGCGTCGCGATTGTTGATAAATCGCCCAAAAGGGCACCAAGTAAATAATGTCTGCAAAAATCAGTACTGGGATCATCGTCGTGGGCAACTGACCGGTAACGATGTAGCCGACCGCCAACAGCGGCCCCAACAATTTGCTGAACATTCCAATCAAGATCAGGTTGCGATTCTCGACTGGGTTGGATGCTGCGATTAGATAGCCCACACCAAACAACGCGACCAGCAAGCCCACCAACTGGATTGGCAAATTCATATCGGGCTTGGCCACCCCCAGCATTTTGAAGCCCTCGTGATACAGAATCATCATCGCCAAACCAGCCACAATGTTGTACCAACCGGCAAACGTTAAGACCCGACGCATCCAGGGTTGGATACAAGGCTTTTCATTTGCGAGATCTTGAAAACGAATGTTGAGCGGATCTGACATCGCGGTGGTCTCGTTTAGCCACTTCCATGAATCACAAAGCGGGTCGAAGATTACCAATATTGGTTATCGTGATCCATAGAGAACTCGCTAGCAAACAACCAGGATGCAACTAAGGACTTAACCGTTTGATCTGCCAAGCATCGTCGACTTGCTCGTTCTTTCGCGAATACACGAAGCGGTCGTGCAGTCGGTCAAGCCGACCTTGCCAGAATTCGAAGCGAGTTGGCTGCAAGGCAAAACCGCCCCATGTTTCGGGTAGAGGAATTTCGCTGTCAACAAACTGCTTGTCCAATTCTTGTCGCAGTTGATCCAGTTGTTCACGAGATTGCAATTCGGATGATTGCTGCGACGCGTAGGCGCCGATTTGCGAACCGCGAGGCCGCGAATGGAAATACCTTTCTGAATGTTCGCGAGTCGTCTTGGCAACCGTCCCATTAATACGAATCTGACGACCCAGATACGGCCAATGGAACAGCATGGCTGCCTGCGGATTGGCCAACAGTTGCGTCCCTTTCTCGCTGGCGTAATTGGTGAAAAAGACAAATTGGCCCTGTTGGTACTCTTTCAATAGCACCGTTCGACTGGTCACAAAATTATTGACGCAGGTCGAGATTGTCATCGCATTGGGCTCGATCCACTTTCCCGGCGCCTTTTCGACAGCCTGGCGAAACCAGACGTCGAATTGTTGCAGCGGGTCGGCATGCAAATCGTCGCGATTCAGGCCACGTGATTCGTATTCTTTGCGGATTTCTTCGAAGACATTCATAGTGCGACAAATCTCGATTGCGGATAGAATGAGCGGTTAGTTCTCGAATCAAAACCGTATCAGGATAACGAAATTATCATGACTTCCGAAACCGGATCCAATTCGCAAGGTGAATTTCGCACAGAACACGACTCGATGGGCGACGTCCAAGTGCCTGCCAATGCGTACTACGGCGCGCAAACGCAACGAGCAGTCGAGAATTTCCCGGTATCAGGTTGGCGATTGCCTAAGCCGTTGATACACGCCATGGGGCGAGTCAAACATGCCTGCGCCATAGCCAATCGTGACCTGAACAAGCTTACCAATACGGGAAAAAATCCGCTTAACGACAGCCAAGTGCAGGCTCTACTGTCGGCGGCTCAAGACGTTGTGGATGGGAAATTGGATGACGAGTTCCCGATCGATGTCTTCCAAACTGGATCGGGGACCTCCAGCAATATGAATGTGAATGAGGTGATTTCGAATCGAGCGATCGAAATTGCTGGTGGCGATCGGTTTGAAGTCGACAAACCGATTCACCCAAACGATCACGTCAATATGGGGCAGAGCACTAACGATACGTTTCCCACGGCGATTCACGTGGCCGTGGCGATCGAGATCAAAAACAGTTTGATACCTGCTCTGCAACGATTGGCAAAAACGCTTCACGAGAAAGCAAAAAGCTGGGATCAGATTATCAAAATTGGGCGGACTCACTTAATGGACGCGACTCCGCTGCGGCTGGGACAGGAAATTGGTGGCTTTGCCCGGCAACTTGATCTATCGGTCCGACGAGCAGAAGCTGCGATGAACGCCGTTTTGGAATTGCCCGTCGGTGGCACCGCAGTCGGCAGTGGAATTAATACTCACCCCGAATTCGGAAATCGCGTGGCGGCTGAGATCGCCAAATCGTCCGGAGTACCGTTCGTTGAAGCGGTCAATCACTTTGAAGCCAACGCACAACGCGACGGCTTGGTCGAGTGCCACGGGGATTTGAACGCCATCGCAGTGACTCTGTTTAACGTCGCTAACAATATTCGCTGGTTGGGAAGTGGGCCGCGTTGTGGCTTCTACGAAGTCACGCTGCCAAGTCGGCAACCGGGCAGTTCGATCATGCCCGGTAAGGTAAACCCGGTGTTGTGCGAAAGCCTGATGCAAGTCACCGCCCGAGTGATGGGTAATTACCAAGGGATCGCTGTCAGCGGTGCTGCGGGTGGCCAGTTTCAATTGAACATTATGATGCCCATGATGGGGCACACGACTTTGGAAAGCATTCAGTTGCTAGCCGGTGGTACCGAAGCGTTTGTTGATTTCTGTGCCGCAGAAATGGAAGCCAACGTGGAACAGTGCGGTTCATTCGTCGAACAAAGTCTGTCCATGATTACCAGCTTGAACCCCTACATCGGCTACGAAAAAGCCTCCAAGTTGGCCAAAGAGGCTTTTCAAACTGGAAAAACCATTCGGGAACTTTGTCGTGAACAGAAAATCTTAGACGACGAGACACTCGAAAAAGCATTGGATCCAATGCGAATGACAGAGCCACAAGAATAAGAACTAAACCAAAAACTAATCGATTCCATGCACGTCCACGGAGGGTTTGCCATGACTTTTGTTTCCAAAAAAATCGTTCCCATCTCGTTTTCCTTGGGTCTGGCTATGTTGATGCTGTGTCCGTCTTTTGGGACATGGGCTCAACAAGATACCAACGAGTCTTCGGAAAGCCAGTCAGACCCGTTGCTCGAGCGACTTAAGGTGGTCTCGCAACAAGGCAAGACCGCCAACACGGCCATGGCGTTCACCAACTTGATCGATGAATGCGACGCTTTGCTAAAAGAGCAATCGCTGAAGCCAACGCATCGAAATTACATCAATTCCATGTTGGGTTGGTCGCTGGACAAGCGAGCGGAAACGCGAGTCGAATTGGCTGCCAGATTTCGCCAGATCGAGAACCACGAACAATCCAGTTTGTTGCTCTCAAAGGCTTTGGAAGACTTCGAGCGTTCTATCAAAACGACGCCACAACGTTGGCAAACGTTTTTGCACCGAGCGACCTACTACGCTGAAATGGAAAAGTTTCTTCTGGCCGTTGCAGATTACAGCGAAGTCATCAAATTGAACCCAGAGCACAAAAACGCTCATTTCAATCGTGGCGAATTGTTTTATTCCTTGGGGCGTTTCCAAGATGCTCTGCAGGACTACGATCAAGTTTTGACCATCGACAGCCAAGACAGCCAAGCCATGACTGGCAGAGCGCATTGCTTGATGGAACTAAAAAAACTGGACGAAGCCATGGAGTCTTACTCAGCGGTCACCGAAAAGTTGCCTAACGATGCTTGGGCTTTTGCCAACCGAGCTGACTGTTACATGGCACTTCAAAATTGGTCGGCCGCCAAAAACGATTTGACCAAAGCTTCCAACTTGCAGACCAATGGCGAAATCTCTCGACGGTTGGCATGGTTCTTGGCAACCTGTCCGGACGAGTCCATGATTGACGGCCAATTGGCACTGACGGCCGCCAAACAAGCCATTCGATTGTCAGGCGAAACATCTGAGAATCTGGACGTGTTGGCCGCCGCACACGCTGCAGCGGGGCAGTTCGAACGAGCTCGCGATGTTTATGCCCGAGTCGCTTCGCTACTTGAAGAAGCTGATCCAACCGTTGCGATCAAACAGGCTGCCTACGAAAACAACGAACGCTATCAAGAAGAATTTCAGCGGTAACGCCAACAGCACACTTACCAAACTAGCCAAGTCGATTCGTCTTGCAACCAGTCGGGTAGGTTCGCTTTTTCTTCGTCCGTTTGAGGGGCCGCGGTTAAACGTTGCGGCCCATCTTTGGTGATAGCGATGGTGTGTTCGAAGTGGGCACAAAGAGTTTTATCTTTGGTGATGCAGGTCCAGTGGTCATCCAACGTCAGTAGGTTGTGGGTGCCTAGGCTGACCATCGGTTCGACCGCAATAACGACACCTGGTCTCATATCGAAATCGTGCTCTTCAGTCCACTTCTCGTCGTAGTAGTTGGGGACTTGTGGTTTTTCGTGCATCTCTTGACCGATGGCGTGTCCGACCATGGTGGTGATCACGCTACACCGCTTGGACTCGACATAATCCTGCATCTCTTGGGCAATTTCGCTCCACCAAGTCTTCGTGCCCATCAGCTTGATCGCCAAATCGAGCGTCCCCAATGTGACGTTCATAATCTTGCGAGCCTTGGCATCGATTTCACCAATGGCGTGGGTCACTGCAGCATCACCGCACCAACCATTTAACCGGCAACCGGTATCGATGCTGACGATGTCCCCGGTTTGAATCACTCGCTCGCCAGGGATGCCGTGCACTAATTCCTCGTTGACCGAGATACAAGAAACGGCAGGGAAGGGCGTTTCACCGGGATAGCCAAGAAACAGAGGTTCTGCATCGTGCAGGCGAAACTGTTCGGCAATCGCGTCTTCCAGTTGTCCCGTAGTGACACCGGGTTTGATTAATCGGTTGGCGGCTTGGTGGGCCTGCCAGACCAGCAAACCGGCCTTTCGCATCAAACCGATTTCACGTTTCGAGCGGAGAATTCGGGTGTCGGACGTCATCTTTGGTCAGCCTCGGTTGCGACGCGGCTTATAAACTTCGGTAGCGGTCCCGTAGAAAACCTCGCCCGCGTTCATCACGGTTTCGCTGAGTGTTGGGTGAGGGTGAACGGATTCGGTAATGTCACGAACTTCGCAGCTCATCTCGATCGCCAAAACCGCCTCAGCAATCAATTCGCCAGCGCCTGGTCCGACCATACCACAACCGATCACGCATTCCGTTTCCGGATCGACGATCCATTTGGTCAGGCCTTCGGTGCGACCGAGTGCTTGAGCTCGTCCACTGGCGGCCCAGGGGTAGGTCGCGACCGTGATTTCTCGTCCCTCTTTTTTGGCTTCGTCTTGCGTAATACCGGCCCAGGCAATTTCGGGGTCCGTGAAAACGACGGCCGGGATGGCACGTTTGTCGAAGTTTACTGGCTTACCATGAATGGCTTCGACCGCGATTCGACCTTCGTGAGTTGCCTTGTGAGCCAACATGGGTTCACCGGCAGCGTCTCCGATTACAAAAATGTTTGGATCATCGGTTCGCAACTGGTCGTCGTGATTGATGAATCCGCGTTTGTCGGTTTGGCACTTGGTGTTTTCCAAGCCCAGTTCCGAAGTCACGGGTCGCCGGCCTACCGAAACCAAAACGGCATCGTACAACTTAGTCCCAAACTCGGCCGGTCCTTCGAATGCGACTTCGACTTTATCGTCACGCATTCCTACAGATCCGACTTTGGTGTTCAGATAGATGCGTTCTTCAAACAGTTTCTTTAGTCGTTTTTCGAGCGGTCGCACCAAGTCGCGGTCGGCACCCATTAGCAAGCCGTCCATTAACTCGACGACGCTGACTTTGGATCCCAGGTTGGCGTAAACGGTGCCCATTTCCAAACCGATATAGCCTCCGCCGATCACCAGCATTTCTTCTGGGATTTCCTTAAGAGCTAAAGCGCCTGTGGAATCGAAAACCTTGTCGCTGCCGATGTCAAATGCGGAAGGCATGGCAGGCACGCTTCCAGTGGCGATGACGCAGTGATCAAAGGTCAGCTTGCCACCATCGGGGATCGAGTCATGGTCGCCGTGCAGAGAAAGCGTCTTTGAGTCCTCGAACTTGGCCCGAGCGTAAATGACGTTAACTTTGCGGCGTTTGGCAAGTTGGGCCAAACCACCCGACAGAGTGCTAATGATTTTTTCTTTGCGTTCTCGAAGTTTGTCAATCGAGACCTCGGGGTTGCCGAAGCTGACACCCCATTCGTTGTTCATCTCCTCGACTTCCGAGATGACTTTGGCCACGTGCAACAACGCTTTGGAGGGGATACAACCTCGCAAAAGACAGGTCCCGCCCAAGCGTGGTTCGGCCTCGACAAGCGTCACTTCCATACCTTCATCAGCGGCCAGGAATGCAGCTGCGTAGCCTCCGGGTCCCCCGCCAATAACAACAATAGGTGCGTGCATTTTCAATCCCCAAAAAAATGGCAAGCCAAGTACGAATTGGCTTGCCAACAAGTTGTAACAATTTAAGTAGGTGGCAGAGACTTCTGCCGGTCCCGTCTTAACGAGACATAAATTCGATCACCGTATTAACGTCTACCGGCAAGCTGATGTCCGATGGACCTGGCACACCTTGAACGGTGGCGGTCATGGTTTCAGCATCGAAGGAAACCCATTCGGTTCCGACACCGTCCACGCCCATTGCCATAATACCTTGGTACAAGTTTCGCACGTTGGCTTTTGCTTTAACCGTGATAACATCGCCCGGCTTAACCTGGAACGATGGCTTGTCGACTTTCACGCCGTTGACGCGAAAGTGACCATGAGCAATCCCTTGTCGCGCTTGGCAACGAGTCTTGGCTAGACCGATACGGCGGACAATGTTGTCCAAACGGTTCTCGCACAACAGCAACAGTTGTTCACCGGTGTTGCCTTTTTTGCGCGAGGCTTTGTCAAAGTAACGTCGCAGTTGACGTTCGCCCAAGCCGTAATAGTGCTTGATCTTTTTCTTTTCCATCAACGCCAAACCATAGTTCGATGGTCGGCGTCCGCGAGTGTGCATTCCGGGAGGGTTTGGTCGACGTTCCAAGGCTTTGGCAGCTCCATTGGATTCGTAAATCAATGTGCCCAGACGACGATTGATTCTTGCTTTCGGCCCAGTGTATCGTGCCATTCTGTTCGTACTCCAAATTTGGCGGGCACGCAGGTGTGCCAAGTGAATCCGCAGGGATATGGGAAGGCCGCAGCGATTTGATGCGACCAAATTGATGTTTTTAGACAGCCGAGTATTTTGATGAAATTTCGGCACCCATTCAAGGGGTAAATCCGCGGCATTGCCCGGCTTTTTCACCTGCAGATACGGATTCTAGCGGCTAACTCAATTCCATAATCGAAGCCAATTCTTCGGGGTTTTCAAAGGGATGGAATAGCTTAGGCGGCAGAAGTAGGCCTGCTTCGATCATGGATTCCCGAAAACGATGCTCGGGATTAACCAGCCGGATCAGTATTCGCTCCACTCGATCCGGGAACTGCCGGTAACACCGACTGTAGATTTCGACGTCTTTTTCGCCCGAATCACCGATCAACGTAAACTTGCGGTTTGGGAAACTGGCCAGAATCCTACGGACGGCGGCCGCCTTTCCGCCCCGATGGATGACCCCCAGACTCTTTAGTAAGTGGTCACTTAAACGAAACGTGCGAAAGTGCATCGATCCTTTGGGGTAGTCAGCGTCAATGAACTGCTGCAAAGGTTCGAACAGTTGCCATGGACTAGCCGTCACATAATGGAAGCGATAGTTAAGCTTGCAAAGTTGCTGATAGATGGCGGGCATACCATCGATCGCAGTGAAGTCTCGCATGAACGTGTTCTTCAAAAGCTCTACGCGATTTTCGACATTGGAAAACTTGATCGTGTCATCGATATCGGAAATGATCGATCGACCCTCAGGTTCAATCATCTGAACGGATAGGTCACCGGCAAATGTGTCTGTTTTTTGGTCCGCCGCCGACAAACCGAAAGCGCCTTTTTGGACGGACCCAACCGTCAAATCGGTATGCGGCACTAGCAGCTTGCCCCGAAATTGACCATTGCGTTTCGTTTTCTTGGCGATCGGTAACGGACGATCGTCCAGACGGAATGTGATTTTTCGTTTCTTGCTGGGAGCCAAAAAGAAGGGCTCCATTCGCGATTGACAGAGTTCCGTGTCCAGTTGGGCATCATCAACATCGATCAAACGCTTTAGCAGGTTGACCAGCACCTTCTTTTTGATTCGGCGAGTTTTCGACTTTAGACACACGCCGTCGACTCGCACACGCCAAGCATCTTCTTGACGCTGGTCCGCGTAAGCAAATGTTGGGAAGATATATAGTTTCACGTGAGGCGAGGAATTAACTGCGGAAGGTTTAGCAACAAAATCAGACTGCGAAAGCGCCATTGTTACTTGTTGCGTCGTCTGAGTCCAACCAGCGTGGGCCTTAAATTGGAAATGACATCAAAATGAAAAAGGGATGAACATGGTTCATCCCAAAAAATCACTCCTACTTCACGCTTATCTAGTAACTCGACCTTTACGACTGCCTACGTCTAGCGAGGCTCGACATAGTCGTTGGCTGCCGCCGTGAACAATGACTTTAGATGGGCGATGTCAATTTTTTCACTTAGGACTCGGACACTGCCGTCGGCGAAGCAAACATTAAATCCTGCTTCACCTGGTTCTACCAACCCAGCCAACGGGGTCTCCACATCCAATTGCCAATCTTGCGGTTTCGTCCATGGCACCGCTCTATCTTTAGCCGCCTGAACTAACAAAATAGTGCGTGACGATCCATCACTGATGTCCGTCAGGTTTAACGGATTGGCGATTCGGCCAATCGCGCCATCACCGACGACCATCATGAAACTGGTCAAGCCTTGTTGAGCGAGGACCGCATCTGTCTGCATTTCCAAGGGGATTTCTTTCAGCAACTGAATATTGTGCTCGCTGTCCCATGGCTCGCCTAACTTGAACTTCTGGTACAAGTTGTTGTGTCCCAAAAACGGCAAAATCGCCACTCGCCAACTTAGCAGCGGGCGATCCTCCGCATCGACAATGGCTGATGCGGGAAGCGATTTGTATGCGTCGTGATAGTTGTGCGTCGCCAAGCAAACATTTCTTAGGTGATCTAAAAGAGCGGACTCCATAGCAGCTCGTTCCGCAATATTGAAAGTGGGACCAACGGTCTCGATCAGTTTCGCAAGACTGCCAGACCGGCTTGAAAAGTAGTACCGGTAAACGTTGTTGTCGATGGCTTGCCCAGCTATCGGCAAGCCCTTTAGGATCCCGGACAAAATCAATTGCATTGCCTTAGGCTTGTTGGGCATAGCTGCGGCCAACTTTTCTGGATCTGAAAACTCGCCAGCCAATTGCATCAACTGCAAGTGTATGGTTTGGCAGGCATTTGAGTCCGTTCCCGAATACCGTAACTCCAACCTTTGATCGTCGTCACTGCACTTCGTTGACAGAACAACACGACTGGCTCCATTGGCAAGCAACTTGCCGTCAAATTTATCAAACGGATTTGGAAACGGGCCCATCAGTTCAGTCAAGACTCGTAGTTGATCCTGCGAAGGCGCTAACACGATCGACAGCTCTTCAGATGGCAAACCTGCAGGCAGATACTGTTCGAAATCCGCACGTTGGGGCAACACGTTATCTTTGAGTCTGGCAATGGTACCTGATTGCCCGATTAATACTCCCTGATCCGCAGCCACTACTTGCAAGCCAAACACACTGAAGGTGTTCTTGAGTGTATTGGCAGCTTGGTCGACATCGGTATCTTGGCCAACAGCAATCCAACCAAACGGACCGTTGACAGGAATGTCGCTAAGCGAAAGGTGGACATAAACGGCCTTGCCACCGGCATCCTTAATCGTTTTTAGAAACGTGCCAGCCACCTGTTGACCCATCTCAATCCGTCTGGTCATGTTCGAATCGCCCGTGAACTCTTTCAATAGGTCAGCGGTCTTTTCGATGTCGAATGTCTCCAGATTGATTGCCAGGTAACCGATCGTGGAACTATCTACGCAGTCTTGATGCGATTGTTGAGCGATACTATTGGTTGTGAACGAAAGTGTCAGTGCGACGCCAACGATCCCAACTAGAAAATGAATTTGCTTGGTCATTGTTTGGATTCCGTGTTTGTTTTATGAGTGTTTGCAATACTTGGTGACGGTTACTGGGCGAGACGCAATCTGTAAAACCTGACTGTGCTAGGATTGCCGCCAAACACTTTCAGTTCACCCGCGCCGTTATTCACTGCGTACTCGAAGGGCTCTTGAGTCATCGGATTCAATGGCACGGGAACCACGGTGATGTCGTCAAGCGATTTTGGCAATTCATTGTTGGCAGCCGCGTGAGCTCGGATTGCCTCGATGACCTGGAAGCCAGCGATGTTACGCTGCGTCCTGACCTCTACTTGCACCACTTGCCGACATGCCGGTATCAGCAACCCAGTCAAAGGGAAAATGTGAGAATTGCTAGAAGGTGTGTTTGGAAATGAAAGCTGTGCTAACTGAACGCTGACCCCTTCTAACACCTCTAGCCGGACGGAGTAGTCGAAACTCAAAGACTTTTGAAGCTCGTCACTGATCATTTCGTTGATGAAATGATTCTGTAAAGCGAGCACTCGACCGACCGGCATACTTTCAACTTGTTGTGGATCGAAACCTCGTTCAATCAAGGCTACTTTGGCGTATGGGTAGGATCGCATAGCAAATCCACCAACTAAGAAACCTACGTCTGTAGGTTGTTCCATTTGCAAGTTTCCCATCGCAAATTCTAAATCGTTAATCAGCAGGAAACGCCAGCCGTCGGCGTTGATGCTGGCGTTGTCGCGTTGTTTGACGGAACCGAACATTTCACCTTCCGTCAACATGAACAGTTCACGTCGAATGGACGGGCTGACATCGACTAACGGTTTTGGCAGATCAACTAATGGCCAGTACATATTTGGCGAGCCATCTTGCTGCATCAGATAATGCAGTTCCTCCAGCATCAACCCGCTACATGCGACACCAACCAAACTGGCGACCATGACTTCACAAGACTGCAGATCGTTGGCAATTTTGAACCCATACCGTAAGTAGCTAACCGCTAGATCAAAATCGCCATCGTGAATGGCTAACCGAACCGCCACGGATATGACTCGGCAAATCGCTCGCAAGTATTGAACCTCATCCAATTCAATCGAGTACCAATTGACGTCTTCTTCCTGGCTCGGGAAAATGTTCCACTCGCAATAGCCTGAACTTTCCGCACGTTTCAATTCGGCGAACATACCCATGTGTGCATCGACGTATTCACGCATTCTGTCGGCAGGGATCTCATTCAATGGCATCGCCATCCATTCACCATAGGAATCGTAAAGGTAGGCCTTCTTTCTGTCTGGATTGGTCCGGTTGTATTCTCGGATCTGCGCGTCAATTGCCTTGGCTTTTGCGACGGCGCGATAGTAGAAGGTAACCGCGTTGCGTTTAACGCTGGCACTACGTTTGGGATACAGTCGGTGCTGCAACGCTGGTTTCGTGGGCGCTGCTGGATTCAACAACAGATCGAAAATCTGCTGTTCCTTCAGCGTGTAGTTGTCAATCGTGATCGACGGCAAGCCATCCTGACCAAACGCAGGTAACAACCATACGCTGCAACTGCAGACGATTCCTAAAGCGAATTTTAATGCCAAGTTCATTGATTAGTATTCCGCGATGAAATGGATAGGTTAGCTAATTCAACTGATCGATGTACGGACTGACGACCAAGGGATTGGGAAGTAACGGAGCAGTCGCCAGGTTGTGGTGAGCCAACCCATCGACGCCTTCGGTAATTTTTTGAAAATGCTTGCCTGCACGTGACACCGTTGGGTCCGGCAACAAGTACGAGAACACTGAAATGTTCGCTTGAGAAAGATCTTGCAAGGGGCCAGACGAATCTAACTGAGCAACCGACTGTCGTGGTTGGGCATCCGTCTGTGAATCGGCTTCGATTTGTTTCTGTTGCGACTCTGCAATTCGTGATTCTGCAATTCGCGATTCTGCAATGTTTGAGTCGTCAGTGTTTGCAAAATGCAGCATGCCAACGAACGAGCAGGCGGTTGCCAGTAGACTGCAGGTAGCCACATTGCGCCATAACTTCAGACGACGATGCACTTTTTCAAATCGGTTTTGTTCGTACACTCTGCCCGACTCGAACATGATCTCATTCTGCGAGATAGCTGGTGCGGTCGGATGGTGCGACCTTAGCTGATCCTCGAAGGCGTTATCGAAAATAGGATCATTCATTTTGCAGGCCTTTGCTGATATTCAGCATGTATCGTTTCAGTTAACTTGTTCTTGAGTTTTGCCAGACCGGTTTGGTACTTGCGATGGGCGGCACTGGATGAGCAGCCTGACTGTTCGGCAATCTGTTCAAAGGTCAAACCACCCCAAATTTTGGCGATCACAATCGCTCGCGTCTCAGGGTTTAGGGCAGCGAGCGCCTGTTGCAGTTCTTGTTGGTCGATTGGTGATTCCGTCGCAAGCTCGAACAACCCACGTTCCTCCGCCACTACTCGTTCTCGTTTCTTGCGTCGCGTTTGTTTTTTGCGACAGTTGATGGCTTCGTTCCGCGTGACTCGGTAAACCCAAGCCAATGGTTGGTCTGGTAACGGGTCGCAGGATGCGAGCTTGATCAGAGCGCGCTGCACGCAGTCGTCTGGCCAATCGGACCAGCTTGCCGCAAACAACCGCAATGCTGGACCATGTTGTTCCAGCATGCTCGTGATCAATTTGTTTCGTTCCACCGCAGCAGGACCTCGTTGTTTTCCTTTAAGACAACTCCGAAAAGGTATTATCCCACGGATTCTGCAAAAAAGAAAAACGGCCTCAAAAATAGCGTCGTTGCGGGTCGAATACGAAATTCCCACTTGCGAACACCGACGTTTTTATTGCCCACACAGACTAGTTTGAGGCAGCTCGAGAAATCGATTACGCTTGTGGCATGCCTAATGAACTGACCAAAGAGCAAGCCGAGATCGCCAGCCTCGCAAAACGACTGAACGGGGAAGCTCAATGGGCGAACCTGACTGGAGATCTTTTCCAGCGTTTCGCATCGGACGACCCTGATCGCCCTGAACAAAACCTGTTCTTTTTGTCATTGCGCAGCGTCGATGCGTCTGCAACGTCGATTCTCAACCGTTCGAGCGTCGTCGATTCGGTACAAGGAATCGAGATCCGGGATTCCCGCCTGGATGATCAAGACTGGTTGAACTTAGATGGCCTTAATAGAGTTGCGTCTCTAGCTCGGCCAGTCTTTGCGAAACCTGTCGCTGTTGATCGCTTTGCCCAATTTTTTCAAAGTACTTGGCGCGGTTCCATAGGCACTGACGCAGTTGTTCGAATTGACCTGACTTTTCAAATTCGGATTCGGCCAAATCAAGTTCCTCCAACCCGGCCGATTCGCGACCTCGCATCAGCAACGCCAATGCGTAGTCGGCTTGCACGCGTAACCGTTCGGGAGTGGGCCACGATTCGGATGTCGATCGCGCGGCTTTGATCAAATTGAGTCCTTGAGCCACACTGCCGTTTTGCAATTTCATCGAGCCCAGGATCGCGCGAGCTCGATCGGCCAACGGTGTGTTTTCGTTTTCCGAAACCAACCGGTACAAAATAGCCGAGGCAGCACCTGGTTGCCCAGCCGCGACCAACCCACGGGCTTGATGTAGCTGCAATGCTTTAATGGTTTGGCGGTTCGATTCACCAGCCTCCGCTTTCTTGAATGCCAAGACGGCGTTCTGACCTTCGACACGTTTCAAATGTTGAATGGCGATTGCGAACCAGACGACGGTCTCGTCCGAACCCAGTCGGTCACTACGTTCTGTGTCGGCAACGTCCCAAGACTTCAAAATGCCGCGTAGGTTGTTGACTGCCTCATCAGGCCAGTCCATTCCGGCTGGACGAAGGAAGGCAGCGCGATCCCAAAACTGAGGGTCGATTGAATTTTGCGCCATCGCTAAGCGACTGTTGTTTGTGACCGCAGTCTCCCAAGACGATTTCCACAATTCCCACTGCCCACCGTGCCGGTAAAACTCGCCTAGCAATAATCGCAATTTGCTGGCGTACCACAGACAATCCTGCTCGATTAACTGGATGGCCTGAGTCAAATGGTCGATCGATTTTTCATGGTCGCCAAGCATCATTGCGGCGATCGATTCTAAGCGATGGAATTCGGCTCTTAGCACCGGCCCATCTTCTCGCCGGAGTGTCTTTGTGAGTTGTAATTTGAGCGCCTCGTCCGGCTGATTGTTTTTCAGATGACGCCAAAACCGAGCTCGACCATCCAGTTTCTCTTTGGTCCGTTTTGGCAACGTGGCCAAGTCGGCTACGTACTGTTGCCAGATTGGACGGTTGCTCCAAGTCGTATCCAACATGGAAGCGATCAGTTGCATCGCCCTTTGTTTGTCGGGACTCAAATCTGATTCTTGCAGTGTCGTTAAGGCAATGTCTGGGTAAGTTGCCACCAGGTCCTTGATGCTGGCGTTTCGTTTAGCCGAATCAAGTTCAGCCACATATCCAATAAACGAGTCAGCCGTAAACGCCAACGAGTCTTTCTCGCCGATACTGACGGCATTACCATCCCAGCGAACTTTCTTTTGTGCCGTAACGTCATCGGGCACGGATTGTTTTAGATTCGTTTCCGACTGCAATTTTTTGCCGACATCCAGTGACTCAATCTTCTGCCATTGGCATCCGCAGATGTTGACCGAAAACGTAATCATCAAGATGGTCATTGCCAAAGTAAAACGGCAGGCCCAGTTCGTTGCGTTTCGTTTCATATCGTGGTACCTGACGTTAATATGTTCGCGGAACAACGTTGTGGAATTTGAACTCACGATGCAATTCACATTGATCGATTTCGGTGCGAACGACTTCGTCTGGCGAGAACGTATTCAGCGTGTGTTCGCCACTCAAGGCAGTTGGATGCACACTGAGGTGTTGCAATAGCTCTTCACTAAGCGCCGCCGATTCAGAAGGTGTGTTGAAGATGTAGGGACGCACCATGACAACCAGTTCACGACGTAGCCGACCTGTTTCCTGCCGTCGAAAGAAGAAACCCAATACCGGTAGTTTTCCGATACCGGGTACTTGTTCGCGATTGTCCGTGATCTCCTCTTCGATCAATCCGCCCAGTGCGACCGCTAGACCATCTTTGGCAACGATGGTGCCGCTGATGGTACTGCGATTGACGGTGTCGACTTCCTGGTTGACGATCGCACCGGTGGCACTTAGGACGGGGATGCGACCACCACCTTCAATCACTTGCGCGACTTCCTGCACGATCCTTAAAGTCACAGTACGGTCGGCGTTGATACTAGGTGTGATTAACAACGACTGACCAACGTCACGTAACTCCGTGATCGGAGTTCCCGCCACGGTCGTGCTGTTACCGGCACTAGCGATCACTTGCGGTGAATTGAATCCAACAGTGAATGGGATGGTATCACCAATAAAGATTCGACTGACTTCATTGTTCGCAGTCAACAACAACGGAGTATTCAAGATCGTGACTCGATTGTCGTCTTCTAACAACTGCATGCGAGCTCGAAAATTGTCACTGACAATTTGAAACGTTAGATCGCCTTGATTCAAAACACCACCAGTGGGCAATGCGGAAACCAATCGACGAGCGTCACCCACCAACCCATCCGTCGCTGGCGGAAGAATGTCGCCGGTCGTGAAGCCTGCGGCCAACGGCCCACCGTCAGAGAACTGGTAGTCGAATACGCTGCGGAAGTCGTCTTCCAAAGAAATCGACATCACCTTGACCTCCAACAGCACCAACGGTGTGGGAACATCCAGTCGTTGGATCAAGTTGGCAACTTGAGTCATCGTTTGCGAATCGCCGGTACGGATGACAACTTGATTGTTGCGTCGCACGACTGTGACGTAGATGGTCGCTTGCCGTTCTTTCAGAAGTTGTTCGATTGCATCTTGGTCGGCATTGGCAGTGGATTGCGCTTCCGTCTGTTTGGATTCAATGGCATCTACCAACTGCTGGATTCTTTCTGCGTTCAGATCTTGCAGTCGTTGGAACTCGTCCGTTAGCCCAAAATTGTTGTTTGGAAACCGATTGTTGTTGGCCGAAAATCCGCCCAGGCCACTAAGATTGTTGTTAAAGTTGCGACCTGTGAACGCCGGTTGTCCTTGAAACGACCCCAAGCCCAAACTACGAGAATCTATCAAGTCAAAACGGTTCAGGCGAAATGCCAAATCGACAACAGAATCTTCGTCACCGACGCCAAAATTCAATTGAACTCGATCACCAAAAAGATCGCGAATCGCAACCGCCACATCGACAGGGTTGGGATACAGTAAGGTGAAGACTTCGGTTTGTTCTTCGCGAAAGCTGGCCAGGTTACGATCGTATTCCTCGGTCGTGTACATACGGATAATGCCTGATTCCGGGTCGACTTTGTAATACAAGTCATGAGTCTTGGTCAGGTTTTCCAGTACATCCAGGGCACGGACGTTTCGCAGGTACAAGTTGACTCTGGTTTGATTGGCCTCTTGAGAAGCTACCAAGTTTAACCCTGATTGTTCTGAGAACGCGCGGATGGCTTGATCCAGAGTCGTGTCTCGGAAATCGACTAGTTCAATTAGTTCGTTGGACTGAAAGCCTGGTTGAAACACAGGTGTGCGGAACTGAGGCTGGCGTGGCGTCGATTCGAAAACCCGCTCAACCTGTAGATTCGTCTGTTCTGTTTCGGTTTGCACCTGTGGCAATTCCGAAAAGCGACCCGAACTACCTTGAACTTGTTCGTTGGTCTGTTGAGCACCAGCAGCATTGTCGATGCAGCATAGCGCAGCGACCAACGCAAACCGCATGACTTGTCGCCACAAATGGCGATTGACATGGCAAAAGACGGGACTTGTCCTTGCAGTGTTGCTGTGCATTAACGGGCAGACGAAATCAGCTGGAACCTGGCACGACTACGCCAACGTTGGCGACCGAACCACCATCACGCAACGTAATTCCAGCGGCCCATCAGCAATTTGATAGACAACTAGTCGTACAGCAAAATGGTTCTTTCCAGCTCGGGAAACTCTAATTCAATGAATTCATTAGAGATTTTCAAGACTTTCATCAAGGTCCAAACTCCGTTGGCCACCGGAACCGACATCTGCAAACCTTGTCGAATACGAATAGATTTCTGTTCAAATTGAAGCACAGCCACGGAACGGGTGGCACCTACCAGTTTCGATTTCACTTCAAACGTTGGTAATTGCAGCAGTTGCTTGCGAAGACGCTCGTTTTCAACTTTCAGTTCTTGGGTCAGCTTCTTTACTTGCTTGTCCAAGCTAGCAATTTGTTTTTTTAGCTCACCATTTTCTGCTTTCAACTGATTATTCTGCTGGATGAAGTTATCCAGTTGTTCGACTTGCCGAATCTTACTGAGTGTCTCTTTGATGATTTTCGAGTCACTGGCGGGGTCGGTATTTTCCTGGGCATACGATTGAGTACTCCAGGCCAGGCAACTGACGGCCATCAGCAATACAAATGAGCAGCGGAAGATTGAGTTGTTCGAATTCATAATTTACTCCACTCTCGATTTAAGATCCCGCAGCAACCAAAGCCATAAAGAACGCGATGTACACGTAACCAACGACACCGCCAACCGAAAGGGTCATGGCTGGTGTCAAAAGTGCGTTTAATCTTTTGACAGTTGCTTTGAATTGTTGGTCACTCATGTCGGTCACTTCGTCCAACGTTCCTGACAGGTCGCCCGACTGTTCACCCACTGCCACCATTTGTTGCAGCAGTAATGTAAAACTGTTTCGCTGATTCAGCGCATCGACGAGATTACTACCTCGGATCAACTTTTCACGTCCCGTGATGACGGCGCCGCGTAGGTGATGGTTTCCGAGCGTTTTTTCCACAGCCGACATACCATCGGTCACTGTGATCCCACTCTTCAGCATCATACTTAAACCTCGCGAGAATGTCGCAGTTTCACTAAGCCTTATCATTCGACCCAGGATTGGCACCTTTAGCAATGCTTGATCGATCCAGATTCGACCTTCTCGCGAGAAATAAACACCCACGATACCGACGGTCGCCAACAACGCCGCCATGACCATCCATTGATAGTTTACCTGCAACCAAAACGTTGCGTCGATCAATGTGCGAGTCATCGCGGGCAATTCTCGGCCCAGACTGTCCAAATACTTTTCCAATCGAGGGATCAAGTAAATGACCATGTACCCAGCAACCAAAATACTTAACAAGACGACTAGTACGGGATAGATGGTAGCCGACACAAACGATTCGCGAGACATTCGGCGATGCTTCATCGTTTCAGCCGCCCGCGCCAGAACGGTCGGAAGATTTCCAGTTCGTTCGCCGACGTTCACCAAGCGAAGCGTGAATGCCGGGAAACATTTGTGTTCCTGCATGGCTTGGGAAAGGCCGTGACCTCGTTGAATCGATTTAGCAATGGCATCCCATGTGGCAGTCAGACTTTCTCGAGGAGCTTGTTTGGCTAAAGAATTCAACGATTGCAAAAGAGTCATGCCGCTCCGCAACATCATCGCCAGCTGTTGCAACGAGACCTCGACGTGAACGGATCGAGTCGGCAGATGTCGCGTCAGGTTGGTTGGTCGATGATTGTTTACGCTGGCCTTGATTTCCTCGATCCGTACGATGATCCAACCACGTTCTCGCAGCAAGGTTGCTGCCGACGTGCGAGACGGTGCGTTGATGGCACCTGTCTGGATCAGACCCGAAGCATCTCGGGCGTTGTACGTGAATTCTGGCATTTGGTTTTGGAGATCAATTAAATAACGTTAACAACGGTGGCGACCTCTTCGAAAGACGTTAGGCCCGCTTTCAATTTCGCGTAACCATCATCAAACAGGCTGTCGAATTGACAGCGGTTCAGGTATTGCTGGATTTCTTGTTCGGTCAGGTTGTTGGCAATCATCTGAGAAATTTCAGAATCGACACTCAGCACTTCAAAAATCCCAGTACGACCAACGTACCCTGTCCCTGCGCAATATTTGCAACCAACAGGTTGGTAGATTGTTTCGCCTTCCAACTGAGGGCGGTGGAATAAGTCCGCTTGTGTTTTGGTCAGTTGGATTGGCTTTTTGCAATGTTGACAGATTTTGCGTACCAGTCGCTGGGCAACAAAAAGTCTGGAAACGGCGCTAACCAAAAACGGTGCCACACCCATATCGATCAGTCGAGTAATGGAACTGACGGCCGAGTTGGTGTGAATCGTGCTGAAAACCAAGTGCCCCGTCAGGGCGGCCTTAATGGCGATTTCAGCAGTCAATTCATCACGAATTTCACCGATCATTAAAACATCGGGATCGTGACGCAGGGCGCTGCGCAGGGCTTTGTGAAAATTGACTTTATCGGCCGTATCCACTTCGACCTGCGAAACACCATCCATCACGTACTCGACAGGATCTTCGATGGTGATAATGTTCAATAGTCGCGAATCGAATTGATCATTACAGCGGTCGCGAATCTTTCGGATAGCCGCATACAACGTGGTACTCTTGCCGCAACCTGTCGGACCTGTCAATAAAACGAGGCCGTTGGGGCGGGTGATGTTTTCTCCAAAGCACTCGAGGTGTTCGGTATTCATACCCAGTTTCTCGAGAGTCAGTTCGCGAGTATTACTGGCCAACAAACGCAACGTCATGCGCTCGCCTTGTTTTGTCGGGATCGTCGCCGCCCGCACATCAATTAAGCGAGTTTCTTCGCGACCGAGCGTCAGTCGCCCGTCTTGTGGAGCACGTTTTTCAGCAATGTCCATCCCCGCCAAGACCTTAAGACGAGAGAGCAGGGGACCATGTGCTTTATCTGGCAGACGACGGTACTCTTCCAACATACCGTCGACTCGGAAGCGGACAACGACGTCCTTTTGCGACGGCTCAATGTGAATGTCGGTCGCCTCTCGAATCAATGCGGCGTTGAAGATCTCGTCACCCAACGCAACGATCTCGTCACCACCCAAGTCGGTGTCGTTGTTCAGGTTTTCAATATTTACTCGGGTCGGCGCGGCACCACCAATACTGGAATGGACCGGTTCGCGAAAGATACGCGCGATCGCTCGTTCCAGTGATGCTTCGTCGGCCAGGATAGCAGTAACGGGCGTATCCAAGTAACGTTCAACCGCCTGAAAGGCTTGCGAATCATGCGGATCCACACACGCCACTAGAATGCAATCGCCTTCTTGGGTGAAAGGCAGCAGTTTGCGACGCATGGCCAAGTTTGCAGGAATTCGCAACGCCCACCGTGGATCAATTTTGACTTGATCCATGTCCAAGATTTGTGGTTCGACTGCTTCTGTCATGACCGGTCCTCGATCTTCCTTATCGTTAGACGGCTCGGGCCAGTTCACGCAACATGTTAGGATTGCGAGCCAACGACTTGGCCACCGATTCGCAAATCCGACCGGCTCGCAGCAGTTTGGCGAGTGACTGGTCCAGAGTGTACATTCCGTCCGTGCGCCCCGTCTCTAAAATCGAGCGAAGACCGTTCAGGTCTCCTTTGCGTATCAGGTTCCTGGCAGCATCGTTCAACTGCAACACTTCGCTGGCCAATATGCGAGGATGCGTTTGGGTTGATTGCTGCGGATCGACTTTGGCAGGCAGCAGGTGTTGAGCAATCACGGTTCGCAAAGACGAAGACAACAGAGTCCGAATCATTGATTGCTCTTCGCCGGGAAAGACGCCGATCAAACGGTCGATCGTGCCAATGGTGTCGCTGGCGTGCACCGTTCCAAACACCAAGTGCCCTGTTTGAGATGCTTCCACGGCCGCCGTAATCGTTTTCAGATCACGTAATTCACCGACCAAAATAACGTCAGGATCTTGTCGCAGTGCATCGCGGATGGCGTGACTGAAGTGCCCTGTGTCCGGTCCGACCTGTCGTTGACTGATCCGCGCTTTGATACTGTGATGAATGAACTCGACTGGGTCTTCGATCGTCACGATGTGACTGTGCTGCTGAGTATTAATATGGTGAATCAACGATGCCAGCGTGGTGCTTTTTCCCGATCCGGTGGGACCAGCGACCAATACCAATCCATCTTTGCTGTCGCAAACTTTTAACAAATCTTGCGACAGCCCCAAATCTGCCAAACTACGAAACGTGTTGTCCAACCGCCGCAACACCAGAGACGGTTGATTTTGCACTCGACTAACATTGAACCGAAATCGCACCTCGTTTTCATCTGAGGTGGCACCGTCCACACTGCCATGCGTTGTATATTGTTCGTGATCACCTTCCTTGAACAACTCATTAAGGCAGTCGTTCAAGTCTTGGCCACTGACAACTGGTTGATCTGACAGCGCTTGCAGTTGACCATTGACTCTGACCCAGGGATGTTGGTCGGCCGATAGGTGCAGGTCACTAGCCTTAGCCGCCACGGTCAAACCTAGTAGTTGACCAAGTCGCGAAGTCGCGTTGACGGGATTGGATCGGTTCATACCTGGGTCCTGCTAGACGACGAAGACGAGAGTCCAACTGTGAACGCCGTCATTGGCGGTCGAGGCTTGCATGCTGACCGCGACTGGAACCGTACGCAGGCCACTGTGATTGATCTCGTTCAGGAACTTCAACATATCTCCATAACTTCCTGCCAACTCGATTTGCCAGTACTCCAAAAGCTCGTCAGTCGCGGTGTGACTCATGACGATATCGCGAAGTTCCGAGTGGTACCCTGACAGTTGCGGTTCGGCTTGGAAATCCTGCTTGACGATCGACAGCCGAAACTGTGCTAACAGCTCGGTAAGTTGTTGGACGTTGGAAAGCCGATCGTTACCGTTGCTCCATTGTTTTCCGTGGTAGGTGATGCTTTCACGGTCCGAGCGAGTCTGTTCCGTTTGCCGTTTCAACCCGGCGCGGACCAGTTCAACATTGCTACGCGACATTTCAGCGACCGACTTGTCGATCGCTTTGGCTTGAGCCGCCTTCAACTCCAGCGACTTTTGTTGATGGATCTTTTGTTCTGGGATTGCAAAAAGGAAGGCGTAAAGCCCTAGCACCAATGCCGCCGGCAGTATTGATAAAAGGATTCGCTCACGACCCGTCGTTCGCTCAGTCATACTTAGGGCCTCACTCGATTGTCTGTGGAAACAGGTTCTTGCGTTTTGATCAATGATGGCGGACCCACGTCCTGCAACAGGATGGAAAATGTCCATGGCCCGCCGCTGGTCATTTTCAATTGGCCCTGTTGAGATGCCGGATGGACTCTCCAACCAACAGGTGTCAATGCGTCACGCAGTCGGTTGGTCAGCAATGGTGCCGCGTCGCTGTCCAGCGAGACTCCCGAGATCATGGTTCCGTCCTCATTGGCAACGATTTCTTTCACCACCAGATCCGGAGTCCGAAATTCGACCAGTTTATTTAGCAGCATGTGTATACGACTGGTTTGGCCTTCGAACAAAAAGCGAACTCGTTGCAAGTTTTGTTTTGCCACGTTTCCTTCAGATATCGCTTGATCGCGTTTTTGCATCAAGCCTTGCAACATGCCATCGTGTTTGCTTTTCTCAATTAGCGGAATTTTCAATTCACTAATCGTGACTTCCATTTGTTGGTTGCGACTTTTCAGCCAACTGAGATGCCAAGCGCAAAACGTCACCACCAAAAGAACGCTGGCGACTTTCAACAACCAGCCGTTACCTAGTGCCGTTTTTTTGCTGGGTTGTTGAATAATGGGGCGATTGCCAATTGAGGATTCGGCAAGGCACTTTGCGGTTGTTTGCAGCCATGTTACTTGGGTTTGTGAACTGGACAAATCCATCATTCGATCAGCGTCCGCCTGGCGTTTGGCAGCTGATTCAGCATCTGGATGGAACAGTGTGTTGGTGGATTCGAACGCTTGTTGCGAAGAGGCGAATCCAAAGTCAGATACCCAGCGATCCGTCGCGGCACCGACATCACACATCTGCTTGAGATACCCGTCCGAGTCCACGAAGAAGATCGTGTCGTCCCAAAATTCCAGTCGATCGGCTTCGGATTGATTCGAGACCACGACCGGATGCGTGATCTGGATATCGCGTGCCTTTTTGGACTTCAACAATCCACGGACGGATTGCCAATCGCTGGAAGGTAAAACGTTGACCCAGAACCGACGGTGATCGCCCATCCCGGCAATTTCACTGAAGCTAAGTGTCGCTAGATCGGCCTGGATACCCAGCAAAGGCTCCACTTCGTATTTCAGAGCGTCGCGAAGTTGATCGTCGTCCAAGCCGTCGATGCTAAGCCGCGGAATGGAAACCAATTGGTTCCAAACGGAAGTCGACAACACAGCAACTTTTCGAGCCAAGGGCGCACCACCGTCCAGCACCCGTTGGATTTCGTCAATCATGTTTCCAGCCGCGCTGGATTCAATCGTCACCGGCTCGGTCGTCAAGTTCTGACGATTGTCCACGTCCGCGCGCAGGACCACTCGATTGGTAATCAAGATTAAGGTTAAGTCAGGTCGATGGCTCATGGATTTAGATTCTAATTTTCGTTTGAATCTGGATCTGGATTTTGAATTGGATTGGACGTGCTTAAGTCGATCGACATCGTCAACCCTTGTTGAGGAACGTGGATGTATCGGGTCGTCATGTTTTGTTCATAACGGACGCAGATCGCTCGCAAACCAATGGGCACATCAGAAAATGCAAACGTCCCGGGCTGTTCATCTTCATCGGCAATCACCACAAGTTCACTCAGGGAAGAATCTGGGGCAGGCACCAACAACACGACCTCGACTTGCGTCGGTTCCGATTGCCCAAAGTTGAGCGTTCCGCTGACAATGACTTTGCCGGTTTTAAGGTTACAGTTCAATTCTTGATCAAAGTCGCCAATCGGTTCCCAGACGATGCAATCGATGGTGCCATCACTGGTGAACTCGAATTCCAGCGGTCGGCTCCAAGCGTCTTCAACGGTGTCGGTTCCAAACGGCAACTGCAAATACGGGCCGCGCCAACCACAAGGGATTTGTATGTGCGAGTAATCGACCGGGGTGCTGGGACCTTGCCGAAACTGGAATGGATAGACGCGTGCTAATTCTGCTTCATCGGACCACAGTTCAGCCAATTCCAGGCCTTGGCCGTTGTTCAACAAGTTTGAATCTGGACGCGGAAAGCGACCCACATCGGCAACAAAACCAGAAATCAACGGCGTCCCATCCGTTTGCCGACTGAGCCGACTTCCGACAATCGATTCCTGAATGTTACCCAAGAGTGTTCGCGTTTGGTCGAAGCGTTGAGTTTCGACGCGAGGTCGCAACGAATTAACTGCGACGGTAGCCACGATCGTCAAGATGACCAGCACGACTAAAAGCTCAAGCAGCGTTAAGCCTCGGCGAGACGCAAGGATCACCGTTTGAATCGATAACCCTTGATTCTTAAGACGTTGATTTGCAAGCATCGCAAAAACCGATAGGGGTTAATGTCGATTGTCAGGGACGCACAAAAACATGACCAAATCGTCACCACAATCGGTGATGGTCAGGCTGTCGACTTCATCCTTGCCGGGCAGCATGTTGGATTCGTCGGCAGGTGTATCGATCCGCCCATTGGGACCCGCTGAGACCAATCGAATGTAACGGGACTCATTCGAATCAACCTCGCCGTTGTCATCAAAATCCACTTGCAGCTCAATCTCCTGCCCCCAACCGTCGACGATCGTTGGGATCCCCTCAGTATTGCGACCCGTCGGTTGCACATAAGGACCTCGCCAACCAATGCCGTACATGGCGTCAAAATTAGCCAACTCAGGATTGCGGTTAACGACGTGTTCCGGTGGTTCATCGTCGACCAATTCGGAAACTTCGCGTGGTAGCGCGTCGGGGGTGTGAGCCAAATTGTCCATGACTCCTTCTTCGCCGACGATCGCATCCCGCAACACATTCATGGTTGTGATGGTCGTGATTTCGTTGACTGATGCCTGACGACCATCATTGGTGGTGACCGAGGGCGTTAGTAGGGGCATTACGATAACTGCCGTAGCAATCAGAATGGTCATCACGACAACCAATTCCAAAAGCGAAAAGCCTTTGGCACGGTGACGATAATGGCGTGAATTAAATTTGAAAAGATACATAGATGGTGGGGGGTGGGATTTGAAAAGGGGGGTTTGAAAAGGCGGGGCGTGTCAGATCAATTGTTGGAGTCTGTACTGTACGCGTCTTGCAGTTCTTGACTGATTCCCTTCAGTCCATCGGCGTCGGGGATCGCGACGCCAACGTATCGTGCTCGCGAACTTGAATCACTTTCCGATTTCAATTCCACTACGATCAGATATCGCGAGTACATGTTTTTGGGGCCCGATGTGGCGTCGTCGGAAAAATGAACGGGTGCTTCGGCAAACAACGCTTGTTCCGAGCCGCCGACCAATGAACAACGCGAACCTAAACCAAAGACCAAATATCGATCGTTGGATGAGGGCGTTAGATTCCAGATTCGATCCATCAGCTCGTCGGCAAAATTCGGGCTGATAGAACAAACTCGGGTGTCGTTACTCAATGCCGATGGCTGGGCTGTATGCGATGCGAAGGTCGCGTCGTTGGTCGAACCGTCTGCTGGAATCACTTCCACAATTCCGACAGCACGTAGGGCCGCGATATCGGATGCGGAAAGGGAAGTGGCTTGAAAAATCTCAGAACCCCCGACGTAAGCAGGCACCTCTCCGCCGGCTCCGCCCGAACTTGTCAGCAAGGCGTCAAAGCGATTTCCAATAAAGCCGTTCGCTGAAATCAAGTTCCGTCGAATCGAGGCATCAATTTCCGAAACATTAGCAGCGGCTGTCGCAGTTTGCGTTTTACCCAACAACCCTGGCAGGGACGATACAACAATCCCGCCCAACGCGATCAAGATGGTCAATACGACCAATAACTCGATCAACGTCAATCCGCTGCGTCTCGTTGGTTTTGATGGGTGATTCATAATTTTCCTGGTCGCCATCTTTGACTACGACCTGCGGGACTGCCCCGTTAATAATGAATGCGATACCGACCCGGCGGAGCACACCGCCGGTAACAAAGCGTTTTAAAGTTATCTGCGCTGTGTAGTTTGTTGATTTGGCAGGATTACGGCAAATGAAATACTTTTCCATCATGACATACACTTGAACCAATATTAACGAAAAACGGGTCTCAAAACGCATCACCAGATGGAATTGTCAAGAATGACACACTTACGGACGGATGCCCACCGCTACAGCACATTCGCGGGGAATCTTGGTAACTTGCGTCAAGCTTCGAGAAGAGTTTTAAGTGCCGCTAGTTCGGACTCTTGGGTGAAACGGCTTGCTCTTTGATCCAACGAACGCTCTAGTTCCGGAAGAAACTCAGCATCAGATTCAGCTCTCCAAATAAGGTCGGCCAACTGTTGCGAGTTTCCAACTTCAAAATATCCCTGATAATCTTCGCCTAAAAGACCGACACAGGAACGGATTCGCGAGGTCAAAATTGGGACTCGATTAACCACCGCTTCCGAGATAACGCTGGGCCCACCTTCGTGTAAAGAACTGAGTACCGTCAGGTGCGAATTCACCATTATTGTTAGAGCTTGGGAATGACTGACGGCCCCCAACCATTCGTAACGTGGGTTGGTCGTCGATTCTAAAGTCGCTTGCTGTTCCATGGTCGACGTCAATGCCGCCCCAACGTGAATCACCTTGGCCTGGGAACTGGCGGGTAACAACCGGGAAGCCGAGGCCGTTCGAAAAGGATCCTTCACCGGTCGAAGATGCCCCAAAACACTCACCACAAAATTGTCTGACGATAACGTGCGAGGCAGTGCGATCGGTTCGGACGATTGAATCACGACGACACATTTTTGTTGATGTTGTTTAGAAACCAGCTTTTGTGCGTTGGGTTCCAACAGAATAATTTTGTCAGCGACTTCCCAAGACTTGTGAATCCGTTGAACATCGGACTCGTTGGCTTCGACAGACAAGCGATACAAGTCCGTGCCACTCATGCAAATCGCAATCTTCAAGTTTGGTCGTTGCCGACGCAAATTCTCGATGGCCTGCGAGTTGTGAACGCCGTGTAGCGCAATGACAAATTGCAAGTCTTCAGGCAATGGATCCAACGCGACGCGTTTCACATCAACCTTATGTCCCTGAGATTGCAGCATGCGTTGCCAACGCTCGGCGGTGATGTTGTTTCCGCGAGTGCTGCCGGAAGGGACAGGCGTTAAGATGAGGATTTGCATTAATTGAACAGCAACCAAATGATCAAAGTTACCCATTATCGTACATGATGAACAATCACTGAGAAATTGGAACTGGACGTCAGCTGCAAACAGATTCTTGCTAATCGGCGAGTGCTACTTTTTTTCGCGCATGAAAAAACGCGACGAAGTCCCCTCTGGCATCGTGCCATCCTCGCCGCGCAAACAACCCCGCCGCTCCCCAAAAGTAGGCGTGGCTGCAGCAAAGGCTAGGTTACCCAGTAGCCAAGTCAACGCTGCGAAATACGAATCGGCAAATCGGTAAGATGCTGATGATTGTGCGGGTTATAGGTTTCCAAAGACGAACACAACCTTCGGAAATGCAAGAAAAACAAATTGGTACCGCCAAACGATGCCGGGAGTCGCCAGACTTCGGTTTTGCGACAGACCTGAATTCTGGCGAATCCCTGAAATTGAATGCTGACACTGCACTGGCCAATCGTCAAACTAGCCAATCGTCCAATCTAGGCCGATGTCCAAGTTGATCGACGAGTGCGTCAGTGCACCCACGCTGATTCGATCGACGCCTGTTTTTGCGATGTTGGCAATCGTGTCCAAATTGACACCGCCGGATGCCTCCAACAGAACTTTCGGAGACTTACCGTTGCGAATCTCAACGGCCGATGCCAGCTGTTCGTTGCTCATGTTGTCCAGCAAGACGATGTCCGGGTGGTGTTGAATCGCCTTTTCGAACTGATCAATTCGATCGACCTCGATTTGAATAATCGTGTTGCTGCCATTGGGCAGTCGATCGGCATTGGCACTCACCCATTTCCGAGCGTTATCAATGGCTTCACCAACTTCGCGCATCGGCGTTTCGGTCAACGCGTCCATCATGGCCAAGTGATTGTCTTTGATCAGCACGGCATCATACAGCCCCATGCGGTGATTGGATCCGCCACCACATTTCACCGAAAACTTTTCTAGCCGCCGCCAACCGGGTGTGGTTTTGCGAGTATCCAACACTTTGGCTGATGTTCCCACCACCTGTTGGACGAACGACGCAGTCATCGAACTGATCCCAGACAAACGGCCCATAAAATTCAAGCAGGTTCGTTCGGCCAACAAAATGTCCTGGGCGTTTCCTGAGAGCACGGCGATCACGTCACCAGAAGCAAGCGAGTCTCCGTCACGACGCACGACTTCCAAATTCAAACCGCGATTAATCTTTTTAACGACCAACTCGCTAACCGCCACTCCGCAAACGACGCCGTCTTGTCGGGATACAAAACTGGCTGATCCCTTGACGTTGTCCGGGACAGTCGATGCGGTTGTGACGTCTAACTGATCGTCAGGGTCGCTGCTTCCAAGGTCTTCGTTCAGCGTCCAATCGATTAGCTGCAGGGCTTCGATCTTGGTGACTTCGTCAAGCGAGTATTGTGGTTGGTCGTTCATGGCGCTCAATTTTCTTCGTTTAAGAATAGACTGATTCGTTCCTTGATTTGATCACGCACTTTTCGAAAAACAACCAGCTGCTCTTCATCCGACCCAGTCGCATCAGCGGGATCTTCGAAGGGCCAATGCAAAAGTTTTTTAGCCGATGGCCAAGTGGGGCAGGCGTCTTTGGCATTGTCACAAACCGTGACGACCAAATCGAAAGGTTCGTCGACAAAAGAATCACTCGTCTTGCTGGTTAGGCCGTCAACGGGCAATTCCAATTCCTGCATGGCAACAATCGCCAACGGGTGCACGTACCCGGATGGTTTCGAGCCCGCCGAGACGGCATGCCACCGATTGGCCGACAACTGATTCCACAGAACTTCAGCCATCTGTGATCGACACGAGTTCCCCGTGCACAGGATCAGTACTTTTTTGGAGGCGGAGGTCATGACTTTGAGTAATCCTAGATTTGACGACGGTATCGGATGACTGACGCTTTGTTACACGGTTGACGTCAAGGCACGACGGACGAATCCTGGGTGCCGCTAAGTGCCGCAGACTCGAAATCATCGACATTCCAACAAAAAAGGCAACCGACCCAAGTCAGTTGCCTTTGAAAATGTTCGATTTTCGAAATTCGTTTGACCGATAAATTATCTGCCTAACGGATGTCGACTACAGCCACTCGTCCTGGTTAATCCAGTCCAACCACTCGTTTCGCAATGCGATTCGTTCAGATGTTTCGCCTGTGCTTGACGCTAATGAACTGACGAACGGGTCAGCTTCACTTACTACCAAAGTGTTTGAGCCTGCCAGCGAAGTCTCTGGCGAAACGACATCCAGGGTCTCGGCACCCAAAGGTTCTTGCAAACCAACCTGTGTCGCAACCTCATCGGAAACTTTTTGGTTGGCCAATAGTTGGCCGGCGTCTTGGTTTGATGGCAATGCCGCAAACGCCGAGAACCCACCATCATCACCTGGCCCAGGCGTTGCCTCGGTCTCAAACAGTTCCAAAATGAAACCATCGATGATTCCTGATTCGGCGGCGAAGAATGCGATGTCTTCGCCCAAGTGACCAACTTCGTTGTCCAAGGATTGCTCTTCTTGAACAAAGACGTCAATCAAACCTGGCGAGACACTTCGCTGTCGAACCGCGGCGGTATTTCCACCTCGGAACGTCTGCATTGAACTGACCACCACTGGTACGTCGCGGAAAGCGTTCGTCAGAGTGACTTCCGAACCGACATGATTGACAGATGGGACAAACAGCGATTCGTATTGAACACCGTTGAAGTCTCCAAAGCTATTACCGACAGCCAACCACGAAATTTGTTCCGTGTTGTGGAAGCCATCCGCTGCTTCTTCCTCTTGCACGCGAACTTGGAAACCATCTTCGGAAACTTGATCCACACGAGTGATCACTGTCGAAGGTCCGTTCCGTGACGAGACCTGAGTGAATACGTTGGGCGTGCCGTTGTGGTCGCCTGTTAGTTCGATATTCGAAAAATTGTGATTAGCGAAACCGTTTCCAGCCTCGATAATCGTTCCGTCTTGCAACCGGTGAATGCCCGATTCAACAACGATGTAGGAAACCAATTCACCAGGTCGTTCCTGGTCCAGGTAATTCCACTCTTCGGTGTGAATTTCGAACGAGTTGCCGGTAATATTGCGAACTCGCAAAGTGACAGGGTCAGCATCTAGAGTTGAATTGGTAGAGGCGATCACCACAGGATCGATGAAATTGTGAGCCAGAGTCACGGTTTGCCAATCTCCGTCGACCGATGGCAAGTGTCCGGCAACGGCCACGACGGTTCGTCCAATGATGTCACCAACCTCAAAGGCCGCCCAACCAATCGTCTCGTTCAAGTGACCTACTTCCAAATCGCGAGACTGTTCCTCTTCCAGGAACAGGCTTACGCCGGTTTCATCAATCTGAGTGACTCGCAAGGTCGACGTGTTACCGCCAAAGAAGGATTGAATATTCGCCAAGAAGGCTGGTCGTTCATCGAAACCTTCCAAAGTGTAAGACTGGACGCTGTCGCTGACCTCGGCAGGTGTCAGACGGGAATCGTACGAGGTCGCGCCAAGTTCGCCCGTCGTTGGAACCAGAGCCAACCAACTGATCGTTTCGGGGTTGTGAGTTTGATCCGCACCCTCTTCTTCCTGCAAGCCGATGCTGAAGCCTTCGTTGGTCACGTTATCCAAACGAGTCACAACCGGGGCACCACCGTTAACCGTTACGGTTTGACTGAGAACGATCGGTGTTTCTTCAAAGGCCGTTGGGAATTGGACATTTCTAAATTGGTGTCCGATGCCATCGGTGTTAAACGCGGCGACGGTCAAGCCGTTGTTCAAGCGGTGCAAGCCCGATTCCAACACGACATAACTGATCTCTTCCGCCGGGTGAACCCGATCTAGATAAGCCCATTCTTGAACTCTGATCTCGAAACTGCTCGAGGTAACATTGCGGATTCGAACCGTGGCAGGATCAGCGTCATTATAGGTAGCCGGTCCAGCGACAATGACTGGATCGTGGAACGATTGATCCAGCTCGACCAACAACCACTGGTTGGTTACTGTCAAAATTCCAGCTTCACCAATGGACGTCGTAACCGTGCCCGCAACGTCGAAATCGAATGGACTGTTACTGCCATCGCTGGTAGCAAAAGAAACCGTTCCAGAAAACGTTCCGAACGAGATTGGATCGAATTGAAGAGTGAAGGTGGCCGATTCGCCTGGCGACAAATCTGTGTCGTTGAATGAATTAACGACCGAGAAGCCAGTTGGCACCGAGATTGGTTCGGTCAGACTCAAGTTCGAGGCATCATCAATGTTGGTAATAGTGAACTGCTGAGTGATCGGAGTGCCAATCGATGTAGCACCAAAATCGAAAAAGCCGCCGTCAACAACGGTTTCGCCATCAGCTTCCACCAAAGCTTCGCCTGAGGAAACAAATTGCGACAGCCAATCGGCATAAGCAGCAACGTTCATTCCACCAGCTTGCGATCCAAAGAAGGGTGCCCCTCCGAAAATGTAAGTGTTAATGCCGAACTGAGTCAGTTCGTTGGCGGTCATGTTGCCGTCATCGTTAAGGTCGTCCCATATAAAACTGGGCCCGCCTGAATCGCCACCACCAAAAGAGACTTCAACGTCGTTACCAAGTGTAGGACCATCACCCAAGGTGTCACCCGTGGGACCGTCGAAATCAATAATGAAGACCTCGCGTTCGCCACTGCCCTCGTCATCGAACTCGAAACCCGAGGCTATGTTTTGACCAACACGCTTGTCGGTATACGTTGGATTGACAAAGAACCCAGAGACTCCATCGCCCGCAGTACCATAACCCACAGAATAAATCTGTTCGGGAGAAGTAAAGGCTTCGGTGTTTATTCGATAAATGGGAACGCCGTCAGGAATACGCTCGTTCAACGTCCATACTGCCAAGTCGTCATTGACAGACGGATTCGCGAAACCTGTGTAGTCAGGATGCGGAGTAGCGGCTGCGATGCCCTGGTAAACCACCGGGACCGGCAAGTGATTAAAGTAAACTTCCGTGGCAGCCAGGTTAATGTCTGCGGCACCGTCGTCATTTAGGTCCGTACAGTGACCGGCGGTCAAAATATGGAAAGGCGATATCGCCGTTCCCGAACAAAATCCACTTCCACCCGGTGCTAGTGCAACGACCCCGGCAAATTGTGAATTTGGAAGATTGGGGTCGATCAGCGAGTCCGTTGTTACAGGAGGTGATCCGTTGGGATCGCCGGCAACAATCACTGGTTGAATATCGTCAAACTCACTTAGGTCAACGTGGATCAAGCCATCGGTGCCCGTTAACAGATTGCGATCTTCCAACTTCTCGAACTGAATTCTCTCACAGCTTTTCTTGTTCCGAAGGTTCATCATGGACCCTTTGTCAGTACACCCTTTAAAGAATTGATATGATTGGCAGGAACCGGGACGTATAAAATTAAAACGCGTAAATAAGTCCAGGTCAGTCACTCTCAATAACCGATCGGGCGGCTAAATTGCTTCAGCCAAACTCCGCCAAACCAGCGCTTAATATCCACAAAGCTGAATTTCGAGTCAAGTTTTTTACGGTGCTTTACCCTACAAAATAAGCATTTTAACGAGAGTTATCACACTGCCCAATGTACTCAGAAAAATCCATGAAGCGAATTCAATTTTCGAAAATTTCAATTTGCCGCACGAATGCTAGACCAAAAAAATCAGTTCGGAGATTCGATGTTGATAGCAATACTAGGGAAAGGTAACGGAGCCATGATTAGCAAGTTTTGGTCGATTTACCCCGTATCTACGTGGTTGATGTGTTGTTGCTTGTCGGCCAGCCTGCCGGCCCAAGACATCCAAGACGACAATCTTTCTGGAGCAACTCAGGAAAATCAAACAGGTGTTGAAGCGACTGAGCGTGAGCTGGAATTGGAGAAACGTGTACTGGCCCTGGAAACACGCTTGGGCCAATTAGAAAGTTTACTGTTCAGCGCCTCGCAACTGACTATCTACAACGCCAAACGACAATTGGAAAATTCGACAGAAAGGCTTGAGCAAAGCGAGCGGTTGTATCTAAAAGGGCGACTTCAAAAGTCACGTTTCGATTTCGATCGATTTCTAGTCGACCGGGCTAAGCTGGAATTGGCGCTGGCGACGGCCACAGACGGACACTATCAAATCGTCTGTGAAATCGACGTCTTACAGGCACAGTTTAACCTGGACGTTGCACAACAAAGCGTGGAATACAACCGCAGATCGTTGCTGAAAGGCTACACCAGCAGGGACAAAATGCAGCGGCTAGAAAACGTGGTTGCCGAGGCTGAAAAAACGTTGCAGATTGCCCAGAAAAAACTGGACGATATCAAGGCAGCCCAGCCACAGATTCCATCACAGGAAAAACCAACCACTCGCAAGCCGGACCAACAGTCGGACCAGTAACCAGGACCCTCCCCCTGCGCGGGACTAGCCCACTCTCTGCGACTAGCTTAGCTTCCGGCACAGATACCCTCCCTTGGGAGGATCGCGAGGAACGAGCGGGGAGGGCCAATGCGTTGTTTGAATCTACAAAAGACCTCAACCCTGAATCACCCCGGCCGCTACCGCGTCCCACTGCAGAACTAGCTTCCGGCACACTGCTTTTCTTTAGATACCCTCCCTTGGGAGGGTCGCGAGGAACGAGCGGGGAGGGCCAATGCGTTGTTTGAATCTACAAAAGACCTCAACCCTGAATCACCCCGGCC
>CAZJBW010000008.1:79050-107312 GCA_964543985.1 uncultured Pirellulaceae bacterium | reverse complement strand
ATTAGCGACAGTCAACCACGCCAGTTTTTACCAATTCTTCTTCAAGACGGGTCAACGACTTCAACCCTTCGTCGCCGAAATAATTCAACGGATAGTAGGAACGTCGATCAATAATCCTGTTCCCAGGGCCTATCGAAACCTTAAACGTATCTTCTGCGAAACTACATTCATCATTAAATCGTGAGCGATCCAAGTCGAGCGAGAATGTTTTTTTATTTTCCGCGTTGCCAGATTCGTCAAAAAACTCGATTTCAAATCTGGATGGAAAAAAGATTCCTGCTTCCACTTCTGTGATTTCAAATGTTTTCTGGTAACTAAGTTTACCACTGGGGAAATAAACTGATAGCGATGAGACGAGCCCGCCTTTTGACATGCTAAAAACTTCAACCGATCTTGCACCGTCCCCAAAAGCATATTCAACAGAACAGGTTTTGTTTTCCTCATCTAAATTCACAGCAGCTACTTTGCCTGTAAATTCACCTTCGATATAGGCTTTTTCAAGCGTCGTTGTTTCTGCAATCCAACACGTAAACTCAAGCCAGTTCTCATACGGGTCATTAACCGGCTGTAGACACACACCAATGGTTCGGGTCATTTTCTCGCTGTCATTGGCAGCGATATCACAAACGTAGAACTTGTCGTTGTCAAAGACCTTCTGTATTTTTTCTTGATCCTTGAAATTTCCATTATCCGATTCGACGCAAATCTCGTTATCGATTCTCAGACAAAACATTCCGGATCGATAATCCATCGAATATTCCCCTTCAAACAAAGGGAGTGTTTCAAACACTTTTTGCGCCTGTTTCGAATAAACATCGGTTCTCGTCCATACAATCTGGAACTGTTCCACCCTGTCCCGATTCGTATCCCGCAAACCAAGAATCGCATCGGTAACGTTTCTGTCCCAATCATCACTTGAATTACTCACAAGCATTGCTCCCTAGTCTGTCTTGATACTAGTCGTTGTTGCCTTCCGCTTTTGTGGAAACATGCTACCCGGTTGACCTACCGATGTAAAATCGGTCGTCGCAACCATTGCTTGATCTCTCGTTGGCTATTTTCGTGGGATGACAATGTTCCAGGTGCAGTTTCTTTCCGACGGTTAGAGGAAGGGCGCTAGTCCATTGAGACAGCAATGGGTGCCATGCTGTTTTGGCGCTGTTTGCAGCATCAGTCGACGCGCAAAGCCTGAACATACATTTCCGTCGAGAACAACCAAGGGCCAGGCGGCTTCTATCTGAGTTTCTCAACCCAAATTAAATTCATATCCGAAGGTTGCGCAGTCTTCCTGGTACACCTGTTTCGCTAGTACGATTTCCTGCTCTGTCAGGCGAATGTCAGAGTCTGCGACTTTGGATTTTCTAAAGTGGGGTGGGTCCGTCGCCGGTTGGCCGAGTGCATTGGCTAGTCGTTTGTATTCGCTGGAATAGTCTTCGAAACGAAAGATCTCTTGTAATCGCGAAATGTGAAAGAAGGGATTGGTGGCCGGGACGCAGTGTCGACGTAATTTTGACGAGAAGTTTTGTTGGTCCAGCAATATGGAATCATCGACTGCCATTTCCAACATCGATCGGATGGTCAAGTTGGAACGGAATTCTTCTTCTTGTTCATTTTCGACGCGATACTGTTTGAACATTTTGAATGCAGAAATCAGGCGAGTGAACGGGTTGCGGACGAACGCGAAGCTGTAGCCTTCAAACCACTCGTCTGGCACGTTCGCTCGCAGCACTTGGTCTTCCTGTTTCAAGCCACCGAACAACCCTCGAACGACACTGGTGGAACCCGTTTTGGGGATCCTGATCATCAACGCCTTGGGTTGCTGAAAAAGTACTGCGGTCATCAATATTTCTTGGTTCGCGGTTTTATATTTGACGTTGGCCAAGGAACCATTCTACAGCAGGCCAGGGGTTCCGCGCAGACGTGCTTTTCCAGAGCAAAATGCAAAAATCTGAGCAGTTAGTTTTAGCAAAATCCGCGATAGCAGGCTCAGTTCGACTTACCACGAATGCGTTTGTTTGCTAATTCTATTCCAATATTTGAAGTGTCGTGATTTGTTAATTAGGCTCAACCCAAGTTTTTAGGCCCAGTCGAGGGCATCGCCTGTTCGGTTTGCATCATGAATTCCACCTCCGAAACACTGAATTTACCCGTTTCGCGTAACCGCGTTTTGCGTTACTTGGTCGCGTTGTCGATGGTTTTGGGCTTCGTCATTGTTTGGTGGAGTGCCTATACCGGCACTGGCGCATGGTTTCAACAACCGATTCGGCATGTCCCAGGTCAAGACAAGACGGGCCATGCAGTGTTGATGTTTGTCACGACGATATTGGTTTGTTGGCTCTCGAATTTTCGTATGTGGCAGCTAGGGTCTCATCGCCTGTACTGTGGAGTGATCGGCGTGGCGGTCTTTATCACTGCCGAAGAGTTCTTTCAGTTGCTGTCGCCAAATCGAAATTTTGACTGGTTGGACATGACCAGTAATTGCGTAGGGATTGCATTGGCCGCGATCGTGATGCGGCTGTTCTTGAATCGTCCAAAAGATTAGCTAGATCATTTCTAGCTAAATCATTTCTTTATCGTGTGAAGTTCGTGCAACGTTGACGGTTCTATTGGTAAGCAATAGAAGTCATGTCAGCGAAGAACGCCATGGACTTGATCGTAAATTACGTTGATGCAGATATCTTTCAGATAGCGGACGTGTTTTCGGCCGACGAGTGTCGAGAATTAATTGCACGAGCGGAATCGACTGGATTCCAAGCGGCCACGGTGCGAACCGCCCAAGGCCAGAAGTTGTTGCCGAACATTCGCAATAACCAGCGAGTCAACCTTCATGACAACCGTCTCGCTAACCAGATGTTTCAGCGCATCCAGGACGTATTGCCAATCTTGGATCAACAGTCGGCCGTCTATGCCGATCCAAAGTTGAGGTTCTACAAGTACATTCCCGGGCAAGCCTTCAAGCGGCACCGAGATGGTTCGGTGACAGATCAACAATCCCGCGTCAGTAAGCTGTCGTATTTGATCTTTTTGAACCAAGAATTCGAGGGCGGCTTCACGACTTTCTCGGATCACACGTTTCAAGATGGCGTCAAGCACACAAAGGAGCAAACGATCGTCCCGGCGACGGGATCGGCGTTGTTGTTTCGACATCGCCGTTGGCACGAAGGCACGCGGGTGACCCAGGGTGTGAAATATGTTTTGCGTACTGACATTTTCTATCAGTCTTCGCCGGAAGTGTGATGTCCGTTGTCACAAATTCTTTGAACTCGGGTATCAAGTAGCGACAATTCATCTAATAATGTGACTATGTGGCCTGAACTAGAAAAAACCGAGAAGCTGTTGGACCAAGCGAGGGAAGGTGACGGTACAGCGGTCAATGAATTGATCGAGCGGCATCGTGGTGCCCTTCGCCACTTGGTGCGAATGAGGCTTGATCGAAAGATCCAACGTCGTGTCGATGTCAGCGATGTTGTGCAAGAGGTGTTGATTGAGGCCAATCGACGTCTGAAAACCTATCTTGAAAATCCAGTGATGCCATTTCATCTGTGGGTCAGGCACATCGCACGCGACCGAATTATTGACGCGCATCGACGGCATCGTGGATCTGCGAAACGTTCGATCGATCGGGAACAGCCGATGGTCATCCCCGGCGGTTTCGATCAGAGCTCGATCATTTTGGCAAATCAACTTGTTGATCAAGGCAAAACTCCTGCTGCTAAAACGCTTGAGAAGGAGTTGGCTGGGCGTGTTGAAGACGCCATCACTCAATTGGATGATGTCGATGCGGAAGTGATCGTAATGCGTCACTACGAACAACTTAGCAATCAAGAAATCGCTCAGGCCTTGGGCTTAACTGAACCCGCGGCCAGCATGCGGTACCTACGCGCCGTCCGAAGATTGCGCGACCTGATGCAGTCTCTGACTTAGATCATGATGATCGATTCATGAACGCCGCTGACGAAAACTTGGAACCAACGATGTCCGAAAACGAAGCCGATTTGCACGAGTCGCAATTGGCGATGATTTTTGCGGCGTTAATGGATCGTGTCCAAAGTGGACAGCAGGTGGACTTAGGGGTCGAGTGCCACAAGCATCCCGAATTTGCTGACGAACTTAGGCAGCTTTGGGGTACCGTGATGGTGACGCAGACGGTGGGCCAAAACTACTCGGAATCCGACCAGCCGATGAACGTTGTCGGTGCCTTGTTTGAACTGCCCACTCAGTTTGGTAAGTACACTTTGTTGGAAGAGGTCGGTCGCGGCGGTATGGGCGTCATTTATCGCGCGCGACACGAAGAATCAGAGTCCGTGTCGCCAGATACCGAAGATTCCGATTGTGCGTTAAAAATGATTTTGCATGGAGACCAGGCGACCGAAACCACTCGCCGCCGTTTTCACGCCGAAGCTCGCGCGGCCAAAGGGTTGGACCATCCCAACATCATTCACATCTCGGACGTGGGCGAGCACGATGGTCGCGCCTACTTTTGCATGGACTTGATTCAAGGTGAATCGTTGGCCGAAAGGTTGGCGCGTGGTCCGATGCCACCCAGGCAAACAGCGCGGATCATTATGCAGGTTGCTCGCGCCATCGATTTCGCTCATTCACACGGCGTGTTGCATCGCGACTTGAAGCCCTCCAATATTTTGATTGCGGACGAAAACAACCGACCCTTTGTGGTCGATTTTGGGTTGGCCCGAGATGTTACGGCTAACGAGTCGTTGACTCGGACTGGATCGGTTATCGGGACGCCGGCCTATATGGCTCCTGAGCAAGCGGCGGGTGCGCGAGGCCAGGTCAATTCCAGTAGCGACGTCTACAGCTTGGGCGCGATCATGTATCACATGCTGACCGGTCGGCCACCCTTTCAAGCCTCATCGCCAGTCGACACCGTGTTGATGTTGCTGGAACAAGATCCGATTGCTCCGCGAGTCTTGAACCGCAATGCCAATCGGCAATTGGAAATGATTGCCATGCGTTGTTTGCAGAAACCACAGGACCTGCGTTACCGATCGGCGTCCGCATTAGCCGATGATTTGGAACGCTTTTTGAATCAGGAAGCGGTGCAAGCGCAACAAGGACGACTGGGGCATGTGATTGCCAGTATGTTACGCGATACGCACCAAGCCAGCATCATGGAAAACTGGGGTCGGCTGTGGATGTGGCATGCCTTGGTGTTGTTTTTGGCTTGCGCGGGGACTCAGTTGTTGCACTTTGTCCAGGTCAGCCGCTGGGTTTACTGGTTTTTGTGGACTGCCGGGTTTGGCGCTTGGGCGATGGTGTTTTGGAACATGCGACGGCGGATGGGGCCGGTGACATTTATCGAGCGGCAGATCGCTCACCTGTGGTTGGGCTCGATTGTATGTATCGGTGCCGTTTTTCCGTTTGAGTGGTACCTTGGTTTACCGGCACTTAGCCTAGCTCCAGTCTTGTCGCTAGTCGCGGCGATGATTTTCCTGGTGAAAGCCAGTATGTTGTCAGGCGTTTTCTATATTCAGGCCACCGCGCTGTTTGTCACGGCCTTCTTGATGGCTGTCTTTGATGAGTGGGCTCTGTTGATTTTTGGTACCGTTTCGGCGGGCTGTTTCTATTTTGCCGGTCATCGGTATTACCAGCGCGTCGACTCCTGAGTCTTGGTCTTTGGCCAAGCCCTTCTTCCTGCTCTCTATGTTTTCGAGTCTCCACCAGAATCACTCTTCCATTTTCTGATTCATTCGCTCATCACGTTTAGCAACAACGTGAATCACTGGGCCTAGTTGGCCGGACTTGTTTCCTAAACCTTACTGCCTCAACCACTAGTTTACGGTTGTACAGTTCGTGCAGGTTGTTCGGTTTTCTAAAAGACAGCGATGTTGCGATTTCGCAACAACCCACGTCATCGACAAAGTTTTTCTCGAAACCTTTATCCTCAAAGTTTGACACTGGGCATAAGTGGCATAGGTTTCAGTGAACGCGGAACCCACCGCTTTTCAAAGCCAGTCATTGCGGCTGACTTTCCGCGACCAAAGCCAAAAGCAGAGGTTGAAATTGTTGCCTGCAACGTAGCTCCAGTTCGCTGGGGAAACGTTGGTAGATCGCTGGATTAAAACAGGCTACGTTGCCCGATGGCAATGGTTTCAGCGAACCCATGGGTTTTTTTTGGTTGAGTCGACACGTTGTCGACTCCGTCTCAATTACGAGACAACATTCATATCCTGTCGGAGGAAATAAAAATGAAAAATTTCGCATTGAAAGTACAACGTTTCTTGAAGTCTGAAGATGGCCCAACAGCTGTCGAGTACGCCATCATGTTGGCCCTGATTGTTATCGTATGCTTGACTGCTATTCAAGCTATCGGTACCAACGCCAGCTCGGCGTTCAACGATATCGCTACAGATATCGATACCGCTCGTAACAAGGGTGGTTTCTAAACCAGCCTCAGACCTACAGGTCACTACAGCCCCGCAGGCTTTGCCTGCGTGGGCTTTTTTTGCATAGCTAGACAAAAAAACCATTCGTCGAGTGTGAAACAAGAATCATCCCGACCCAACCCCCACAAGCAGAAAAGTCAAATGTTACCGATTATCCCTGCTGACAGCTACGTTCATGCGTTTGAGATGGTTTGCGTATTTTTTACCATCATCGCCGTATTTGCGAGCTACGTTTTAACAATGCGAACCTAGGTCAAGTTGCGCGAATGTTTCGCAAGCAACTGATCCTGGTTCCTGACTCCCCGCGAGAAACTGACCGCCGTTGTTGAACAGCAACGAGTGGTTCCTATTTTGCAAATCAAGCCAAGTAATTGGCACGTCCCCTTCGGAGAACTGAAATGACATTTATTGAATCCCTGTCCTCGGGCATGATGGAGAACTGGCAGTACTGGCTTGTTAGCATCGTGCTGATTGTCGCTGCCGTAATTGATGGAATCCAATTGAAGGTTCCTAACTGGTTGACCTTTCCAATGATCATCAGCGGCTGGGTGTTCAGCGCGATGGCTTATGGAATGGCTGGCGACGGTTGGATGGTTGGGCTGGGTTGGAGTCTAGCTGGAACAGCTATTGGCTTGGCCTTGTTGCTACCTGCTTACGCCATTGGCGGAATGGGTGCTGGCGACGTCAAACTGATGGCCGGTATCGGAGCATGGGTTCACTGTTGGATCACCTTTTACGCATTCTGCTTGTCGGCCATCATCGGTGCAATCATCGCTGTGATCATGGTTTGGCGAGCTGGCAAAATGAAAAAACACTCGGGACAGTTCTTTGCGATCATCAATGAGATTGCCACAGTGAAGAACCCCGAAACACTGGCTGGAATTGCAGCCGAGCGAAAAAGCACAATGATGTTGCTGCCTTACGGTATCCCGATTTGCATCGGAACCATTGTCTACTTCGCTTGGACCGGTTTGTTGATCTAGGTTGCCTACGGATAAATGCTCCAACCGATGTGGTTGGAGTAACCGTTTAGGTCGCCTTAGCCGGAAGTGTGCGGTCGGTTATGCGGGATATTGTTACAGTTCCGTGTCCGGAAACAAAATAAATCAATCCGTGCCCTTCAGTCGATGCTATCGAATGATGGCATGTATTTGCCATCAAATTAAATGATGGCGTAACAGACTGTATGGAAGCAGTTCAATGCTGGTTGAGTGATCTCGGTTAGATCGCTTAACCCACACATGGAGGGAGTGATTGTTGGAGTCGCCGAACCAACTTTTGCTCAGTAAACAAACACAACATTGAGGCATTGATCGAGGAAACTTCCATGAAGTCCAAATCCATTTTCCTGATGGCCGTATCACTGGGCTTTGGTCTAGTTGCCGCTATCGGTATTACTCAAGTAATGGGAAGAAACAACCAACCAGCTCCCGTTGTAGAAGAGCCTAAAAGCCCGATCCTGATCGCGGTTACAGACATTAATATCAACGACGAACTTCTGCCAGAAATGTTCGAAGAGCGTCAGTATCCTTCGGGCTTGGTTCCCGAAAATGCCATTACTTCGCTAGAACAGCTTGAAGGAATGTCTGCTCGTGCCCGAATCGGCAAAGGCGAAGATATTTCGCTGAACAACATCGTTGAGACCACCAAAGTTCGTACGAAAAAGATCCCAGTGGGCTTCAAAGTGATTGGTATCAACCTTGGTGCTGATGACCACTTGAACGGCATTTTGGAAGCTGGCGATTTGGTCGATATCATGGCCATCATTCGAAATGGTAGCCGCAATTCCGGCTCGGCTCGCACACAAACGTTTCTGCGAAAGGTTACTGTTTGGTCGATCGGTTCCAAGACGACTCGCGATATCGAAGAAAACACAAACGGTCGCGGAAGTACGGTTGTTGGTTTGTTGGTTACCGAAAAGCAATCTGAGAAAATTGTATTGGCAGAACGAACAGCGGAACTACGTCTGACTTTGCGTGGCGAAGTAGATGGCGATGCCAGCACTCGCAGTGAAGGAACTTTGCAAGCTGAAATTTTGGACAATACCGGAGAAAACGCAGCCAACTTGGCAAATTTGTTGGCCCAGCAAATCAACGGTGGCAACCAGCCGCAACAACCTGTTGCAACTGCAGCGCCAGCACCAGTTGCTGTCGCACCGGCTGTTGCTCAGGACGTGCACACAATGAAAATCCTAAGTTCAGAAGGGGCTACCATTTACCACTTCAACACGGGAAGTGGAAAAATTCGTCGAGAAGGTGGCTATGAAGAAGATAGTCCGGCAGACGAAGGAAGCGGCGAAAAGGATTTGGATTTCTTAGATGATAAGGATGAGCTGGACTTTTCCGATGAGGGAAGTTCTGACAAATCAGACTCTTTGATCGAAAGTTTGGATTCTGAGCCGCAGAGCTAATGCAATCAATTGTGCGGCTGATCTGATCGAATTACTTAAGGCGGACACAACGTTTATCGCGTGTGTCCGCCTTTTCCACGTTTATCGGGATGTGAAAGCAGCAATTCACGTAGCGGTAAGTAGGAAACAGGTTTCGTACACAAGGATGTTGGCCGTAACTTCGCGGCTAAAAAAATGCACAACGTGACCGTCACGTTATGAGAGAAGGAAATCAAGGATGAGTAAGCCGCGTCAAGCCATTATGGCCGCCCTCGCGTGTCTACTTGCACTAGGCACCAGTTTCACTGCCACCGCGCAGAACTTAGCAACAAGCGCTCCGGTCCACGTTGACCGGAACACAGGCTCGATCGAGCTAATCACAAAAACCAGTCGGCTAATTCAGTTCGACTACGCGATTCCCGAGTTGGTCATTGACAATCAGAGCATCATTCGTGCGACCCCAATCGCCGCTGACAAAGTTCTGTTGACCGCATTGAAGCCAGGCTTCGCGACCATCACAGTCAGCGACGCTCAACAAAACACACAGACTTTAAGTGTTCAAGTTCGTGGCGATGTGCGTGCTTTGGAATCCGCCTTAAACGGACTTTATCCAAACTCGACTCTACGAGCCACTGCATTGGAAACTGGCGTTGTGCTTTCGGGAACATTGGCACGTGGCGACGATGTCGACGGTGCCGTTTTGATCGCTGGCGAATTCTTTCCAACGGTCTACAACAATATCAAACTGCCCGACGCTCAGATGATCGCCATCGAAGTGCAAGTCTACGAAGTCGCTCGCACAAAGGTTCGCGAATTGGGTTTGGACTGGCAGTTGTTCACTGACGACCTCACCCTGGATGTCAGCGGTGCCGCTAACGCTACCAGCAACCTGTTGTTCAGTGTTGTCGACGACGACAGCACCTTCAATGGATTCTTGCAAGCTTTGGAGCGTCGGTCGTTGGCTCGCTTATTGGATAAGCCTATCTTGGTAACCATGAATGGTCGTCCTGCCGAGTTCCTGCAGGGGGGTGAAATTCCTTTCGAAATCAACCAAGGTCTAGGTAACACAACCATCCAGTTCCGTCCGTTCGGTACTAAGCTTGACGTAGTACCTATCGTTCAACGAGAAGGTACCGTGCGATTGGAAGTTCGTGCGGAAGTTTCCGAGCCAGATGCGACATTGGCCGGTTCGTCTGGTGTTTCTGGTTTCCGTGTTCGTCGCGTCAACACAGGTGTCGATATGAAGATTGGACACACCTTGGCATTGGCTGGCGACATTCGCGAAGAAATTGAATCAGAAGTCACTGGAATTCCAAAGCTGATGGACTTGCCTTTGATTGGTCGTGGATTCAGCCGAGTCTCGGAAACCACGCAAGAAATCGAATTGGTGATGTTGCTGACACCACGCTTCATCAGCGAAGTGGACCCATCAGTGGTTCCAGCGGCACCAGGTCGTACCACGGTATCACCTTCGGATGGTCAATTGTACCGAGACGGCTACTTGGAAGTACCAAGATGCGAGCAAGATTGCCCGCTGCCGGGTCAGCCTGTGGATCCAATTCCGGGTCATCAATACGGTGGCGGATTCACACAACAGCCAGGTGCTCCAGCATTCGCTCCGCACCAAGGTACCTACCAATCACCGTCACAACCATCAAATTTCCAATACCCGAATCCTAATCCGCCGACACAAGTTCCGGCAGCAGGAGCGGGTTTTGGGTACCCAGGACAGGGTGCTCCGGCAACCCAACCACGAACAGGCAATCGTTCATGGTTGGATAAACTACGCCGATAACCCTTAAAACGAAACCTGTCGATCCAACCAGCATCGGCTAATCCACACCTGCAGCAAAATTGCTACAGGCGGATTGGCCGGTGCTGCCTTGTGATTGGTGGATTTTCCGCGAATTTGAGGTAGGCCTCTTATTTTATTGGCATTCTCGAACCAGTGATCTACATATACGTGTGAGTAGTTTTCTTCCTAGGAATGGAAGAGGCTAATTCGACTATTCGAAGTATTGTTGTTAGTGAATCAGAAAGCGCAAAATGAGCGAGTTGAGACTTGCAATTTGTGACCCCTCAGAAGGCACACGTGAAAGCTTGAAGCAGCTTGTCATGGGCATTGATAGTGTGTGCCTGGAAGCAGATTGTTCCCGCTACGAGTTCTTTTTCGATGTCGTCAAACAGACAGAGCCAGAATCGGTATTAATTAATATCGATTCGGATCACGAGGCGGCAGTCGATTTGGTCAATATGATCAACCAAAAACTTCCAAATTCGGCGATCATTGCATTGAGCAGTAGTACCGAAGGATCGCTGATTTTAAAAATCATGCGTGCCGGTGCTAAAGAGTTTATTAGCTCGCCCGTGGAAGCTCAGGAATTGGTATCTGCGTTGGAACGCGTATCGGTTTCTTCCACATCGGCCCGTCCAAAATCGGGCAAGATCATCGCTGTCGCAGGATCTTCAGGTGGTGTCGGTACAACATCGATCGCCGTCAACTTGGCCTGCTGTATGGCCCAACTGCCCAACGAAAGCATCGCATTAATTGACCTGGACCTTAGTCTGGGTGACGCCGATGTCTTCTTGGACACGATTCCTGAATACACTTTGTTGGACGTGGCTCAAAATGTGGCGCGTTTGGACTTGTCGTTGCTCCGCAAGTCACTCACCAAACACGACTCGGGTATTTATCTACTGCCCCGCCCTGTTCAACTGCAAGACATCCAAACCATTTCAGACAGCGACTTTGGTCGAGTGTTGAAACTTCTAAAGGCCTCGTTCACGCACCTGATCCTGGACCTTTCCAAGTCTTACACCGCTTTGGACATCACAACATTGGAAGCTGCCGATGAGGTCCTGTTGTTGACTCAACTAGACTTGCCATGTCTGCGAAACGTCGTCCGATTACTGACCTCACTGGAAGCCATCGATGGCCTTTCCAGCAAAATCAAGATCGTGGTCAATCGGTCAGGTCTGGACAACAGTCAAATCAGTATGAAGAAGGCCGAAGAACATATCGGTCGCGAGATCTTTTGGCAAATCCCAAATAACTTCTCGGCGGTTTCCGAAGGTCGTAACAATGGTATTCCACTGATTGATTCCAGTCCAAACTCATCGATCACTCAAAACATCATCTCGTTGGCTAACAAACTGGTTTGTGGCGATGACGAAGCTGAAACAGGTGAGGAAGAAGGCGACAAGAAGGAAAAGAAAGGCCTGTTTGGCTTCCTTTCCAAAGGCTAAACCCGTTGCCCTTTCACGGTGTAAACCGCTTGTCCGATCAAAACATTAACGCTGTCAATTCTGGCGGCGTTTTTTTGTGGACTTTCAGTGATCCGCGGCGAAGCGAAAGTGGGACGCCATTTTGGCGATCGAGTCCATTTTGCTAAGATCGTAGCTGTTCCTTATCGATTGATCGGTTTTCATTTCTTCGACTGAACCAACGATGTCTCATCGAAAACGACTCATTAGTAAACAAGTATGGTCGCTTTGCCATGTTCTGTTTTTGTGTTTGCTGATCGGGCTTGTCGGCTGTCAACAAGTGTCCCCGCAAGCGGCAAACGGTGGCGATGAATCTGCGACCACGACATCGAACGAAACGACGCCACAAACGTCTGATGAACAGTGGCAGGATTTGTTTAACGGGCGAGATCTGAGCGGCTGGAAGGTGATCAATTTTGGTGGCCAGGAAGAATTTGTTGTGCAGGATCAATCAATCGTTGGGCCGCCCGGTTATCCACTGGCCGGGATCGTTAGTGAACATGAGGACTTGCCGAAAACCAATTACGAGTTGAGACTGGATGCGCAGAAAAAGGGCGGCACCGACTTCTTCTGTTGCTTGACCTTTCCAGTTGGCAATTCGCATTGTTCATTGGTTCTGGGTGGCTGGGGTGGCACGGTCAGTGGCATCTCGTGTATCGATCGCCGTGACGCCTCAAGTAACTCGACGCAATTCTTGCGTCGTTACGATCAAGGTCGTTGGTATGCGGTGCGAGTTCGCGTTACTGACGATCGTTTAACTTGCTGGTTAGATGACCAGCAGGTTGTGGACTTGGAACTGGCGGGAATCCAGTTGCAAGTGCGAACCGAGGTGTTGCCTTGTCGCCCGTTGGGTTTGTGCGGTTTCGAGACCGAAACAGCTTGGAAAAATATTCAGTTGAAGAGATTGCAGTGACAGACGTTGACGAGCCTTTAGAACTGAATCCACACAAGTACTACATGCAGCTGGCGTTTCAACAGGCGCAGGCGGCCGAGCAAGCCGAGGAGGTGCCGATCGGTGCGGTTATCGTACACCGTGGTCGAATTATCGCTGCCGCACACAACCAACGCGAAATGTTGCGAGACCCCACGGCGCATGCCGAAATGTTGGCCATCACTCAAGCCGCGAATGCCCTTTCCGATTGGCGGCTGATCGATTGTGCATTGTATGTCACTCTGGAACCCTGTCCGATGTGCGCTGGTGCCATCGTCAACGCTCGGATTCCATTGGTCGTTTTTGGGGCCAGTGACCCCAAGGCGGGCGCGGCGACTTCGTTGTTTCAGCTGTTAAATGACAAACGCCTGAATCACCGATGCGAGGTCGTTCCGGGTGTGATGGCCGAAGAATGCGGCCAAATTCTAACCGCCTTCTTTCAACAACAGCGGCGGCTGGGCAAAAAGTAGGCTTGCTCCCAAATCAATCTGATTTACGATTGCCGCTTTAGCACTTTTCATTTTATGGCTTGAGTTTTTCCGATGAGTGACAATCGATTCGATCTGGTCGTTTTGGGTGGAGGCCCAGGTGGCTACGTGGCCGCAATTCGTGCAGCCCAATTGGGGATGAAAGTTGCCATCATCGATGAGAACGAACAATTCGGCGGAACTTGCCTGCGAGTCGGCTGCATTCCCAGTAAGGCGCTGTTGGAAAGCAGCCACGCTTACGAATCCGCAATGCATCATTTGGCCGAACATGGGGTCGAGGTCCAGTCCGTTGGGTTGAACCTGGAACAAATGATGAAACGCAAAACAGACATCGTAAACACGCTGACCGGCGGCATTAATATGCTGTTGAAACGCAATAAGGTGACCATGTTTGTAGGACGTGGCAAGTTTCTGGCTCAGGATCAATTGCAGGTTACCGGAAAAGATAACGCCACGATCACAGCCGAAAAAACGATCGTGGCCACAGGCAGTGTCCCAACGATTTTTCCCGGCATCGAATTTGATGGCGAAATGATCGGCGATTCGACCACCGCGCTCTCGTTTAGCCAGCCGCCAAAAAACTTGATTGTCATCGGGGCCGGTTACATTGGGCTGGAAATGGGGTCGGTGTGGAATCGCATGGGTAGCAAGGTGACGATTTTGGAAGCCATGGATCGCATCCTGCCGGGTATGGATGCCGAAATGGCCAAGTTGGCTCACCGAACTTTCGAAAAACAGGGACTAATCTTCAAAACCGGAATGTGGGTGCAGTCGGCCAGCGTCGATGGCGACCAATGCGTTGTGCAATGCAAGGATCAGGACCCAATGACGGCTGACCGAGTGTTGGTGTGTACTGGCCGATCACCAAGCACTCAGGATATCGGTCTGCAAGACCTTGGCGTTAATGTCGACAAACGAGGTTTCATTCAAGTCGACAAAGATTATCGCAGCTCGCAGGCCAACGTGTTTGCGATCGGTGATTGTATTGGCGGCGCGATGTTGGCCCACAAGGCTTCCGAAGAGGGGATCTCTTGCGTTGAAAAGATCGCTACCGGTTATGGTCACATGGACTACGATGCGATTCCGGCGATCGTTTACACCAGTCCCGAAATTGCGACGGTTGGTCAAAACGAAGAGCAACTGAAGGAAGCCGGCATCAAGTACAAAAAAGGGATGTGCCCCTACGGTGCCAACGGACGGGCCAGAACGTTAGGTGATACTTCCGGCCGAGTCAAAATTTTAGCGGATGCCGAAACCGATCGAATTCTTGGCGTGCACGCAATCGGATTGCACGCTGGCGATTTGATCTCCGAGGCGGCTGTGGCGATGACCTTTAAGGCCAGTGCCGAGGACTTGGCGAGATGCGTCCACGCTCATCCAACGCTCTCTGAAATTGTCATGGAAGCCGCCTTAGCCGTGAACAAGCAAGCGATCCATACCTAAAACGTCCGTGCTAGGTTTTTGTTTTGTTCGGGTTACCAATCCAGCGAGTCGATGTATCCTTGGCGGATGAGTTCCTCGCCGGCTTCCTGGTTGATCCAGTCTTTTGTTTGCTGGTTGACGTAGTTTTTCCAATCGCCAACTTGCCCTTTGCGATTGAAGTTGTCAGGTTGTTCTTTCGGAAGCCCTGCCGTTAGTTCAGGTGGAATCGATTCAGCGATTGTCGGATCGACCTGCAGAAACTCGTACATTTGCTGACGCGCCTTATCCGTATCGGCATGCACATCCTCGTACCGTAATTGCAGGACTTGAAGATTGGTATGGGTGGCCATCGTGCGTCGATTGGATTGGATACTGTCGCACCACCAACGCATCGATTCGCGCACCATGGTCTCGGTAACCAACAGTTTTTCAGGATGTTGTCGAAAGTACCATGGATCGTTTTTGAAGGCAGCCAATTGAGGCTGAAGTTCAGGGAAACGCTCGAATACTCGCGACGATTCTGGGTAGTTGTAAAGATGGAAAAAGCGACTAACCAAGACGTCTCGTCCGTCTCGTAACACGACGATTTGAGGTGCGTCTTTCAATACCAATGGGCGTATCGTGACAGGGGATCGTTCCCCAATCACACTCGCGTTAGGGTGAGCCAAGTCGACCAGAGTTTGACGAAGCATCCCCTGAAGGTTGCCGCGGATGACTCGCCGCACGTGCGAGTCTTGCATAATCGGCAGCGAGCGTAGATCTTTCTGAATCGTTTCGTAAATGGAATGCAGATGCAGTTCGCCGATACACGAAATATCTGGGTGCAGGTTCAGTAAACTACCGATCCAGTTGGTTCCTGACTTCATAAATCCGCGAAAACAGAAAAAACGTTTTCTGTTTCCAGGAACAGGTCCACCATCGACCAAGTGTTGTTCGATTGCTTTTTCCAAATCCATTTTTTGTCGCTTCCGTGCGTGGTTGAACTATTGATTGTTCTGCAGGATCATTTCGCCTTCTGCCGAACCGGGTACCCGAGGGTCGTGTACTCCTACGAATTCTTTGGTTTCTTCGTCAAAAAGAATCGCTTGCGAAACACCCGCGGAATTCGAGAACCGAGTCTTGTGTCCCATCTCTTCTAACTGTTTGGCGATTGATTCGTCAAAACCGTTTTCCAAGAACAGGATATCGGGAGACCACTGATGATGGAATCGTTTGTTGCCGACCGCGTCGTCCATGCCCAGACCTAAGTCGATACGTCGAATGATCGCCAGCAACGCTTGAGTAATAATCTTTGGTCCACCTGCGGCACCTACGGTCATAATAGGTTTGCCGTCTTTCAAAACAATTGTGGGGCTCATGCTGGAAAGTGGGCGTTTTCCGGCCTGCACCGAATTCGATTCTGAACCTACAAGACCGTATGCATTGGGCGTGCCGGGCGCAATTGAAAAGTCATCCATTTGGTTGTTCATGATGACGCCTAAACCCGGCACGATGACCTTGGATCCAAACGTCGTGTTTACCGTCGTTGTAATCGCGACCCAATTACCTTTGGAATCAGCAGCGGTTACGTGCGTGGTGTGTCGTTCGAAAAGTTCGGCGTCAGCCAGAGGTGGTGTGCCGTGCGATTTGACCTCGCTGGCCTTGGCCATATCGATTCGTGCCGCTAATTGTTCAGCGTACGTTTTGTCGATCAGACCCTTGGGGACTTTGGCGTAGTCGGGGTCCCCTAACCAGTGAGCTCGGTCGGCGAACGCCAACTTCATCGCTTCGGCAACAACGTGAACGAACTTGGCGTAGTCTTCGTCATGTAACTTTTTAAGGTCGAAATTTTCCAGGATGTTCAAAATTTGGGCCACATGCACACCACCGGAACTGGGCGGGGGAAAGCCGACGATCGTGTGACCTCGGTAGGTAGTTTCGACAGGCGTTCTTTGGCGAGTTTCATAGTTGGCGAAATCTTCAGCCGTCATGATTCCGTCATTGGCTTGCATCCAATCGCCCATTCGTTTGGCGAAATCACCTTTGTAGAAATAGTCTGATCCTCGGTTGGCGATATTGCGTAGTGTGTTGGCCAGATCGGTTTGCACTAATTTGTCACCGGCCTTCCAAGGTGTTACGTCGGTTTTGGTCAGCACGGCTTTGCTGCCGGGGAATTGACTAAGTGCCTTAGCTGCTCCGTTAGCTAGACCCGCATAGACACCCGAGACTTCGAAGCCGTCGCGAGCTACCAATACGGCGGGCCGAACCAGAGCCGAAAAGTCCATCTTGCCGTGCTCGTTAACTGCGAGTTCGTAGGCCGCCAGAGCGCCGGGCACGCCAATGGCCAAAGCTCCTGTCTGTGACAGGCTGCCGTCAGGTTCGCCATCAACCAAGTACATGTCTCGATGCGCGGCAGCCGGGGCCATCTCTCGCCCATCAATGGCGAACAGCTTTCCGTCAGCCGTACGAATCAAGATAAAGCAACCACCACCGATCCCCGAGTTGTAGCCGTCGACCACTGACAACATCATACCGGCAGCGATGGCCGCATCGATCGCGTTACCACCCGAGACCATTGCGTCGATCCCGGCGCGAGTTGCCAAGGGGTGCACGCTGGCCACCATGTTCAGCGAGCTCCGTCCGACATTACTCTGTTGCCACCCGCTGGCGGACTGAGTTCCCAATGTGACGAAGACCAAAAAAGCTATCGCATAGCAGGCAATTTTGTGGGGCATTAATGTTTCCTTGCAATGTGGAACAGGGCGAGGCTGAATAGGGCTGAATGGCCAACGCCAGAACCATTGTCGATTGCAGCTGGCCAAAACGCAACCAAACGTTCGGGAAATATGCATTGCGATTGGTGGGCACAATCACTTAAGTTGTGCGTATGGACGAAGAAACCCCATCAGAAGAACCAACGATTGAATCCTTGCAACAGGAAGGCGTGGAATTGTCCTTGGATCAATTGGGTCGCGCTTACGCCAAAGCCGTTGGTTTGGTCGATGAGACCCAGGAACCGGTGCAGGCAAAAAAGCAACCGGTCAGTATCGACGACGATGCTGCCTGCGAGTTGTCACCGAAATCTATTTTGGAGGCTATCCTGTTCGTCGGCTCGGCTGACAACGAGCCCTTTACGTCTCGACAAATCGCCGCCTTGATGCGAGACGTTTCAGCCAAAGAAGTAGCGTCGTTGGCCAAAGAACTGCAGCTGGAATACGAACAGACTGGCAGTGCTTATCGCATTGAACGAGACAAAAACAAAATTCGCATGGTGCTGGCCGAGCCGTTTCATGTCGTTCGCGAAAATTTCTATGGCGAGGTCCGACATGCGAAACTCAGTCAACAAGCCATCGATGTGTTAGCAATCGTTGCCTACAACCAACCGGTGACTCGCGATCACGTTAGTAAATTGCGAGGGCGTGATTGTGGGGCGATTTTGAAGCAGATGGTAAAACGCGACTTGCTGGTCGACCAATCGACCAAAGAGAACGCTCGCATTAAAGAGTACCGAACAACGGATCGGTTCCTGGAACTATTTGGGCTCGAGACCATCGCAGACTTGCCTCAGTCTGACGACGCCAGTACGCCGGACATTGAGTGACTGCCCAGTCGGTTAGAGTTACGGTCGCAGCGCGTACAGAATAATGTTGACACCTAGTTTGGCAGCATCATCTTTGTCGTACCCCGCGCATTGGGTATCCGAGGCGTTTTCCATCGCGCAACTTAAATCGTGAGGCGAGAAAACAACTACCCACCGTCCGTTGCGCTTGATGCCCTCAAGCTGCGGAGCAATACGAAGTCGTCGCACACCGCCCGGCAGATCCTTGTTGGGTTGGTGCATGGAAACTTGGTTTAACTGGTAGCCTCCACCCTCGTCTGACCATATCGGGTCATCGGGTGGAATTCGTTGTAGTTGCTCATTCGGAAAGACTTGCTTGATTTGTTGTCGGAACGATTCAACAAATCCTGGCGATGAGCAAACGGAATCGGCGAACAGGAATCCGAAGTCCAGGTAGTCGCGTAACGCTTGATGTTCTTCGGCCGTCCAAGTGAACGGAGCGCGGCCGTGCATAAACACCATGGGGTGTTTACTTAGTTGGTCAGGTACGGCGGCAATCGATTGACGTTCGATTTTGAATCGTTGTTTCAAATCGAAGCTGGCACGAATCATGATGTTTTGCCAGGCATTGGGGGCATCATCGGCGTAACCATTGTGCAGCAACTTTGGGATCATCACGGTCCGTTCGCCAGGTCCATTGTCAACCAATTCCAAAACCTTCGGGTTGTCCAGTTTGTCTTTGACGGACCGCCCAGTGGCATAGGTGACGATGTTGATCCCCAATTGTGTTGAGTAGTTGACTTGGTTTTTGGCACGTTCGGGTAGGTCCGCCATGAACGCCGGCCGATTGACTCGCCAGAACCCCGCCAAGTTTCGCTGGCAATAAATGACACTGGTCCGACAGCTGGTCTGCAAACCATACAGGGGCCATCCGCCATTGGCAGCGTTGCCAGTCAAGTTGTATTGGGCTGAATAGACAGGGTGAGTTGGTTCTAGTAGCTGCAATTGATTTTCAGGAAACAGTTCGGCCAGCAAGGCTCGGAAGTCTTTGTCGAATTGTGAATTCTCGCCACAGCCGTCACCTTCGCAGGCCTCGGCAACGATGAACCCGCCGTACTCGATATATTTTTTCAGAGCAGCTTTGGCTTTGGCCCCCAGGTCTAGCCCATTCTTTCCGCTGATGTGCAGGACAGGTGTTTGACGCAAATCGTCAACCGTGGCGACCTCGGCATCGATGGCTTGCCAGGTCAGTTTCGATTCCCAGTCACGCTCTAATGCCTGAGTCAAAAAGTGCACACCTTTGCGGTGTCGGTCCCAGTCGTTGTCGCGTGAATGTTGGTACTTGCCAATGACGACGGGCCGACGTCCTTTGGACAAGAACAACAACGCGAACGCCGTCGCGACGTTTTCCATGTTCTCGCCATGCGCCTGCGCAGCACCGACCCAGTTTTGAGAATTCTTTAACTGCTTCACTAGTTTCGACGCACCTTCTCGATACCAATCGTATTCGCCGAAAAAGCGTTGCCCGGATAGGCGCGCTGCCCGTTCCATGGAATAGAGATAGTAAAAGACGTTGGGTTGAAAGTACGAGATGGCATCGGATGGGTTGATTGAGGTAGAAAAACGGCTCGCCATCCATTCAGCGGCCGCGTCCACCATTTCCAATTCCTCTTCGCTTTCACAACAAGCGATTTGATCGCCATTTAATGGCGCTGGTCGTCTTAAGTGTTCGTCGATGATGATCAGCGACGCGATTCCCGCACACACCATACTGCCCGTGGCGACATTGCGATGGTGAACATCCTCGCGATAAATAAACCGCCCTCGGCCGCGATAGTGATCCTCCCAGTAGGATTGTGCGTCGCGCCAAATAAATTGATCGACCGTAATGCCAATCTTGGAAGCCTCGTGCAATGCCAGGATGGCAAATTGACTATTTGATCCGTCGGGCGTGCCACCAGCGACTGTATAGCCCCAACCGCCGACTCCACCACCCCGCGCAATTTGTGCTTGGACTAGAAACTTGACCGCTTTGCGAATCCGACTGCGATACACATCAGCATCCAGTTCGCAGTACACCATCGTCAGCAGGGAAGCCGTGTAAACCGACAGGCGTTCGTTGTTTTCTAACTCGATCTTGTTCAGGTAGCCAACAGCTCGCTGAATCATGGCATCGTCTTTTTCCACACCCGCCAACAGCAGTGACAAAGTCACCAAAGCGGTGACGCCACCTTTGTGTTTAGGAAATTCACCCCAACTGCCGGTCGTGCGAATTTGTTCTCGTTGAAAGTGTCGGATGCCTTTTTGAATCGCGTTATTGACTTGCTCGGCCGTAAGATTGTCGGGTTGTTGAGCAACGCAAAGACTAGGCCAGTGGCCAACGGCGACCAGGCAGAGGGCCAAACCAAGTTTCCAGCTTATGTTTCGTGTACAGAACATCGGCTGCTTAGAAGGAGATGATTTTGAACGTGGAACTTTACGGATTCAATGCATACAGGATGATATTAACACCCAGTCTTGCGGCGTCGTCGGTGTCGTAACCGACGCATTGTTGGGCAGCAGCGTTCTCCAACGCGCAGCTTAAATCATACGGCGAAAACACTACGACCCAGCGATCGTCTTGCTTGATGCCAAACATTTTGGGTGGTGATTTCGTGCGGCGTACGCCACCTGGTTCTCCGGCAGCCGGTTCGTGCATCGAGACCTGGTCGACTTTGTAACCGCCATCTCGTGCGCTCCAGATTCGATCGTTTTGCAGGATTGGTTCCAGTTTCTGGTCCGGAAAGATTTTTTGGATCTCGCTTTCGAATGATTTCACAAACGGTTGGGCCGAACAAATCGAGTCGGCGAACAGGAAGCCGCCGTTCCGGAAATACTCCGACAGTGCTTCACGTTCCTCATCGGAAAACTGAAAGGCTGTTTGCCCGTGCATGAAAACCATGGGGTGTTTGGCAAGGTGTTCGCGAGACGCGGGCACGAATTGGCGTTCTAACTTGAACCGTTGCTTCAGATCGAAACGCGCTCGACGAATCACATTCTGCCAGGCATTTGGTGCGTCATCTGCGCCACCGCCATGTGACAGCTTGGGAATCAAAACCACGCGTTGCCCTACTCCGTCGTCGAACGAGTCGATGACTTTGGGGCGATCCAGTTTGTCTTTTAGTTCGCGACCTGTGGCGTAGGAAACGACATTGATGCCCAATTGCGTGGCGTAAGTGACTTGATTTTTACCCCGCTCGGGAATCTGAGCCATGAAGGAGGGGCGATTGACTCGCCAAATTCCCGCCATGTTGGTAGAGCAATAGATGACGCTGGTCCGACAACTGGATTGCAGACCCCACAATGGTCGGTCAGGATTGGTTTCCAGATTGTATTGCGCTGAGTACACCGGATGATCGCGTTCCAGTAACTGCAATTCGGAATCGGGGAACAGCTCAGCCATTAATTCGCGGAATTCCCGATCGAAACCGACGTTTTCACCGCAGCCGTCTCCCTGACAAGCCTCGGCAAAAATGAAGCCACCAAATTCGATGTACTTTCGTAAAGCATCTTTTTGTTTGGCACCCAGGTTTAGCGAGTCTCGACCGCTGATGAACAATACAGGGGCTTCCAAAAGATCGTCGGCTGTGGCGTAGCGTCCATCGATGGTTTGCCAATTCAATTTGGTGTTCCAATCGGCTTCTAAAGCTCGAGTCAAATAATGAACGCCTTTGCGGTGCCGGTCCCAGTCGTTGTCGTCGGAGTGTTTGTATTTGCCGATGACGATGGGACGTCGCCCCTTGGACATGAACAGCAGTGCCAATGCGGTCGCCACGTTGGGATCGTTTTCGCCGTGTCCTGCGGAACTTCGCCAGGAACCGTCACCACGTTGAGACAGCGCTAGAAATTCGGCGCCTTCGCGATACCAATCGTGTTCACCAAAATAACGTTGTCCGGAAAGTCGCGCGGCACGTTCCAGTCCGTATAAAAAATACAGCGTGTTGCGACTGAACGACAATGCGCCTTGTGTTGGATTCCTTCTGACTGAAAAGTGTTTGCCCAGCCAATCGCTGGCACTTTCAACATATTCCAGTCGATCGTTTTCGCCACAACAGACCACTCGTCCATTTTCGAAGGGAACTTGTTTTGGAAGGTTTTCGTCAATAATGATCAACGATGACATGCCAGCACAGGTCATGCTGCCTGACACGGATGGGTGAGCGCTGGTGTAAAAGAACCCGCCGTTGCGATGACGTACGTCTTCTTCCCAGTACCAACGAGCATCTCGCCAGACACGTTGATCGACTTTGATTCCCAGCAAGCTGGCCTCGTGCAGGGCCAATAAAGCAAATTGAGAATTGGATGAATCTGGACGACCGCCTACCCGTGTGTACGGCCAGCCGCCTCCGCCGCCCCGACGATTACCACGCTCAGCCTGAGTTTCGACCAGGTAATTGACGCATTCGCGAATTCGTCCGATGTTGTCTGGTTCGCCTAAACAGTAAACCATCGTCATCAGGGAGACCGCGTAGACAGACGACGTATCGATGTCGATCCCGTCAAGTCTTTGCATTGACCGTTGGATGACTCGGTCTTCTAGTTCCACGCCACAATTCAGGAGTGCCAGAGTACACAATGCGGTGACGCCGCCAGTATGCGAGGGTTGGCGGCTCCACACTCCGTTGTTGGTTTGTTTTCCTTTTAAGAAATCGACACCTCGAGTGATCGACTTAGCCACTCGTTCTGCCGTCAACGGTTCCGATCGGCGTTGGGCAAATGTCCAGTCGCAGAACCAGCCGCAGATGACGGTAACAAGCAAAAAACGCACGATTGGCGTGACTGACATAGGTTCAGGATCTCCAGATTTCGGCGGTGTCGAGTTTGCCGACTGTCCATTATATCGATTCTAGCCCCCACATACTGACTAGACAACTGAGAACCGTTTCCGTTAGGCCGGTATCAGGGTAAACTTGACCATTGAAATCACCGCAATTGATACGGCTAGGAATGAATCGCTTGCACGTCTTGCCAGCGATCTGATCGTCACCTTCCTAAACCGAACGAATAGCTAAAAGGGATATTGGGGCCAACGTTGTCAACAAAACAAAGAAGCTTGGGCGACGTCCTGCAGGAATTCAGTCAGCACCGAAAACTGATGCAGGAAGAACTAGGGAAAGTCATCGTCGGGCAACACGAAGTGATTGAACAAGTGTTTGCCGCGATTTTTACTCGCGGCCACTGTTTACTGGAAGGCGTGCCTGGCTTGGCCAAGACGTTAATGGTTTCGACGATTGCCAAGATCCTAGACGTCGGATTTAACCGAATTCAATTTACACCCGACCTGATGCCTTCGGACATTACCGGCACGATGGTGCTGGACGAGGACGATCGCGGCAAGCGTGAATTCCGTTTCGTCGAGGGACCTGTGTTTACCAACATCCTGTTGGCCGACGAGATCAACCGGACGCCGCCTAAGACGCAAGCGGCGTTGCTTCAGGCGATGCAAGAACGCGAGGTCACGGTAGGGCGAACGACTTATGGGTTGCCTCGCCCCTTTTTCACAATCGCGACTCAAAACCCGATCGAGCAAGAAGGTACCTACCCACTGCCGGAAGCTCAGTTGGACCGTTTTATGTTCAACATCAAAGTTGGCTATCCCTCGGCGGAAGAGGAAGAACAAATTTTGACCACGACCACTCGCAATGAAAAGCAAGAGGTCCGTAAGGTGTTGTCGGCCAAAGCCATTGTGAATTTGCAGAAACTGGTTGGCTCGGTCGCCGTCACGCCGTACATCATTAAGTACGCTGCCAACTTGGTCCGAGCGACTCGTCCAGCCAACAAGGAAGCTCCCGAATACGTCCGCGAATTAGTGGATTGGGGAGCTGGTCCTCGTGCCGGTCAGTTCTTGATCGCTGGTGGCAAAGCCATCGCTGCCATGGACGGACGGTTTTCCGTCGGACTGGAAGACGTTCGCAAGATCGCTGTCCCAGTGCTGCGTCACCGCGTCAGTACCAACTTTCAAGCTCAGGCAGAAGGCATGACCACCGAGGATGTGATCGACAAACTGCTGAAAGATATCCCAGAACCAAAGATCGAAAAGTTCGAAAAGTAATCGGTTCGCTGTGTTTGTATTTTGAAGTGTGTGTGTCTATCAAAGCTGAAATCTATGGCCAAATCCGCAGATGCCTCGTCCGGCAACGATCGCTTGCCTGTCCAGAAAACTTACAAGATGTTTATTGGCGGCAAATTTCCGCGCACGGAATCTGGGCGATACTACACGCCGGAAGTCAAAAATAAACCGCTGGGCAATATCTGCTTGGCTTCGCGAAAGGACGTGCGGAACGCGGTGGTGGCGGCACGGGGAGCTCAGGCTGCTTGGGCCGAGCGGACGGCGTACAACCGAGGCCAGATTCTGTACCGGATCGGCGAGATACTGGAAGGCCGGGCCGCTCAATTCCAACAGGAACTGGTTCGACAAGGAATGACGCCAAAACAAGCGGAAGCCGAATTGACGATCAGCATCGATCGGTTGATTCACTACGCCGGTTGGTGCGACAAGTTTCAACAAATTTTCAGTAGTGTTAACCCCGTTGCCTCGTCCCATTTCAATTTCTCGATTTTGGAACCGTCGGGCGTCGTCTTTATCGTGGCCTCGGAAACCAGTCCGTTGCTCGGTTTGGTCTCGCTAATGGCACCAGTGATCGCCGCCGGCAATACGTGTGTCATTTTGGCGTCGGAATCCAAACCACTGTCGGCCGTGACGCTGTGCGAGGTCCTGGAAACGTCGGATGTGCCAGGCGGAGTAGTCAATCTGTTGACTGGAAACAAAGCTGAATTGCACGAACATTTCTCAAGTCACCTGGATGTTAACGCCGTGGCTTACGACGGCAACGATCAAGATTTGCTAACCGCCATCCAACAAGCGGCAGTTAGTAACGTGAAGCGAATCCGACACTACGATCGAGACTGGAAATCGACCGACAACGCAAACCCCTATCTAATCCAGGATTTTTGCGAGGTCAAAACGACTTGGCATCCTATCGAAAAGATCGGTGCCGCCGGTTCTGGATACTAGGCAACGCGTACTAAACGAGTCCATGCGTTGCGGAGCCCGGCTACGCGTTGGAACTTCCGCTGCCAGATTCCATCTTTCCGTTAACAAAGACTTCTGGATCGTGAGTGACTTCCTTGGCGAACCAGAACTTTACGAAATAGCAGAGCGTGGCGGTGACACCCCAACTGAGTCCCACGATGACGCCGAAGTCCAAAACGCCTCGCCAAGGCTGTGGAATATAGCGAAACAAGATCACAATCAATGTGATCATGGCAATCAGTACCGTGACCGTGATGATACGTTTTCTAGTTGCGTGGAAATAACCAATGCAAAAGAAGGGGGCTAACGCGAATCGCAAACCGGTGCAATGTTCTTTCAAGTAGACGGCTCGTGAAGCGACGCGCGGCGAAAAGGACTTCTGAAACCCTTTGTAGCCTTCGCTGTAGGCCATGAAAACGGTCCACAAAGCCCCCACGATGTAGTGTGTAATGCCCAGCTGAAACGAGGTGGCATCCAGCATGTGCCCTGCCATCCGCCAAATGGCGAAACCTAACAGGGTCAGCACACCTAAAATTCCCCAAATGGCGGCCAAGCTGCCCAAACTGCGATTCAAATACACATCGACCTTTCCAACGAACTGCATCGTTTTCCACTAAAAAGACACCGGATCGTCAAATCCGTCGCCTCAATGTTTTGATTGTTGCACCAATGGTACAGCACAACCATTGACGAAACGATAACCGTAAACAATAACCTTGGCTTTTCACAATTGTTAACCGTATCGCTGGCCGCTACTTCCAATGTCTGGTTGCCAGCGACCACTGCAAAAGGCAAATCATGCGCATCGCGCTTCTGCATTCCCGAGTCCGTGTTGAGGAAAAATTGCTGATCCAGGAACTTCAAGCTCAGGGGGCCGAGGTCGATACGCTGGACGTGCGAAAGTTGAAACTGTCGCTGGATTCGCCCGACGAGTGGCAGAAGTATAGCGTCGTTTTTGATCGGTGTCTCAGCCACTCGCAGTCGCTGGTCATCGCCACGATTCTGAAAGCCTGGGGCATTACCTGCATCAACGATGCCGATGTGAACCGCATCTGTGGCGACAAGATTGAAATGTCAGCCGTCTTACAGGCTCACGGCGTCCCACAAATTCCCTCGCACGTCGCCGTGTCCGAAGAGGCAGCTTTGGAATTGATTGAGTCCATTGGCTACCCCGTGGTGTTGAAACCACCCGTCGGTTCCTGGGGCCGTTTGTTGGCCAAATTGAACGACCGAGATGCCGCCGAGGCGATCTTGGAACACAAATCGACATTGGGATCGGTGCATCACGGTTTGTTTTACATTCAACCCTTCATCGAAAAAGGGGGCGAGGACATTCGCACGTTCGTCATCCAAGACGAAACGATCTGTGGGATTCGGCGGCTGTCAGAACACTGGATCACTAATACGGCTCGTGGTGCGACCGCGGAAAAGTGCGAGATCACTGCCGAAATCGATGAACTGTCCCGCGCGGCTGCCAAAGCGGTCGGAGGTGGCTTGTTGGCCGTCGACTTGTTCCGCACCAAAGACGGTAAGTTGTTGGTCAACGAGATCAACGCCTCGATGGAATTCCGTAACAGCAGTAAACCAACGGGTGTGGATATCCCTAAACGAATTGTTAAATACGTTATTGAAATGGCAGGTAACTAAGACCTTTTAGGAATCAGGATTGATTCGAGTATCGAAATGAGTGCTAAAACTAAAGTAGGAATCGTTGGCGCGTCGGGATATGTTGGCGGCGAGTTATTGCGGCTTTTGATCCAACACCCCAATATCGAAATCGCGTCAGTGACCTCGGAACGCAACGCGGGCAAGTTCGTGCACGCCACGCACCCGAATTTGCGAGGTTGGACGACGTTGAAATTTTGTTCGGCCGATCAAGTGGAATCCTGCGACCTGTTGTTCGTCGCACTGCCGCATGGCAACTTCGCTGGAAAATTCGAGCATTTCGCTAATAAAGCCGAGCGGATTATCGACTTGTCGGCTGACTTTCGTCTGAATGACGATCAGGCTTATCAGCAATGGTATGGCGAACCACACCCGTTGGCCGATCGCTTGTCAGAATTCGTCTACGGTCTTCCCGAACTGCATAGAGAGCAACTTACCGGTGCCAAGTACTGTAGCGGTGTCGGGTGCAACGCCACGGCATCCAACTTGGCCTTGTTGCCGTTGGCCAAAGCCGGGGTTATCGAATCGGCAGTGATCGAGGTCAAAGTTGGTTCGTCCGAAGGGGGCAACAAGTTCTCACTGGCCTCGCATCACCCAGAACGCAGCGGCAGTCTGCGCTCGTTCGCACCCACTGGCCATCGTCATCAAGCGGAGATTCAACAGGAAGTCGGCCCTTTTCCATTGCACTTTTCGGGCACGGCCGTTGAAATGGTGCGAGGCGTCTTGTGTACGGCTCATGTCTTCCTGAATAAGGAAATGACGGAAAAAGAGGTCTGGGCGTTGTACCGCGAATCCTATCGCGAAGAACCTTTCGTGCGAATCGTAAAAGAACGTCGAGGTATTCATCGATTCCCAGAACCTAAATTGGTCGCCGGAACCAATATGTGCGATATTGGCTTTGAGAAGGACGCCGCCAGTAATCGCGTCGTCGTGATCAGTGCCTTAGACAACCTTGTCAAAGGCGCAGCGGGATCCGCCGTCCAATGTATGAACCTGATGCTGGGTTATCCAGAAACCACCGGATTGGAATTTATCGGTTTGCATCCCGTCTAGATTTATCTGGTTCAGTATTCACCAAATTCAGGATTC
>CAZJBW010000008.1:67423-78950 GCA_964543985.1 uncultured Pirellulaceae bacterium | reverse complement strand
AGCCAATGCTGAAAACGAAATTGCCGTGGATCGTCTTGGCTGCGGCCTTGATCGTGTGCGTCATTCAGATGGCGATGTTCGGGCCCAAGCTGCCGGACCCCGTCGCATCGCATTTCGCAGCCAATGGACAAGCCAACGGTTCCATCAGCCGCACGACGTTTATCATCTTCACGATTGGTTTTCAGTTTGGGTTGGCGGCATTGCTAGTCGGCACAGCTTGGCTAACGGGTGTTCTGCCAACTTCCATGATCAATATCCCAAACCGTGAATACTGGCTCAGCGATGAACGCCGCCAGGAATCATTGGATTATCAAAAACGCATGTTGTTGTGGATCACTGCGATAACGACCGTCTTTTTCGTTTTCGTGACGCAGCTGGTCATTCATTCCAATATGAATCAGCAACCGATGAACATGGCCGTCTTTTGGGTCGTGATGGGAATCTACCTGGTCGCTATTTTCGCGATTTGTGGCCGCATGATCCTGCGGTTCCAAAAAATCCCGCTGGCGTAGTTTTGGACTCGCTTAGCTTGGATTCCTATTGGTTTTTAGGCCTTTTCAAGCATAACCCGTCCTAAGCACGCGGAATGGTGCCTCAAATCTACCTCAAAAAAAAGTCTCGGATTGCGTGAAAGATTTGGTAGCCAAGCGGCATATTCATGCACAAAGACACTGGAAACGTGCAGTTTTAAGAGCGTTTCGGAAAAGTCAGTAACACTTTTCGCTGCCACACGCTGAAAAACTTGTCACAACCAACCAACTCGACAGTACTGGTTGAAACGACACGAAACGATAGCCAAGCCAAGCCAATCACGAGACAAGACGATGCCAGACGGAAAAAGAAAACGACGCCACTCAGACAACCCTGCCCGTCGACGCTGGTACGCCGCACACCGAGCTCGCCGATTCGCTCTAAGGCTCTGGAACGTCTAAGCAACAAAAAACTCAACTAGCAACAAATCACCAAACGACAAATCACCAAACAAACGTGCTCCCTTTACCACACAGAGCATGATAATCTCGATAAGATAACGGCACCGGAAACGGTGCCGTTTTCTATTTTAAAAGGTATTGATTGATGTCGAAGTGTTCCCGAATCATGTTGGCCGCATGTTTGCTGGCGGTCTTTAGTGGTTGTCAACAGACGGGCGAGTCTCAGTCGCACAGCCAACAGGACCTAACGGGTATCCAACAACGGGACCCGGGTGTCTGGGAAGAGACTCTGAAGACCGACGACTTTAGTCAGAACTTTGCAATTCATGTCCCCCAAGGATACGACGCAGAAGTCAAGGCTCCTTTGATTCTCGCTCTGCATTACGGTGGTCGTGTCACACCCTGGTATGGCAAAGGTTTTTTGGAAGGATTGGTCCAACCTGCTTTGGCAGAACTGAATGCGATTATTGTGGCTCCCGATTCGTTAGGTGGCAGTTGGGATAGTGACCAGAACGATCAAGCTGTGCCTGAACTGTTACGACAGGTCCGCGAAGTTTACTCGATCGACGAATCGAAAACGTTGGTCGTTGGTTTTAGTATGGGCGGACACGGGGCGTATTATTTTGCGGGTAACTATCCCGAGTTGTTTCAAGCGGCCATCCCGATGGCGGCAAGGCTGTCCCAGCAAGTCAAACAAGCGGAGTGGAAAATGCCCTTGCACGTCGTGCACTCTAGGAAAGATTCCGTCGTCCCGTTTGGGCCTGCCGAAGAATACGTGAAAGCCGAGCAAGCTAAGGGGACGCAAATCGACTTCTTAGTACTTGAGGATTTGGACCACTACAACGTCCCGGCATACGCAGATTCTCTGAAAAGCCTGATTCCGTGGATCCAAGAGAGTTGGGCGGATCCATAAAAAACTGGACTCTGCCCGGTGATTCGCGACTTTTTTGAGAAGGTAAGGAATTTGCGGGCCTTTCCGACTGAATCTTTGAATTGTCTGAAAATATTCGTTGAAACAAGTCGGACTGTAATTAGCTTGGAAGGTAAGAAGTGGCCTTTTGTGACGGTACCCGATGTGACGGACCGTGAAAGGAGGGTGTCAGATTGTGGCACAAGCACTTGTGAAACGGGACGACTATTTGGAGAACAACATGATCACCCCCACTCGTATTGCTACGCTATTCGTTGCGGTAGCATGCCTATTCGTTTGTGCACCAACTCAAGCTCAAACGACCGACCAACCTTCCATTCCAGATTCGGCACAACAACCACAAGCCAATGAAACGGCTTCGCCGCACTCTTTTGTTGTGCGTATGCGAAACAAAAAATATCTGGAAGGTAGCCCCGTCGAATTCGGTTTTATCGACGTCTACATTCTTGATACCAAGGTCAGTGTCCCACTGGATCGAATCAAGGGTGTCTTGATTTCGGCTCAACCTGACGAAATGAGCACTCTGGCAATGACCGATGGCCAACTGTTGTCCGGTCAAATCGCTCTACCAGAATTGCGTCTGATGGTTGATTGGGGTGATGCTACTATCAAACGAGACATGGTCCGATCGATGGTTCGATCTGATGATCTAGTCTGGCAAGAATCCAACACGCCGAACGGTAAGAAGTGGTTCTTGACCTCGCGTAGCGGTCAAAACACTGGCATTTACACTGGAGCTCGTCGCTAAACGACTGAACGTTTGTCGTCTTGAACAACGAAACGCCGTGATGAATACCATCACGGCGTTTTTTTATAGCTTCTCATTTTTCCAACCTACCTGCACCAAATTTGATCCGGCAGAATTGGTCGTCCAATGAGGCCTCAACCAGACTTGTTTGGTTCTTCGGCCAGGTCGCGAATTTCGCTTTTACTGGTCAAGTAGAAAAATAGGCCGATGGCAGCGGCGAACAATAAAATAAAGCGGAATCCTAAGGCGACCACGAAGCCGTGTTCACTGGGCATTTCGGAAGTCGAGAACGCTCGGTACAAGTAATTGACTCCCGCTTCCATGCCACCTAGTCCGCCGGGTAACGGAACGGCGTTGGCCACCATGGCGATGGGCGAGATCACCAGGTGATCGGTGAACGAAGGATGTTGGTTCGAGATTCCTTTGGCGATCGAGTAAAACGAGCAGGCAAAGCCGATGTTGACCAGGACGCTCAGCAGGAATGCTGCCACGACCGACCCAAAACGGTTTCGGTATGCCAACGCAACGTTAACGAGTCGTTTGAAAAGCCCTCCAACGCGAGGAAGGCCCGCGAACCAGCGAAACAATGAGGTCTTGTGGAATCGAGGCGTCAAGAAAAGCACTCCCAACGCAACATAACCGATCAGACTCATTGTGATCGCGAACCAACAAGCGTAATGCAAAGCTTGATTTTCGGATTCGTGTTGCAGGTCGACGTTGGAAAAGTCAGTCAACAGATAGGCGACGCTGGCGAACGAGAACATTGCCAACAGTCCTACAGCTCGATCGAAAATCACCGACGCCACGGCCTCGGGCGCACGGCCAGGAACTTGCTTCGCCAAGAACACGGATTTAATGGCGTCTCCACCAAGCACACCGATCGACATCAGGTTCAACAGATTGCCAAGGAATCCCAATCGCACCGCGTCGTAGAAGCTGAATTTCAATTCCAAGGCGCGGACCAGCAGGTACCATCGATAGAACGAAATGACCGCCGTACTGATTCCAACGACCAATGCAAATACCAACCAGCCGTAACGTTTTTCGCTGGTGCGTAGCATTTCGAATTGATCCGCCTGCTTGGTCTGTTGATACAACCAATACAGGATGAGAAACGAGATGCCGTACTTCAAAAGGGCGATGAGGATTTTTTTCACGGAGCGGTGGTCTCGTTAGCGACTTTGAGAAACGGTCGACGGTGGCGAATTAGCATCGTCGTGGACAACATGGGGTCGCCAGTCGACGACTTGCAGTTCGACACTACGTCGCCCACGGAACTCGTTGATAAACGGTTTGAACGCGAAGTCGAATTCACCGCCTTGCCAGTCCATCTGGTCAGCCCATTCGGCATTACCAAAGGAGACGGCGCGAAACTTGACGTCCGCCTGTTGTAGCCTCAATGAAAGGTGGCGTTCTCCACTGCCCATTTTTTGTGGAGCAGTAGGCAGTTTGACACCGCGACTGCAAAAGATCGGTCGCCGGTTCTGCATCCCAAATGGGGCGAGTTGTTCCAGTTCGCCAACGGTCTTTAGAGTCAAATGACTTAATGGGACTTCTAGATCGATCGTTAGGCAGGGTTCCAAATCCTGAGGGCTGGTGTGTTCTGAAACGTATTGGCAAAACGCGTCGCGGAACATGTCAATTTGGTTGTCTTCGATCTGTAAGCCAGCCGCCGCGCGGTGTCCTCCGCAACCGATCAGCCATGGTCGAGTAGAATTGAGCGCTTCGAAAAGGTTGACGTTGCAAGCCGTGCGGCCGGATCCGACTGCCGGTTTTCCATTGGCCGATTCCTCTTGAGCGATCAGAATCGTCGGGCGATTGTATTTCTCGGCGATACGCCCGGCCACAATCCCAATCACCCCTTTATGCCAATCACGACTGGCCAAAACGATCGCGGGCTCGTCTTGCAGATGTTGTTCGCGAACCATCTTATTCGCTGCTTTTTGTATCTTGCGTTCCAAGCTTTCACGGCTGCTGTTTAATTGATGAATGTACTCAGACAGGGCCAAGGCTCGTTCTGTCGAATCGGTGGTCAGTAATTCGACACCCAATTGTGCTTGGCCCAAGCGGCCGGCGGCATTCAAGCGAGGTGCTAAAGTAAATCCAATGTCTTCGGCGGTCAAAGACCGTTTCTGATCCAACTTGTTCAGTTTCTTTAGTTGTTCCAAGCCGACCACGGTCTCGCAATGCAGAAACTGCAGACCGTGTTGAACGATCAAGCGGTTCTCGTCCAACAGAGGTACCACATCGGCGACCGTTCCAATGGCGGCCAAGCCCAAAGCCAACAACAAGAATTGGCGGTGAGCGGGCGGGACCTTTTCACTACCAGACATCACTTGGCAAAGTCCCCATGCCAGTTTCAACGCGACCCCCGCGCCGCACAGCCCGGCAAAGGGATAGTCGGTTCCGGGTAAAGCGGGATGGACCAAGGCAATCGCCTCGGGAAGCTGCTCACCGTATTGATGATGATCGGTGATAATCAAATCCATGCCCAAACTTTTGCACGTTTGGGCTTCGTGTACACTGGCGATACCACAGTCAACTGTGACCACCAATTCAGCACCTTCCTTGTGCACGCGTTGCAACGCGTCATCGCTTAGTCCGTAGCCATCGTCCAGGCGACTGGGCACAAAGTAGGTGACGTTTCCGCCTAACATTTTCAGGCAGCGAACCAAGATTGCCGTCGATGTCATACCGTCAGCATCGTAATCGCCGTAGATGCAGATGCGTTGGTTCTCGCGAATGGCGTGTGCCAGACGCTCGGTGGCAACCATGACACCCGGCAAGCTGGCGGGGGCTCGCAAGTTTTGGAATGGCTTTTTTAGGAACTCGCGAATCGACGCGGTATCTTTCATGCCTCGCACGGCCAACAAGTGAGCGATCACGGGCGAAACATTCAGCGAACGTTCCAGGTCGGCGATGGCACCCGAATCATGCGGTTTGATCTTCCATTTTCGTTGCATGTCATTCCTTCGAGTTGCCTGTGATGTTAACCGGCAACTTTTCCGATACGCGTCGTTCGGGCATAAAAAAAGTTTGCCGACCGATAAAGGCCGGCAAACTCAATTGTATCAACTGTCGTGTTTTGGCAACTAACCTGTCGTCCTAAACACGCAATTTTGTAAGAGCACGATTCGCTCTACTTTTTCTTCTCGACGTGTATCGTGTGTTTACGCAGCCGAGGGCAGTACTTTTTAACTTTTAACTTTTCACCGCCAGACTTGCGGCGGATGGTGTAGTTGTAATCGCCGGTTTCTTCGCACACCAAGTGCATGACTTCCAGCTTCTTTTTGCTTTTGCTTTTCTTGGCCATCGCCAAAACTCCAATATTCAATAGCGAGGAAACAATTGTGTTCCCTCATATTTGTCGTCAATGTGGAACGCGAAATTTTAGCGGAATACAGGGGATCTGGGTATAGGTTAAATTTGCCGGTTCTCGGGCAGTTTTGGCAGCCAGTTTCGGCTGTTTACCTTGGAAAAGCCCTGAAAGACTACCTTTGACATCCCTTTGGCCTGAAAAGCAACCAGCCAATGCAGACCCAGCCGTTCAGCTCAGGTAGCGACTGGCCCACAGGGCGATAGTGTCGGCCACGAATGTAACGTCGTCGGGTCGGCGGACCAGCAGGTGATCCGACCCGTCCAGCGTCACAAAACTTTTCGTACACGTTACGGCATCGAACATCTTCAGTCCCCAGCTGTAGGGCAGCGTGGCGTCTTGGGGCGAGTGGAACATTAGGATTGGCACCTTTAGCTGACCGATTTGCTGCTGGATATCGTGAGCCTGCAGATCTTCCAGCAACTGTCGCTTCAGGGTGAAGTCGAAACCACCAATGTTGACGACGCCCTGCCCTTGCGTTTCGATCTCGGGACTGGATTCCGCCAAAAATCCTGCCAAGCGAGCCGTGGAACTTGGCGAGGCAATGGTGACGATCGCTTTAGCCGATTCGACTTGGTTGGCCATCACAGCCGTCGCGGTGCCGCCCAAACTGTGGCCGATCAACAATTGAGGAGCCTGGTGATGGTCCTGCAAGTACTTAGCTGCTGCCAACAAGTCCTGGCAATTGGTCGTGAAGTTGGATTCTGAAAAATCACCTTCACTGTCCGCTAGCCCGGTGAAATCGTAACGCAAAACGCAGATCCCTTGTTCCGCCAAGCGGCGACTGACACGGACGGTTGCTTTCAAATCTTTGGTGCAAGTGAAGCAATGAGAAAACAGCGCGAAAGCGATCGGCGGCTGTTCCGGCCATTCCATGATGCCGGCCAACTGCTGGCCACGACCATTGGGAAAGGAGACTCGTTTACTTGAGCGGGGCATTGGTAGGCAAGTTGTTTTAGTGACAGACCGTCAAACAGAAAAAAAGAGCCCTCTGTCATGACGTTAGACGAGAGGGCCCGTTCCGTTTAGGTATTCGATTTAGCAATCGTAATACATGCAAAATTCGTAAGGGTGAGGACGCAAACGCATCGGATCGATTTCGTTTTCACGCTTCCATCCAATCCAAGTATCGATAACGTCTTGAGTAAACACGTCGCCACGTAACAGGAACTGGTGGTCCGCTTCCAAAGCGTCAATGGCCGCTGCCAGCGAGGCAGGTGTCTTTGGCACATTGGCGGCCTCTTCAGGCGGCAAGTCGTAAATGTCTTTGTCCAATGGCTCGCCCGGGGCGATCTTGTTTTGGATGCCGTCGATACTGGCCATCAACAAAGCCGAAAATGCCAAGTACGGATTGCAACTTGGATCCGGGCAACGGAATTCGACTCGTTTAGCCTTCGGCGATTGGCTGTACATCGGGATCCGGCAAGCGGCCGAGCGGTTGCGTTGGCTGTACGCCAAGTTAACTGGGGCCTCGTAACCAGGGACCAAGCGTTTGTAGCTATTGGTCGTGGCGTTGGTGAACGCCAGGATCGCTGGGGCGTGCTTCAGGATCCCGCCGATGGCGTAAAGAGCCGTTTCACTAAGTCCCGCATAGCCATCGCCGGCGAACAGCGGTTGATCATCCTTCCACAACGACAGGTGCACGTGCATCCCCGAACCGTTGTCACCGTAGATCGGTTTTGGCATAAACGTAACAGTCTTGCCATGTTTCTTGGCGACGTTTTTGACGATGTATTTGTACTTCATCAAGTCGTCGGCCATGGTGACCATCTCGTTGAATTTCAAATCGATTTCACTTTGGCCCGCCGTGCCGACCTCGTGGTGTTGGCACTCGACATCCAACCCGCACTCGATCAGCGTTTGCATCATATCGTTGCGGATGTCCATCAAGTGATCGACGGGTGGCACAGGAAAGTAGCCTCCCTTGTAGCGGATCTTGTTGCCCAGGTTTGGACCTTCTGCTTTACCGCGATTCCATTCTGCCTCGATACTGTCCAGGTGGAAGTAACCTTCGTTGGGTCGCTGATCGTAACGCACGTCATCAAAGATGAAGAACTCAGCTTCCGGTCCGAAAAATGCGGTGTCAGCGATTCCAGTGCTCTGCAAATAAGCCACCGATTTTCGAGCCACATTGCGCGGGTCGCGGCTGTAGTCTTCTCGCGTGATCGGGTCCTGGATGTTGCAAACAAAGTTCATCGTCGGCAGGACATTGAAAGGGTCCTTCCAGGCAGTGTCCGCCTGCGGGACCAGCAGCATGTCGGATTCGTCGATCGCTTGCCAGCCACGAATACTCGAGCCATCAAAGCCCTGGCCATCCTCAAAAATCTCTTCGGTCAAGTGACTGACCGGGATCGTGGTATGTTGCCACTGACCGATAAAATCCATAAATCGCAGGTCAATCGCCTGCACGTCATTCTCGCGGCACATCGCCAAAACTGACTTGGGCGTCATGGGTTCCGGGTTCTTTCGTCGTTCGAACAGTTAATTTGCTCACGGCAAACACTTGCCGAGATAAAGTTGAAGCCGACCCGCAATTGCAACTGGCAGGCCAATCGTCAAAAATCTTTTGGACGCATCATCGAAGCTCAACGATTACCGAGACAATCAATTTAGAATTTTTGGCGAAGCACCTATCAGACAGCAACCGTAAATATCCGATCGCACAATCTCTAAGCAAACAAGTGCGCGATTTTTGAGCAACCAGAATTCCGCACCCAAATTTTTAACTCAATAGAAAACTAGAAACTGACTATGACTGATACCACAGCGACCGTGCGGCGTCCCGACGTAGACGCCGATTGGCAGGATCTGATCGGCGAATTCGAAGTTCGTTCCGATACCCATTATTTGAATCATGGTTCGTTCGGTATCGCACCTCGCATGGTCCGCGAGCGTCGTCGCGAGTGGATTAATCGATTAGACGAACAACCGATGAACTTTTACTTGCGAGAATTGGAACCACAGATGGCCGAGTGCTTGCAACGGCTGGGCCAGTTTCTGAACACGGATTCTGAGAACCTGATTTTCGTGGAAAATGCCACCTCCGGAATGAACATCGTGGCCAACAGCATCCGTCTGCAGGCGGGTGACGAAGTGCTTAGTAATAACCATGAATACGGAGCGGTTCACAGAATTTGGCAACGCGCCTGTGATCAACAGGACGCCAAGCTGGTTATTGGGCGACTTCCCGATTCATTTGAAAGTCACGATCAAATTGTGGACGCAATCTTTGCCAATGCCACGGATAAGACTCGGCTGATTATCGTCAGTCACATTACAAGTGCTACGGCGTTGATCATGCCGGTGAAAGCCATTTGCCAGCGAGCTAAGCAGATGGGAATCCCCGTTTGCATCGACGGACCTCACGCGCCCGCTCATGTGCCACTGGATCTGACGGATATTGGTTGTGCGTTTTTCACGGCCAGTTGTCACAAGTGGTTGTGTGCCACCTTGGGTTCTGGATTCTTGTTCGTGCATCCCGAATTCCAGGGACAGGTTCAGGTGCCGATGAAAAGCTGGGGTCGATTGATGCCCGCTGTCCCAGAAAAATGGTTCGAGGAATTCATCTGGTCGGGGACTCGGGACCCCAGTTCGTATTTCAGTATCGTGGCGGCGATCGAGTTCATGGAATCTGTCGGTTTGCAGGCCTTTCGCGATCGGACTCGCTATATGCAGCGGCAAACGACTGCCCAGTTAGTCGACCTGTTGGGCAACCAAACGATCGGCAAAGACATCGATTTATGGTACGGCACGATGTCTCACGTGAAATTGCCGGATGGCGACTGGAGCGAACTGGCAAAGCAGCTCTGGGACGAAGCCAAGATCGAAATACCCATTTTTCACTTTGAAGAAAAGTGGTTTGTTCGTGCGTCTCATCACCTTTACAACACTCGGGACCAATACGATTTGTTATTAGATTGTTTGAAGCGCAAAATATCCTGACGTGCAAACCGTGGCGTCCCAGCGTGACGGTCAGTTTCCGTTTTGATCATTTCATGTTTTTACGTTTCTAGATTCCTGAGAACCGTGATAAGGAAGCGCCTTCGATGAACCATTCGCATCTTCCAATTCAATGGCACAAGCCGTCCGTGGTTTCGGCATACGCCGTCCTGGCATTGTCAGCAATCATCATCATTCCTGGTTGCGATTCTACTGGTGGTCCAAATGCGGCCGAGGGGCAAGGTCTGTCGATCAACAGTTCGCGAAGCGCTGGTGCGACGGACGAGATCGACATGTTTATGAATTTGCTTTCCGGTAGCCCCACCAAGATCAGTCAGTCGATGGACGAGATCAATCAGCGTTGGAAACCTAGCTATCTGGCAATGCTGTGGGAATCGGCGACAATCGCGCGGTCTCGCGAACTACTGGATTTGGCAGTTTGGGTTTCTCAGAATCATAGTGACGAAGATTTTGGGGACGATGTGCGAGCGTGGATTCGTTGGGGCTGGGAACTGGACTACCAACCTCATCCCAGGTACGCCGAATTCAAAGCCCGAGCCTACGAAAAAATCGACAGGCGATTCGGTGCCTATTTCAAGAAAACAGATAACGCGCTGATTCGCTTGGACGAAGTGGTTTGGGGCGGCGTTGCACGTGACGGGATTCCACCTTTGAAGGATCCCAAAATGTTGCCAGTTGACCAAGCCAAATACCTTGGCGATTCCAACGTCGTGTTTGGAATCGTGATCGGCGGGCAAGCAAAATGCTATCCCAAACGAATCTTGGCTTGGCACGAGATGTTTAAGGACACCATCGGCGGCCAATCGGTTTGCGGCGTTTACTGAACGTTGTGCGAAGCTCTGATCGTGTATCAGACAGAATTTGCAGGTCAACATTACGAATTGGGAACCAGTGGGTTTTTGTATCGCTCGAACAAATTGATGTACGACCACGGCACGGAATCGATGTGGTCGACCTTGCAGGGCGAACCGGTCGTTGGGCCACTGGTCGGCAAAGGCATCAAGCTGGAACGTGGCCACGTCGTGACGACGACTTGGGGTGAATGGAAGAATCAACATCCCGATACGCTTGTGTTGTCTTTGGATACTGGTCACGATCGCGATTACGGCGAAGGGGTGGCTTACAAAGAATACTTCTCGAACGACAAGTTGATGTTCCAAGTCACTCAACGCGATGACCGTCTGAAGAATAAGGACCAGGTTGTTGCTCTGCGCGATGACACGGAACAACTGGCAGTCGCGGCCAAGTTCCTAAATGAAAACCCGGTGTACCATGATCAACTGGGTGAAAAACGTTTTGTGATTTTGACGACTGCCGGTGGAGCCAACCGGGTTTATGAAAGTGGTCAGCATCAGTTCGTTCAATGGAATGGCACCGACCAGGTGACCGATGATCAAGGGAAGGTTTGGCAGGTCACCGAACAGGCAATTACGCAAAATGAAACTCGCTTGGACCGTATGCCGTCTCATCGTGCGTTCTGGTTCGGTTGGTATGCTCAGTTCCCGAATACGCGGTTGGTTGGTTCGGACAAGTGAACAACCGCTGTCAGTGAGTAGATTGCCAATTGCCAATTTCCAATT
>CAZJBW010000008.1:60483-67323 GCA_964543985.1 uncultured Pirellulaceae bacterium | reverse complement strand
CCAATTTCCAATTGCCGATTGCTTTTGGGCTTTTCTCAACAGGTCTAGGATTGGCTGGCCTCGATATCCAGTTAGACTGGTTGGCGGCGGGTGCGTTTGTGCCTGGCACATTGCTTGAACATTTCCAGCTGACACCGGGAGTCTGTCATCATGAATTTGCGTCTTTGCTCGTTGGCCATAGTCTGCTTGGCAGCTACGTACGCGTCCCAATTGATTGCTCAAGATCGAATCACCGGGCGAAACTTTGCAACTCGCAGCGAAGTGATCGCCAAACATGGGATGGCCGCCACCAGTCAACCACTGGCGACCCAGGTGGCCCTGGATGTTCTAAAGAAAGGCGGTTCGGCGGTTGATGCAGCGATCGCCGCCAATGCCACATTGGGTTTGATGGAACCAACCGGCAATGGTGTCGGTGGTGACCTGTTTGCCATCGTCTGGGACAACGAATCTCAAAAGCTGTATGGGTTAAATGCCAGTGGACGATCGCCTCAATCTTTAACGTTCGACAAGTTGCAACAGTTGTTGAAAGGGCAAGGACGTACAACGATTCCATCGTTCGGTCCTCTGCCCGTATCGGTGCCGGGTTGTGTCGACGGTTGGTTTGAATTGCACGGCAAGTTCGGCAAGTTGCCAATGAACGAGGTGTTGCAGCCGGCCATTCAATACGCCAACGAAGGGTTTCCCGTCTCGGAATTGATCGCCTACTACTGGAGCGGCGGTCGGCGTTTAGCCAGGTATCCGGGATTTGCAGACACTTTTTTGCCGGGTGGAAAGGCGCCCGGTAAAGGCGAGATCTTTAAGAACCCAATGTTGGCCGACACGTTACAAAAACTGGCCGACGGTGGACGCGACGCTTTTTACAAAGGTCAAATCGCGGAAACGATCGCTGACTTTATGAAAGCCAATGGCGGATACATTACTCGTGAAGATTTGGCGACCCACAAATCCGAATGGGTCGAACCCGTTTCCTACAACTACCGAGGTTACAACTTGTGGGAATTGCCGCCTAACGGTCAGGGGATCGCGGCGTTACAAATTTTGGGAGTGCTGGAAGGATACGACTTAAGGTCCATGGGTTTTGGCAGCACCGATCATGTGCACTTTTTTGTGGAGGCTAAAAAGTTAGCGTTCGAAGATCGTGCCAAGTTTTATGCCGACCAGGACTTTCACAAGTCGCCGGTCAGCGAGTTGATTTCGGAAGAGTACGCTGCCGAGCGACGGAAACTGATTTCGAATGGACGAGCCGCTCGCCGCTACGATTCGGGTAACCCGGATTTGGAAGAGGGCGATACGATTTATCTGACCGTTGCCGACAAAGACCGCAACATGGTGTCGTTGATCCAGAGTAACTATCGCGGTTTCGGGTCGGGCATGTGCCCTCCAGGGCTGGGGTTCTGTTTGCAGGATCGAGGCGAATTATTTGATATGAACCCCGATCGCATGAATACCTACGAGCCAAACAAACGACCTTTCCACACGATCATTCCAGCCTTCGTGACCAAAGATGGCCAACCGTTTATGAGCTTTGGCGTCATGGGCGGCGCGACTCAGCCACAAGGCCACGCTCAAATCTTGATCAACATGATTGACTTCGGAATGAACATTCAAGAAGCAGGTGACGCGCCTCGGATTTTGCACTCAGGATCGTCTCAACCGACCGGCGAAGTGATGACTGATGGCGGCGAAGTCTCGTTGGAATCAGGTTTCGATTACGAAGTGATTCGAGAGCTGACTGGGCGAGGCCACTTGATTAAGTATTCGCGAGGTCCCTTTGGTGGATACCAAGGAATTATGTACGACGCCAAAAACGACGTCTACTTCGGCGCTTCGGAATCTCGCAAAGATGGACAGGCGGCAGGCTACTAACCGGATTTTTTCCATGCCGTGCCGAATTTATCCAGCCACTACTGCCCTGCCGGTTTGATGACCATCAACACTTTGGTTTCCGGATTGTATTTGTATCTTTGTCCGGTGGGCAATTCAGGGAGCGTGATGAAGTTGCGTTCCATGATTTGCATGTATTCCTGATGAGACTTGGGGTAACCTTCCAACGCGCTGTGTAGCTTTAAAGCTTGTTCCGCCTGTTGAAAGGTTAGTAGCTGTCGCGTGTTGAAGAGCGCTTTGGCGGGCGTGGCGAACAAGCCTTCTCGGTCTTTTAACTTTTGCCCTTGCTTGCCCACTCCCGCTTGCGCGGGTACTTGTGTCTCGGCACTCGACTGTTCCGACTGATCCTGATCCGATGTTTGTGGCGCACGACTGCATCCAATTCCCATCGAAAGAATGGCGAACAGCAGAACGGTCAGCATCGATCGGATTAGAGAAACAGAAGGGGTCATGAGTCTGATCTGTAGGTTAAATGAATGTTTAATAGGCGAGTGCTAAAATCGGACGATAACACAGGTCGTTTAATTTTGAACAAAAAACTCTGATTTTGATCGGTAGCACCCGTCGTGCTGTGTGATGGATATTACAGCTTTGTGCCAAACAAGCTTGGGTGAAACGGAAAATTCGCATCGTGTGGTTACTTAAAATTAGTACTCAAAATAATTGGCACCCTTAATGGACATTTGTGTTGTGTAAAAGTCTCTTCTTGAGATCGCTGGCTCGTTGGACTAACATTTAAGCACTTTAAAGAGTGCAAGACACAAATAGATTATCTCGTCATTAGGGGAAAGCGATGGCTTCAAGGTCTTTGTGGGTAGCGATTTGCGCAATATTTATTGCGATCGATGTTAGCGCGCAGGTTAAGCCAACGGCGTTGCAGCAGTTTCGTGATGAAAACCCAGGAGCTCGTATTTACGGGTCCCAGTTTTATCAAGCCCAAGATGCAGCTGATGAGGCCGGCGGGGGAATGACTGCCGTCTACGGAACAATTCTGTCCGTAGGCACATCTGCCGAAGACAGTGCTTGGAATCACGTCAACGATATTCGTGGCATGCTTGGCGACGAGATTGGGAATCTGGTTCCCCGAGTGCAGCCGTCGGGCAATTTCGAACAAGGCGCGATGTACAATCGAGCGACAGGGAAACACAAGTTTTCCGTGTTGCGTTTCGATCAACAGTATCAAGGCGTGCCCGTCTTTCGATCTGGCGTTGGATTCCTAATCCGCAATGAGAAAGGATATCCGCTGGTGATGTCTGGGATCACGGTGAAGGATCTAAGCGGCGCAAAAATCTCGGTGCCAAGAAGGAGAGCTTCGGTTAACCGGATCATGTTGAGAAATGTACGTTCTTTGATGAGCGACCAAAATGACCAAGAGGTTGAAAGGTCAGTTCTGAGAAGCACGACGCGAAGACGTGCTCCAATCGAAACCAGCGAAGAGCAGTATGTTATCTACGCCGGTGGTCAAGAAGACTTTGTTGTACCTCAGTTGGCCGTTCAATTTGTGGCGACCCAAGGTTCGGTCCAAACGTACCCGGATTATCACAAGTACATGGTCGTAGCTTCGGTTAGTAGCGGTGAAATCCTGCATCAAGAATCATTGATTTGTTACTGTGCTGATTGCTTGGTCGACATCGATGGTAATGTTTCAGGTCGAGCGACTGACGGATTGGCCTCGCTGGAATGCGATGACGAAACCCCCAAGCCTCTTGCGTATGCCGACGTCGAAGTTGGAAACACTACGGTCAACGCTGATGTGGATGGAAATTTCACGATTCCAAACGATGGTAGTGATTCGGTAGAGGTGACCTCGCACCTTCGCGGTACCTATTTTGAAGTTTTCGACCAGGCAGCTGGTGACACCACGCCTTCCATTACTCAATCAGTAAATCCTCCGGGCCCAGCGAACTTTTTGCACAACCCAACGGAAGACGACGATTTGATGACGGCCAATGTTAACTGCTACTACGAGGCCAATTTGGTTCGAGACTTTGTCTTGAACTACGAGCCGGCCTACCCCGTGATCAATAACCAAACAAGATTCGAAATCAACACGAATATCGACGATTCGTGCAACGCATTCTACAACGGCAGCTCGATTAACTTTTTCCAAAGAGGTGGCGGCTGTAATAACACAGCCTTTTCCGATGTGGTTTACCACGAATACGGCCATCACTTGATTAACGTGACTGGCAATGGCCAGGGACAAATGGGCGAAGGGTCGGGCGATACCATTGGCATGATCATTCAGGATGATCCAATATTGGGCCAAGGCTTCAGCGGCAACTGCAATGCTGGTATCCGCAATGCTCAAAACAACATTCAATATCCGTGCGAAGGTGGTATCCACATGTGCGGACAAATGCTTTCCGGTTGTTTCTGGAATCTGATGAACGAGCTGCGTTCGACGGAGCCATCAGGTTTCCAAGACGTGACGGCTGAGCTGTTTTTGGGCATGTTGATTGTGCGAGGTCAAATGGACCCCGGGCAAACAATGATTGCACCGGACATTACCGTCATCGTGTTGGAACTGGACGATGATGATGGAGACATCGGTAACGGCACGCCTCACTATGACGAGGTAGACGCTGCCTTCAGTGCTCACAACATGGATCCGCCTCCACTGAACCTGCTGACATTTGAGTACCCCAATGGTCGCCCGGATGTTGTGGCGGTTTGCGGCGGAATGGCGTTTACCGTTGAGGTTGTGCCACTCAGTTCGTCTCCAGTTGCTGGGTCCGGAATTCTAAATGTAGATTTCGGTGATGGACAAGGATTTCAAGCGTTCCCAATGACGGAAACGAGTACTAACGTCTACGAGGCTATTTTTCCGAATACGACTTGTGGCAACATCATGGACTATTTTGTCAGTGTGGATACGACGATGGGGTCGACCGCTAATAGCCCATCGGATGCTCCCGATTCGTTTTTCAGGATGCTGGCAGCAGATTCCTTGTCTGTGGTCTTTTCGGACAATGGGAACTCAGACCCAGGCTACTCCGTGACCGGTGACGCAACGGATGGGCAATGGGACCGCGGCACACCTGTCGGTGGCGGCGACCGAGGTGACCCTGCGGTAGACGCAGACGGTTCAGGGCAATGCTGGTTGACCGACAATGTTGACGGCAACTCAGATGTTGATGGTGGCAGCACAATCCTGACCACGAACACTCTGAACGCTTTACCAGGTGAAAATGAAACTCCGGTTTTGATGTATCACACATTCTTCTCCAACGATTTCGGAGCCGGTCCGATGGAAGATGTGATGGTCGTTGAAATTTCCAATGACGGAGGTGCATCTTGGGTAACACTGGAAACCATCGGACCAACCGGACCCGAAGCCAGCGGCGGATGGTTCCAAAAGATGTTCCGTATTAGTGACATTATCCAACCCACCAACAATATGCGATTGCGGTTCAACGCTTCCGACTTGACCAACGGTTCGGTCGTTGAAGCGGGAGTGGACGGGATCGAAATTGTAATGGCTCAATGCGTGGAGCCAGAAGGTGCACTCGGTCGGAAACTGTTGGACGGAGTCGCTGCGGGTGGCGGACTGGCCGAATCCATTGATTGCGACGACGTTTACTTTTTCATCGATCCGACTCCGACATCGAATCCGGCAAAACAAATCGTCGACGTCCTGCTGATTGGAGAAACCGACGTTAATTCACCGGATACGTTTGACTTGCGAGTCGAAGCCAGTATATCTGGTGGCCCAAGCGGTGACGTTATTCAGGTTGTCCAATTGTGGAACGAAACGGACGAGATTTGGGAGACACTTGATTCACGAATTGCCTCCAATAGTGACTCGTCGATCACCGTGCCTGCAGGCGGAAACGTGTCTCGGTTTGTGCATCCCATTACTGGTGAAGTCACGGCTCGCTTGATTTGGGAGAGTCCCGGATTTGCAGGTGCCCCGTTCTTCTGGTCAGTGAACTTGGACCAATTCGGTTTCATTATCGAATAGGCCAAGGTCGCAACCCAACAATCTTCCAAGCCCGCAACGTAAAAGTTGCGGGCTTTTTTCATGCCTTTTGACCGCTTCGATTTCGACGGCTCTAACGGTAATAAGATTGACACCACGGTTAGATCGTTTTCGTCCACAGCATAGGTTGGACACCGAACGAGATGTTGGAGTGGTGGAGCAGGTAGCGAGAGCTGAGTTGGTTTTCGGTAATTCTCATTTGGCTAAGGCAACCACGGCTGCCACTGGCCGAACTAGTCGCATCAGCTAGGAATTGGTAGGTGACTGCTTATACTGGGAGCGCGTTCCAGTTTGAGACGGAGCTTTTGCTTTGCCTGCACTCTGACACGTTTAACTAATGTTGTGCTTACAAACCACAACCCGGCCTTGGAACAAAATTGGCAGAAAACATGTCCAACCAAGTCTCTATGACTTTCGAATCAGTATGGAAAACGGGTCCAGGTGCGCATTTTCTCGAAGGCCCTTCGATTTCACCTGATGGCAAAAAAGTCTACTTCACAGACCTTTGGCCAGGCAGAGTCTACTCACTTCCATTGGCTAATTTGGATGCCGACCCAGAACTCGTTCACTGCTTCGCTCCGTATCGATGCAATGGCTTACAATTCCTGACTCACGAGAAAAAGAAAATTGCCGTTTGCGTTTGGAAAAGCAATCCACTAAATCCCTATAACAAAACGGGAGCTATCCTCACACTAGATCTAGACGAATCCATCCCCACGCCAACGACCGAACGAGAGCCATGCGTACTGGTTTCAGGGTTCAAGTGGCCCAATGATCTTGTGATTACTCCGGTCGGTGGAATTTATTTCACTGACATCGCCAAAGGACTCGTTTACTACCTACCACCCAAATCTAAATCCCCTTGCATCGTCTTGGACGAACTATCCAGCCCCAACGGGATAGAACTTCAATTCGATTCCGAAAATGAGACCGTCTTGTTCGTTGCAGAATCTGGCAAGAATCGAGTTCGTCGG
>CAZJBW010000008.1:23077-60383 GCA_964543985.1 uncultured Pirellulaceae bacterium | reverse complement strand
GTCTATGCATTGAACGCAACTGATCTAGGCTGCCTTGGCTGCGAACCACTGCGGAAACAAGATGCACCGGTCCCATCGAACATTTGCTTCACCCCTGACGGATCGTTTATCGTAACCAGCTATAAGCTCTATGGGTTTACAAAAGCAGAGCTCTTTCTCGGTCAATTCAATTGACTCACCCACGCGACTTCAGGGCCATTTATGGCTGACGATCTTGGGGGTGCAACAAAAAGAACTTGCTGGTTAGAGACTTTAGCTGTTCCGGTTCGTCGTATAGCACGCAGTAACGATAATCTTCGCTGGCGGGTAGCAAGATGAATCTTTTGCTACTAGCGTCTTGGTTGCGATCTAGCGTCATCAGTTCGTTGGCCAAATCGATAAATTTAGCGACCCCGTAATTTGTGTTTGCCGGTTCAAAATGAACCAACCGTTTGTTGTAGACAAAGGTGGTCTGTTCCGGTGACGTTTGAATCGCTTCAAGGTTGAATTTGTTTTCAGACAATTTTTGTAGCGAATCGACCACATATTCAAATTCGTGATAAGTGAAGGCACCGAAATGAGTGCTGTCCAATGCCACCACGACGGATTCATAAAATCCTTGAGGGTGTACGGCCAGTGTCGGAGCACTTTGACGTCGGTCGTTGAATTCGTCCCACGCCTCCATATACAGAGTCTCGGCGTCTGACTTGATTTGATGTCCACGATCTTTTAGCTCGTCCAGTAGGCTGTCGATGGTTAAACCGTGTTGGCACCACTGTTGATCGAACCAGCGAGCGAACGACGACTCAAGCAGTTCGGCCGGATCGATGCGGCTCCAAAAGGAATGGGCCAAGTCCAGGGCCAGTTTGCCGCCAATCAGTTGCAAGTTGCGAGCGTAACGTTCAAGTGCATTGTTGTCCGGTGGATCATCGGCGAAGTGAATTCGTTCGGATTCGACAATCGCAGTGACGACTTCTTGATCGCCCGTCGCACGATAGAGTTGACCCAACGCATCAACGGCAGTCAATGGAAATTTACGACTGGGGTCGCGTAGCGTTTCCAAAAGCGTTGGCCCCAAATCAGCAGCCGCTTTCGTATCGCCCTCCGACCCTCGCCAAGCCTCGCACAAGGCTTCCATGGGATACGATCCCAAGCCAACTCGGATCACCCATTTGATGAATTCCAATTGCCCGTCTTCGATCTTCATCCCGTAATAGCATTCATAGGGGTAGTAGGTCATCTGTTGGAATGTGCGACGACGTTTGCTGTCAAGCGTTTCCAAGTACTTGTCGAATTCAGCCAAGCCAGCTTCGTGATCGATGTCGTACAGGACTTCGCATTTGCTTTTGTCGAGTTCAAATTTTTCGATTTCTTGAATCGCCGTTTCGCGTTGGGCTTCCGTGCCGTACAAACCTAGGGTTCGCCACCAGCCCAGCGTTGGTTCCTTTGGTTGGCACTGGTCGACTAGTTCCAACGTCGCATGCCTAGTCGATTCGTTTTCCAAGAGAATGGCAATCGGTCCGCTCCAGCCGTCGTCGGGGACTTGTTGCAAAGCCAATCGAATGGCTTCCACCAATTCCAGGCTCGGTCGACTGTTGGCCAAGATGTTGGCGTAGTATCGTCGTGGCGTTCGCTCCATTTCCGTTTGGCAAAAATCAAGAAACCTTTCCGGAGCAATCTTTTGCATCAGTTCCGTGTACTTCCAGCCGTGCCCTTTGGCTGCCACCATTTTGCGAATCTCGTTCTCGATCGCCGCTTGTGAATCTTCATTGGCAGATAGCAGTTTGTGGAATTTGTAGTCCGTAGGGACGGGGCGATACCCCATATACTTTTTGGGGTTCTTTTGAAACTGCTTGTGAAACCAATCGACGGCGGGTTGGTAGTTGTACGTAAGCAACCAGTTCAGAGCTTTTTGACGCTCATTGTATTTGGAGTCATCGCCAATCAAAATTTCGAAAAGTCGCTTGGCTTTGTCGCTTTTGTCAAAAGTCTCTCTTTCGCTTTCTGGCAATTGGTATGGCGAAAAACGCTCTGGGTTTTCGTCGATGTTGTCTTGGCCAGCTTGGAAATCGGAAAGATGCTTCTCGACTAGCTGCGCATTTTCGGTGTAGCGAAATCGCAATCGTTCGCCGGGCGATTCCACGCCTGGATCATCTAGCGCTCGTCTTGGCTTTTCGACGGTGATCCAGACGACTTCTGGTTCTTCTGCGTTCATGTCGATTCGTCTACCTTGGCTACCTTTGATGACGGAACGGGAGCAGTAAGTATAGAGTGAATACAGAACGAAAACGCGACGAATTCAGATTGACGCGATGGACCCAAAAAAAGCGGTGCCCGACTTGCAGGCACCGCTTTCATGTTTTGTTACCGGAACTCGTTTAACCGAGAACAGGTTTAGCGCCCGTTGTCCTCAAGGCTGTTTCCGTCGGTATCGTTATTCGATCCAAAATCACCAATACCGAAGTTCGCGTTGGATCGGAAAATATTGGAGGTGACGAAATTTGATGACGTGCTAGAGGCCAGCAACAGTCCGCTATTTAAGTTCTCGAAAACGAACGAGTTGACGATCTCGTTGTTGTTCGATAAACCCAGCAGGATTCCATGACCCAAGTTGCCAGTCGAATTGTTGTCGTCCAGCAAGTTGAAGTTCGAATTATCCCAAACTCGGATGCCGTTGCCCAGGTTGAACCTCGCACGGTTGTCGAAGATAAGACTGTTAGTCACGTTTTGGAAGTTGAACCCGTGCGAGCCGTTATCTCTGGCTAAGTTATTTATTAAAATAAGGTTGTTGCCGGGCTCCATTGAGAATCCACGAATGTCGTTGCGGATTGAGTCGTTGTCCACCAGCGTTACATCGTTGCCACGAATGCGGAAACCATGCAATCCGTTTAGGAAGGTGCGATTGGAAGTAAGTGTCGCCAAGTTGGTTTGGATCAAGCGAAAACCGGACCCGCCGTTGCGATTCGAGAAACAGTTGTTGAGCGTGATGTTCTCGTTGAATTGAATCCGCATTCCATCGAAGCCATTTTCGCGGATTTCTACATTGTCGGCTTGAAACCCGTCGCAGCGAGTGCGGACTAGAATTCCGATGTCATCCGCGTCGGACACGAACAAATCTTGCAAAAGGACGTCTTGGCTTCCCGCTTCTAAAACGATGCCCTGTTCACCTCCCTCAACGGTCAGGCCTTTGATGATGACGTCGTCTGCATCAATGGTGAAGGTGGGAAGGTTTGAATTAGCGGCTCGAATGACTGTCGTCTCATCGCCTTCAATGCATACACTTTTTTCAAGCAAAACATTTTCAATTACCGTTCCAGATACTTGGATAGTGTCGCCGGGCGAGGCGGCATTGACGGCAGCGGCGATCGTCGCAAACGATCCTGGAACGGTCAGAGACCCATCGTTCGGTGTTTCGACGGTCGGCACGGTAATGACAAAGTCATCAAAGAAAGCGACTTCATCTTTTGAGGTCTGCCAATCTTCGCCACCGCCATAAAATGTGCTGAAGTACATTTGATCGATGGCAAATTGGTCAGTTAGGCGGTACCGCAAATTTTGCTCGTTCAGCACCAAGTTGCCGTCCAACCAAATTTGTTGGATGCCGTCGAATTCACCCGGCGTGTTCATTTTGATGCGTTGAGTGATTTGAAACCAACGATCGGCGACCATCACCGTGTTCGATCCGTCGGCGTCGGTCCAGCGAGTGCGATCTTCTTGGCGACCGTCCATCGTGAAGCCAGATGTGGTGTGCTTTGTGTAAGTGATACCGCCAGTGACGGGTTGTTGAGGTTGACCCGAGACGCCGTTGAAGTCGGTTCTCCACATCATCCGTCCAGTCCATCCATTGAATCCGTTGGCTTGTGTGCTGCCCGTCGGCGCGGTCCCGCCGGCAAGACCCGGCAGTTTGCCGCCTCGTACAAAGTCAAACCCTGGTGCGAATCTGACGCGGTAACTTAACGTGGCTTCTTCAAAGGACTCGTCGAACGACAATCGCCATTGAGCGCCCGTGCCTCTGGTCCCATATTCGTTTGCCGGATACACCACCGCTAAGGCACTGCCGTTGCCGCCAAACGCTTCCGCACCAGAAACCACCGAGACGCGGCCTTCAGTGACACCGTTATTGAAGTTTGGTTCATCAAAGTCTTGGTCCAAGTCCGCATCGGTGTATGGACCGGCCGTTAAGCCGTCAAAATTGTTCTGAAAGATGACCCTTTGAGCAGACAAGTTTTGATTGAAACTTAGCAGACAAAAAGCGACGATAGCTGGCCAACAAAAAAATGCTGGTTTTAGGTGGGGAGCCAGTGACATTTTTGGGGATCCTGGGTGCACATATGTCGATTAAATAGAGTGCGTCCAAACTGATTGAACCTTTGCAGATAGTCAACAATAAAAGAGGCGTTAAAACGCTAGTTTTATCGTTTCTTGAACTTGGGCCAAGATTCTGGTTTTTGCCCCTATCCGCAGAAGAATTATGGCAGAAGGGTTACCGCCGAACGGTGCCAAAGGATTCTTCCAATTCGATGGTCCAAGTCACTTCGCCAGTGGGAGACAGCTCGGTAAGCGATCCGCTGGACAGAACCAGGGTGTTTCCGAGTTCGTCTCGATAAAGGTCGTGTATGTTTCCCAAGCCCGTCTTGTTCCATACGATTTGCTTATCACGATCGACCTCTTTGATCGTGCCTGATGTCCAGCCGATCAGCACATTGCCGTTACTCAAAGGTTGGCAGACGACGCAGGTGCCATTGTCGCCGGTTGGGAACTTCCAAACTTGTTCTCCGGCGGCGTCCAATTCAACGACCCCCGAATGGTCTGCAATTAAAGTATTTCCATTTTCCAGACGAGTCGCCGAATTAGTCCAGGCGGAAAGAGTTTTTTCCCAAATGACCTCCTGAGTTGTCCGGTCGTATTCTTGAACTAGGTTTTCGCTACCGATGGTGGTTAGGACAGACCCGGTAAGGGTGACGATGGCGTTGTTGAAACCTTTGTCGGTGATTTCCCATAAGACATTGCCTTCAGCGTCGATCTCGCGAAGGTATTTGCCGTTGTACGAGTGAACGATGTAAGTACCTTCGGCAGTTTTGTCGACACCTTGAATGCCCGAGTGTTCCAGCTGGAATACTTTGTTTTTGGCAGCGTCGTATTCGATGATGTCCTTTCCGTTTGCACCGACCAACGTGTTGCCATGCAAACGACTGGACTGAATCATTTTTTCAGACAGCGGAATCTGCATCACAAACGTGTCTTTGTTTGCGGTCAGCCAATTCCGGCATGCTTCGACCAATTTTGTTTGTTGGTCGTTAGCATAAGGCAAATTACCAAGGTTATGACCCGTCAAGATTTTGATCGCACTCCAACTGCGAAAACGCAAGTTGCGGTCGTCGGAAGTTAATAGCGCCGCAAGGGTGTCGACAGCCGGGCGATGGTTCAGGTCAACCAGACGGATTGCAATCATCATGCGTGTTTGGTCATTGGGATCGTCAAGCATCGTGCCGACCCAATCTGTCGCTGCGGAGCCGTGCAATTCAAGCAACGCTAGGGCGGACCAGCGACGTATAAATTGATTTTCGTCCTGTAGAAATTCCCGTAACATTTGGGAATCGTCGACGGTAGTGGACGCTGTGAAGGCTTCTCGAAATGCGACTCGCAGTCGCGGGTAGCTGCCGCGTTTGACGATCTGTTTGATAGGCACAACGGCCGCTCGCAGTTTGCCAATTTTTACGCTCTTTAATGCAGCCTCCAACAGTTGGCGATTGATGGGCTTGCGGCTGCGATTGATAGCCAACAGCCGGAAGCGAGTTTCTGGGTTTTTGATGTTTTTAGTGAGCGACTCAAGATCCAAAGTCAGAATTGGTATCGAGTTCAATTCACTTTGAGCCTGCTGACGCTGTTTGTATATTGGCGATCCCAATTGTTCGATCAGTTGGTCCACGCGCTGGGTGTCGTACTTGCCACTAGCCATGGACTTCAGAAAGTCCAGAGCGGACAGAGGGTTTTCGGGAGCTGGGTCTAGAACTCTATTGATCGTCTGTTGAAACGGATCTTGCAGTTGTGCGTTCAGTCCGTCAGCGTTGGTAACCGCAAACGCTAATACGACCCCAATACACGTGATACGGTTAAGCAAAATCTGTAATTTAAGAATCATTGGCTGTCCCGATTGGACACATTGCTGGAACGGTTCTTCAACGTGGGCAAATTTTTGAACGCAACTTTTGGTTTTTTGGACTACCGCGTGACTCCGATTCAACGTGCCAATTTTATGTGGTTAGTTATTTGGTCAATTCCAAGGCCAGATCCTTCATGGCTCGCAGATCCAGTTTACCTGTTCCCAGTAGTGGTAACGCTTCCACTTGGTGGAACATGTTGGCAGATGGGATGTACAGGTTGGGTAGGCCGGATTCGGATAGACTCTGGCAGTAGTCGGAGGGCGCCTTCTTAATCTGAGTGTGTAGCACAACCAGTTGTTCGCCTTTTTTCGGGTGAGGCACCGCGGTCACGGCAAAACGTAATTCGTCCTGCTCGTCCTCGTCCAACAGACCTGACAGTGTATCTTCAATGATGACGTGAGGCACCATCTCGCCACCGATTTTGGAAAAGCGGCTGATGCGACCGGTGATCTTGATAAAGCCGTCCTCGTCCAGCCGGGCGACATCACCGGTGTTGTACCAACCATCTTGTAAGACTTCGGCCGTTTTTTCGGGCTGATTCAAATAGCCCTTCATGGTGTTGGGGCCTTTGATCCACAGGGTCCCCTCTTCATTGATGTCTAGTTCCTCGCCCGTATCGACGTGGGTGATACGCACGGCGACGTTTGGGATCGGCCGTCCGACCGTACCCTCTTTGCAATCCACCATATAGTTATCACCGCGTCGACTTGGTGGCACGTTGACGGAAACCAGTGGCGACAACTCGGTGGCTCCGTAACCTTCGACGGGTCGCACACCAAACTTTTTCTCGAAAGCCTCGCTCAGTTCCACAGGTAGCTTTTCAGCGCCGGCCACCACCACTTCCAGCTTGTGAAAGTGCTCCTTGGTGCATTTTCGCAAATAGCTTCGTAGGAAGGTGGGAGTAGCCAGCAAAATGGTGACATTGTGTTTCTGGCTGAGCTTGCCGATTTGCATCGAATCTAAAGGATTGAAGTGATAGACACCGCCGATGTCGACGGCACAGACGCCCCACATCGTGACCGTGTAACCGAACGAGTGGAAAAATGGCAGGATTCCAATCAGTGTGTCGGAAGGGCAGAGCTTTACCACCTGGTCCATCGCTTGCACGTTGGTGGCGATGTTTTCATTCGTCAACATTACGCCTTTGGGAATGCCTGTAGAACCGGAGGTAAAGATGATGGTCAGGACATCATCCTTTTGGCATTGCTTCAGTCCTAGGCTGTATTCCAACAGTGATCGCGGACTCAGATACGCACCAAAGACGCCTGCAAGTTTGTCGCTTAGCTTCAGTTTCTCTCTTATGTCGTCCAAGTAAACGATTTCGCAATCGAACTCGAAATCAAACTTCTCCATCACCTTTCGACTGGTCAGGACATGTTTGATACCAGCCGACTTGATGCATTTATTCATGATCTCGTTTGAGACCGTGTAGTTCAAATTGACGGCCACTCGGCGATCCATAGCCAACGCCAAGTTGGTGGCAAGCCCACCAAAGGATGGCGGGATCAGGACACCCACGTGTTTTTCGTCTTTTTCCAAAACATGAGCATTCAGCAAACGCCGCAAGATGAGTGTCCGCATCAACGCCGCGCCACCCGTGACTTGAGTCCCAGATGAGTCGGCGATTTTGGATTTGAATTTTCGCTTCTTGCAGACTCGGACAAAATTTTGCACGGGAGCTACAAATGGCGGTTGGCGGTCGGACACAGCTTCTGCTCCTGTGTGCATTAGAAGTTGACGAATGGTGTTTAGCGAATCGGGTTTGGGGATCGGTTTCCCAATGGTGATCGTTATCGGACTGCGACGCAGTCTAGGCCACTGCAAAAACCCTTTGCCTCCGAAACTGAACAGAGTGCCCCATGTTTGATCGATATAGATTGGTATGATCACGGCATCGGTACCACGAATGATCTTCATGACGCCACGGCGAAAGGATTGGATTTGTCCGGTTCGCGAGATCCCGCCTTCGGGAAATATACCCACGACCTCGCCCTCTTTGACGGCTTGGTTAGCGCGTTTTAAACCTGCGACAATCGACTTGGGTCCTCCAGAAATTAAGATTACCTGCGCGACCCATGCGACCCACTGGCGAAGTGGATTGGTGAAGTTGCCGGCCCAAGCGATGACTCGCGTACGACGCGGAGCAATAATCAGTAGCAGTTGGCCATCGATCCAAGTGGTGTGATTGCCAACGACGACCGCTCCGCCCGATTCAGGCCAGTTCTCGATCCCCACTACCTTCAGCCGGTAGACCATGCGAAAAAATAATTTGAAGAACGATTGAAACACAATTTGTCGCCAGGTCCACGCGGATGCCATTAGGGCAGTGCACGTGCTGAGCGCTGTCCAAGTGATCAAGTCACTGGATGGTGTATCAAGTTGGGTTAGCGATCCGCTAACGACCGAGGCGATTTGAAAATTTAGATAGAACAATGAACAGCCTGTCCGTTTACTTAAGTCGATCCCTGCCAGAAGGTTAGCCAATTCTAACCCCTGGCGGGCGAATCGAAAATCGATGATTTACAGGGCGTGTCCGTTGCATCAATCAGGACCCCAATATCCGTAAAAGCTTGTCAACGAGTCAATTTTTGTGGTTCTTTGGATCGATACTCGACAGTAGTCAGGTAGACGAAATGGTTGACCGAATGCGCTAGAGTGATGTTTTCTGGCTCATTGATGCGGTTGCCCTCCATGGATGGATCCCAAACTAAAGCTTCGTCAGAATCAAAGTTCAGCAAGAACTCGGGATCAAACAATGTCGCGAACCTTATCCATGACCGCCGGCCTAGTGCTTATCTTTTTGGGCACCCAGTTGTTCCTGGTTAAGTCCTATCTGTTGACACCATCGGCGTCGCAATTCATGGCCGAGCATTTTAACTCGAACAACGAGTCCCGATTTGCACTGCCAAATCTGCAGGCCAACAACAACGGTGGACAAAGCTTTCTAACTCCGCAAAGTGGCACTCAGTTCAATTCGGGCTACAACGGCAATGCCGGGTATACTGGGAACGGAGCTTTCAATAACGCAAGTTCGCAATTCGATGGCGGTTCGTTGAATTCGTACCCGGGACAAAGTTGGCCATACTACCGCAGCCAAGGTGGAACCGGAAATTCGTTTTCAGCACCTGCAAATGATGGAGGCCTGTTTCAAAACGGGACGTTCTCGACACCCGGCGTGGAATCGAGTGGGTTCAACGCGACGACCAATGGGTTTAATAGCGGTGCGATTGGGCAAGTTGCAAACACTGGCTACTTTACCGGAACCGACGGGTTGTTGCGAAAGCGGTTCGTACCACCACAGTGGATCATGTGGCCGGCTTTGTTTCTTGGCGTTGTGCTGTTTCTGCACGGGGCAGCTTTGCGGCGTTAAGCACCGTTTCTTATTGCGGCCCGCTCAGCTTTTATTGTGGGCCGCTCAATTATCGTTCGTCAGCGATGCTTTGGCGGGCGATTCGTTGTGAATGCGTTTGCTTTGGTGAAATCGATCAATGGGGCTTTGTTTCGCTTAAGTTGATTTCGCAAATTAAAGCCGAGTCCATTCAGCAGATGATTTACTTTCCCTATCGGGCTATTAAAATTAATCTGCGGATAAATCTCTACTTTCTTATTTTTATTGCCGCGCGCACTCCAACCTGTCGTTTGAGGCAATGAGTTGTCAAGCGATCAACTTACCCAAGATATACTGGCGGCGAAGGCTGGCGATCGAGACGCATGGGAGCGTCTTTTCGTTAGGTATCGCCCTGCCGTTGATAGCTGGTCCCGCAAATTTTCCGCGGGTCCCGAGATCAGCCAGCGCGATTTACTACAAGACGCGTGGTTGCAGATTTGGAAAGGCTTGCAGAGTTTCGAGGGTGGTGCATCGGATCAGGAAACGGCAGCCATGTTTTACAGCTGGCTACGTATAACGGCGCGAAATGCAATCCTCAGTCGTCTGAAGATTGCCAATGCTAAGTGCCGACAACCTGATCTACCGATGGCCAATGGTCAGCAGGTCGAATGGTATCCGGGTCAAGATAGCACCCCCAGTTCGATCGTTGCCAGAAACGAATCGCTTGGCAAGTTAGAAGAACTGGTCGCCGAACTTCCTGACAGCATGGATCGTCAAATTTTCACGATCGTGATGCAAGATGGATTGCCTATTAAAGAAGCAGCTCAGTTATTGCAACGCGATTACTCGACCGTCCGCCGGCGTCTACACAGGTTACTCGAACGACTTGGGAACTTGATGGACTAGTCCGGTTTCGGTCCCCACCTCAACGTTAGAGTGAAAGAGAACCGGACGTGAACAAAACATATCTAAAACTTCAGCACACCTCGACATCGAACTTGCGTATTGCCTACAAGCCCGGGTTGTCAGCGGATGGCTATTCAGTTCAGTTTGCGTTTAAGCGAACTGGAGACGCAGATTACGACCAGTGGGTCGACCAAACGGACGCTGATCAGGGCTTCGTAGAATCAGAAATAGGAAGCGGAATCATTGTTTATTTACAGGTTGGACTGGGAGGTCTCACGATTCCTTGTTGTCTTTCAGCTGGACCTTCGCTTCCCTTTCCAGCTGATGATACCCTGGATGCGATTAGGATCTGGAACATTCCCGCTCGTGACGAAGAAGATTTTATGCAGGGTTGTTTTTGCCCTGACAGCGGATGGTGGGTTTGCGAAGCGTCGGATACCTTTACGTGTGTTGGTGGAGCGAATCCATGCAATGGAATAGAACTTATTTAACTAAGCAATTTTGATTGACGATTCCGGTCGTTGTGAAATTGCGTTGTTCAAATTCACAGAAGCGAGTGGTGACGTTGTCACCATTCAACTTACAGGACTTGAAAAGCTTGGTGAATCATGAGTCCTTCAGAGTCTTCCAACTCGCCCAGCGAACGAATTGATTTGATTGTCGAGTCAGTTTTGGAGGAGATGCAGCGCGGTGAGCAACCGGATTTGGCAGCCATCAATCAAAGTCACTCAGACTTGCAGCCTCAGTTGCAAAACCGGTTAGAGACTTTGCGGCGTTTGTTCGATATGGTCGAGAGTGCCGAGGAGGAAGACTCGATTGGATCGGCGGCCGGTCGTTTGACTGCCAGGACACCTGGCGATCGCGCAGTGGGTGTCACGCGTGGCGTCCTCCATCGACTGCCCTGCCCACACTGCGGAGTCGGCATCAAGTTGGTAGACAACGACATCGATCGTGTTCAGGAGCAAGAGGTCACTTGCCGGAACTGCGGCAGTTCGGTCCAACTTTCGTCCGTACGAGCACTGGATCATTCCTCCTTCAGTTTGCAACTGGATTCACTGGGCCGATTTTCACTTCGCGAAGTAATCGGCAGCGGAGGATTTGGGATTGTTTATCGGGCGTTTGATACCGAGTTGGATCGACAGGTCGCCATTAAATTGCCGCGAGAAGGGAGCTTTCATAGCCCTGAAGACAAACAGCGATTTTTACGCGAGGCCCGTCATGTCGCTCGATTGCGGCACCCTCATATCGTGGCAATTCACGAAATCGGGCACGACATAGAAACTCCCTACATTGTTAGCGAATACATCGATGGTTTGACGCTAAGCGATCTGATAAACGATCACGGAATGGATGCATTCGAATCAGCCGAATTTATGGCAAAGGTTGCTGACGCCGTGCACTACGCTCATCAGCAAAAGATTGTCCACCGAGATTTAAAACCTAGCAACATTCTGTTGGATCATGAACTTGAACCATTCGTTACTGACTTTGGTTTGGCGAAATTGGAAGAAGGCGCCGAGTATACGTTGACGCTGGACGGGCAAATTATTGGTACGCCATCTTATATGTCGCCTGAACAAGTGCGAGGTCAAAACTCGCAGGTTGATAGGCGATCAGATATCTACTCGCTAGGTGTTGTCTTTTACCGGATGTTGACTGGCGAGTTGCCATTTCGTGGCAGCAAAAGGTTAATGTTGCACCAAATCCAATACAGCGATCCACGTGCACCGCGGACTTTGAACGAGCGGATACCCAAAGATCTGGAGACCATTGCCTTGAAAGCGATGGAAAAAGATGTTGGTAAACGATATCAAACTTGCCAGGACTTGGCGGAAGACTTGCGACGTGCTGTTCGTAGAGAACCGATTTCAGCGCGTCCGATCAGTGGATTGGAAAAGTCCGTGCGCTGGTGCCGGCGTCATCCAACGATCGCTACCTTGGCAGGGCTGGTCACTTTGCTGTTAGTGGTGACGGCCGTCGGAGCCACCGTGTGGAGCCTGCGAGAATACCAAATTCGAGTCACCGCAGAACAACGAGAATTTGAAACTGCCGAGTCGGTTGTCGAAGAATTTCAACGGGCTGGCAAATTGTTGTTGGATGACTCGGATCCGTTGGCGAGTCTGGCAAAGTTTGCATCCAGCAATCAGATGTTAGCGAAACACTTTCCAAAACAACTGGCAAAAAATCGTCAGCGACTTGGCACGATATTGGCGGTTTGCCCAAATTTAGTCTCGCTACAGACATCAGAAACAGCAGCCACGATGGTCAGTTTTAGCAACGACCAACGTATGGCCGTGTCCATCTTTAGAGATCATCGTGTGGTGGCCTGGGATATTGCTCAAGATCGCAAGCTTGTCGACTATCGGCACTCGCAAGCGGTTCTAAGAATGGCGATTAGTCCCAATGATCGGTACTTGGCAGTTGCCAGTAGTGACCGCTCAATCATTGTTTGGGATCTACAGTCTGGCCAGGAAATTGGCCGCAGTACTCGCCACGAGAATTTTATCAATCAAATCGTCTTTGATTCGGAAAGCAAGTATCTGTTGTCGTGCAGTGACGATATGACCGCGCGAGCTTGGGCTTTCAATGAAGGTCAACCAGACTTGGTGTTTCAACACGATCTGCAAGTGAAAAAAATTATTCTACTGCCGGACACCGGCCGTTTTGTGACCCTTCAATTTGCTTTGTTGGACACACCATCGCTTAAGGCTTGGAATCTAAACGAACCTGCTCAACCGTTTGCGACGTATCGACACGATAAAGCTACGAAATTATTGAATTTGACGATCAATTCGTCGCAGAATCAATTGTTTGGAATGGAACAGGGAAGGGGCGAAACCAGTATTCTAATTTGGAACTTGGGCGATCTAACATTAGCCGCCAAACATGATTATTCTGGGGAAATCTATCAGGTTCGGTCTGACGATTCTGGATGGATTTGTCTTGCCCAAGACAATCAAGTGTTGTCCTGGGATGCGGGATCGAGCCAGCCTTCGCTGGTCGCCCAACTAGACGAAGCAATGACGACCGTTTGGGGATGGTCTGCGGATGGAAAGCGGCTAGTGGCCTCGGATTCGAAAAATCGAGTTTGGTTGTGGGATCTGCAGACAAATGCCACCACGATTCCTCCGATCCCTATTCGCTCGACCGTTTCCTACGCGGTGTTAAGCGAACGAGGCCGCTACCTAATGATCGCCGCGCGCAATGGAACGGCGACTGTATGGGATTGCTTGTCCGAAATACCGCCACGTCGTCTGTTGGTTGACGAAAGCGAAGTTGGGCAGAGAGTTGTTTCAGCAATTTCTCAGGACACACAGTTTTTGGCGTGGGTAGACCCAGGCAATCGAGAAGTCTTGAACATTGGTCGGATCGATGATCCGAATCCACAACATCAAATCGAGTTGCCAGATTCAATCCGAGAAGTGGTTTTTTCCAATGATGGGCGTTTGTTGTTGGCCGCTTGTAAAAACGAAGGTTTCTTTATTGATGTTCGGCTCGGTCAGCAGGTGCATCAAACCATCACAGTGACGGATGGACTGACGAAGGCCAAGTTTTTTCCTGACGACAAGCGGTTACTGGCAGTCAATACAAAAACGTTGATTCGAAGGGGGCAAGCGGAGTTCTTCGATTTTCCAGACCAAATTTCGATGTTCATTTGGGATGTGGAAACGGGACAACGTAGCCCTGCTATGTTGCTGGATAATCTAGTCAGGAAAACACATATTCATCCGTCAGGTAATTTTTTGGCCACCATCTGTAACGACCAATCGTTCGAAGTTTGGAATGCGGATTCGTTTCAGAGCGAAACAGGCGAACTAAATCAAAAGCAGGGCAATGGGCAGGCGATTGACTTTTCGCCTAACGAAAACCTTTTGGCAACGTCAAGTGATTCGATAAACGAGGTGGCACTTTGGGGTTTTGTTAAAGACCAACCGGCCATTCGTTCAATGGATTTTGAGTTCACACCCATCGCCCTGCGGTATCATCCGGATGGTAGTTTGTGCGTTGGGTTTTCTGGGGGACGAGTTTGGTTTTTGAACGAACAGTTACAGATGCAACGTTCATTTCAAACCAATGGTGAATACATTTCGTCTTTGAATTTTGAGAAGCAGGGCAATTGGGTCGTTTCGATGGCGACACAGCAGGGGACGAAAACACCTAACCAATGTAGGAAGCACGAAGTAGTTCAGTTGTGGGACTACGAATCAGCCACTGCACTGGGACCCGTTTATTGTTTGTCGGAACCGATTGCACACGCTCGGTTGAATCCGGATTGCAATAAACTAATATTGTTGGGTCGAAGCGGATTGTTGGCGCAATTTGCATTGCCTTCGGAAGAATCTGACTTGGCCATTTTGAACGACTTGTGTTCCCTTTTGTCAGGGGTGCAGTTGAATGAAGTGGGGCAGCCCGATTTGACATCTGTTGGCTATCAAGAACTGTGGCAGCGTCTTAAAAATAATCACCCGAAGGTTGGCCCTCAGTCCTATTCACCCGATCGAATGTCTTCCGAACCGGCGGAAGAATGATTCAAACCCTGCCGACTTGGTAAATTACGAAGCGATTAACGGCTCTTTTGCAGTAACTAGGCGGATGGATTTGACAGTCCACAATAGCCGCTTATCATAAAGTTTGACGAAATCCGTTGTCGTGCGATCCGCAACTCTGCGAATAGGACGACTGTTCCTGCGGGGGACCGCGTAGTTGCTGGAAAGGCGAGCTGACATCGATGTCGGAATTTAAGTGTATTGAACTGCTGAACAAAGACGACATCTCTGTCGTTAAACTCATCGACAACAAGGTCACAGACGCCGAGAGAATCGCGGCTTTGGGCGAGGAATTGATGACTCTGGCTTCACCATCAAGTCGCGTACTGATCAACATGGACAACGTCCGGTTCTTGAGCAGTTCGGCGATCAACAAGTTGATTGTTCTGGAACGAAGACTAACTAGTAACGGAGGTAACTTGAAGCTTTCGAATTTGCGTCCGGAAGTTGAGGAAGTGTTTAACATTACTCAGTTACATTCTGTCTTTGATATTCGCGTCAACGAAGAAGATGCGTTGACGGCTTTTCAAAACTAGGCTTGCTTTTCTACTGTCGATCTCAATTTGCGTATGACGTCTTCCATGTCCAATCAGGCATTCTGGAATTACGACGACCATATTCCCAGCGATACCAACCTGGGAAACAAACTCGTCATGATGATCGTGGAAAATATGCAAAGGATTGGCTGGCCCGATAGCGAGGTTTTCGGTATCCATATGGCGTTGGAAGAAGCCATTATCAATGCTATCAAGCACGGCAATAAACGTGACCCCGCTAAAAAGGTCCACGTGCAAGTCGAAACCACTCTGGAAAAATTTTATCTTAAGGTGACCGACGAAGGCGAAGGGTTTGATCCCAACGCTGTCCCAGATTGCACCGCTGACGAGAATCTCGAACTGGGTTCGGGGCGAGGGTTGCTGTTAATGAAACACTACATGGACGAGGTCACATACAACGATCGTGGCAACGTCCTGGAAGTTCGCAAACGCCGATCCGCCGATGACGACGCCTAACTCAGGAACCGCTCGGCATTCTGAAATTAAACGGCACGCTTTGCAGGTTTGGGATCAAGCGATTCAAGAAGTCGCGGCTGACAAACTAATTCGAAACGCAGTGACGGTCGACGAACACGCATTGCATCTGCGATCCACGACAGGGCATCAACAGCAAATTAGATTGGATGGCGTCCAGCGGATTTGTATTGCCGGTGCAGGAAAAGCGGCTGCTGCTATGACCGAAGGACTGTTGTCCGTGTTGGGATTACAGAAGCCAGGCTTAGACGTCGAGTTGTGCGGACAGATTAACGGGATGGAAGGGCAAAGTCTGCCAGATCTTCGGATAACGTTTTCGAAAGTCCGAGACCCTGGCTGCAATTTGCCCACTGAGTTAGCCGTGCGACAGACTCGTCGAATGAAACGCTTGGTGGCTAAAATGGGTGCGGGCGACTTGTGTCTGTGGCTGATATCTGGCGGAGGTTCGGCAATGTTGTGCGAACCTGCCGCAGGTGTCACGTTGCAGGATAAGCTGACCATTACGCAGTCCATGCAGCAACAAGGTGCCTCGATCCGACAACTCAACACCGTTCGCAAGTGCCTTAGTGCCGTGAAGTCAGGTGGTTTGGCCGACAGCTGCAACGCGGAACAACAAGTGACGCTACTGCTGTCCGATGTCATGGGCCCCGATCTGTCCACCATCAGTTCTGGACCGACCATCGTTGAATGCAAACCGTTTACGCAGGCGATTCGATTGACGGAACAGTTCGGCCAGTCGACCGCTGCTGCCGAGCGAATTTTGAAGTTCTTGCGAGCTCAACAAAAGCTGCCACAACGAACTTTCGCGCCTGCATCCGACGCGGCCCAGAACTCGTTTCAGCCCGCACCTTGTTTAATTGGCAACAACCAATCCGTTGTCCAGGCCGCTGCTCGGCAAGTCGAATCGCTGGGGTATCGTGTTATCGAGCTGGCAAGCCTGCCCGAAGAATCAGTTGATGAAACGGTTGAGCGATTGTTGGCACAACTGGAACTAGTTTTGAACGAGTACCCCTGTCGACCATTTGGAATTATTAGTGGCGGCGAACCGACTTTGAAACTGGTCGAGCCCGAGATCAGGGGGCGTGGAGGCCGCAATCAACAGTTGTTGTTGCAATTGGTTATGCAGTTGGGCCAACTGGACTCGCTGCTCTCACGATCGTTTTGCTTTCTATCCGGCGGCACGGACGGAGAAGATGGAGTTACCAATACAGCGGGGGCAATTTGCGACCACGCTGATCTACAGAATTCATTCAGCCCACCCGAGGTTGCAAAAACGGCCGTTAGCCAAAACGACAGCCATACGTTTTGGAGTGATCGCGGCTGCACGTTGCCCTGGTATCCCACCAGAACCAACGTTTGCGATCTGCGATTGTTGCTGGTCGGCCCAAGCTTGCCGGTTGGCCCAGGCCAAGGCAGCTAATTCTGCGGGCCAGAATAGTAGGAAACTTACTTGTTGCGGGCTCAACATTCTTGTTGGAGTTGCGAAAAACGGGAAATAAACGACCAGGTTGCTGGTCGGGCAAAAGAAAGTGGCATTTACGTAGTCCTCAATCGTTCTAAACCTCAGTATATTTAAACAAACGGTGGGTAGCGGTAGGAATGGTGCGGCCCGTAAAGGTGCTTGAGGATATGGTTCGCTCAGATAGCGGATTGTTAAAGGAATTGCATTGACTAACGAAGACATGATTGTCGTAGGTGTAGGTGCGTCGGCTGGCGGTTTGGAATCGCTGGAGCAGATGTTCAACGCAATGCCCGACGTATGCGGCATGGCGTTTGTAATTGTTCAGCATCTTTCACCAGACTTCAAAAGCCTGATGGACCAGTTGTTGGCCAGGTACACAGCATTGGCGATTCACCGAGTTGAAGATGGAATGTTGGTCGCGGCCAATTCGGTGTACTTGATTCCGCCGAACCAAGACATGATTGTTGTTGAAGGTCGGTTGTTGTTGACGGAGCGAGACAACACTCAATCATTATCATTGCCTATCGACCATTTTTTTCGCTCGCTGGCCAACGACGCAGGTTCGCGTGCAGTTGCCGTGATTCTATCGGGAACGGGCAGTGACGGGTCTCGTGGGATACAGGCGATTCATGACGCTGGTGGGTTGGTCGTTGTTCAGTCACCCGACAGTGCCAAGTTTGACGGGATGCCGGGCAGTGCGATCCAAACTCAACTGGTGGATGCGATCGTTGAACCGGGGCAGATACCCGATGTATTAGCCGAGTACTCAGAGCATCGCGATCGAGAAACATTTCGGCGTGAAAGTGTGTTGGTCGTCAAATCGGGTATCGAGCAAGTTTTCCAGTTGTTGCAACGACGCCATCATATCGACTTTAGCCATTACAAGCCCACCACGATTGGGCGGCGAGTCAAGCGACGGATCGACATGGACGAATCCATTGACGACATGATCCAGTACGCAAATCGCTTGGAGAACGACAGCAGAGAACTGGACCAGTTGTATCGCGACCTGTTGATTGGCGTCACCGGATTCTTTCGTGATGCTGGTGCTTTTGATACCCTGCGGGCCGAGATTCTGTCCATGCTTTCGGCGGAAAAGAACCAGGCCGAGTTTCGTGCGTGGGTTGCGGCATGCGCCACGGGTGAAGAGGCTTATACCGTGGCAATTTTGGTTGACGAGTGCCTGAGGGAACTTGGACTGGAAGCGGATGTAAAGATTTTTGCGACCGACTTACACAAAGAATCGATTCGTCACGCCAATACGGGTCTCTACCCGGTAGCCAGTTTGAAGGAAATGACGACGGAACGACGCGAGCGATACTTCACCAAGACCGACGACGGTTTTCAAATTTCGCCTGAGATCAGGCAGATGGTTGTGTTTGCACCGCAGAATTTGATTAAAGACCCGCCCTTTACCAGGCTCAGCTTGATCACCTGTCGTAACTTTTTGATTTACTTAATGCCAACGATGCAACAAAAGGTGCTGTCATTGTTTCATTTTGGGCTAAGGACTGGCGGCACCCTGATGCTGGGGTCCAGCGAGAGTCCCGGGGATTTGGCGGACGAATTCGAAACCATTCATGAAAGGAATCGAATCTTTCGCAAGCATCGTGATATTCGTACCAGTCCAGCATTGCATAGTGGTTTGGCGCCTCGGGCTCCCTTGTCGAAAGTTTTTCGCTCGAGCCAGGAATTCGTCAGGATGCCAACCGGAGTAGAAAGGATGTCGACGTTCGAAGAATTGCTTGGTCATTTCATGCCCCCGGCAATCGTTATTGATGAATACCGTAATGTGCAACATGTTTTCGGCGGTGCAGGTAAGTACCTGTTGGTTGGGGACGGTCAGCTTTCGTCCAACCTTCTGGAAATGGTCGACGAGGGTTTGAAGCTGGCTCTTGCTGGCGCCATTCAGCGTTGCATTAAGAGTGGCGAGCCCGTGGGTTACGAAAGCTTGGAAGTGAGAAGTGGCGAACAGAAGGAACTGGTCAAATTGGTCATCACTCCCATGCAGCCAGGGCTTAAGAGTAGTAAGTATGTCATTTCGTTTGAGAAGCTGTCCGAGGCAGGGCAGCGAGCCGGTTTGGCAATCGATCCCTCGCAAAAACTGGAACTGGACGAGATCTCAAGAAATCGACTTGGCAACTTGGAACAAGAACTTCGGCATACCAAAGAGAACTTACAAGCTTCCATCGAAGAGATGGAAACCAGTAACGAAGAATTGCAAGCGACCAATGAAGAACTGATCGCCTCAAATGAAGAACTGCAATCCACGAATGAGGAATTGCACAGCGTCAACGAAGAACTGTTCACAGTTAATTCAGAATATCAGCGGAAAATTACTGAACTGACTGAACTGACAAATGACTTTGAAAATCTATTGACCAGCACCGAAGTTCACACTCTGTTTTTGGACGAGAACCTTTGTATTCGCAAGTTCACACCGAAGATTGCTGAAGTGTTTCATTTGGTGCCGCATGATGTCGGACGTCGAATCGATGCCTTCGTAAACAGTATTGATTGCAAAGGGCTTAGCGAAAAAGCTGAGAGCGTTCTGAAAACGGGTGAACTGTGGGAAGAACATGTTGAGGATAACCAAGGTCATCAGTTTTTAATGCGAGTGCTTCCTTATCGCGCAAGCGACCAAATCTATGGTGTGGTTGTCACACTTGTGGATATTTCTTCGTTGGTCGCAGCGCAGACTGCCGTTGATGTAGAACGCGAACGGTTTGAACGGGCCGTTTTGGCCAACCGAGACGGAACATGGGACTGGCCCGATCTTACCGAGCAAAAAATGTGGTGGTCGGCTACTAGTTACCAATTGTTGGGCTACGAACCCGACGAATTCCAACCATCGCATGCTGAATGGATGGAGCTGATACACCCCGAGGACCGCGCGAAGATTCTGGCCACAACATTACCGGGACAAGATCGCTGCTTTGTCGAACTCCATCAAAACTTTGAATACCGCATGAAGCATAAGTCGGGCGATTATCGTTGGTATTGCCATCGCGCGATTGTCGACCACGACGAAAATGGGAAAGCCGTTCGGATGACCGGTTCCGTAGCAGATATTCAGGAGCGTAAAAAAGCCGAGTTGATGGCGACCGAAGGGATCCGTCTGCGAGACAATTTCTTGTCCATGTTGTCACACGAACTAAGGAATCCGATGGGCGCCGTTCTGAACGCGGTGACCAGTTTTGAATTTGAATCGCAAGATGCCAAAACGGACCTGCCGGACGAATTGAAAATCATCCGTCGTCAATCACGTCACATGGCTCGTCTACTGGATGACCTGTTGGACGTGGCGCGCTTTGGACGTGGGCGGATTGAATTTCGGAAAGAGGTGGTGGACTTGTGCGAGTTGGCGAGGGCCGTGATTGAAGCAACGAATTTTGAAGTTCACGCTAAAAACCAACTGCTTTCTTCCTCGATTGCCGAAGGGCCGATCAGCGTGCTGGGAGACCCCGCGCGGCTGATTCAAGCTCAGACCAATTTGATCATCAATGCCACCAAATTTTCTGATCCAGGCGCCGAGATTAAGTTTTCGATCGGCACGGTAGGCAACAACGCTGTTATCACTATTTCCGATCACGGGATTGGTATTCCGTCGGAAATGGTCGATTCCATTTTTGAGTTGTTCGTGCAATCGGAGGATTCCTTGGACCGCACCGTTGGCGGTATGGGAGTTGGATTGTCGTTGGCGCGATCCATCGTTGAGGCTCACCAAGGCCGCATTACGGTCACCAGTGAAGGTACCGGAAAGGGCAGCACCTTCCAGATTCTTATGCCATTGACTCAAATGTCACTGGTCCGAAACGGCGAGTCCTTTGATGAGCACTTACCTGGATCGAACGACGGTGTGCAAGATACGAAGATTCTATTGGTGGAAGACAATTTGGATGCGTTGAACATGTTGGCAAAGTCCTTGCGACGACGAGGGTTCGAAGTCGAAACTGCCGAGGACGGAAAACAGGCCGTCAGTAAGTTCGAAAAGTTCCAGCCGGATATTGCAGTGATGGATATCGGGCTACCCGAAATGAACGGCTACGAAGTCGCCAACACAATTCGCAGCAATCCGAAGTGGAATAATACAACGTTGATCGCTCTAACCGGTTTCGGGCAGAAAGTGGAACAAGAAATGGTTACCAAATCCGGTTTTGATCACCACCTTGTGAAGCCGCTTAAGTTTGAAGAATTGAAACGGTTGATTGAAAACCAGGCTAAACGTTCAGTACGGGCGAATCCTAACGGCTGAGGTTGACGTTGAAAATTCGTTGTGTTCTATTGTTAACAAACAGGGCTTGCAACGGAGTAGCGAGCTAGGCGCCCAAAGAATGCATCGACGCGTTCGCTTGACCAGCATGATGTTGGTTCTTCTTATCCTTTTTACAGGATGTTCGTTATGCTCGTGCTCAGTCGTAAGAAAGACCAGAAGGTGGTTCTTCCCGGACTAAATGTCACCATCAAAGTGATGCGATGTTCAGAAACATCAGTCAAGTTGGGTTTTGAGGCTCCATCGCAGATTCGCATTTTGCGTGACGAACTGAAGGACAATGCTGAGCCTTTTGACGGGGATGTGTTGCAAGACGTCCTCGAGGAATCCATTAAGAATCTACCGTCCGATGTTTGCCACGATACTCGCAACAAGCTGAATACACTCAGTATCGCTTTGCATGTCTTAAGAGAAGATATCGAAGCTGGCGAAGTCACGGATGTCGAGGCTGCGTTTGATAAGCTGGTTCAACTACTAACGACTTCCCGCGAAAGTAGCCCTGCCGCTGACGATCAAGTCAATGATAGCCAGTCGACCTCCGTTCTGCTTGTGGAAGATCAAGAAAACGAACGTGAAATGTTAGCGGGCATTCTGCGAATGCACGGCTACCAAGTCATCACCGCCAATGACGGAGTCGAAGCGATTGATTTCTTGAATCAAAACGATCCACCTGCCTTTGTATTAGTTGACATGCGGATGCCGCGTGGCGACGGTGCTTCGGTCGTTCGTCAGATTCGAGACTCGTCTCGACTGTCTGGCATCCGAGTTTATGTTGTCAGCGGTTGCTCGGAAAACGAATGCGATCTCGGCGACGACATTGTTGACAGTTGGCACATGAAACCTGTCAACCCAAGGACGCTGATCGATTCGATGGAAATCAATCGGAATAATTAAACCCCTTCATTGTGGCCGCGGTTTTATGAATGCGGCCCTATCTTTTTAGAGCAACAGTGTGAGATCCCGTTAGCTGATGCGCGAGTCGGCGTCCAGCCCGACGTAAGTGTTGGTTAGCAAGAACTGAATCTTCCCGCGTTTCCCAGGTATGACGGGGACAATGTTTGCGATGGAAGCCGTCAATCCAAGGTCGTGCTTGAAGATCATTGGCCGCTGTTTTGCAAAAAATTTGCGGGTCAAAGATCCTTGGCCCTTAATTCCGCTTTGGGGTGTCGGAACTGCCAATAGCCAGATCGTTTCCACTCGTTTGATCCTTAAGCAGGCGTTAAAATCTGTCTGCTGATTAATCAGTGATCAAAACGAAGATATGGCCCGCTACAGGAATTCAAATAATGGCTCAAGCGACAATGGCACGATCGAAAACCAAGCGACCCAGCAAAAATGGTTCGGCAAAAAAAGTCAAAAAAGCCAACAAGATGATCTACTATTTTGGCAAAACCAAAACAGATGGTCGTGGTGTCGGCAAAGATGTCTTGGGAGGCAAGGGTGCGAACTTGGCTGAAATGACCAGCATCGGTTTACCAGTTCCTCCTGGATTTACAATCACCACGGAAGTCTGCTCGGCCTACTACGAAGCCAAACGAAAATTGCCGAGCGGTTTGTTGCCGCTGGTTCATAAAAATATCGCCGCCCTACAGAAGGAACTCGGCAAGAAGTTTGGTGATTCGAAAAATCCGTTACTGGTTTCTGTGCGGTCGGGTGCCGCAGTCTCGATGCCTGGCATGATGGATACTGTTCTGAATCTGGGATTGAATGACCAATCTGTGGAAGGATTGGCGGTCGCCACGGGGAATCGCCGCTTTGCGTTCGACGCCTATCGCCGGTTGATCAATATGTACGGAAACGTAGTGATGGACGTCAGTCATCACATTTTCGAGTTTGAGTTCGAAAAGATTAAGAAACGCTACAAAGTTTCCAACGACAACGATGTACCTGTGGAAGGGATGGAGGCACTTTGCAATGCCTACAAGACCGTCTTCAAGAAGCATTCCGGTAAAGCCTTCCCTCAAGACCCGATGAAGCAATTGGAACTGGCCATCGAGGCGGTCTTCAAGAGCTGGAATACGACTCGCGCCATCAAGTACCGACAGTTGGAAGGGATCGTCGGTCTGCTAGGAACCGCAGTCAATGTGCAATCAATGGCCTATGGAAACATGGGTGACGATTCTGGCACAGGCGTCGCCTTCACTCGCAACCCGTCCACCGGCGAAAACAAGTTTTATGGCGAGTTCCTGATAAACGCGCAGGGTGAAGATGTGGTCGCGGGAATTCGCACGCCACAGCCGGTCAGCGAAATGCCCAAGTGGAACAAGAAAGTTCATAAAGAACTGCTGTCCATTAAAACCATCCTGGAAAATCACTACGGCGATATGCAGGACATCGAGTTCACCATTGAAAACGGTGAGCTGTTTATGCTGCAGACTCGCACTGGAAAAAGAACGGGTGCTGCTGCGGTTCGCATCGCATGTGAAATGGTTAAGGAGAAACTGATCACCGAGAAGGAAGCGGTGATGCGGATTCCTGCTGGCGATTTGACTCAATTATTACTGCCTGGATTCGACCCGGCAGCTCGCAAGTCAGCCAACGTTCTAACCAAGGGGCTGCCAGCCTCGCCGGGCGCCGCGTTCGGGAAACTTGCTTTTACTGCTCAAGAAGCAGTCAAGCGAACCAACGACGGAGAAAAAGTTTTGCTGGTACGCACAGAAACCAGCCCCGAAGATATCGACGGAATGCACTGTGCCGCTGGGATTTTGACCAGCACCGGTGGTATGACCAGTCATGCTGCGGTGGTCGCTAGAGGGTGGGGACGCTGTTGCGTGGCCGGCGCTGGCGAGATCGAGATCAACGAAAAGGCACGTAAGATCAAAATCAATGGCAAGACGTTGACGCACAAAGACGTCCTGTCGATTGACGGATCAACCGGTGAAGTGATCTTGGGCGAACTGAAAACGGTGCAACCAAAGATGTCGGGTAACTTCTCGACGGTTATGAAGTGGGCCGATAAGTATCGCACGATGAATATTCGTACGAATGCCGACACGCCGGCCGACGCCAAAAAAGCTCGCGGTTTTGGCGCGGAAGGGATCGGGCTTTGTCGTACCGAACATATGTTCTTTGAAGAGGATCGTATCTCCGCTATGCGTGAAATGATTCTGGCAGAGGACGAACCGAATCGTCGCAAAGCACTCAAAAAGCTCTTACCGATTCAACGAAAAGACTTCGAAGGGATCTTTAAGGCCATGCAGGGCTTGCCTGTCACCGTTCGTTTGTTGGATCCACCGTTGCACGAATTTTTGCCTCACGAAGTCAACGCGCAAACGGCGATTGCCAAGCAACTTGGTGTGCCGCTGTCCCAAATCAAACGACGTGTCACTCAGTTGCACGAGTTCAACCCGATGTTGGGGCACCGTGGTTGCCGCCTGAGTATCTCGTATCCAGAGATCTTGGAAATGCAGGTCACGGCGATTACTGAGGCAGCAATCAAGTGCAAGGCGAAGAAGATCGACGCCAAAGTTGAAATCATGATCCCGCTGATCGGTACTGAAAAAGAACTGGCGATCTTGCGGGAACTAACCGAGGAAGTGATTGCCAACGTCAAGAAGGCCAAGAAATTCTCGGGCAAGTTGAATTTGATTATTGGTACGATGATCGAAATCCCGCGGGCAGCGTTAACAGCAGATGCGGTCGCTCATCACGCCGACTTCTTTAGTTTCGGTACTAACGACTTGACGCAAATGGCGTTCGGTTTCAGCCGTGACGATATCTCCAGCTTCCTACCTGATTACCTTGAAAAAGGTGTTCTGCCCGTCGACCCCTTCGTGTCGATCGACCAAAGTGGCGTCGGACAATTGGTTGAGGCAGGTGTGCAGGGTGGGCGTAAGACAAAACCAAAGTTAAAAGTTGGGATTTGTGGCGAACACGGCGGAGATCCAGAATCGATCGATTTCTGTCACCGTGCCGGATTGGACTACGTTAGTTGTTCACCGTTCCGAGTGCCGATCGCTAGATTAGCAGCCGCCCAGGCCGCTCTTAGAAACAACAAGACTTAGGTCACCGGTCAACAGGAAGCCCCTTGCAAATGGGCTTTACTGTTGCCGAATTGAAAACGAAACGCCCGTGTATTTATTTCGCCTGAATCAGGCGGCTTGGATGCGGGCGATTTTTTCGCCAGAATCTAACGATTCGGCCGTTTCACCAAACTGTCGTGCCTCGATTGACTCGACTATTGGTTGGCTTGTTGGATTCTGGCCGAGTGGTGGTTACGATCAGTTAATCGGTGTACCGTCTGCCGGTTAACTCAAAATGCCAAAGACCCTAAACAGGAAACTTTATTGATGTCTGAAATCCTTGAATTGGAAAAGCAAGCGGATGCTTTGCGTGCTGACGGCAAGTACGACGAGGCCATTGCGACGCTGAACGAACTGCTGGAGAAAGACCCCAAGTTTGTGCGAGCTCATCTTGGTCTGTCTGTGCTTTACCACTACGTCAAAGACTACGAAAAGTCCTGCGCCCATGGCGAGAAGGCGTTGGAGTTGGAACCAAATGATCAGTTCAATATTGCGGCCTTGAGCGTGACCTATCAGCGAGCTCTAACGGCAACCGGCGATCTCCGCTACAAGGAAAAGGCCGAAGAAATGTTGTTCCGAAATCATGGATCGCCAAAAATGTAATCGCTTGACGGCGAGCATCGAGAACGAATCATCAACGGGTGCCAAATTTGGTGCCTGTTTTTTTGCGCCCCGGTAAAGTCGAGTCAAAAAAAATGAGGCCAACCGAATTCTGAAAGTTCGGGTGACCTCGCGGGAGGACATGATCTCAACAAAGGAGATCAAGGTCTACGCAAATGGCACGATGGATTTAGCCTTGCGAATGGTGTTCAGGAATAAGGACTTGCGTGCGTCACTGCGTGGGTTCAGACCCACAGGACTGGGTGTGATTCCGGCTTTACGTAAACGTCGATTAAAGCGATGCAAAGTTTGTCGATCCATCGACTTGTCGGTTTGGAATGTGATGCTGAAGGAGACTGAAACTTCGCTGCCGTTTTCGACCCAATGCGGCGCGACGACTGGGAAGTGCAGAGTTTGACCTGGTTTTAGGTTGAACCAGTAACCGCGACCATGAATGGAATCGTTGAAAGTCAGATTTCGGTGAGCACCGGCAAAGAAGTTCTCGATGTCCTCTTCCTTGATCACTTCGCGATCCATCGGGTCGTACATGTGCACTTGTTTTTGACCACGGATTTGCAACAAGAAATTACTTTCCGAGTCGATGTGATAGGGCGTCACGCTGCCGGGCGAGGAAACGAAGATGTGGCCTTCGCGACGAATCATCCCAGGAGAGACTCGTTCGGTGACCTGTTGGATTTCGTCTAAGCACCCGTCCAGTAGCTCTTTGTACATCGGGTGCTGTTCAACGTTTTTCAATACCAACCAGCTTTTGCATTCTTGAATGCGGGCAATGGTCTCTTCGGGTGACAAGCCATTCATGGGTGTCTTGGATGGGTCTTGTGAAACCGCTAGGTCGCCCGAGTTGTATTCGACGCTGGACTTTGGCAAAGCCTTGGATAGCTCAATCAAGCACTGCAGATCGAATAGCGGGTGTTCGGTCAGATTGTGATTTACAACGAATGGCTTTTTGTTGAAATTCACTGCAAAGTTGCCAGCGTGTAGTCTTCCCATCAATTGGTTTTGATCCGAGTTTGCTTTTGCGATCATTGAAAGGATCTCCTCAACAATGGTGGTGATTTGTTGTTTTTGGTTATTTGCGAGTCAGGAAATGTTTGGTGGTAGAAGGCGTTGCCGTCGAGGCATTGTTCCTTCAAACGCTACCTGGTACGAAATCGATCTCAGCTACTTAGCCGTTAGTAACTCGTTGGTGCAAGGTTGGGTATCATGGTGCAACCAAGAATGCAATCGTTGTGCCAAACCTTCGTTAGCTTAAATGCGGTGGATTCGATGACGGTTTTGGGTGTTCCAGATTGGCAACGGTTTCTAAAATCATCATCAGTAATGCCACTGCGATGCGTTTCCTCATCATTTCCAAGTTGTTTTTTTGAAACACGATCAAATACACATGTCCGACCCTCAGCTTTTTGAACTCGTTCTGGGAACCAACAACCAAAAGAAACTAAAGGAAATGGTGCGATTGCTGGCCCATTTGCCAATCGAGGTGAAGAACCTGCAAGACTTCGACAACTCGTTGGAGGTCGAAGAGACTGGCACTACGTTTCAGGAGAACGCCAGGCTGAAGGCCACCGTGCAAGCCCAGCATTTAAACGCCTGGGTTGTTGGTGAGGACAGCGGTATTAGCGTGCGTGCCCTGAAGGGACAGCCTGGAATTTACTCGGCGCGGTACTCGGGCGAGAACGCTACCGACGAAACGAACAACGCCAAACTGATCGAGCAGTTAAAAGATTTGCCGCTTGAAAAGAGAGCTGCCTGGTACACCTCGCACATCAGCCTGTCTGACCCGGCAGGCAATGTCTTGCTTGACGTTGAACAAACATGCCACGGCCAAGTCGTCTTGGAGCCTCGCGGTTCGGGTGGGTTTGGGTACGATCCGCATTTCGAAATCCCCGAATACTCGATGACGTTTGCAGAGTTAGGGCACCCGGTGAAGTCCATCATTAGCCACCGAGGCAAAGCCATGCGTGAATTTTTGCGACGCTTGAAATGGTTGCCAGCAGTTTCGCCAGGCAACCATTGATGGTGGGAAGCAAACTGATTGGCGATTCCATGCTTCACGAATGCAGAACACGTTTTTATGGCACAGCTAGTCGCGTTTAAGACTTTTGACTTCCAGATCATCGAAGTCAGCGATGTCGTCGAAGGACCCCAAGCCGATGCGACCTTCCGGAAAGGTTTTATCCTGAGCCGTCATCACGGGCGTTTCCATATCGTCGAAGAAGACCTTGATATCGCCTGATTCCGAATCCCGCACGACACGAATTTGGTGCCATTGCTCGTCCCAGGCAGTTCCCTCTGTGGTGGTCAACGAAATTTTTGTGCGGGCCGCATTGTTGACGATGAAAATTTGGTTGGCGTGTGCGTCGGTTACTTTACCCAGATGCACATAGTAGTATTCGCTGGGACTGCGATACCCGAAAAACAGACAGACGTCGCGGTGATTGTAGTCTTCGTGAGTGCTAAGCGTCTTAACGTTTAGTTCGAAAGATTCCAACGGATCACTCTTCAGCCAAGCGATATGTCGAGGGCTGCGATGGGGTGGTTTGTATTCGCTCTGTTTTTTGAAAAGACTTAGACGGCCATCTTGCAATCGCCAAGCCGTGGCATCGGTAAATTCCCAACGATCGATTGGCGAGCCATCTTCTACTGCCTCAAAGTCCTCTTTCAGAAGAACTTCTTGAGCAGCGCAGTTGGGCGTAAACGGCAACAGCAGAGTGGCCAGCAAGCTGGCCAATAGATTGATTTTAAGCGTCATGATTTTGCAGGCTCCGGGGCTCTTCTTTCAAGTTCTACGTTAGCTGGCTGATCGCTTTCCAATTTCTGATCTAGATTTCTCCACGCGTGATCCGCCCAAGATCGCTTAGGAACGATTCGATTACCAACGCTTGATTGGCGTTGGCCAACACGTGTTCGCGAACAAGACCACAGCGTTGCACGCAGTTCGCGGTCGTCGCAGCGCTGCTTGGCCAACGTAGGGCAGCGGCAGCAACACTTTGATTCATCGTTTCATCGGTCACCGACGCGTGTCCGCATTGTTGAAGCATCAGGTTGCGATAGAACTGAGTTGCAAGTTGAGCAACCAATCGTAAACGATCTCGTTTCATCGCAGCCTCTTTTCCTGCTGCGTCAACGAATGAGCTAATGGAATCCGCAAAATCTTCGCGGCCAGGGTCGGCGGTCGCTAACTGTTCCAACCACGATCGTCGGAACTCCATCGTATCTGGATCGCATAGCACGTAGGCCAATTGTAAGCTGCCATCACAGGCAAGAGCCAACTGATTTTGATCGACACCTTCGGGGACTTGCCCCTGTTGCGTCAATATTTTTTGGATGTCCGAGGCCTGCAACGGTTGAAAGCGAACGATTTGGCTGCGTGACCGGATGGTTGCCAATTGACGATGTTCACTGTTGGAGATCAAGAAGATGGTTGACGAGGCGGGGGGTTCTTCCAAAGTCTTCAACAAACAGTTGGCCCCTTCTTGATTCAAGAAATCGGCATCGTCGATGATCGCAATCCGTCGACCGCCTCGGTAAGGCTTCAAAGCGATGTCGTGACACAGGCCGGCTCGCATCCGTTCCTCGCGACTGCCGATCAACAGCTCGATGGGGATGCGGTTTTTATCTGCTGGTCGATTAACGTACAGCAAGTCAGGATGGCTCATGGCGTCGACTTGCTGGCATGCCGAACAGGTTTGGCAGGCGATCATTTCGTTGTCTGGCGTCGTTTCACACAACAGTGCTTTGGCTAGCCACAGCGCCGTAGTGCGTTTCCCAATCCCTTCCGGTCCGGCTAGAAGGTAGGTGTTGGCTAGGCGTCGGTTACTGACCCAGCGTTGAAATTTTTGCAGTACGTCGGAGTGACCGACGATATTTTCTGGGATCACCGATCTACCTCCGTTAGCAAACAGGTGCGGACGATCGTTTGTACCTGTTGATGGATTTCATCTGGATTGCCACTGGCGTCGATCACTTGAATGTTGTCGTGTTGCGAGGCTTCCGTTAGAAACCCTTGGCGGACTTGCTCGAAATACTCGCTGCCTCGCGATTCCATGCGATCGCGTCGAGGGCCAACTCGTTGCATGGCGATTTCCAAGGGAGCGTCAAAGACAAGAACGAGGTCCGGCGACACACCTTCGGTCGCCACCGCGTTAACGTTCCACAAGTCAGCTGCCTGGATATTGCCCGCATGCCCTTGATAGACAACCGTTGACAGCACAAATCGATCGCACAACACAACCTTGCCGTGTTGCAACGCCGGCTTAATGAGTTCGGCAACCATCTGAGCGCGAGCCGCCATGAACAAAAAGGATTCAGCGACAAAGTCGATTTGCAGCTCACTGCGTTGCAACAGAATTTCGCGAAGTTTGATGCCCAAGCTGGTACTGCCGGGGTCTCGACAGACCTCGACTTGATGTCCCAGTTGTTCCATCCAATCGCGACACTTCTCCAGCTGAGTGGACTTGCCAGTACCGTCGACACCTTCAAATACGATAAACATGCTGTCAGTTTATCGAGAAGTAGCAGTGACGTGGATAGGCGGGCGTAAATAAATCTGGGCGGCGGAGGCCGAAATCCGCGGGTTCCTGGATTTTGTTGAACTCGATTCCAAATGGCTGCGTAGTACTGGCGGTTCAAGGGTTCCGACTTCACGGAATCGAAGCTCAAAGGGAATTGCCAGTCGAATCTATCGCGACTGATACAACTGGAACGGTTGGAATCATATTTTTCGTAAACCTTAAAGTTCGGCTTTAGTCGCTAAAACCCAAGATTTTGCCGAGCCGAATAACCCGCGGTTGTTTTATCAAGGAATCGCCAAAATTACAGTTTTTTTCTTCCCGAACACCTAACCCTGTCCTACCTTTCAACGTCACATGCCTTATGCGCTTGGTCCAACCATCGCCAAAGGTCTGTTCGAGCGGTTGATGCAGAAGATTGCCTGACGCTTTCCCCAAGCGGACGAATTGAAATCCCCGTAAGTAAGTTAATCGATTGTATGTTTAACGGACTGGTTCCTCCCCCGGAGTCAACACGACGATGTTTCGCATTAGAAATTTGATAATCTTTTCGGCCTTGCTTGTAAGCCAGGCCATGTGCACGACTGCTGTAGAAGCGGGTCCCTTGTTGGATTGGCTGTTCAATCGCAACAGTTGCAACCGCCCTACTTTTCAAGCGTTCCGTCCACAGGCGGCACCCTGCAACACTTGCACGACAACATGTCAGCAAACTTGCCAGCGAGTTGTCGTGAACTACGTGCCGGTGCAGTCGTTCCGAACAAGTTGGGAACGAGTACCTGTGACCACGTTCCGACAAACCACCTCAACCGACCCTTGCACGGGTTGCCAGGTGACTTGCAATCGGCCATGCACAACTTACACGTGGCGTATGAAGCAGGAACCGTTTACGACATTCCGTCCGGTTTACCGTACTGAAACATTCCGCACGCCAATGACGTTCACGTCGGCAGCACCTGCGGCGTGTAACACTTGTGCTATTCCACAGACGGTCAATTCACCGATCATTCAATCACCAGCCTCGCAGCAACCAGTCATTCAATCGCCGACAACCAGTGGCACGTATTACCAAACGATTCCTGGCGGCGGGATCCCTGGCGGTGGCGGTGCACAACCAACGCAAACTTTCGGCGGTGAAGGGTCGGGTGCTAGAACAAGCCCCGCAGATAACATCCCTAGTTTGCTAAGTTCTCCCACAAGCAATGGTGCTTCGTATTGGCCGACTCAGATAAACACTCAACCGACATCGATTGGCCGTCAGTTGCCTTCACCGACTCAGCCCGCTCCGGCCGTTCAGTGGAATAACAACGCGACACCTCAATTGCAAAACCCGTTCAATCGAACGACCAGCAAGCCGGCTACCGAACGTTGGGGTTACAGCCCTGTGAAGTTGGCCAGCTATGAAGCTCCGGTACCTGCTGCCTTGCGACGGGAACCAGCTGCTGCCGCAAAAACGGAATACGTTGGCCAGGTAGAATCGAACAGCCCCGTTCGCACGTCAGTGAATTCTGGCTGGCAATCGTCACCAGGTTCAAGCAGCTCGGCTGGCTCGGCCAGTCCACAACAACGACTGAACGAAGGTTGGCGTCGCGACTAAACAAGTCGTAAACCATCAGAAAAAATCAACAAAGGTCACCATGATTTGGTGGCCTTTTTTTGTGTTTCTGGTGCCGAGGGTTTTGGCAGCTTGAAAAATGACCTGCTAGAACAGAGGATAATTGAGGCCCTTTGCGATTTCGTTTCGCCAATCTCGTTTCGCCAATCTCGTTTTGGAAAGCAGTATGACTGCCAATCTGACTCAGCAATATCACAAAGCCGAACAGGCCTACCGTCGAGCCACTTCGCCGGAAGAGGAATTGGAATGTCTGCAGTTGATGCTGAAAGAGCTACCCAAGCATAAGGGTACCGATCGTATGCAGGCTGATCTGAAGCAAAAGATCAGCAAGGCCAAGGCCGAAGCGGCCAAGCCGAAATCAGGAGCCGCTAAGCGAAGCTTTCGATTGCCACGCCAAGGTGCAGGCCGAGCCGTCATTATTGGTGGTCCCAATGCTGGTAAAAGTCAGTTGCTGGCCAGTCTAACGAACGCCAAGCCGGAAATCGCCGAGTATCCGTTTACGACGCGCGAACCTCAACCTGGCATGATGCCTTGGGAAGACGTTACCGTTCAATTGGTCGACACTCCACCGATTACCTGCGACGTCTACGAACCGACCACACAGGCGTTGATTCGCGGTGCCGAGGCGGTTGTGTTGATGCTGAATCTGGGCGATGACGATGGCGGTCAGCAGTTGAAGGAGGTTTGGGACCAGATCCAAAACTCGAAGACGCGGTTGGGCAACGAAACGACCATCGACGAACAGGATATCGGTGTCACTTACACAAAGACGTTTTTCGCGGTTAACAAAATCGATCTTCCCGAAGCCAAGGATCGCCTGGAGTTCTTCCGCGACTACATTGATTTCGATTTTCCGACGTTTCAAATCTCGGCGTTGCAGCAAACCGAATTGGGGGCTCTGCGAGATGCCGTTTACGCGGCGATGAATGTGGTGCGTGTTTACACCAAGCTGCCGACCAAGAAAGAGGCCGATCTGGAGTCGCCTTTTACTTTAACCGCTGGGCAAACGGTTTTGGACTTGGCCGAGTCGATTCATAAAGACGTGGCCAAAAATTTTAAGTCCGCAAGAATTTGGGGAGCCCAAGTGCACGACGGGACCACGGTCAAAGGCGATTACGTCTTAAATGACAAAGACATTGTGGAATTGAATTCGTAACCAGTCATCCCAGCCTGGGCCGGCAACCGTCAAGCGAGAGAAAGCGGACAGGGCTCTAGCAAAAATTCCCAAAAAACGTTTGCTTGCATTGTGGTTGTCTTGGTTTTTTGCTGTTCGCAGCGAATAATCGATCGAACTTTTGCGAATTCGGGTATGTTCATTACTGGGACCCTACCCATCCTTAAGCTTTATTTGGGGAGTCTGGTTTTTCGCTGCCTAATTCTCAACGAACTGTGAAAAGAATGTGGGGTGAGAAACCACAAATGGTTGGCTTTACCTCACCACGCCAGTTTATGACAATTGGGCAGTTGCTAAAATCTGCGACCAAAACAGAAATTGAAACCATAAGGCAATTTGACTGGCGAATGTCACAATTTTGCTGACGAACAGCCGATGATTTCTTATGGTATACATCTCCCTTAGCCTTTGCTGTATTGGAAACACATATGGCCGACGTTATCAAACCGGAACAGTCTTCGTTGCCAGCGGAACCCTACGTTAAACAAACGGTTGACGTAGATCCCATTGAGACGGAAGAGTGGATCGACTCGTTGGAGTTCGTGATCAATAGCCGCGGACCGGAACGGGCTAAGTATTTGTTGTCCGTTCTGGAGGCTCGCGCAAAAGCCGAAGGCGTTGACCTAGAAGACAAATCCAACACGCCGTATATCAACACGATTCACGTCGACCAACAGCCTCCGTATCCGGGCAACCGCGAACTGGAGCGACGTATCAAGAGCATCATTCGCTGGAACGCGATGGCGATGGTCGTGCGTCAAAACAAAAAGCACTCCGGGATCGGTGGTCACATCTCGACGTATGCTTCGGCGGCCACATTGTTCGAAGTGGCGTTTAATCACGTATTGCGAGGTCGTGGGCCGACCGGCTACGACGGCGACTTGGTGTTTTTCCAAGGTCATGCTTCGCCCGGTATTTACGCTCGAGCCTACATGGAAGGTCGTTTCGAAGAGGAACGATTGCACAACTTCCGTCGCGAAGTCGCCTTTGAAAACGGCCTGTCCTCGTACCCTCACCCTTGGCTGATGCCTGATTTCTGGGAGTACCCGACCGTATCGATGGGGCTGTCCTCCATCACCGCCATCTATCAAGCGCGGTTCAATCATTACCTGCATGACCGTGGCATCAAGGATACCAGCAACCAGCGAGTCTGGGCGTTCATGGGTGACGGTGAATGTGACGAGCCCGAAACACTAGGCGCGATCACTCTGGCCGCTCGTGAACAGTTGGACAACCTGACGTTCGTGATCAACTGCAACTTGCAACGACTGGATGGACCGGTTCGTGGCAACGGAAAAATCATTCAAGAATTGGAAGCTCTGTTTCGAGGTGCTGGCTGGAACGTCATCAAAGTGGTTTGGGGCGACGACTGGGATTCGTTACTGGAGAAAGACGAAAAAGGTTTGCTGGTCAAACGGATGGGCGAAGTGGTTGACGGCGAGTACCAAAAGTACGTCGTGGCTGGCGGAAAATACATCCGTGACAACTTCTTTGGCAAGTACCCCGAATTGGCCGAGATGGCGGCTAACATTTCCGACGACAAGTTGGAACGTTTACGCCGCGGAGGCCACGATCCCGAAAAAGTCTTCGCTGCGTACAAGGCCGCGATGGACACCAAGGGTCGACCAACGGTCATCTTGGCCAAGACCATCAAAGGCTATGGTTTGGGCGAGATCGGCGAAGGTCGTAACGTGGCCCACAACGTGAAGAAGGCGGACGAGCAAGAATTGCTGGAATTCCGCAGCCGTTTCGGTATCCCCATCTCAGACGAAGAGGTAGGCGACGCTCCCTTCTATCTACCTGCTGAAGACAGTCCCGAAGTGAAATACATCAAGGACCGTCGCGAGGCGTTGGGTGGCTTCGTCCCATCACGCCCGACCGAGCATCCAACGACTGAGGTGCCGACCTACGACGATTATCGCAAGATGGTCGAGCGTGATTACAACAAATCGATCTCGACCACGATGGGCTTTGTGCGACTACTAACTCGTCTTTGTCGCGATAAGAAGATTGGCAAAAACATTGTGCCAATCGTGCCCGACGAGTCTCGCACTTTCGGCATGGAGGGGATGTTCCAAGAGATCGGAATTTACTCGCACGTCGGTCAGCTGTACGAGCCTGTCGATTCCGGGCAGTTGACTCCCTACAAGGAAGCTATAGACGGCCAATTGTTGGAAGAGGGTATCTCTGAGGCCGGTTCAATGGCTTCGTTCACGTCCGCCGGAACAGCCTATTACGCTCACGGCGTCAACATGATCCCATTCTACATCTACTACTCGATGTTCGGTTTTCAGCGAGTCGGCGATTCGATTTGGGCGGCCGCTGATATGGGTGCCAAAGGGTTCTTGATCGGTGGAACCGCTGGACGCACGACGCTTAACGGTGAAGGCTTGCAGCACCAAGATGGCCACAGCCTGTTGAACGCTAGTGCCTATCCGTTCGTTCGGTCGTTCGATCCGTCCTTTCACTACGAAACAGCTGTGATCATTTTTGACGGGCTGCGTCGTATGTATCAGGAAGGCGAAACGGCGATCTATTACATCATGGCTGGAAACGACAACTACGTGATGCCGGAGATGCCCGAAGGTGTCGAAGAAGGTATCTGCAAAGGTCTGTACAAGTTCCGCGAGATGTCTGGTGGCGGAGATCTGAAGGTGCAGCTGTTTGGCAGTGGTGCCATCACTCAATGCGTTTTGAAAGCCCAGGAAATTTTAGCCGAGCGGTACAAGATCAGTTCCAATGTGTGGAGTGCCACCAGCTACAACCAGCTGACTCGCGACGCACAAGTGGCGGCTCGCTGGAACCGTTTGCATCCTAATGAACCCAAGAAGACCAGCTATCTAGATAGCGTCTTGGCGAACGAGGAAGGGCCAATTATCGCTGCCAGCGATTATGTGCGAGCTTACATGGATCAGATCCGCAAGTATGTTTCGCAAGACTATCTGGTGCTGGGCACCGATGGGCTTGGTCGCAGCGATACTCGCGAAACACTGCGTAGGCACTTCGAAGTCGATGCCGAATCCATTGTGCTGGCTTCACTTTATCAACTGGCCGAACAAGGCAAGATGAAACACGAAGAGGTCGCCAAGGCGATCAAAGACCTGGACTACGATCCTGATAAGATTGATCCGCTGTACGCGTAAACGGAATCGTTGGCCGCGTGATCAGCGTCCAAACTGCCTTGAGATACAAGGCATTGTCCCCAAACTGAAATTTGAGCAACAAAGATGGCGATAGAAATTACCGTTCCTTCCTTGGGAGATGGCGTCGAATCGGCAGATGTCCTGGAAGTATTTGTTAGTGAAGGCGATGTCATTGAATTGGATCAAGGCGTCGTAGAACTGGAAACCGACAAAGCGACGGCCGTCGTTCCGGCCACTCAAGCAGGGACTGTCATCAAGGTTCATGTTGGTGAAGGTGATACCGTGCCTGTCGGCGCAGTTCTACTGTCACTGGAAGCCAACGCTGCCGAAGCTGCTCCGGCTGCACCCGCCCAACCAGCAGCTCCGGCTGCACCAGCGGCGCCCGCTCAACCAGTAGCTGAAGCCAAGCCAGCCGTGCCGGTTCAACCGCCGGTCGAGGCCAAGCCGGCCGTGCCTGAAGTCCCAGCAGCAGCTGCGGTTCCGGCCCAACCTGTTCCCGAACAACCGCCCGCTAGTACAAGTTCCACCGCTGC
>CAZJBW010000008.1:0-22977 GCA_964543985.1 uncultured Pirellulaceae bacterium | reverse complement strand
AGTTCCACCGCTGCCAGTTCAACCAAAGGCAGCGAAATCGCTGCGGGTCCTGCCATGCGACGTTTCGCTCGCGAAGTCGGTGTCGATCTGGCTCGCGTCCCCGGGACCGGCGAAGGTGGGCGGATCACTCGCGATGATATTTTGCGAGTCGTTCGAAGTGGCAGTTCTCGACGTGGTGACGCTGGTGGGTCGGGCGAACAAGATGATTTTGGCCCCGTCCACAGCGAAAAACTATCGCGAATGCGACGCACGATCGCCAGTCAAATGTCTCTTTCGTGGTCCACCGTTCCACGAGTTACGAACTTTGATGATGCGGACGTCACCGATCTGGACAACATTCGTAAGTCCAGTAAGGCCGACTACGCTGCTCGTGGAATTAAGCTGACGTCTCTGCCATTTGTGATCAAGGCGGTGGCAATGGCGTTGCGTGACCACCCTGTGATCAACGCTTCGTTGAACCCCGAAGGGACTCACGTCATTTACAAAGACTATGTCAACGTTGGCATTGCCGTTGATACCGATCGTGGGTTAGTCGTTCCGTCACTGCGTGCGGCAGACGATCTGTCGATTCCCGAAGTGGCCAAGAAGCTGGGCGAGATGGCTGAACTGGTTCGCGACAATAAGTTCACTGTCGATGACTTGCGAGGTAGCACGTTCACGATCAGCAACTTGGGTGCGATTGGTGGAATCTATTCGACACCGATCGTTAACGTGCCCGAAACAGCGATTTTGCTGGTTGGTCGTTCGCGAAAAATGCCAGTCGTGCATGATGACAAGATCATGCCACGGCTAATGATGCCCCTAAGTTTCTCGTACGATCACCGATTGATTGACGGCGGTGCGGCCGCTCGTTTCTTGAACGATGTTGTCGGTTACCTCGAGGCGCCCAGTCGCTTGTTGTTGGCTCCTTAGTCAAGCACGTGCAGCGATATAAATTCACAGAAAGACGAGCCCCAGCGGGTTCGTCTTTTCTAGGCGCTTAGCCCTTTAGGCCGGTCGTTGTGATGCCCTGTATGAACGTCCGTTGCGCGAAAAAGAACAGCACAATGATCGGAACAGTAAACATGACCGAAGCGGCCAGCAACAGATGGGTTTGATCACCATAGGAACTGACGAACCGCTCAAGTCCATAGGCCAGTGGGAATTTCTCGGGGTCGTTCAAGTAAAGAAGCGGCCCACTAAAGTCGTTCCAGGTGTACACGAATTGGAAGACGGCAACCGTGGCGATGGCAGGTCGACTTAGTGGTAAGCCGATTCTCCAAAACAAGCCCCACTCGGAAAGACCGTCCACTCGTCCGGCGTCCAGCAACTCTTTGGGGATCGACATAAAGAACTGTCGCAGCAGGAAAATGAAAAATGCATCTCCCAAAAAGGTTGGCAGGATGATGGCCCACAATGAGTCGTAGAGGCCCAGTTCTGCAATCAAAACGAACCGCGGTACCATCGTGACTTGCCAAGGCAAAAGCATTGTCGCGATCACGATTGCGAATGTCAGCTTGCGTCCCTTCCACTGAATCTGGGACAAGCCCCAAGCCACGACCGAACATGAAAGCGTGGCTCCGACAACGCAGCCGGTGCACAACAGCAGAGAATTCCACAGGTATCGCCAATAGGGTATCGCTGACAGAGCGTCTGGATAGTTTTGCCAACGCCAAGTCTCTGGAAGTAACCCATACGGGTTACGTGCCAATTCTTCCGGAGTCTTTAGAGACCCAAAAAACATCACCAGCATTGGCAACGCAAACAGCGCAGCAATAATAAGCAAGGTTGCGTGCTTGCCAATGGGAGTTGCAGATTTCGAGTCCATTATTGCGCCGGCGAAGATTTATATTTTAGGGTTGTAAGTTGTGGTGGTGCGATAGGTTTGAATTCTTGCACACCCAGATAGGCAAAATTTCAGGAAGTGATGGACGGTGTGATCACTAATTCCTGTAGATGCGATTCAAGTTGTCTTGGATCAATTGGTTCGTGGACTTGGTCAAATCAGAAACGGCCTGCCCTGGTTCATTCATGGCATCAGCGGCCAAGCGTTCGACCTCGCGTTTGAACATGGGAGCTCCAGGTATCACCGGGACAGGAAACTGAGTGGGACTGCCAGCCAAACGTACGAACTCTCGAAACAACGGTTGCTCTTCAAGGAATCTTTGAAACTCGACGGTATCGACGACCTTCTGTGAAACGGGGATCCACCCCCCGGCCGCGCATGTTTTGGCGGCAGCCCCAGCATCTGTTATCCCAATCCAGTACTTCATAAATGCAATCGCGCCGCCGGAATTCTTTCCGCCTTTGGGTAGCACGAAAAAGTTGCCGTTCACCCAGCCCGCATCTTTTCGTCCAGCATCTTGCGGATTGGGCAATGGGCACACGCCAAATTCTGGACAGGCGATGTTTTGGCTAAGGCGTCTTTCGCGAAACGCTTGTATGTCTCGTGCTCGCCATTGACCGTCCATCAGCAGGACGTATCGCCCTACCGTTTCTTCATCGGTAATTGGTAGTAGGGGAAACGTTTTGCCGGGCAAGGATTGGTCTCCTTGCCGAAACCGATTGATCGTGTCCGCACCGTACCGATCGGCGTAACCACTCATCCACTCGACCGCCTTTTGGATTGGCGCGGAATCGACGAGCACTGTCTCGCTTTCAAAGTCGTAAAAGTCACCTCCAAAAACGTGACCCCAAGCCCACAGGCGACGCGAATCGGGAAGATAGCCAAAGGACTTTGGGTTACTGGTATCGGCCGGGCAGACGGTCAAGGCGATATGGTCCAGCTGCTCGATCGTCGTTGGTGGTTGCAGGTCGTGCAAATCTAAAGCTGTTTTGTTGTAGTAGAGTGCCCGTATGTCCAACCCGTTGCTAACGCCGTAAAGTCGGTCTTGATAGGATCCCAGGCTCAGTGCGGCGGGAAGCAGGTGGCTGCGAAACTCTTGAAGCTGTTCGGGCGAGCAAACATCGTCCAAGGCACGAATGGCTCCTCGCCAGCCCCAGTCGCCCAGGATAGGGTCGTCTTGGTTTACCAGATCGGGTGGGTCTCCGCCGGCGATGGCCAGGAACAATTTGGCCTGCAGGTTATTGCCGGGCATGGCGATCGCTCGCACAAAATGCTCGTCTTGTGATTCGTTGAAACGCCTGACAACGTCGTCCACGATATCTCGATCTGCGCCTCCCCAAAAATGCCAAAATACAACCTCTTGTCGTCCAGCGAATTCGGGTCGGTCGGTTTGCCGAGTGCTAGACAGTCGCTGACTCACGAATAAGACGATGGCAAGAGTTGCGAATAATATGATTGAGCTGATTTTCGTTTTCATGAGATCTCACTAAACCCATTGGGCCTATTGGTTCGAGTAATGCACCCAGTGTTTGGAAGAACGAAACAGCAGCATCGTGATCACCACCAAAATGACGAACGTGACCCAGGCCATTGCCGATGCATAACCCATCTCGAGATCAGCAAACGCAGACAAGAACAAATGCAATGAAAACACGAGCAACGAATCGCCAGGTTGACCCGTCCCTTCGCTCAGAATGTAGATGGAGGTAAACGTTTGCACACTTTTGATCAAACCCATCACTAAATTGAACAAAATGACAGGCGACAGCATCGGGACCGTGATGTGTCGAAAGCGATGCCAAGCCGAAGCTCCATCAATCCTGGCCGCCTCGTAAAGTGATTCTGGCACATCGCCAATGGCAGCCAAAAAGATAATCATGGCGTTTCCAACAGCCCACACCGACATCAAAACAAGAGCGTCTTTCGCGCCCAACAAAGTCAACTGCCCTTCCCCGTTGTACCATTGTGAAATCGTCTGCCAGCCTTCAACGGAGACTGCGGAACGAGACTGTGTCAACCAGTTTTGCGATGGGACCCCTAGCCAGCTCAACAGATAATTCACCATGCCATCTTGCGGATCTAGCAACCATAGCCAAAGAATGCTGGAGGCCACGATGGGGATTACCGCTGGTAAGTAAAACACCGTTCGGTAAAACGCCTGTCCACGAATTTTCCATGACAACATGACGGCCAAAGCCAAGCCCACCAGAATGGTCAGAGGGACCGAGATCAATGCGTAGTAGGCAGTGTTTTGCAATGCTACGGCAAAACCACGCCCCTCCTGAAACTCGCTCATTAAGCGAGCGTAGTTTTCAGTGCCCACCAATTGGGCTGGGTTGATCAGGTCGAAGCGACAAAAACTCCAGTAGATCGAGGCCGCAAAGGGCCAAGCCACCAGCAGTGCAAACCCCAGCAACCATGGGCTGGCAAACAACATTCCGACAAAATTACGACGCTTCATGATGGGTGAAATTACCACGCGAACTGGCTGGTAGCAAACGTGTCTTTTCAACCGAACACGGTTTTGATCGAATACTCTTTACAGCTGCCGTGATATTGTGAAGCCAGCAGCCAAAACCATTCAAGGAATACGATGACTCAAGATATATTCGCAGAACTCTCTTGGCGAGGCTTGGTGTATCAAACCACCGATGACGAGAACCTGCAAAAATGGCTGAATGAGAAGCCTAGGACGGTTTACGCAGGATTCGATCCGACCAGTGCCTCGCTGCATGTAGGCAATTTGATGCCTCTGATGATGCTGCGTCGATTTCAACGAATGGGCCATAAAGTGATCGCGTTGGTCGGTGGCGCAACAGGCATGATTGGCGACCCTAGTGGCAAGAGCGACGAGCGAAACTTGCTGGACGAACAAGCCCTGCAAGATAACATCGCTGGGATCGAAAAACAGATTCAAAGCGTGTTGGAGTACCCAGAAAACCCAGCGTTGGTAGTCAATAACTACGACTGGGTTAAAGAGTTCAGCTACATCGAATTTCTGCGAGATGTTGGCAAGAACTTTCCTGTCAATGTGATGATGGCCAAAGATTCGATCAAAAATCGCTTAGAGGGTGAAGCTGGCATCAGTTACACCGAATTCAGCTATATGTTATTGCAAGCATATGACTTTGTGCATTTGTTTCGCAATCATCAATGCGAGTTACAAGTTGGTGGCAGTGATCAATGGGGTAACATCACCGCCGGTATCGATCTGGGGCGACGCATGAACAGTGCCAAGTTATTTGGGCTGACCAACCCGTTGCTGACCAAGTCGGATGGCTCGAAAATGGGAAAGACGGAAACGGGTGCTATTTGGTTGTCCGCTGAACGGACCTCGCCCTACCAGTTTTTTCAGTACTGGGTACGTGTCGATGATGAAGATGCCGGTAAGGCGTTGCGGTTCTTAACTGAGCTGCCCGAACAGCGGATCAAAGAACTAGATGAATTGCGAAGCACCCAACCGCAAGCCCGCGATAGCCAGAAGGCGCTGGCTGCCGAGTTGACCAAGTTGTTGCACGGCGATGACGGACTGCGAATCGCTCAAACGGCAACGGATGTATTGTACGGAGCGGTGATCGAAAATTTGGCCGACGCGGAACTCAATCAAATCTTTAACGATGTGCCCAGCGGCGAAGTCTCCCCCGATGAATTGGGGGAGGGCCTGGCTCTGATTGACGCCTTTGTCAGAGTCGGCCTGTCCAAAAGTAAAGGCGAGGCCAGAAGAACGCTCGCGCAGGGTGGTGCCTATGTCAACAATCGTCGTATAGAAGATGCGGACCACAAGCTAACCAAAAACGATTTGGCCAGCGAGACAGTGATCGTGTTACGCAGCGGGAAACGCAAGTACGCGTTACTTAAAATGGTGTAGCGAACTACAACTTTAGCAGAGGAAAATAAATGAGTGACAACCGATTGGAAGCGCTGCAACAGTTCGCCGATATCGCCAAACGCGCTGAAATTGATGGGCAAGTTCAACAGGATCCACTGCGTTGGGTATCTGAGTTTGAAATTCCCGGTGGGCGGTCTCAAATTGTGTACGTTCGACATTCGGCAGACGATGTGGAAGGATCCACGTTGGTCACCGTCTTTTCTCCCTGCAAATCGTTTAGCAATTTGGACGAAGCAGGTATGACTCAACAACGAGCCATCGAGTTGTTGGCGATGAACGAACAAATGTCGTTGGCGCGGTACGGTATTTGGGACTCGCCCAAAGAGAAGATGGTCGTGGCCAGCGCCGATTTGTTTTTGAACCGTCTGGATCCAACGGAATTACGCGCTACGACATGGCATGTGGCCATCGCCGCTGACGCCTACGAGCGGAAATTTCAACAAGACGAGTACTAAACCTCGCAGCCTAATTCACAATCGTTCGATGGTCGATTGATGCGCAATGATCAGTCGTTGTCTTCTGGCGTGTATCCCACGACTAAATCGAAACTGGCTTGTTGTTCGCCAATCTTCGAGTTTTCGACCGGTTTGAATTCCGCTAACAGTAACTTGCGCAGTTCCGGGTCTTGAATGGCACGCAGCAGGCCGTCTCGCTCATTGGCCTCGTTGCCAGCGATCAACATTTGGGTCGACAGTACTTTGCGATTCCCAATCGTAATCGAGTAATGGATATGCGGCGTCCGTCCTGGATACGGCACAGGTTTGATGGTGCGGAAATAGTATTGGCCCTTTTGGTCCGTCAGAAAGCGACCGTATCCTTGAAAATTCGCGTCGCGTTTTCCACCGTTGTTAGGATTGCCGCCGCGCGAATGAATGTACGAACCCTGGTTGTCAACCTGCCAGATTTCGACGAGTGCTCCGCGAATCGGCTCACCAGCCTGACTGAGCACACGACCAGTCAAGTGAGTGATCTCGCCGACGGCAGGTGTAATCGAATCGGTAATCACCAACAAGTCGTTGTCGGTATCCAATGGCAGGCGATCAGGGTAGAAAGGCCCCTCGGTCATGCTGGGCGTCAGTTGCAATTCCTCGGCAAATCGTCCTGGCGTGTCGAAGTAGGCTTTGGGCAACAACAGGCCCGCCGATGTCGCGGCCATCGTTTGAAGCATTCGACGACGATCAATACCAAAATTCAAATGACGATTCATGAGTAGGCTCCTGTGGGCGGCAAATCGTTTCCATTTCTCTCATCAACAACGATCATACGGACACGAGTACATGTGTTCAAGTTTTCGTCGGGTGCTTTTCGTTGCATCAGCCAGTTTTGTAAACGGTTTGTAAACCCTTTTTCTAAGCTTTCACACCAGTGGTTGGCTGCTTGGGCTGTGGCTTATTGGCTGTTTGCGAAGACTCTTTCTCAACGTTGTCCTGTTCAACTTGGCGAATGGTTGCTTGTTTGCGATCATCGCCAACCATTCCTCCGGCGAATTCCACGTCACCGATGCGTTGGATCACTCGATACTTGCGTCGATAGTCGTGGTCAATAAAGTCCACGAAACGCACGATGTAGTCCATGTTTCTACTCAGGTTTTCCTGCAAGTAGGCGACGGCCAATTGTTGAATTTGCGACTGCTGGTGAGGATCCTTAACGATGAACTGAATTTCTAATTCGGTTTGATCGCGTTCGAAGACTTTCACTTCAATAATGGTGTCGTCGACGTCTCGGTTCAATGCGTTAACAAACTCGTTAAAAAACGAAGGGTAGTAGCGTTGGCCGTTGTCAGACAGGATGTGATTGGAATCTTTGCCCTCAATCTTCTTGATCAAGAATCGTTCTTCGCCTTTCGAGTTCTTTTCGAACTGTACTTCGGCGATGTCTTTCATGCGATAGCGAATGAATGGAAATTCTTTTGTGGCCAAACTGGTAACGACCATCTCGGGTTGCCCGACCTCGTTGGGTTCGGTTTCGACGTAGGCTGCGTTCGCAAAAATTTCCAAACCGCCTTCCACCTCATGGGCTATCTCGCCCAATTCGACGGAGCCATACGAGTCTTCTACTTTGCTGCGAGTAAAAACTTCGTTGATGTTTTTCCGTTGGCAATCGAAAAAAGTTTCGCCACTGACATTGATTAATTCAGGTTGATGTTTCAACGGTAAATTGAATCGGCGAATCGTATGCGCGATCATATTCATCGGCGACGGGAACACTAGCAACAGTTTTGGCTTGTACGCATTTAAGTCTTCCACCAGGCCGCGGACGGTCTGTTCGTTGATGTGATCGAACAGGTGGTAGCGAAATCCAGTAATCTTGCTGAAGCGATTAAACTTCACCATATCGTCGATGTTGTAGGTGTTGCGAGGATAGAAAATCAGCATCCGTTCACCCGGCCGCCACCCCATGCGGTACCAACACTTGAAGAAAGTAAACAGCATGGAAAACATGTGATGCTTGGTCATGTGTACGACCAACGGCAGTGATGACGATCCGCCAGTCGCCATCGGCATCAGGTAATCTCCCTTGCGTAAGCGGCGTAGTGTTTCCAGAGGCCTACCTTCTACTCGCAACTCGTGCTGCTTTGGGTCAACGTCCGCGTACTGCTTGGTCATGACACGTTGACCAGCTTCCGCGTAATCTTGTTTGCTGAACGAAGGCAGCTTTGCATAGTTCGCGAAAAAAGTGGTGTCGTCGACGTCGCGGTTGTCGTTCAAGAAGTCAGAGAATTTTCCCTGGAAGTAGGGATTGTCTGTGTTTACCGAAGTCAATAACTCTGTCAGTTCCACGCGGATTTCGGCCTTCACGTTATGCAGGCGATCGTCGACAACGACCTCGCGATACAACTTGCGTACACCGACAAACCGAAACAGATTTTGGTAGAGCCACTTGCCCATCAAGACCAACCTACAGAAGAAAAGCGGGTGCTTCCCGCAACTTAAAAACAGAAGAATTCGAGTCGATTTTATACTCGAAATCGGCCAAAAAATCGACGAGTCAATTCTGACGATTTTCCAGATGCAGGCAGCAAACTCTCGCTGGTGGAATGGTTGATTCTGTAAGGGCAGTGGAGCCTTAGTTGTTTTTGCCTCGAAGCCGCCGGCGACTTGGCCGGTTACCGCCGCTTTCCGAGATGGCTTCCTTGCATTGTTGCAGCATTTCTTTTTGTAACGGCAGCCGGACCCGAGTGGGAATGTCACGCTCCGAATTTCGTTTAGGAGTCGGACTAGAATTTCGAAGCATCAGGTCGATTCGGGCGATATTGGTAACAAGCAAATTTCGAGCCTCGACGTAGTTCTGTTGGTTCATCAACAGACTTGCTAGTTCGATCGTTAGGTCATTCAGATTACTAAGGATTCGAAAGTTATTTGGAGCGCGACGTCTGACTGAGGTCATTAATTCCAACGCTGATTCGAAATTTTGAATCGCCGCTTCGCTGTCTCCCTTTTCGGTAAGTAGTTGGGCCAGCTGGTATTTGATATTGGCGTCCATTTGCATGAACCGCGAATTGCGTTCGTCTTCGTCTCGCAATTGCTCGATCAATTGATTTGCGATTTGCAACTCGTCAATATTTTGATCGATCGGTTTTTCGATCGGCATGGCATAAGTTTGAGTAATCAGCCATTGCAAGTCGGCGTTAGCGTTCTCAAGATCCAACGATTGAAGATCGGCAATGGCGTTTTCGTGAGCGTCATGGCTGTCCGATTTTCGACGGAGTATGAAAAGCAGTTCGGCCAATCGTGCCTGGCTTTTTGCGCGTTCCAGAACCAATGATTCCGAGTGGCCATGTTTTTCAATCAATTGATCGACCAGTTCGACGGCGGCTTCCAACTGCCGTAAGTTTTCGCGACCCAGTCGCGCGTTGCTTCCTCGTATCGGTCGTACTCGGAAACCTTTTCGTTGCGGGACGCCCATACCGGTGGGGCTGGTCAGCGAGATCGGTGCGGACCTGCCCAGCAAGTTTAACGTTCGCACGACCTCGACTTGAAAAGGCAACTCGTCAGCGAAAGGGCTGGCATCCTGCATTCGACGGATGCCCGTTAGCATCTGTTGCAGTTGTTTGGGTTTTTCATGGCCGATGGCCAATTGCCCCATTTCATTTGCTGTGCGGATCCGATCCAACGCGATGTCGAATTCGTTGGGGTGGTCGCCGACCATTTCTTGTTGAATGTTCAACGATTGTTGGTAGGCCTGCATGGCTTCGTTCGGTTTGCGAAGCAAATGGTATACATTCGCCACGCGGCGAAAGGCCTTTGCTGATTCGGCTCGCAATTCACCGTTGCCCAAATTTTGGTTAGCAAAACGATCGAGGTACTTCAACATGTTCTCCAGAAGTTCCGCGTCGGCTGTGGAGACTGTTGGTTCGATGCCGTTCAATTCCTCTAAGCCATCAAAATTGAAACTCTCGTCACGCCCAGTTCCACGTTGCACGACTTGGCGAAACATCTCGTCGATCATTTCAAGCGAAAGATCGACATTGGCTTCGGCACGTTCGAATTGTTCTCGTGTTCGGTTTTGTTCGTTCAATACCTGGTTGTGTTTGTCGGACAATGCGGAAAAGGAACGAGAGCGGTCAACGAAACCTACGGTGGCCAAGATCGCGGTCGTCGCGACCAGGGCTGCCGAAATGGTTTGCCATGGATTTCGTTTGCACCACAGCCAAACTCGCCGAACCACAGGTGTTCGCTTGGCAGCAATCGGTCGACCGGCTAAGAAGGCTTGCAAATCGTCACGAAAGGCTTCCGCACTTTGGTAACGGTCGACCGGCTGTCGTTCGAGTGCTTTCTTTAAGATGGTTTCCAGGTCTTTAGGGATACGAGGATCTATTTTCCGAGCGGGGATTGGCGAGTTCGTTGTGATTTGGTGAATCATCTCTGCTGCCGTGCCACGTTTGCAAACGGGTTGCAAAGTGACCATTTCGTAAAGCGTCGCTCCCAAACACCAGGTCTCGCTAGGCACATCGTATTTCGATTCGAAGGATTCGGGGGCCATGTATTGAGGTGTTCCGACGATGTCACCCGCTGCCGTCATGGTTTGACTCGAAATGTCTTTGACCAATCCGAAGTCCGTCAACCATACTCGGCCAGCCGGGTCCAACATCAGGTTGCCGGGCTTGATATCACGGTGCAAGACTCCTTGATCGTGGGCATACTGCAGAGCGTCAGCGATATCGGCGGCGATCTGTGCCGCCCATTGGAATCGCGGTAAGCCCTTGGGCAGGTTGGTGATGACGGCGCGACTGTCGCCAGTGGTAGCTCGGTTGTTCAAAGAGAATCTGTCATTGGATTCAATCGAGTCAGGCAAGTTAGCAACATCAGCGATGGTTGGGTTAATGGCCGTCGCGTTGGCGTCGCGTTGAGTCGTCGCTCGCATGCTGTTGAGCACCAAGTCTAACGGGCGGCCGTCGATAAATTCCATCACATAAAAGTAGTACCCTTCGCTATGCCCAACACCAAAAACGCTGACAATGTTGTTGTGGTGCAAAGTGGCTGCGGCACGTGCCTCGCGGGTGAATCGTTCAATGCTGGTCTGATTATTCACCAGCCGATGTGGCAGAACTTTGATAGCGACTCGTCGTCCCAGAGATTCGTGTACCGCTTCCAGGACAATTCCCATGCCACCGCGTCCCAGTTCTTTGACGATGCGGTATTCGCCCAGCCGGTCCAGCTTCCAAACCTCGTCGTATCGATTTCCACTGCTGGCGGCGACCGAATGCGATTGTTCCTTTAGACCTTCGATCATGGCGACCGAGGTTAACAGCTCGTTTAGTTCGTCAGCCCATTGAGGGTACTTTTTTTGATAGTCAGCAACGGCGGGAGTCTCGCCAGCGCGGACACGCGCAGTAAACTCCTCGACGATCTGATCCATTTGATCGTGGTCGGGTTGTTCTGGCATGCCGGAAGGATGATTCAAAAACAGACTCGGGTGTTAGTTGAAAGGGTTTTGTTTCTGGTGATTTTCAAAGATTTCACGCAAACGTTTTAAGGCTCGCAGGTATCGCTTGCTGGCAGCCGACGATTCAATGCCAAGTATTTCGGCTGTTTCTACATTCGACAATTCCTCGAAATGTCGCAACGCAATCACCTCGCGATCGACCTCGTTCATCTCGTCCAACGCCACTTGTAATGCCTCGATCTGCTCGGCCTGCTCCAGCAGTTGACTGGCGGACGTCATCTGACCAACCAAGTGGGCGGCCAATGCGATCGATGTTTGCCCGGTGTTTGCGCGGCGGACAACTTGTTCTTTACGGACGTCACGCTTCTCGGCACCGAAATGCATGCGATGCACCTCGATTAACTTTTGATGCAGCTCGGACCGCAGCCAAACGAAAAACGGAACTTCAGGTTGATTAATGTAACGATCCAATCGCTTGACGGCGCGGACGTAGGTTTCTTGTATCACATCAGATTCAGAAACGCGACCTCGCAGTCGATAGTCCAAACGGAACTGAACAATTCGCGCGAGCCGTTGTCTAGCCGTCTCGAAGAATTCTGCAAAGCTCTCTTCGTGATTCGACTTGAGGGCCGAAAGCAGCGAATCTTGATCGGGTAGTTCCCTGTTGTTGGGTTCTGAATTCATAGCAGTACGTTAGTAATGGTCGTTGTGGCTAGACGCCGCAAACGCCTGTCCCCATAGAAGTTTACGCCAAACTGCCGCAAGACGGATGATTTTTGGATATTTTTATGAGCACCTGTCTTTGATCTCGATCGGTCGCGTGAGAGTCTTTAAGTACCTATTGGTGAACCAACCATCGCAAGAACCGGTGAGACATTTCTTGCCGATCTTAACAATTGTCTTGACGGTCTCATTTAATGGGGGCGGTGTCGCTCGTGTCGCTAAATATGACAGAAGAGAACAGAACGGAAAACGTGGCGGGAAAACGATAGGCAATAATGTAGCGTGCTGGCAGCTTTTCGATCGGATCACAGCGATTTCAATGAGCGGCTAGCGGTCGAGAAGATTGAGCTGCGGTGTTTTAGCGCACAAAAAAATGGGGCGAGTGAAAATCACTGCCTCATTTGCTTGTTGTTTTTTTAATCGAAAATATCGACGTTGCCGGGCAGTTTTTCACCGGAGTCGGTGGTCAAATTGCTTGGTGGCTGATTCAAATGACCTTGTCCAATCTCAACCTCGCCCGGTCCTCCGCATCCAGTAAGTAGCCCAAAACCAAGCAGACAGAAGAATGTGAATAGAGTGCTTAAGATTTTTCGCATGGCTTTACCTTTTGTAATGCATTGAGCTTGAGAAGTCGTTTATCGAACCGCAGTCGACTCGCTAAGACTTGGTCACGTTGCCGGCTACTTGGGGTTTGGTTATTCGACTTCAGCAGCGCCTTTGGGCGCTTTCTCGCCATCCTCGGTTTCGCCAATTCCTTCCGTAAATGAATCATTGGAACCCTGACCCATCTGAATATCGGCGGGGCCACCAGAGCACCCTGAGCCGAAGGATAATCCGAAAACACAAATTGCAAACAGGACTGTGCAAGCAAATTTTTTGGACATTTGGGAAACCCTAAAAACAAAAACATAAGTCGGTGATAGTAAGTCTGTTTTTGTTACGCGAAGCGTCCCGTATGTGTTCACTGGTTTTAGAAATTTTGGAAGCGATGCTACTATCGGCTGAAATGAGGAATTAAAGAGTAGTGATGGCCCAAAAAAGATTGCAAGAAAAACATGTTTTTTGGTGAACACCTCGTCGACGACATGCGTACCTTACGGCAGTCAAGGGTGTGGCTAATCAATGCTGCCAAGCAACAGACGGTCGTAGTGGTTAGGCGACTTCGTCTCGGTTTAGTCTTTAGTCATTCGACAGGCGTTGCATTTGCAGTTTTGTTTTGTCGGCGTCTAGCCATGCCAGCTCGAAAACACCGAGCACGCTTTTCGGTTGTTCGGACGGTTGCGAGCAATACTCGTTGCGCTCGATCGATTCAATGAACACTTCGATTTGATTTTCAGCGACCCAACGCCATTTGCCAGTGGTCAAAATTTGCACATCATTGCCACACATCGTGCAGTTGTTTGCGACGAAATCTTGTTCGCCGAAAGTAATGAACTGACCAAAGCTGAACGCCAGTGCGTCGTGGCCTGTCAAGCCAGACGGAACAATGCCTAACTGGTAACTGTCAACTTCTTCATCTTCGAAAACGTGTCCTCGAAGGTTTTTGAAATTGAATTCGGTGATCGGGAATCGCTCGCTCATTCGCGCGTTAAGATCTTGTACTGGCGTTGATTCGGTGACTTTGTGGGTTTCTGTGCAGCCGGACAAAGCGATGCACAAGCACAGGACCACTGCCACTTGCAGCAATAAAAGTTCACGCATTTTGAAACACCTTTTTCACTTGTTCGATTCTGCGATTCGTGCAGCTTTTGATGAGACGTAAGTCGCGGAACGAAGGTTCCAAGTTTTTTTGTGTTTGTTATGGAGACTGGCTTTTTGCAGGATGCTATTCGCTGGACTTGCCTTGTTCGGCGGTGTTGGCTTTAGCCGGTCAAATAAAAAAGCCTCGCTCTTTTCAAGCGAGGCTTTTTGGGATATTCAAATAGGGGCGTGAAAGCGAAAGCTTCCTAGCCGCCAAGTTTGCTCATAAGACCTTCGATGGCTGGTTTCAGAACAGCTTCAACACCGGGTAGACCGTATAGCTTGCCAACCATGCCTTCGATTGTGCTTTTGAAGCCGCTAACGGCTGTGTCTTTAGCAGTCTTGCTAACGCCGGTTAGCTTATCCAGTCCTAGCGAATCCAGGTTTGATGTGACATCCTTCAGTTTGTCAGCAGCTGTTGCGGCGGATGTTTCATCTGTGACACCCTCCAACGCACCGGTCGCGTCCGTGAACATGTCCTTCAATTTGGCCACGCCAGGGTCGACGCCTGCGGCGGAGTCGCATCCAGAGACAACTAGTAAAGCGACAGCGAGCAAGGGTAGGAAGTAGTTTGCGAATTTCATTGATAGAACCTTTCGAGATCTAAGCCGACTTCAGAATTCGCTCGAATTTGATGAGAGCTGGTCGGCTTCAATAATTGAAATAGTAGTGAGAGTGGATCCCAGGTTGCAGTTACGCAACCCGACCACACATCGAGTATTGCGAGTTGCTCGATTTTTTGCAAACGCCCGTTGCACTCAACTAGGGAAAGCTTGGATTCGAAGGCGGTGCCCGGATTACGGGCTAATATTTGCGGAAACTGGGCGAAATGGGTCCAAGCGGACTAGGACTATCGACCCGTCTGCCAAGCAGGGCCTTATGGCACAAAAAAACCAGAGTGCCATGGGCACTCCGGTTTGGTATTTTTTAATTGTGTTTGCCACAATACTTTGTTAATCGATAGAGGCAGCACCATCTGGAGCGGCTTCGCCGTCTTCGGTTTCGCCTTCACCTGCACCAAAGTTGTCAGAGCTTCCGGTGCCCATTTCCACTTCGGATGGGCCACCACTGCAACCAGTTGATACGCTCAAACCAGCTACCGAAACAACAAAAACAATTGCAACAAAAATCTTTTTTAACATTTTATAACCTATTAATACTCGTTTGAGTTCGAAAGGCGACCGTCGCGAGCACCGCACAATTCGTAAACAGTTTGCCAGTTCAATGAACGAGCAATGTTACGAACGGAACCGTCGGCCAAACCGATGTTACCACCCTGCATGGTGATGGTCTGTTCCACAACTTCTTCAGCATCCCTTGGACCGAAGCCATCAATATCTTCGTCTGGCAACGGAGGGATATTCAAAGTCAGGAACAACCGTACTGATGACCAAACCGCTATTTTGGAAGGTTCCGGCCCAGCTGTAAAATCTGATTGCCAGACGTTGTCAACAAAATCTGTCAAGTCACCGAACAATCACTGGTGCTGAAAAAGCAATCAGTGGAGCTGGTCATAACCTGCTGAGCACCCAACAAGGCGTGAGCCAACGCTTGAGCGAATCGTGCAAGTTATGTTGAGCCAGTGTGCATTGACGAAGACGATTGGCACAGTCAGTACGACGTGCTGCTTCACGGACCTGCCGTACAGCAGGTAGAAGCATTGCTTTCAGAATACCAATAATAGCGATGACAACCAAGAGCTTGGGTCGATTTTTGCTTCATAGGTAACATAATTCAACGTGTTCTTGCGGCTGAGCCATTTCATAAGGGCATCGTGACTCTGAAGTTTTTTTGAGCGATTTCTCCGCCGCTCGAATTCGCTCACTTTTTTGGGGAAACATTTGCTCCGATCCAAGGAAGGTGGGTTTTGTGTCATATCTCGCAAAACAGTGCTGTGCAAAGTGTCTCAGCTATTCCACCCCTGCTAAATCGTGTCTTTAGCGTGCTGATAGCGTTTTGACTGGCCTGTTGCCACAGAATCGTAAACACTGGTTTGTTCTTGTTTTGCGACAAAAAATCTCAATTTGCAGCTCAAATCCTCGATTGCCAGTGACTGATCAAACCCAAACAGACTGTTTTGAATCTGACCCCAAACTGCCCAGTGGCGAATGGTGTGGCTTCTATATAGAGCATCAACAAACGAATCGCGGTTGGATGCATCTGTACATGAATTTCCAACAAGGCGAGATCTCAGGCGAAGGAACCGATTACGTTGGGCCTTGGGTGATCACTGGCACCTACGACGTGTCGAACCGAGTTTGCCAATGGGAAAAGCAGTATTTGGGAAAGCATCGAGTGGTTTACGAGGGCAAGATTACCGAAAACGGAATCCAAGGTGTTTGGAATATCCGTAACTGGAACAACGGCCCGTTCCATATTTGGCCTCGTTTGCGAACGGATCTCTATCAAATGTACATGCAGCAAGAACTTGAAAACCAATCGGAACCTTCGATCATGCTGGACTTGCCCCGCGACCGAAGTTAGTTGGTGCCGTGACTTTGCAAGGCAGTTGATTTGCCAGTTTTTCAGAAAGGCTTGGAAAATCCCCTTTCGCCTGTAGTCCAGAGTCCATAAAATCTGCGATTCGATATTAAACTCTGATTTTCTCAAGGTCCGATGTCCATCGGTCTGACTGGTACTAAGTCATGTCCAAAATGAAGACCCACAAGGGTGTGAAAAAACGTTTCCGAATTACGGCTTCTGGCAAGGCCAAGCATCGCCCTGCCGGCACCAGCCACCGTAACGTCCGAGTTTCGCAAAAGCGGAAGCGGAACCTGCGCGGAACGACGGTTCTGGATGTCACGATGGAAACCAAAATTCGCGCCGCTCTCGGAAAATACAGCAGTTGAATTTGTACAGTAGCTGAATTTGCTGGAAACCAGCACTCATGAAATTGCGGGCAGGAATTAAACGTTGTGCGTTTGCACAAGGCCTGGCGTTTCAAACTTAGAAAGTAATGCAATGAGAACTACCAAAGGTGCCGCGCGGACTCGCGCTAAGCGTCGACTTTACAAACGAGCCAAGGGGTATCGTGGCGGCCGAGGTAACCTGCTGCGAACCGTCAAGGAAACTCTGATCCGGTCTGGCGCGTATGCGTATCGTGACCGCAAGGTTCGTAAACGAAACTTCCGCCGCCTGTGGATTGTGCGAATCAATGCCGCCTGTCGTCAGCGAGGCATGCGGTACAGCCAGTTCATCGCCGGTCTGAAAGCCGCTAACATTGAATTGGATCGCAAGTCGCTTTCCGAGATCGCAATTTGCGATCCTTCCGGCTTTGACAAGATCGTTGAGGCCGCCAAAGCAGCGCTGCCATCCTAGTCGCGGTTGTCATGAAGCCAAATCAACAAACTTCCAACAGCACCCGCATCGGTGCTGTTTTTTTTTGGTCGAAGACTTTTGTGGCACTGAGCGATTAAACGAAGTCGCCAAGTTTATGAAGTCGCCACATTTTAAGTCATTCCCGAACAAGTCATTTTAACTAACCGGATAGTCAGTCATGGCTTCAGATACAGCCACACCGTTGCAGCAATTCATTCAGCAGTTGGAAGCCTTGGGCCAAGCCGCAGGAAATGCATTTGATTCGGCAAGTGACCAGGACGCGTTAGAGGCATCCCGAGTTGAATACTTGGGAGCCCGCCAAGGCAAGCTGAAAAGCGTGCGGCAGCTTTTGGGTTCGATCGACAAGGCGGACAAGCCAGCCGCCGGCAAGAAATTGAATGAGGTCAAAGGCCAAATACAAACAGCCTTCGAGGCCTCGCAAAAACGACTGGCTAGTGCCACACAAGATCGGACTCGTGATCCGCAGTTCGACCCCTCATTGCCTGGCCTACGAAAAAGGATCGGGCGTCTGCATCCGATCACTCAAACCATCGAAGAGCTAAAAGACATCATGGGCCGTCTGGGTTTTACGCCAGCAATGGGCCCCGAGGTAGAAGATCCTTGGCATAACTTTGAAGCTTTGAATATTCCGCAAATCCATCCGGCGCGTGACCCTCTGGACAACTTCTATCTGTCGGTCGCGGGTTCGCAAGTCGGCCTGGAATCGAATCTACTGCTGCGAAGTCAAACCAGTACTGTGCAGATCCGAGTCATGGAAAACACACCTCCGCCCGTCCGCATTATTTCGTTGGGCCGAGTGTACCGACCGGACACGGCCGACGCGACTCACTATCCCATGTTTCACCAAATGGAAGGTCTGCTGGTCGACAAAGACGTCTCGCTGGCCGACCTGAAGACCGTGCTGCAATTGTTTGCCACCAACTACCTGGGCGAAGATGTGCCTGTGCGCATCCGACCCTCCTTTTTCCCGTTCACCGAACCGAGTGTCGAAGCGGATTACTTCTGGAATGACAAGTGGGTTGAATTCGGCGGAGCAGGAATGGTGGACCCCAATGTTCTGAAGTCCGTAGGCTACGACCCAGAACAAGTTTCAGGTTTCGCTTTTGGACTTGGTGTCGAACGACTCTGCATGGTGCGACACAAGATCACGGACATTCGAGATTTGTTCACGAACGAGGTCCGGTTCTTGCGTCAGTTCTAACGAACGCTTCCGTAAACGGCGCCGCCAACCACAAACCACTCAACCCAAACACACACTACCTACGATGCTTGTTTCTCAAGAATGGCTAAAAGAATACGTTGAATTGCCCGAGCATGACGAACTGGTCGACCGCTTGACGATGAGCGGTTTGAATCACGAGGGCACTCAGCAGGTCGGAGACGATTTGTCGATTGACTTGGAAGTGACCAGTAACCGTTCGGATTGCTTGGGCCATATCGGCGTCGCTCGCGAAATTGCCACGCTATTCGAAAACCCTCTGTCCATTCCCGATCCACAGCCCGTCGCCAACGGACCGGCTGTTTCGGATGAATTCCAAGTGGAAATCCAGAGCCCAGATCTTTGTTATCGATTCACCGCCAGACTCATTCGCAACGTGAAGATTGGACCGAGTCCCGATTGGTTGGTGAAGCGGTTGCAATCGGCGATCGTGAAACGAAAAAAAGATGGCTCGCTGGAACCGTACCAGTCCGTCAACAACGTTGTCGACATCTCGAACTATGTCATGTTGGAATGCGGGCAACCTCTGCACACCTTCGACTACGATAAATTGGAAGGTGGCAAAATCGTCGTTCGTGAACCAAACGAAGGCGAGCAGCTGTTGGCGATCGACCACAGCACCTACGACTTGCGGCCCGGGATGTGCGTTATCGCTGACGGCGTCAAAGGGGTCGGCTTGGCCGGAGTGATGGGCGGTGCCGATACGGAGGTCTCAGATCAAACGACCAACATTTTAGTCGAGGCCGCGTATTTCAATCCGATGGCGGTCCGCTCGACGGCTCGTCATTTAAAGTTGTTTAGCGCCGCGTCGTTTCGTTTCGAACGAACTATCAACTCTGAAAACTTGGATTGGGCCAGCCGTCGCTGTTGCGAACTGATCCTGGATTTGGCCGGTGGCGAATTGGCCGCCGGGATGATCGACGTCGGCCAACCACCGGAACCTCGGCAACCCATCACTCTGCGTCACGCTCAATTGGAACGCATTTTGGGGATCGCCATTCCCGCCGACGATGCCGTCGCGATTCTAAAGCAGTTGGGCTTCCAAGTTTCCGAGAACACGCCACAAGCGGTGACCGTTGTCCCACCCGCTTGGCGCCGCGACTGTGATCGCGAGGTCGATTTGATTGAAGAAGTTGGGCGGATCTACGGCTACGACAAAGTCCCCGACAATGTTGCCGTACCGATGGCTGCATCGGTGCGTAGCCACGAGGATCGCACCGCCAACAAAATCCGGCGAGCCATGACTGCAGCTGGCTTCGATGAATCAATGACCGCCAGCATGGTGCCGTCGGCCTGGTCGGATTCGTTCAGTCCGTGGTGTGATCATGCTCCGTTGCAAAGCCATCAGGCAATGCTGGGCGTGCTCGATTCCAGTTGGCAAAACATGCCGGTCAACTTGCTACGTCGCAGCCTGCTGCCTAGCTTGCTGGAGGCTTTTCGGATCAACGAGTTCAAACAAAATCAAGACATTGATCTCTTTGAAACGGCCAAAGTTTATCTGCCACAAGGTGCTGACCAATTGCCGGCCGAACCTTGGAAGCTGGCTCTGATTACCGAACGTGGCTATCGAGAAACCAAAGGTGTCATCGAATCGTTAATTGGTCTGCTAAATCAACGAGCGATATTAAAGAGCCAACTCTGTGACCTGCCCCTGTTGGATTTGACTGAGTCCGCCAAGTTGATGATCGACGATCAGTGCTTAGGTTGGATCGGTCAAGCCTCGGAATCCGCTAAGTCGCTATTCCGTATCAAACGTAACTGCACGATTGCTGAATTAGATATCGCTCTGTTAAATCAACTGGCCGATCCGATTATCATTCACCAATCAATCAGCCAGTTCCCATCCATTACTCGTGACTTCAATTTTGTTTTGGACGAGTCCGTGGCTTGGGACGATTTGGCCGACAGCGTACGCCAGGCGGCCGGGCCCTTACTGGAATCGATCACCTACAAAGAGACGTTCCGAAACACGGAAAAAGATGGCGCGAACAAAAAACGTGTCTTGCTATCGATTGTGCTTCGCAGTGTCGAATCAACATTGACGGGCGAACAAGCCGAATCGACTTGCCAAAACATCATCAACGCCTGTCAGGAAAACAATCAAGCCGTCCTTCTGGGGTAATCACTCTGGCAACGCGCTGGCTTTGGTCTGACGAAACATCAAAAGCAAAAATCGAATAGAGCACTATCATGATTGTCGTTAAAGCGGGTGGCGGAGAAGGCATCCATTACGAATCTGTTTGCGACGAGATCGCTGAATTGTCACAGGCGGGTCGCCAAGTCATTTTGGTTCACGGCGGGTCGCATTTGACCAACGAGTTATCCACGGCCTTGAATCACGAACCACAATTCGTGACCTCGCCCAGCGGTTTTACTTCTCGCTTCACCGATCAACGCACCATGGAAATCTTCATGATGGCGTATTGCGGTCAGAACAATAAGCAGATTGTTCAAAGCCTGCGAAAGCGAAATATCAACGCTATCGGTTTGTCCGGTATCGATGCCGGGCTGTGGGTCGGTAAGCAAAAGCCAGCCATTCGGGTCGTTGAAAACGGTAAGACGCGTATCATGCGTGGCAACCTGACGGGCAAGGTGGAATCTGTTAACGCCGACTTCCTGCGATCGTTGTTGGATCAAGGTTTGGTCCCTGTTTTGTGTCCGCCGGCGGTTACGGCTGAAGGGGTGGCGATCAATGTGGATGGCGATCGAGCGGCCGCCATCACGGCAGCCGAATTGCAAGCCGAGAATCTGGTGATCCTGTCCAACGTGCCGGGTGTCATGCGAGATATCGATCAAGCCGACTCATTGATCCGCGAGATTCCCCGAGCGGATTTGGATGAGATCTCAGAAACCGTGGCCAAAGGCCGCATGAAAATCAAATTGTTGGCTGCCGGCTCGGCCATCGACAGCGGGGTGCAACGAGTTGTCATTGCAGACGCTACTGTTGAACGCTGTATTTCGGCTGCCTTGTCGGGCCAAGGCACCTCGATTACCGCATAACCTGTTTCGCAAAACACTTTTCAGTTTCAAAAATCAACATGGCCACCGAACGCCCCAAAGTCGATATCGACGACCAAACTTGCTGCGACTTGATCGAACAATTGGTGTCAATTGAAAGTCACTCAGAGAACGAGGCCGCGGCTGTCCAGTTCCTTGTCAAACAGTTTCAACAACTGGGCTACGACGAAGCCTATGTGGACGACGCGGGTAACGCTGTGGGGATTCGCGGTTCGGCATCGGCTGAAACGACCGTTGTTCTGCTGGGACATATCGATACTGTGCCCGGCAACCCGCCGGTTCGCATCGAAAACGGGATCTTGCACGGACGCGGCAGTGTGGACGCCAAGGGACCGTTGGCCACGTTTGCCATCGCGGGAGCTCAAACGCACTTGCCGTCTCCGCAATGCCGGTTGGTTGTGATCGGGGCCGTCGAGGAAGAATCGGCGACCAGCAAGGGAGCGCGTCAGGCGGCCATCGATTTTCAAGCCGATTATTGTGTGATTGGCGAACCGAGTTCGTCTAAGGCGATCACGCTGGGATACAAAGGTCGAGTGCTGATCGATTTTGAAATTTCGTTGGCCATGAGTCATACCGCTGGGCCAGGTCGAGGGGCCGCCGAACCGGTCTCAGACGTTTGGCAGTTCGTACACCAATACTGCACTCGCTACAACGAGTCTCAACCGAAACTGTTCGATCAAATGCTGAACTCGCTACGCAGCATCAACAGTTCCAGTGACGGTCTGGCGTCGCACGGCAACTGCAAGATCGGAATCCGCCTGCCATTGAACTTTGATATCCAGGCGTTTGAGAAACAGCTTCGAGAATTTTGTGACGCGATCCCCGAGGTCGTCGACGGTACTAAGTACTCGCTACGTTTTTACGGCCACGAGAAAGCTCATCGATCCAATCGCTCCAACCCGCTGTGCCAAGCGATGGCCAGCGCCCTGCGTGAATTGGGTATCAAACCCGGCTACAAAGTGAAGACTGGTACGGCCGACATGAACGTCGTCGCGCCCATCTGGCAGTGCCCCATCTTGGCCTACGGACCCGGTGATAGCTCGCTGGACCACACACCCCAAGAGCACTTGTATCTGGACGAGTACCTGGAAGCCATTCAAGTACTGACTTTGGCTTTGAATCGATTGAAGATCGGATAGCTAACGTCACACGGCGTTATTGCGAATCACTTCGTCCAACGAACGAATCAAGTGTTCGGCCGATTCTAGCTGGCGTGCAACTCGTGAATCCGCCGCTAGTTGAAACTGAAACTCTTCGAATTCGATGTCCGGGTCAGCTGCCGCGACACAAACGAAAATCAATCCGTCATTGACCGGCGCCTGCGGGCCCAAGTGCCCA
>CAZJBW010000007.1:95299-108168 GCA_964543985.1 uncultured Pirellulaceae bacterium | reverse complement strand
CGTAAGGACACAGGATTTTAAATCCTGAGCGTCTGCCAATTCCGCCACTCGGGCTTTGTGATGAGGGGGATGGAGCAACGATTTTACAAGCTCGTTGGTTTTTGGCAACGTCACCGTGGGACAGAGTTTTTGAGAGCGGCAATTGTTGCGTGAGACTGACGTTGGCTTAGCCCGAGCCGGGGGCGGAGTTCTCTTTGACAAATTGTTGAAGTTGTGTCGTCAGATTTTTGAAACTCGCCGAATTCTGATTCGGTGCGGGGTATTTGGCGGCCTCTTGCAGAGCGTCTTTGGCGATTTGAACTGCTTCGGCGACGGCTTCGTTGGCCTGCAACACTCGACATTGATCCGCGGAAGCTTGCAAACAAAAATCCGTGTAAAGAGGAATCTCGGGCTCAACGTTATGAAGTTCCTTATAGTGGGTTTGGCTGAGTGCATATTTTTTGCTTGCTAAATCCAGTTTACCTTGCATTTCGTAGTGCTGGCCCCAAAACCATTGCAGCTGGCCTTCGATCGGTTTTAAGATCTCATGATTGGGTTGCATTTCTTTCAGTGACGATAAATACGAATTTACTTTTTCAAATCGAACCTCCGCTTTTTCAAAATCACCGATTTGAGATTCTGAGTGGGCCAGCTGCAGATGGGTTCGGCACTTCGTCAACAACACGTCCCAACGCATTTTGAATTCCGTGGGGGTTTCCATTTTTTCCAGTTCCTCGAGCGCCTGCCCAAGAATCTCGAGACCTTTGGCATTGTCGCCTTGCATTTGATAAACCATGGCATGCCCACGAGCATTTTCGATTAGTATCATGGCAACGAGATTCGGATCTATACTCTTTGGAACCGGTCTATTTGCATTGGCCTCAAACAGGTCAATTGCCTCCTTAAATTGGCCCTGCAAATTAAAATATTGGCAGACGCGGAAACTTTGATAGAAACGCCAACTGAAAATTTTCCTTTGTGCCGATTTATCACTATCAGGAAATTCGTCCTCCAAACCTTCAAGTAACTGGAGCACATATTCTGCGCTTTCAATTGCTGCCTGTGGATCGTCCAACTTGAAAAGGATTTCAGATAGCTCTTTAAGACTTCCGGCAGCTGCCAAGCGTCTTTCTGGAGTCTGTTGTTGATTTTCAAGAAGCTGTTTTTGAAATACAGCAGTATTTCGAACCAGTTCCGTTCGCTCGCCAGCCAGTGACGATTCTGCCCTCATTTTTTGTTCCAATTCGATAACGTCGCTGATCAGTGCTGCGGCCGTATCGTAGTTGTTGTCAGCTCGTGAAGTTTGAGCCAAAGCCAGCTCAAGGTTCTTAACTGCCACATTTCGTTGAGACATAGCCACTGCCAAGCCCGCAATCAGTGAAACCAGCGTCAGGACTAGCGAACCAGCCAATACCGGGTTCCGCCGAGTCCACTTGGCGCACTTGAAAATGGAAGACTGAGGCCGCGCTTTAATCGGCTGGCCATTTAACCAGCGTCGCAAGTCGTCGCTCAATGCTTGAGCAGACGAATATCGATCGTCGGGATTCTTTCGCAGACACAGATCGATGATGGCATCCAAACCCGCGGGTGCATCTTTACGAATCGAACGTACGCTGGGCGCCGTTTCTTCACTGATGGCGCGGAAGGTGGCCAATAATTCCGGCCGCCGAAACGGCAATTGGTCGGTCAGCATTTCAAACAGGATCATGCCGAGTGCCCAAATATCTGCCGCGGGGCCAATATTTGGCTTACTTTCCGCCTGCTCGGGCGCCATGTAGGCGGGTGTCCCAATAATCTGTCCATCGCAGGTTAGCGACGTTTCTTGATTGGCATAATTACGGGCCAAGCCAAAGTCTGCGATCCGCAATCGATCCCAAATATCGGCATCCTGATTGGTGGCATCGATCAATACGTTACCTGGTTTCAGGTCGCGATGCACCACTCCGCGTTGATGAGCATGTTGCACGGCGTCGGCCATATTGGCAACCATTTGAGCAGCCGTGCGTAGGTCGATCTGGTCTTTGTTTTCGCTAATCCATTGTGACAATGCTGGTCCGTCGCACCAAGCAAAGGCAATAAAGCGTACCGGGCCCAAGGTTCCGTACTCGTAAACGGGAACGATTTGCGGATGCCCCAAGGAGGCCGCTAGGCGAGCTTCACGTTCAAAACGTTGCCCTGACATTTCGTCGAAGCCGGCATCGAACAACGGCACTTTCAAAGCCACGTTCCGATCTAACTCTTCATCTCTCGCTAAAAAGACTTCCGCAAAGCCTCCACGTCCCAAGGACCGAATAATGGAGTAGCGTCCAATGACCGCTGGCAATTCGGTATCGTTTGGTGACTGAGCTGCTTGCCGCACGTCTGCCAAAAAACCCAAAGCCACGTTGGCCTGTTGGCGTTCGGCAGGCGACAGCTTTTCCAACACATCACTCAACTGGGCATGGTTTTCCACAGCCGAGGTGTCTCGACCCAGAGTATCGTGCAACGCCTGCGAATATTTTTCCGTATCTTGTTGTGCCTGTTGCGGTTTGGGCCCGATGCGTCGGGCGGGGTCATCGTTGTTAGGAGAGGGAGTCGTCAATTTTAGCTAGCTCCTGCTGAAGTTTAACTAGTGCACGTGCCCAAAGTTTCGAGACGGCATCGACACTACGATCCATCTCGGTAGCCACTTCTTTAAACGAAAGTTCATGTATGCTGCGAAGCTCGATCACTTGAGCATAGTCTTCTGGTAGTCGTTGGATGACTTGTCGAAACTTGGCCAGCTTTTCGCCACGGTACACTTCTGAATCGGGAGTTTCCTGTTGCCCTTGCCAATCGATGGGGCCATCTTTGGGTGGTTCCGTTTCGCGGCGAATGTCACGCCGATCACGATACAATGACCGGCGATTGTTATTGACTTCGTTCCGCAATATGGTGTTCAGCCACCCGTAAAACTCAGCCGATGTCGAGCCACGAAAATCCTCGAACCCTTGGACCATTCGGGCCATGGTTGCTTGCACAATGTCAGATGGATTCAGCTTACGCCGCAGATGGGCATCCAACTGTTGGTTGGCCATGCGGTTAAGCCGCGTCTGCACCTGCTTGCAAATTTCGTTATGAGCCGCGTCATCTCCAGCTTTGGCTGCAGACACCAACTGGCTCATCGTAGCGACATCGACATCAGGTAGTTCCTGCTCGTTCATCCGCCAATCCAGAATTTAGAATCGAATCTCTCTCGATGTCTATTCTCGACTGGTTAAGACTACGATGTCAATCATTTCCAGCGTACTTGGGACCTGTTTTGATCAATTCATCCTTCGCTTGGCAGAATTTTAGTGGTTATGAATCAACGATGGGTGGTTTTCATATCGTCTAATGGCCAAACGTGAACCAATCAACGGTTTTACGCTTCACCTACCTAATGGAAACCGCGGAGAAGACCAATCCGACACCCAAACCAAAAAATCGAACAACTTTCAGTTAGATTGACTGTGATTTTTTATTGACTGTGATTTTTTATTGACGGTGATTTTTGCTGACGAATCTTTTTGAACGATTCGCATACGAGGTTTGCAATCGAGTCCCCACCACCAACCCCTGAATAAATTTTGCAACGCAGGTTTAGGGGGTGAGTGGGTTCAACTTAACGTCAAACGAGCTTATGCCAGCCCGCCTTTACGATTAGAATGAGCGACTGCGAAGTTTTGGGCATTCCAGCAATCGGCATCAATCAAACTCGTCCAAACTTCGCATACTTTAAAAGGCCGTCCGTGACTGCGTTTTTATTCGCTCAAGCCAATTTATTCGCTCAAGCCAATTCAGGTTTCCTGCCTACTCGGGGATCCTTCATGCTAGATTTCGTGACGATCGCGATGCTTGGGATCGTTGCCGTCTTATTGACTAGCATTTATCTGGTGCGAAAGAGACGTAAATTTCGTCTGCACAAGACTATTCAGATAACGACAGCCGTTGTCCTGTTGTGCGCGATTGTTGCCTTCGAGATCGATGTGCGCTTCATCACAGACTGGCGTGAACTGGCCGAACCATCGCCCTATTACGAATCGGGTGTTGTGGATGGTGCGTTGGTCATCCACCTGATGTTCGCGATCCCCACACCCTTTGTTTGGATCTACACGATCGTGGGTGCCTTGCGAAACATCCCCAAAGATCCCGGTCCTTGCGAGTACTCGCCACGTCACCGTCGTTGGGGTTGGATTTCCACATGGCTGATGATCGGCACGGCGGTCACCGGATGGATCTTCTATTGGCTGGCGTTCATGGCCTAATAAATTGACGAAGCGACCAACAACGATTGCTGCGGCAATCCTATTGGTCCGCCAATCGTTCACGTAACTTGATAACGAATTCTTTGGATTCTTCATCTCGCAAGATTTCAAACTTGACTTCGTCACCCGGTTTGAAGCTGCCGATAGCCACAATCAGTTGCTCGAAGCTGTTGACTCCGTGCCCGTTAACTGTCGCGATGATGTCGTTGGCCAACAAACCGGCATCCATGGCCGCCGAGCTTTCCACAACTTCGCTGACCCGACAAACTGGCTTTGCATCATCGGAAACAACGTCGGTTACAAGCTGGACGCCCAGGAAGGTGTTGTGTCCGGTGGCGGTCAACGCTAGGTCAGGTCGATCTTGAAACAACTTGACCATGTCCTCTAATTCGTAGTCGCAGGTATTCAGAGTCACTGGACATTGCAGATCTTTCAATAGATCGCAAAAATCACTCTCGATCTCCAGACCATTAACCATTAACGAGTTAATGTTGGGCAAGAGACGCAACAGGCGGGCTGCTTTGTTGGCGTCCTTCAAGTCCGGTCCGATGGTGACGATATGAGTCGGGACGGAAGTCTGGTTAATGGCGTGCAGCAATCCGCCAGAATCAATGACGACGTAACCGGGGTTGGATTCTACAATTTGCTGTCCTGTAGTAGCAGCTTGCATTCGTTGAAATGATTCGGAAAATTCTCGTTCCAAAGAATCTTCATTTTCTTGCAGCGAGGCGACTACGATTTCGTCAACCTTATCGATGAGCTGTCGTTTACTAAGACGTGCAACTGGTGGCGGGCTAGAGTCGGATGGCGGTTCGACGATTTCGGGTACAGGGATTTGGCCGAATGGGTCATCATCGGAAATGACACGAATGGCACCACCACCAATTCCGCGAACGACAAGAGGGGGGGCACCACCACCAACAAATCCACCAGCAAATGGCAAATCACCACCGCCATCGAACCCGTATTGCTGGACTTGCACATTCAAATCGCTGAGTTCAGAGATAGTGTTTTGGATTTGCGAAACTTGCCATCGCTGACGCAATGAATATGCCTGTACGGCCAAATGCTGGAAACCATTTTCCGAAAGCAACAGCATGATGCGGGCGATTCGCGTCATATCATTGACGTCGCTTTGCAAGGCCAACTGACTTAAAAGGTCCGCACTACGCGTGGCCGTTTCTGGGCGACCCTGTAGTGCTGCGTGTACTAAAGAGGGAATCCCTTCTTTGCCCAGCTTAAGCAATCCTTTAGCCGCTGCCTGACGTTCCGCATATGATGAGCTCTCTAGTTGGTTGATCAACTGTTGTGCAGCGGTTGAATCGGAGGCCTGCTGTTGCCCGAATAGCAAATCAACGCAGCAGACTGCACTCGCCATCAATGCAAAACAAAGGATTGATGTCGTAAGTTTCGTTGCAATCCGATTTGTCCGATTTGTCCGATTTGCAGAACGCATATTGAATCCTCTTTCTGACTTTGTATTGCCAATGGTAACCGTTGTGGACCGTCCGTGTCGACGTTAGATAATGGCCATTGACTTACGAACTTGTGCCAAAAAATCGAACACTAATGGCAAATTCCGGGTCACTGCCACCATGACAAACGTCTTGAAAAAACCGTTTTCGTGACGTTCAGCCACCCTTGGGGTCATATTGGATGCGAATGGGTACACCTGCAAACATTTCAATTTTCTTGGATTTTGCTGTCAATCATTTTATACTTTGAACCAAAGACGGGTGATCCGATTCCAGCTTGAGCGGTAGGATTTACGGCGGGGGGAACGCAACAGATGCAAATATTGCCTTCGACATTTGGGCGAGCGCTTCACTTAAGACAGCGTTGCCAACATCAACCTAGTATCTATCGCGTCACACTTTGGGTGGCTGTCGTAGTTTCTTTATTCGCGGTTTCTTGTCGACTACCGGCGCAAGCTGTAACGCCGATTCCACCTAACCAAGATATCAATTCGATCATCCAGGAACTTGCCGATGACGACTTCGAGATTCGGCAACAGGCAGAAGAGAAACTAATTGCGTTTCCTGGTCAGTTAGAATTTATTCTGAAGCAGTTTAGTAACAGCCCAGACAATGAATTGCGAATGAGACTGGCCCGTGTGATCGCAACACGCAGAATTGTCAAACAGGAAGAACGCATTCAGTTGTTTAAGAACGGCGACGCTGATTTGCCTGGCTGGAGCTTCATCGAAAAGGCGTTATCGAACACCAAGAACAGCCGAACGATGTACGCTGAACTTTTTATCAATCACCGTAACCTGCTGGACTCGGACGATCAGTATGTGTCGGCTGAAAAAGTCGATCTAATGGAACGTCAAGTTCTAAATTCTCGGTTAGATCCCAACCGAGTCGGCACCATTTTGCAGGATGAATTGCAAGCCTGTCTGGCCATTGAATATTCCAAGAGCATTCCAAACCACGAAATCAGTAAAACAGAACGTTTGACACTTACTCACAAAAGGAATCTGTTTTTCTCATCGCATAGTAGGAATACCGTAGAAAGAAATCCGTTTCGCAAGCTGCATGAGGCATTGGTGCGAAATTGGCTGCTGGTAGATAACGACAACAACCAGGCCCGAGATGCGGCCACGAAAGTAGAAGTCGCCCAACAGCTGTGGGCCAAACAGGGAATCGTTCCAGCCGCTCAGTTACTAGAAATGCTGCACAACGGTACCCGAATCGCAAAAGCTGACAATATCATTCACGCCATCCAATTGCTCGCCGAATTTGGTGACGATAGGCATTGCGAACTGTTGCAGAAGTTGATTTCTCATCCACTTCGCGTCGGCGCTTACCAGGCAGTGGTTGATGAAGAAATCGTCCGCAATCAAACTGAGGTTGGTGACTTGGCATTGGCGGCGCTTATTAAACTAAAGAAACTGCCTGCAAAACAATTTCAGATCAAACCAATCTACATACGCGGACGGTTGGCTCCGGAGTCTGCTGGCTTCCACAACATTGAACTAAGGAACCAGACTCGCCAGTTATGGAAAGAATATTCTGAATCGTTGAACCAATAATCGTTAAGCCATTTTTTATTCGCAACATCACATACATCTTAGACGCATCAATCACTGAGGTCCTTAGAAGGCAAAAAAGCAAAAACTCCCACCCACCACCTAAATAAATAGGGCCAGCCATGGCATTAAAAACTGCTACCCGAACCGTCAAGACAAAAGCGGCTTATCGTTGCGAATGGCGCGAGGTTGTTGCGTTGAACTTCAAAGTCGACCCTCGCGTGTTGCAGCCTCACTTACCAACCGGGGCCCGAATTCTGCAATTCAACGACCATGTCTTGTTGACCCTGATGGCCAAAAATGTGCGCGAGGTTCAACCGTATGGCAGAAGCCTGACGCTGTTCCGATCGATCGACGAGATTGATTTTCGCACCTACATCTCAATGCCGGTCGATGGTGAAATGCTTCGCGGGCACCTTAAGTTGCGCAATTTAATCTCGAACAAAATGGCTGGCCGTGTATTCAAATTACTAACCGGGCAGACTCAAGAATTAATCAGTAGTCAACGTTCCACTTCCGGTTTTGAAGAGGCCCGACGAGACGCTCTACCGACGGCCAACTACCAATGGACCAGTGCCGATCAGAAAAATCAGTTTCTTGTCAAAGCACGCAATGCTGCGAAAAAGACCGACGACGAATCCAAAGAGCGATTCGTCTTGAAGCAAGAGAATCGCTTTATCGTCACCAAAAAGGGAGTGATGTGTTACCCCATTCGACAGGCTCCCTGGCTGGTTTGGAACGGATCGTCTGGATCCTTTGACTGCAACCTCAAAATGGCTTTAGGCCCCGAATTAGGAAAACACCTATCTCGGCCGATCTTCGTTCTAATGTCACGCGGCGGCGAAGTGACCGTTTCGAAAGGGCGGGCAGCTGGCTAGAACGATATCCCAAACAGATGAACCAAACTGACAATTCGCGCCAGATTTGGCACAATATTGCCAACAATTTGCACGGCACACCGCTATCTCGTGTTTGCTTACGACCGTCGTGTTCTATAATTGAGACGTCGAAACCAATCACGATTTCGCACCACCGGTAATTCTGCACGGCTAGGCAATCCCTCGTGCGAATTTGGCCAACATAGGTTTCTGATGGCAAATCGGCGTTTGGCAGATCACTCCATTTCCTTTACTAAGAAAAAAAATGAAGCTCAACTTTTTTCTTTTGTTGACGGTCCTGTTGGGACTCTCGATTAACCAATCAGTGTTCGCTCAGACTGCAACTAAGGATGCAGAAACGGCCACTGAAACGGCTCAACAAGACGAGTCCGCTTTCGATTCGATGAATCGATTCATGCGAATCCGCGTGGACAAAGATCAAAAACCGGTCGCGATGGAGACTTCGGTCACTCGTTACGTCACCAAAAACGATGCAGGGCAACGAGTAACCGTTGACCTGATCGGCGTCGTTCATATCGGTGAAAAGAAGTACTACGACGATCTGAATGAGCTGTTCACGAAATACGATGCGTTGCTGTACGAATTGGTGGCACCCGAAGGGACAGTGATCCCTCGTGGAGGTGGCGAACGTGGTTTCAACCCGGTGTCTGGTATCCAACAAATGTTGCAAGGCGTTTTGGGTTTGGAATTCCAATTAGAACACATCGACTACACCGTCGAGAACTTTGTGCATGCCGATATGACGCCGGACGAGTTCGCGACGAGCATGAAGGAAAATAACGAAAGCCTATTCAAGATGGTGCTTAAGGGCATCGGGCAAAGTATGGCAATGCAAAGCAAAGGCAAATCCAACGACTTGGAAATGTTTATGGCAATGGCTTCGGGCGACGAGTCATCTTTGCGACGCATCATGGCCGAACAAATGTTGGACATGGAATCGGGCATGGTAATCTTCCAAGGCGACAACGGTTCGACGATTATCGACCACCGAAACGCCAAAGCTTTTCGTGTATTGAAGCAACAAATCGCGGAAGGCAAAACGCACATTGGCGTCTTTTACGGGGCAGGGCACTTACCAGATATGGATCAACGCTTGCTGAAAGAACACGGCATGAAACGTGCCGGCCAAACCTGGTTTGCCGCTTGGGACCTGGAAGACGAATAGCCTAGAAATGAATCATTGAACCAATAAAGCCCAATCATCCGATTGGGCTTTTTTCGTAATTTGGTTTAATTCGTTCAACGGTTTAATTCGTTCAACTAATCGCTGGTGTCAAAACTTGGATCTCATCGACTAGTTTTAACACGCCTGCCACACGGCGACAGGCGTTAACGGCAACCTGTCTTTGGTGAAAATTATCGACCTGTCCGGTGACGGTCACGACACCATCATCGACTTGAACTTCTAGCCCGCGAATACCTGGGAAATGTTGGCGACCCAAATAAGATTCCACTCGCCATTGAACGTCGTCGTCAAAAAAATCGATTCGTCGGTTTGAAACATGCATCGCACCACCCTCTGGTTTAAGTTGTCAGTGCCCAATTTCGCTCTTCAGATCGATGCGGGCAGCAAACTCAAAGTCGCCTACGTGCTCATTCCATTGACTCACCTCGCGTTTTCGTCCGCCAAACGTTGCGGCCACGAGATGGCACTGAGTCGCGACAATCCTTGCTCGCGATAATTCATGGTGTGCATCAGAGAAACGGCATTCTAACAATTCAACGGCGTTTCACTTTTAAAAAAGTGCTGAACACAAAAAATAATTACCGAGTGCATGCACCTTGTCGCGCAGGTCTTCCAGTCGAATCGATTACAAAAATTTCACATTTTTTCCTACAAACCGACCTTGCACAAAATTTCTTTTCTCGCATGCCACAATCCTCTGTTTACATATTCGAAAGATGCCCACATACTTCCAAACCAGGTTGCAGCTACGCATTCAAGACGAATGTAAATGTGGCGAGCCTTTGACACTGAACACACCAAAGTGACGGCACTGCGAGACGTCTTCAGTTATCGATTTGCTTAGGGAGACAGCAAAGATGGTTCGTTTTTCGATCAGCGAGTTTTCTACGTATCGTTGGTCTCTAGAACAGGAAGTCAAAGAGCTTTCCAGGCGTGGGATTCAGAACATTGGCATCTGGCGTACAAAATTCGCCGACTACGACCTAGAATACGCAGCTGACTTGCTATACCTAAACGATCTGAAGGTTTCCAGTCTTTCCTGGGCGGGCGGCTTTACCGGTGGCTGCGGCATGTCTCATGACTTTGCCATTGAAGACGGCATTGCTGCCATCCGTACCGCGGCCAAAATCGGTGCCGACTGCTTGATCGTGCATCCCGGTCGCCGCAATGGACACACTCGTCGACATGCTTGCCGCTTGTTCTCTTTGGCGATCGAGCAAATGATCCCCGTGGCCTCGGACTTTGGCGTCACCCTGACAATGGAAGTGATGGGACGCGAGGAAGCCGATCAGTGGACCGTGTTCGACACTCAAATGGAAGCTGTCGATTTTGCTTGCCAATATTCGCCCAACGAATTGGGATTGGTGGTCGATTTATTCCACACAGGCACCAACCCGTTGATCTATGAACGCATTTCCAATTTGATCTCACGCGTGGCACTCGTACAAATTTCGGACCGCATCACGAAGGGTGACACGGCCTATCGATGCCAACCGGGGACCGGCGAACTGCCAGTTCAACAGTGGTACAACATGCTGGAAGACAACGGATACCGTGGTATGTACGAGATGGAATTGTTCGGACCCAATTTTGGCGAACTGCGGTACCGTCACATGCTGGACCAATCGGCCGAGTGCTTCCGTCGCTTGGAATCTCGAAAACTCCATACGACCGCTTCCAGCTAAACCAGTTGGCGATGACGGACAGGTGCACTCGTTTTACGAAACGCAGGTCACTGAACTGCCCAGTTACTTTTGTAGATCAATACAAAAGACATTGCTTTTGTCGCGGACGTACAGGTAGCCGTGCGACACAATAGGTGCCGCCCAACAGGGGTACCGCATAGGCAACGATTCCTTGGGATACTCGGCAACCAAATCGTATTCTTCGTGCGTTGCGCGGACGACCAACAACCTTCCCGATTCAGTAGCCACAAATAGATGTCCTTCGGCAAGGGTAAGGCTGCTGCGAGTCAAACGAGGCTGCGACCACATGACCTTTCCATCGCTCAGCCGAATGCACTGCAACATAGCGGTGCTCTGTTTTTCACCCGAGCTGGCGTAGGCATAATCGCCAACAACAACCGGTGTGTTCCAGTGACAGGCCAACGAGGCGTCTCGTATCCCGTCGTCGGACCAAACTTTCTGCGGTTGACCGTCTTTTAACTCCAACAACACTCCGCCTAATCCATAGGATTCGGTCAGTAGGATCTTCGAATCAACCACGACCGGCGTGCTGGCGTTGACGCTTTCGAACTTGCGAGCCCGATAGGGGAACTCAAAACCTTGTTCGCCGGTCAACGGGTCGAACGAATACAGGCCACTGCGACTGAAGGCCAATCCGGTCATCGATCCATTGAGGTCGGCGACCACGGGCGAGGCATAACTGGCCAGATCGTCAATCGTCTGGTAACGCACCTCGCCAGTCATTTTATCAAACGCCACAATCGCAGACCCATTCGGTTTCACTCGGTCTAGCTGGGAACTTGGCACGTCGGCGGATTCGGCGGGGCTACCACCGATCATGACGATCAACAGGTCCTGAAAGACCAGCGGCGAGCTACCGACACCAAAAAAATTCTGAATCACACCGAACTTTTCATTGGTGTCGACCTTCCAGATAGTGTCGCCATTGGAAACGTTCATGCAGTACAGGATGCCTTGCACGCCAAAAGCATACAATCGATCTCCGTCCACGATCGGCGAACAGCGGGGGCCGCCATCGAAACCGTAGGTGTCTCGATAATCTGTCGGCCATGCCGTCTGCCAAAGCTGTTCGCCCGTTTCGGCGTTTAGGCAAACGGCCCGTTCCAGGTCTCCTTCGTTTTCCGGATCTTTGACCCTTTCTAAATGAAAAAACCGACCTTTAGAAACCACACCCATGGAATAGCTTTCGCCAAATCGCTTTTGCCAAACCACAGGTGGCAGTTGGTTGTCCCAATCGAAATTCAATCCCGTTTCGGATGACTTTCCGGTTCGGTCGACACCCAGGAATGTCGGCCAGTCGACACCCTCGCGCGTCCACAAATTGCTTTCATCGGCGTCTTGAGGAGGATCGGATGGTTCCTGGGCAGTCGCCTGATAACCTTGCACTAGCAATGTCAAGCAAACAAAAAACGGCAACAGTGATCTCATCATTCATATCCCAAAAACAGTACCAAAAACGGTACACTAGTCAGTAGTTAAACGAAAACGGTTTGCGCCCATGTTACAAGTCAACGATCGAATCTCAATTCCCTTACGGGAATTCACGTTTCAATATTCACGTTCCAGCGGTCCTGGCGGCCAAAACGTCAATAAATTGAACACTCGGGTTCAATTGCGCTGGACGGTTTGCAATACAAAACACCTTCCAGAATCCGTACGCCAACGATTCCTGGACAAATACAAACGACGCATTACGACGTCGGGCGAGATCATCGTGACCAGCCAACGCTTCCGCGACCAGGGACGAAATGTTGCTGACGCGATCAACAAATTGCGTGATATGATCCTGGCGGTGGCGAAGCC
>CAZJBW010000007.1:76401-95199 GCA_964543985.1 uncultured Pirellulaceae bacterium | reverse complement strand
TCTGGCAAAACAAACGCTCGCAGGAGGGCAGATTATGTTTGCAAGCAATGAATGGTTTCACACCTCGTCTTTGAACCTATTGCCGGGCCCCAAAAGTTACAAAGGCTGGGCCTTCTACCTAATCTGCCTAGCGGGCATCGTCATTCCCACGATTGCCCTGGTCGCTAGACAGCAGATCTTTCCCGAAGCGTTGATATGGATTGTCGTGTCGGTTGGTGCTTTTCTTTTGGAAATGCGAGGCCTGCGAAAAGAACTGCGACAGCAGCTGGCCGTGCAAAACATGCATTACATTAATGACCCAAATACGGCGGTCGTCGAGACCGATCGGTACGAGCTGCAAATCAAGCATTAATGCGAATGAACGGTTTCAAACCATAATTTGAATGATGACAGACTTGCCGCAACCATCTGTGGAAACTCGGCGACATTTGTTACCCTAACGGTTTGTTATTTTCGCAACCTGGGTAGTGCCGCAGTATGTCCGAGTCGAAGGGTATCGATCACATTTTGGACGATTGGGATTTTGATCCCATCGGTCCCAACGTACGCGAGATCCATTTGGGTGATCGCACCGTTTTGCAAATGCGAGTCGACATGGGCTTGCTGCAGCTGGAAACGGCTGGCCGCCCCGACGGATCGACTCCCGATGGCAAAGAAACCTATTTAGAGTTCTTGCGATCTCTGGCCGCTCGTGACCCCAAGATGGTGTTGGACGAAGAACAATGCGTCGAAGTTGATCGCGAATTCGTGCAATTCTATCACCGGCGAGTTTGCTGGCTGCAGCTGAAACACTTTGATTTAGCCGTCAAAGACGCGGACCATACGCTGACCCTGATGGACTTTTGCAAAGTTCATTCGCCCAGCGAACATTGGACTTTGTCTCATGAACAATACCGCCCATTCGTGCTGTACCATCGTACGCAAGCTGCCGCCTTGGAAAAACTTCATGGTGACAATGGTCCCGAGCTGGCGATCGAAGAGGTTAATCGTGGCTTGAAAATCATGAAAACACTGTTCGCCGAATACGAAGCCGAAGATCAATACGAACAAGACGAGCTGGTTCAACGGCTGGACGAGTTCCGAGAAAATCTTCGCAATCGATACGATGTGGGAAAGACTCTGCGCGAACAATTGGCCGACGCAATCTCGGCTGAACAATATGAATTGGCCGCCAAGCTTCGCGACCGACTGGACAATCGCGACACAATGTAGGTCAGTCTGCCGACCTGCAATCGCTCGGATTTAAAACGACCAAGCCGATGGCTCTGGTCGACTTTTTGGTTGGCTAGCAATCAGTGTCCATCGCTAGCATGATTTTTTTTGAGTGCCTAAACCATTTACTCAAAACAATTTCGAACTTTGCGACGTATTAAATCCTGAATTTCAAGCGACACTCGCAAAAATACCTAATGGCGGACAACACTTCGGTCCAGTCAAGGACCCCACCTCATCAAAGGAGTGAGCTCATGCTCGTACTGTCAAGGAAACAAGACCAACAGATTGTGATTGGTGACAATATCACTATCACATTACTGAAAATACGTGGGAACACGGCGCGAATCGGCATCGAAGCGCCCAACCATGTCACCATTGTGCGTGCCGAAATTAGTGAAGCACCTCATACGGATGACGACACAGAAAGTTCACCCGATGATTCCAACATGGTTCTGGAATTCAAAACCAACGACGAAACAGGTTCACCCAGTCTGCGTTTACTAAATGAAGGCTCAAAAACAAGTGGTGCACCTGTGAATCCACCTACCAATCTACTACGACAAATGGCGATGGACGTTTCGACACGACGAGTACAATAAAGACCGTCCACGGTGCTGGATTAGTCCGCCAGACATTTAGAATTTCCATCGACCTCAGCCGTCAAAAACGGTTGAGGTTTTTTATGCGCTGTTTGTTCTGCGAATGACTGCCGGGGTACCAGTCGATCAACCACTATCTTTCGAATCGTGGATCGGTTTCAGAATCATCGAATCCGGCAGGCCGGACGACACTGGGTGATTCAGGTGTCTCTTTTTCTGCCGAGGCATACAGGTCCTTCAAGTGCCGGTGCAAGATGCGTCGAACTTCAAGAATCGCTTCGGGATGTTGGTGTACCGAAGAGTGTTCGGCGTTGACCTGCAAACTTGTTTGAGCGTTGTCTGATTTGGCACTGCTTACTGCCACCACGCCGTCCGATTGTTCTTGTTTCCCTAACAGGTAGCCGACCGGTCCAGAAGATTCGTGAACGCCATAAATGTTATGAAAGATCACATCGGGGTCCGACTCGGCCATCAACATCGCTTCAAAGAACGCCGAATCTGGCGACAAGGCGTCCGTGGCTGTCGTGATCCCCAGAATGTCCGAGCGAAAGAAGTCTGGATTATCCTCGAAGACCTCGATGTACTCACTACGCAAATTGGCGGGCAAACCAATCAATTGTTGACTGACCCAACGTGTCAAAGAGTTAGCCACCTGACTGCCGCGATGCGGTGTCGCAATCGTAACGACTCGGGAGATTGCTGGATTGGCATTGAAGAACAGAGTGTCGCGAATGGACTGAACCATTTCTTGACTGCCCTTTAGTTCATTGATGCTGCGATCGCTAACCAGCTTCCAAAAATCATCCTTGCTATCCAGTGTTTGCAGCTTGGACACCAAACCACCCATACTGTGTCCGACCAAGACCATCTCGTTCAGTGAGGCCGACGTTCCATCAGGATCCAACATCCCACGGACCTCGGTTAAGTCTTCTCGCATCTGCCGAGCGCTCAACCAAAACGGCTGGCCGCTGGGGTACAGATAGAACCAAAACTGATAGTTGTCGCGTAGTGTTTTGTCGGCCCGAAGATCGTTGAACATCTCCGTCCAAGTCATCGGGCTAGACCAAAAACCGTGCACCATCACTACTGGGATTTTTGTCTTGTCGAAGGGCTCCAACATATACAGCCCGCCGTGCTGCCGTGCAAAGTCTCCGTTTAACAAGGCCGTGGTGGCGAACCAATTTCGATCGAGTAGCGGGTCGGCCAAGAAATAGGCTAGTGGAGTCGTGATGTCGCTTTGCAACGGTGCGTATTGATCGGCAACCTTGACTTGAGTTTGTTCCAAAGGGTCGATCAAACGCACATCGAACAGTTCCTGCTGCGCCATCGGGTTAATTCCAAAACTGGTGCGAGCAAAAGCGGTCAAGGGCATCGAAAGATCGTTCGGGTAATACTGCTCCTCAGCCCGTTGAATGGAACTATCTCGCTTTCGAATCGCGATTAATGGCACGCCCAGTCCGTACGTATGATGAACATTGCGGACACCTTGTGTGGAGAAGTCGGCAACGAATTCGAACTTTTCGAACTCTTCATTCTGCCAACGACCGCTCACTTGCAATGTCACCTCTAGCGGTTTGCCATCCAAGGTGGTCGCTCGAAACGAACCACCCGGTCGTAACGAATCTTGCTCGTTCATTATCCTTAGCAGACCTTCCAACGCGCGATTGTAGGTATCACAGGCCGCTCGGAAGACTGGGTCGTAGGCGTTTCGATTCGGTTCCAACCGAGGATCAAACAGGTATTGGTAACTGGCTGAAACGGCCGTGGCCAACAGTTGACCGGCGCGTTGTTGATTGCCGTTGAGGAAACTTCGGTGTCCTTCGACGTAAGCCAAATTGCCTAGCACATGCAGACGCTCAAGATCCGGCTGCAGATTCAAACTCTGCCGCATCTCACTTAGTAGTGATTCCGGATCCTCCCGAAAGTCCTGCTCCAAAGCAAAGGTCCTCAGGAATAGTTGAGTTCGATCGTCTGGTTGAATCCCACCTCGGCCCGTGGCGCTGCCCCACCAATTGATGGGCTTTTCCATATAGTTGTTGGCTCGCTTGTGAACCTGCACGCTTTCACTGGACGTCAACACGGCGACTTTGGCCACTCGCCTGGCAGTGTTTGTGTTCCAGGCGCAGCCGGCTATCAACCCGACCAGTGCAAGTAATCCCAAACCCAAAATGGCCTGGAAGATTCCTTTTGGTTGCACTGGACGATTGCCTGAGCCCTCGGTTTTAGTCACCGAATCATGCACTTAAAACGATACTCGCCAAATCTGTTCTTCTGTTCTTAATAGCCACCACGCGCGGACCGGCCACAACTAGCTACGATGAATAGGGGATTTGGTTCATCGCAGTCAATTGCAATCGTTCCATTTGCAGCCGCTGCGTCAGGCAACTTGGGTGACTGGTCACAAAACAATGTCGTGCCAGTGACCCAGCTATCAAGTATCATCTAACTGCTATCATCTAGATCCTGTCATCCATGCCCATTCAGTTCGAGCAAACCACGTGAGCCTTTTCGAAATTCCCGCCTGGCCTCCGCAAATTCCCGAGGTCGAAGAAGCGATTCGCTGCTGCTTGGCTGATGGCAGCTGGGGCCAGTATCACGGGCGCCCGATTGAGCAGTTGCAACAGGCAGTCGCCGACTGGTTGGGCGTGCCTTACGTTTGGCCGTGCAGTTCTGGCACGATTGCCGTCGAGTTAGCTTTGCGAGGGCTAAGTGTTACCAGCAAAGACCACGTCCTGCTGGCCGGCTATGACTTTCCTGGCAACTTCCGAGCCATCCAGGCTATTGGGGCTCGGCCGATCCTGGTCGACGTCGCACCCGACCGTTATACGTTGTCTGTTGATTCCTTTGCCGAAGCGATTCAAGCCACCGACACTCCCATCAAGGCCGCCATCGTCTCGCACTTGCATGGCGACCTCGCTGACATCGATCGGCTGATTGAAATCTGCCGCCGCAACAATATCCTGGTTTTGGAAGACGCTTGCCAAGTTCCCGGCGCGATCGTGGCGGGAAAATTAGCGGGCAGCCGAGGCGACGCTAGTGTTTTTAGTTTTGGCGGCAGCAAGTTGCTGACGGCAGGACGGGGCGGGGCAGTCGTAACCAGCGACAAACAAGTGCTGCAACGAGTTCGCATTGCGGCCGAACGAGGCAACGATGCGTTTCCGCTTAGCTCACTACAAGCCGCTTGCTTGGTCCCGCAGATTGAAAAACTGCCCACGTTTCACAGCACTCGCTTGGCATCGGCAAAACAATTGATAGCCGGCCTTCAAGACTGCACTCAGTTCAAGACTCTGTCGCCACCCGCATCAGGAAATTGGGACGATCAGCAACCAGCGTTTTATAAGTTCCCATTGCGTTTGGTAAGTCGACACGATCGCGAATCTGTGATTAATTTACTCAAACGACAAAGCATCCCTGCCGATATCGGATTCCGAGGATTTCATTTGCGTTCTCAGCGGCGATGTGATCGAGTGGGAACTATGGAGAACAGTCGCTTGGCTGCCGAGCAAACGATTCTAATCCATCATCCGATTTTACTTTCCAGTCCCAAACAAGTTGAATTACTGACCAACAAAATTTGCGAATTAGACCAGAGACTTGCGAATGACAATTCATAGACCAATGTTTACTCGATTCCGTTCAATCTTGTTGGTTGCGTTGCTTATTGGTTGCGCAAGTTCCCAAGTCGCGTTTGCTCAACAAAGCGATCAATGGGTGCAAGACTCCGTGCTCAAGGTACAAATGTGTCAATTCCAGACACTGATCGAGGAATGCGATCGGATACTGGCGGATCGCATGGACCCTCGCGCACTCGTCGTCCGTGGACTCGCCCAGGCCGCGAACCAACAAGCCGATGTCGGCCGTACTGACGCCAACAAGGCATTTGAATTGGCGACCGAAGACCCGTTTGTTGCTGCTCTAAGAGTTCAAACATTGTTCACTGATGGTTTTTACCTGGACGCGATCGAAGCTGGAAAAGCTGCGGTTTTGGCATTCCCTGAAAACTGGTTCGTCCGCCTGCGTTTGGTAAATGCACATCTGGCCGCTTTTCAGCCAGCTGCTGCTAAAACGGAAATGGACAAAGCTCTGGAATTAGGGGCTGATTCGGCCTACGCATTTTTCATGAAGGCTGTTTTGAATTGGCAGTATCATCAATTGGAGGAGGCTCAGCAGAACTTCTCAGAGACGTTGACTCGAAATCCAAAATATCTGAACGTCTTAGTTATGTGGGCCAAAATGCACTTTGAATTTGAGCAGCTTGAAACTGGACGGCAAAAACTAGAGCAAGCGATTGAAATCGAGCCCAACTACTACCTGCCATATTGTGAATTAGCAAAATTGGAAATCCGACTTGAAGACCCCGAGGTTGCGAAAAAACTTATCGAAAAGGCAGCAGAACGAAGTGACTGTTGGGAAGTTTATTACAACCGATCTATCATCGCCAATCGGATGAATTGGGGCGATCCGAAACAGGCGAATTACGAGCCTGTGTTAAAGTTGCTGGACCAAGCAATAGAATTGCATCCACGAAAAATTCCGATCTACAGTATGCGGTCATACGTGAATGCGTATGCCGATCGCGAGTCCGCTGCCTTTGCGGATTGCGAGCGTTTAGAAGAGTTATTGGGTGACTCGTATTTGGTTTCGGCGATACGTGGTAGCGCGTTCAATTATCTTGACGATACAGCCAGTGCCGTTAGTGAGTTCGAACAAGCACTTAGTGCCTGGCCACTGGATTACGACACAACGCTTAACTTGGCTTTCGTTTACTCTTCGCGCGGCAATACGGAACTGCACAGAGTAATCTACCTGACTAAAGCTATCGAAATGCGACCGTCTATTGGCTCAAACTACTACTATCGATCGTGGTCGTACGACGCCTTGAACAAAGACGACTTAGCTGAAAAGGATCGAAAAAAAGCTAAAGAGCTGGGATTCGATTCACCCAGGTTTGAAGAGGATGACACTCAGGAAGATACTGACCAAGACGAAGGTTCAGAATCCAAAAAGTAGCCTAGGCCTTTTCTATACTGGACGTTTTATTCGACAGGCAACCGATTCGAGTTCCTGCTATCGCGCCTTAAGTTCGCGCAAGGTCCGCCGCCTCCCCTATTTGGTTTAATAACTCTAAACTGATCATATCACTGCTTATTGGTCAGGACCTATGAACACAAAACGAAACGAATTGAGCTCGTCCATCCGCTTGCTGGCTGGATTCCTTGGACAGACCATTGTCGACCAGGAAGGGCAGACTGTCCTTGATATGGAAGAGCAAATCCGAGCACTTTCCAAGTCCTGGCGTTCCGGTGACGAATCTGCCAACCAGAAACTCGGCGAGATCATTCCGAAAATGATCGATGACCTGCCATTAACGGCCGCAAACGTCAAAGCTTTTTCAACCTATTTTCAACTGGTCAACCTATGCGAGAAACGTGAACGGGTTCGTGTGCTGCGGGAACGCGCACAAACAGCGTTTCAAGCGGACGTCCCCATGGACGAAACGTTTGGACAGGCACTGCAGATTCTGAAACGCGAGGGCATGACGGCAGACGAGTTGCAAAACGCTTTGAATGATCTGGTAGTGACGTTGGTGTTCACGGCGCACCCCACCGAATCCAAACGACGGATGACGCAGCAGATCCTAGGGTCGGTCTCCAAACTTCTAAAAAAATACCAGTCCTCCGATTTACTGGATCACGAACGCGAAAAAGTCCAAGAGCTGTTACATGACCACATCGTCTTACTGTGGCAAACGGATGAGGCACGTGACCGCCGACCAACCGTGATGGACGAGGTTCGAAATCGGGGCGTCTACTTCTTCGAAAACACACTGTTCGATCTGGTACCTCGGATTTACCAGGATCTGGAAGCCGCACTAAAGAAGTGGTTTCCAGACCACCAGTTCGTGGTCCCTTCGTTTCTGAATTACGGATCGTGGATTGGCGGTGACCGTGACGGCAACCCGTTCGTTACACCTCAGGTGACTCAGGAAACACTAAAACAACATCGCGAAACCGTTTTGACATACTACTGTCGCCAGATCGATTCGATGTACGAATTGCTTTCGCCATCGATGACACAAGCCGGTTTCAGCGAGCCCTTTCTTGCCAGTCTTGAAAAGGACAAACAGCTGGTACCAGCTGATGAGTTCGCGGTACTCGATCGATTCAGTCAGGAACCGTACCGTCAAAAATTTGTGATGATCTACCGCCGCCTGTTGGCCAATCGCCAAAACAACCAGTTGCCCTGGGATACTGCGGATGACCAACGAAACCATCGCGCCTATGCTTCAGCGGATGAATTCCTGGCCGACCTGTTACTGATTCGGGATAGCCTACTTGAAAACAAAGGCCAGCGATTGACGCGCGGCAAATTTTCGCGACTGATCCGCGCCGTGCAGGTATTTGGATTCCACATGGCCACGCTCGATATCCGTCAACACGCGCGACTGCACCGCCAAGCAGCTAATGAAATTTTTGGACGCAACGAAACGGTCGACGATTACCAATCGCTGACCGAGGACCAAAAAATCGAGGTGCTGACGACAGAACTGCAATGCCCAAGATCGTGGAGTGGCGGCAAAGTAGCGGATGGCAGTTTCGGTTTCAGCGACGACACCAATCAACTGCTTACTCTGTTTCGCTTGATTCGTTCAGCCCAACAGGAAATTGGCCCTCAGGCGATCACCACCTACATCATTAGCATGACGGAAGGAGTCAGTAATCTGCTGGAAGTTTTGCTACTAGCTCACGATGCCGAACTGTTTGGCCAAATCGATATCGTTCCTTTGTTTGAAACCGTGGACGATTTGGCCGCCGCCCCGCAAATCATGACCGATCTGTTTGCCAACCCGGTCTACGCTGAACACCTGGAGAAGCGTGGTCGACAACAACAGATCATGATCGGGTACAGTGACAGCAACAAAGACGGTGGTTTCATGCGAGCCAACTGGAAGCTGTTTACCGCCCAAAGACAAATTGCCCAAGTTTGTCTGGAGCACGATATTGCGTTGACGTTGTTCCACGGTCGAGGTGGCTCATTGGGTCGCGGTGGTGGGCCAACCAACCGCGCCATCTTGGCTCAACCTCAAGAATCAGTTCGTGGACGCATTCGCATCACCGAGCAAGGTGAAGTCGTTAGCTCGCGATACAGCGAACCCGAAATCGCCAATCGTCATTTGCAACAATTGTGTCACGCCGTTTTGTGCTCGACTGGTAAGCGACCGGTTTACGACAAACTGGAACAGTGGTCGCAGATCATGGATCAATTAAGCCAAGCCGCCTTTGAAAAATACCGATCATTGGTCCAGCACCAAGACTTTGTCGAGTACTTTCAACATGCATCACCGATCGACCAAATCGGCAGTCTAAACATCGGATCGCGACCCTCTCATCGAAAAGGCGCAAAAACGCTGGATGACTTACGAGCCATACCTTGGGTGTTCGCTTGGACGCAATCCAGGACGGATGTACCCAGTTGGTACGGTGTAGGCACTGGATTCGCAAAGTGCTTGACGGAAAACAACGAAGCACTGACGATGCTGAAGGAGATGTACGAACACTGGCCCTTCTTTCGAACCTTGTTGGGAAATGTTCATCTAGGTATGGGTCGAGCGGACATGGCGATCGCCAAACTGTATTCACGTCTTGTCGATGAAAAGGTCAGAGACTCAATCTATCAAGACATCTTCGACGAATTCGAATTGAGCAAAACACATCTCCTGCAGATTACCGGCGGCGATGATCTGCTGCACACGGAACCTTGGTTGCAGCACAGCATTCGAGTTCGCAATCCCTACATCGACCCATTGAACTACATTCAAGTCGAACTATTAAAGCGACTACGTGCCGCACCGGACGGCCCCGACTCCGAAGCCATCCGGCACGCGTTGTTGCAGTCCGTCAATGGAATCGCCAGCGGCTTGCAAACGGTGGGTTAGCATCTGCCTAACGGTTCGTCGAGAGATCAACACCCTTCATCGCCAACTCCATTTTCACTGATACCAGATGATGGCATGGGCGATACAGAATCAGATCGAACAAACCTAGTCTTCTGATTCCTCCCGTGCCGGAAAGTCGACACGTTGTGCTTCGGTAGGGCGTCGCATGATATTAAACAATGGCCTCGGAAGGCTCGACCAATCCTCGATGACTGGCGGTGTCGCTGGGTCGTGATCGACGAGTGGTCGAGAAACGGTCAGACGATTCGCGATTCAGCTTGTTCGCACGTTGATGTCGATAAAAATTCGCCAGTCGTCCTACCGACCCACATGTAACAGGTCAGGCAAGTCGTATTCCAATAGTTTAGATCGCACTTTCTGTCGTAGTTCGAGCCATTGTTTGGTCGTCCAAGTTGGGTCTGGCCTGACTCCTTTTTCAAGGATCATCGACGACAGCTTCATTGTGACGAAATTACGTACGCTAATTTCGTCGAAAGTAAACGCGGCGCATGGGCCTGAAAACTTTTCAGGGGTAGTCGATTTTTTTCGAATCGTTTCATCATCCAAAAATTCTGCCAGGAACGCCAACCGAAATTCGACGTTTGCGTTTCCAATGTACGAATAGTTGAATGGATTCATTATTTCCATTCTTAAGCCAGTTGATGCTTGTTTGGTTTTTCGCAAGTATGTGTTCCAAACTTCGACATCGTCCAAATGCATTACGACGTGAGTTAGGTTTGCTGCTTCGCTCGTCCAATAGGGTTCATCAACGTCATTGGGAATGTCATCAATTAGCGGAATGATCAACTCTGTCGTCATTTCCTTGTCAATGCGAGCTAGCGCTTGAACTGCTGAACGTTTCTGTTCCTTTGGCAAATTTTTGAACAACAAAACAAGCAAACGGGTCTTTTCTTTTACGGGCAACAAAGAGTCTCGGATTGCGTAAGTTAAAGAATGATAGGGCGTATTTGGTTTGGCGTTTTCGGCGACCGTCTCTACGAGATTTACAAACGCTTTCAGATGCCTATTTCGGAGGATAATAATGGGCGTGGCAAAGACCTTGCCACTTTCCTTTTCAAACGATGCTCGAACAAAAAACTCCTTGTCGTTCGATAAATCTGTTTCGGCAAGCCAATCGTGCCAATGTTGGCTTCTTTTGCTCTGTTCGGGACCGCTCGCTCCAACTATTTCTTCCAGAAGATTGATTGCCAAATCGCAGATTCGCATTCGATACTCTCGACGATTATTGAATTGGGGAGATACATGACGAGTAAGACATCGATTGTTTGTCAACTGAACGAGGGTTTCAATCGATTCGACTCCTTGGTCTAAGATCTCAACCACAGAACGATCGTCGATTAGTTTTTGAGGGGGATTGCCTGCACCATAGCGAATCAATAACCCGTGAATGGAATTCTGCATAGGCTGGTCGGCCTCAACGGAGAAAATCAGGTCTTCTACAAATTGATTACGGTAGACTTCGTTGTATCTTTCGGGGTGGTCAGAAAACAGCTCGGGAAATTCATCTCGCAGGCGTTTTAGTTTCTCAAGAATATCAGCCCAATCGGAATCAGGTTCCAATGTCAAATTCTTGTAGTATTCAAATATCCCACGTGCCAAAAGCAACTTAGGTTGGGTCAAAAAGGCCTGGACACCTTCTTGAGGATGATCGCCAATGATAAAACGCGAGGTCGAGAATTTTTTCCATAGTTTTTCTGCCATCTCCGTTTCACCCATCCTTGCCAATTGGACCGCGGTTTCAAAACTAGAGACATGGCGATGCTCGATCACGTATTCGTCCTTGTTTTCATCGGGCGAGTCGAGCGTGAAAGGTCTAATCGGTGGAATGTTCTTTTTTGATTTGCAAGTTACTTTGGCGAATCCCATTCGAACGATAGCTTCTTCGTCTGTCGGTTCAGCAATCACAAATGCCGGGCGATAAATTCCACTGTTTACCGAATTTGCCTCGCCGATACTCCGCCAAGAACCTCCCCAACCAACGACCAACTCCGATGTTCCTTCTGGTTGTGGGCAATCGTATTTCTCTGCGATCGCAATCAACTCTTTAAAGTCAATTTCATCCGATGCAAATATCTGTATCGTTTGAAAAGCAAACCATAAGACGACTGAAGTGTTTAACAAAAGCTGAAAAACGCCATCGAACTTTTTGACCATTTCATATCTCTCATTAACTTGAGGTTTTGGCAACGGATACCTAAGTCACTGTTTGGGCACCTACAACTGTACGGTTCAATGTTAAGGGCTATTCTTGTGTGCAGCAAAGCCTTTCCGTTGATTCCTCAGCAAATCGCTTGCGTTGATAATTGCTCCAGGTGTACGGCGGATTTTCACCCATCCAGGAAAAAGCCTGCTAATAACAGCAGGCTTTTTGAATCTTTTGGTTCGGCGATCGAGAACTAACGTTTCGAGAACTGAGTTCCTCGTCGTGCGCCGTGCAGACCTGGCTTTTTACGTTTTTTCATCCGCGAGTCACGCGACATCAGCCGCGAACTACGGCGAGTAGAACGAGCGTGGCAGGATTCCTCTCACCATCTAGTCGTCCTGTGGAGGGAAGTCGGCCTTTTGCCCATTTTTTGAGGGACGACGACTGATGTTAAACAGCACCTCTGTAATAGTTTCCCATTTCTTGATCGTGATGGGAGTGGACTCTTCATGATCGATGTCTTTCAACATCGCCACTCCATTTTCATGCTCAACCACCAAACAGTAGGGTTGGTTTTCAGGAGGTAATTCGAAGCGGCCCTCTTCGTTGGTTTGGACGGAAAAATTTTGCTGCCGATCAACGTAGCTAATTCCGCCATCGGAAATCTGAATCAAATGGGTTGCTTGATAGACGGTCGCGTTGGCCAATGGTTTGCCATCCAGTCCGTGCACGGTACCGAAAATCGGGTCCGCTTTTTCGAGTTCAACATCCCACGTCAAAACTCCGGTGTCAGGATCGTGGGGTTTGAATATTCTTGATTCGGCAGGCATGTAACCAGGGGCCTCAATCCTGACTCGATAGGCAATCATCTGATTGAAGTCTGTTTCGTAACGACCGTTTGTATAGTTTGCCTCACGGAAGTTCAGCCAATGAGTATTGCGACCGTCCTGGTGGTCGATTCCCTGTTTCATCGTGAACACATCCAGTTGCTTTCCCGTCACTTTATCGATTACCAAACCAGTCACTTTTAACGGGGTTTCCATGGTAATAATAATTTCTTCATCTTGCGGAGTCAGTGAATACTTTTCGACAAGCACGTGACCTTCTTTCCAAAAGTTGCACAGGACATCGTCAAACGGCAAGTCGGTCAGCTCAATGCGTCCTTCCTCGTCAGACTTGGCAACGACATGAATGCGGCTCTCTTCACCTCGCCATTCACGTCCATAGATGCTGACGCCCTCCAAAGGCTTGCCGGCGTCGTCAACGATTCGAATGGTCGTTGTGTTGCCGGGACTCAACTTGACCGTGACCGGGTTTGCCAGGTTGTGGACTTTGATCAAGTCCGGAGCATAACCCTCCGCTTCAACGGTCAACGTTAACAATGAACTGTCATCAAATCCCCGTCTGGGTTTCGGAGTTTGAATCCCGCCAATCCGAAACTGACCATCTTCATCTGTGGTTGCCCTTGGACCATCGACTTCATTCCAATAATGGTCCCGGATGTGAATTGAGGCATTTGGGATGGGGCGATCATTTTCATCTACGACTTGCCCGGCAAACGACTCGCCTTTTTCCATAGTCATGGTTGAGGTTTGATCGTAAAGCTTTGCGATCGGAGGTCGCGTTACAACTGGGTTTCCGATGAAGCCATTACGCTGACGGTCGCTGACAAAGTCTGGATGTTGCACATAGATGTTCAGGAGGGAATCGTCATCCATCTCTTTGGGGAAGGTATCCAGCTCCCAGTTCCCAGACATGTCAGTCGTTGTGCTGCCGCGAACAAGTGTCCGGATTTTCGGATCGTCGTCGACACCCAGGCCCTCGAAATCTCCCCAGAATTCCACACGAACCGCAACTCCAGGAATCGGCTCTCCTGCTTCGTCGACAATTGTCCCGCCAATCGTCTTACCGGTTTGCATTGGAATCGTGATCGCATCGGGAACCAAAGCGCAAGGTTCGCTTTCCCAAAGAATTTGTATCGGAATGTATCCGGTTTTGACGGGATACATTCGGACCGCCGTCGCCGGCAATTTGGACGTCGGAACATTGACTGTCCCTGCTATGTTGGTCTCCAGGTCGCCATGCAACTTGACGCCTTCGATTGGATTGCCAGTCTGCGAATCGACAAAGGTGACCGCAATCATTTTGCCTGGTTCCCATTTTGATTCGGTAGTTGCTTCCGGTGTTTCTTGCGCGAGTTCCTGCTTGGACTCTTGAGCATTTGTTTTTTCCTGAGCGTGACTGCGATGAGTCAACGCAAACGAAGTCGATAAAGTCACGACTCCCAAGAATCCGAGACAAACCAACGCAAGCCTCGCCGGTCGTCGCCGAAATTTGCGGTCGGGTGTCAGCAGTGTATTGATTCGGTCCTCGATCTTGCGTGTCGAACCAGCCGTCGTTAGCCCGGGCGTCGCTTGCCGAGCCTGGACTTCGCGAGCCAGCATTTCAACGATCGCTTCACAGTAATGTTGAGGCTTGGTGCCGAGCCCCGCGATCACGATTTCATCACAACACTTTTCACGCTCTTCCCGAATTCTCTTGTTGGCCCACCAAACCAATGGGTGAAAGAAGAACAAGATTTGAGCCGCGATTTGTAGCAAGTTCAAACCGGCATCAAAACGGGCAACGTGAGCCAGCTCGTGAGTCAAAACGGCTTTCTGCTGTTCGTCGCTGCAAGATTCGGCGAAACCAACCGGCAAATAAATACTGCCTCGCAACCAACCCCAAACAAATGGTTGGGCGGCTGCCTGCGTCTGAAAGACTGACGGACACTTTTTAATTCCCAACTGTCTAGCGAGTTCCCGGACACATTCCGTCGTTTCCGAATCAGCAAGGATTCGTTGGCGAACCAGCCGCTGGCGAATCGTTAAGGCTTTTACAACACTGAATGCAACCAGCAGACCAACGGGCAGCAGCCACAACAGGGCCAACCAGATTTGGATCGGACCGCCACCAACGGTCGTCGGCATGGCCGCATCCGTTGGCTGGTGCAAGGGTATGGCGGAAGAAGTGGTCGGTGGCGAAGCCTGAGGCGCGGGCAAGGCAGCCACAGGTTCGTTGGCAACGACGTTTGAACTTGAATTCGATGCTTGAGCATTTGGCCGAGACGGGAATGCATTGGCATCGTGTGTTGCCAATAATGTTTCGGTCGCCGCAGAACTGGTCGGTGTCTCTGGAACTTCAGCAACGCTGGCTGGCCAAACCGCCAATTGTAAACAGAAATATGCCGGCACCAGGCACTTGGCCACGACCAATAACCACAGCGAATACCGCCAGTGAGCGCTGGCGTTTCGCAGCAGCCATGTTGCCAACAATACGGCTGCAAACAGGACCGATATTTGCAAACTTTGTTGCAACAAATATTCTGAAATCCAACTCATGACATTCTCCCAAATCGGTTGGTCACCAGCCTCGCGGCTGGTGACATTTCTGCAGACTATTTCCCGGACTTCTTCTTGATCAGCTTTTTGAGTCGCTCGATATCCGCCGAATCGAGTTCGCTTTCATCAGCCAAATGCAGCATCAGCGGCAACGGATCTCCGCCGAACAATCGCTCGACAAAGTCACCGACCGTCCTTTTAACGACGTCGTCCCGCTTGACCGCTGCGGTAAAAACGTGGGCCTTGCCTTGCACGTCGTGCTTGACGTACCCCTTCTGTTCCAGCCTCCGTAACAAGGTTTGCACGGTCGCGTAGGCGCGATCGGCAGGCAAGGCATCACACATCTGTTGAACGGTCGCCGATTCCAGTTGCCAAACCAGACGCAGGATCTCGGTCTCTGCCGGGCTTAATGCCGGTAACGATTTCTTGGCCATACAAGCCTCCTTTTACAAACGTACAACCAGCATTCTTGTACATTTGTAAAAGATGTCAAGAGAGGAATCCGAATTTTTAAGAAACAGGCGAATCTGGCTGCAGGCGATCCGATTTCCTGATTAGTTGCAGCACCAGTGTTCGATCATTTTGGTATACATCTCGCTGCCCAAAGTCAGCTGCTCGATGGCGATCCACTCGTCCTTCGTGTGAGCCTGAGCGATGCTACCTGGTCCGAACACAATCAAGTTTTCCAGTTCGCTGAACACACCTCCGTCGGTTCCGTAAGAGACCGTCTTGGGTGTTTGCCGATGAGCCAACTGTAAAGATTCTTTTACGAACTCGTTCTCGACAGGCGTTTGGAATGCGCTGTCGGCGTTGAAAATTTCGATCTCCAATCCATTGTCTTCGGCGCATTGTTGAGCCCGATCGAGTAGCGGCGTGATATCGATTCCGGGGAACGGGCGAGTATAAACCGTGCAGGTCGTACCGGGTGAAGTCACATTCGCGGCTCGGTTTTCATCATTGATGACGATGTTCCAAGATAGGGTTGAGGGATCGAACATCGAGTTTTGCCATTTCGCATCGGATTCGATCTCGTCGTGAATCCGTTTCATCTCGGACAAAAAAGGGATCATGGCCAGATTCGAATTCTTCCCGTGCGAGGTGCTAGAATGGGCCGCGTTTCCATGCGACTTTGCCGTAATAATGCACATCCCTTTATGCGCGTGCACGACTTCCAAATTGGTCGGTTCGCCAATGATACCTCGCGTGCAACCTTCCACCATTTCGCGATACGTGGAACTCTCTTCGGTAATATAGCGAGCTCCATGGAAACCAACTTCTTCGTCCGAGGTAAACACCAAGTACAAGGGCTGCTTAAAGTCGTCCCATTGAAAACGTTGCGAGGCCGTCAACATGCAGGCGATCGAACCCTTCATGTCGCAACTGCCGCGACCGTACAGTCGCTCTTTAGAGATGGCGGGTTCGTACGGTCCAAACTTTTTGGAAAACCAAACATCGGCGGGAACCGTATCGGTGTGGGCAAAGTAGGCCAGTCCGCCTTGTCCCGCCCCTTTCTTGGCAACTAAGTTAACCTTGCGAACTCGGTTCCGATCCCGGTATTCGATTTTCTCGACGATGAAACCGTGTTTGGACAGCTTCATTTGCAAGTATTTACAAATCACTCGATTCGATAGATGACTGGTCGATTCGAAACCGATTAGCCGCTTGGCATAGCGAAGTGTTTTCATGATGTCTGGCCCAAAACGAACGCAAGACCGACCGGTTTATCGGGTCGACGTTCGTCTGGGATGTGGAAGTGGAGGTGGAGAGTAGGTTCACGGGTTGCAAAAATCATGGTTCGATTCCAAAACCTGTGCCCGATTAAATGAAGCCAATTCTTCGATGCGTTGTTTCGAATCGGGACTATTAAAATAAGTGATTTACGAACCAGCGACAAGGAAAATCACCTGGACCACTTGTCGAATGTAGCAATCCTTGGCCTCGATTGATTCCGCAGGGCCCATTTCTCGATTCCATGGGTTTATGATACGACATGTGTCCAAGCCGGTTCTGCCGTCTCGTTTTGCTCGTAAAACCATCCCTGTCGTAAATCATTTTCGTTCATGTCCGCCAAAACCCCTTACTCAGGAAAATCGATCCTGATCGTCACTGGGCGGTTGGCGGAACCGGCGATGCGTCGCTTGTTACCGGACTTGGAAAGCCAATTTCAATTGACGATCGACTTGCAAATCATGCCAATCACGGTCGCGGCACTTATGTCGCCGGCCTGGATTGCCAAGCGACTAGCAATCCCGGAACGTTGCGACCTGATCCTGCTGCCAGGATACTGCACTGGAGATTTGACTGCCTTAAGCCAAGTGACTCAATTGCCAATCGAAATTGGGCCTCGCGACCTACGACGTCTGCCGGAATTTTTTGGTGGCAAGATGCAACCCGTCCCACTAGACGACTACTCGATCCAGATCGTTGCTGAAATCAATCACGCTCCGCGCTTGCCAGTCCCGCAAATCATTCAACAGGCCATCGACTTGAAAGCTGACGGCGCCGACGTTATCGATATCGGTTGCCAACCCGGCATGGAGTGGAATGAAGTGGGCACGGTGGTGCGCGAACTGGTTGATCTGGGCATGCGAGTCTCCATTGACAGTCTAAACCCTCAAGAGATTGCGTCGGCAGTGCGGGGCGGCGCCGAATTGGTCCTTAGTGTGAACTCGTCCAATCGACAGGCGGCTGTCGATTGGGGCGTTGAAGTCGTCGCGATTCCGGACTCACCCGAGGACTGGATGCAGGTCGCTGAGACCGTCGAGTTCCTGGCTGCCAATAATGTCCCGTTGCGTATTGATCCGATTTTGGAGCCCATTGGCTGCGGATTTGCCAACAGCTTGTCTCGCTATATTCAAGCGAGAAAAATTTGGCCAGAGGCTGAAATGCTGATGGGCATTGGTAACTTAACTGAATTGTCAGATGTGGATTCCAGCGGCGTCAATTTTTTACTGCTTGGAATCTGCCAGGAACTTGGCATCCGCAGTGTGCTGACGACCCAAGTCATTAACTGGGCACGTTCGAGTGTCAAAGAATGCGATTTGGCTCGCCGCTTAGTGCACTACGCGATCCAACAGAAAGTACCGCCCAAGAATCTTTCCGACGATCTGGTTTGTTTGCGAGACGGGAAGCTGGTCCCCAAAACCACCAACGACATCGAAGTTTTGTGCAAAAACATCCGCGATAACAACTATCGAATCTTCAATCATGAAGACAAAATTCATCTGTTGGGTAGTGGCCAACACTGGCAGGACTCGGACGCGTTTGAATTGTTTCACCAGTTGATGCAAACTAATCCAACCAATGTCGATCCAGCACACGCCTTTTATTTGGGATACGAGATGTGCAAGGCCACGATCGCTGAACAACTTGGCAAGAACTACGAACAGGACGAAGCATTACGCTGGGGTCATTTGACGACAGACGAGGTCAGTCACCGACGTCTGAAACGTGGCCGACGAGACAACACAACGGAGTAAACGCCGTTAACAAGAAACGGAGTAA
>CAZJBW010000007.1:71603-76301 GCA_964543985.1 uncultured Pirellulaceae bacterium | reverse complement strand
CGTGGCCGACGAGACAACACAACGGAGTAAACGCCGTTAACAAGAAACGGAGTAACCGCCGTTAACACTTTTACGAACGATACCGTTGACCGAAGCAACGCCAATCCGACCCGTCATCATTGAACTGCAGGAAGCTTTGTCGCCCTGTCAGGCCGCACGCTGCTTGCGTGACCTTCCACATTTGCTGCTTCTGGAAAGTTCTATGCGGCACGACGAATTAGGTCGTTACTCGTTCCTGATGGCCGACCCAGTCGACTGGTTCCAACCGCAGGACGTCGCTCAAACTTTCGCCTGGTTGGACAACCTTTCATACCCCGTCCAGCACCTTGATGAATTACCACCCTTTCAAGGAGGCATCGCTGGCCTGCTTTCGTACGACTTCAATCGTTACGTTGAAACAATCAAGAATTGTGCAGTCGACCCTACGTTACCACCCGTAGCATTTGGCATTTACGATGTCGTAATCGCCTGGGACCACCTACTTGATCGCTGCTGGATCGTATCGCAAGGCTATCCTGAACTGGATGCAAGTTTGAGACGGGCCCGTGCGACAGAGCGCGCCAATCATTTCGCCAACTTGCTTTTGGAAAGCAAAAACCAATACGCGCCTTCGACTCGCACGACCGACACAACGGAATCCAAAATTCCAAACCTGAGTAGCAATTTCGAACGTGACGATTACATCTCGACGATTCAGAGAGCCATCCAACACATTCGCTCGGGCGACGTTTTCCAAGTCAACATCGCTCAACAGCTCAGTTGTCCAATCACGGCCGAGTCGCTGGACCTGTTTGAACAGATGGGACGCACTAACCCTGCCACATTCGCGGCCTACTTTGATTTAGGTGAAGCTCAGATCATCAGTGCCTCGCCCGAGCGGCTGGTGGCGTGTCGTGATCGGCAAATTGAATCACGACCCATCAAAGGGACCCGACGCAGAACAGGTTTTCCAGAAGCGGACCTGGAGACCGCCGATGAGCTGGCGAGCAACGCCAAAGACCGCTCAGAAAACGTAATGATTGTTGACTTGATGCGTAACGATCTGGCGCGTATCTGCGAACCCGATTCGGTCATCGTTTCTCAATTCGTCAAACTGGAATCGTACGCCTCGGTCATCCATTTGGTTTCGGCGGTGCAGGGATTGTTGCGTGAAGAGGTTACGAATTCAGATATTGTCCGAGCGGTTTTTCCGGGTGGATCCATCACCGGTGCTCCTAAAATCCGAGCCATGGAAATTATCGCGGAATTGGAACGCGGGTCTCGCGGAGCATACTGTGGCTCGATTGGCTATTTCGGTTTCGGTGGCTCGATTGATTTGAATATTTTGATTCGCACCGTGACAGCCCATGATGGAAAGTGGACCGTTCCAGTGGGTGGCGGAATCGTGATCGATAGCGACCCGGTGGCTGAGTTCGAAGAGACGCTAACGAAAGCTCACGGCATGTTGCGGGCCATCCAACAAGTTGCGGGCTCGCGAGAAAACGACTTACTGGTCGATCAACTTGGCGAAGCGACATGATTCTTCTGATCGACAATTACGACAGCTTCGCTCACAACCTAGCCAGATACATTCAACAGTTAGGGCAAACGGTTAACGTCTTTCGCAACGACGAACTGACGATTGACCAAATTCGAGAATTGGCTCCGACGGCGATTGTCATTTCGCCTGGCCCTTGCACTCCTAGCGAATCAGGAATCTGTTTGCAGGTCATCGAACAGTTGTACACCGAGATTCCAATTCTGGGTGTCTGCTTGGGTCATCAGGCGATTGGCCAAGCCTTTGGCGCCAACGTTGTTCGCGTCACGCCAGTGCATGGCCAGGCGAGTGCCGTTGATCACTTTGGACACCCGCTTTTTGATGGCATCCCTGAAAGTTTTTTTGCTGGGCGGTATCATTCATTGGTCGTCGAACGTGACTCAATCCCAGACGAATTGCAAGTGATATCGGAACTGGATGGCATCCCGATGGCGATCGCACACCAAAACCATACAACTTGGGGCGTCCAATTCCACCCTGAATCGATTTTGACGCCCTGTGGCTATCGGTTACTGGCGAATTTTTTACGAGCCGCAAATTGCGTCGTCACCGAAGACCGGGTCGTTGAACTAACAACCCAATTGGAACGACAACGCCAACCCAGTCGCGTGATGGATTCGCCTAAACGCCGCTCCACCAACCCATTGACCCCTCACCCGTGGATCCAATGATTCTGGAAGCCATAGTGACAACTCGAAACAGCGATGGCTCAACCAATATCGCGCCGATGGGTCCGCATCTGTCGGACGTCGACAATATGGGCACGCCAGCCCTGCAGAGTTTTGAATTGCGGCCATTCCAATCGTCGACCACCTTTGACAACTTGCAACGCACAGGGCAGGGCGTGTTGCATGTTTCAGACAACGTTTCATTGTTCGCGCGAGCGGCGTTAAACCGCTGGGATGTTCGACCAGATTTGCAGCCTTGCGAACAAATTGACTGCAATTATTTGTCACAGGCCAATCGCTATGTGGAATTCCAAGTCAAGTTTGTTGACACTTCGAATCCTCGAGCGACCATGCAATGTGTGGCGCTGCATCAAAATGATCTGCGTCCATTTTTTGGATTCAATCGCGCCAAACATCTGGTTATTGAAGCTTGCATCCTGGTGACTCGAATCGACTTCTTACCCGAGGCGGAAATTCGCCAACAGTTTCACAGTTATCAGACAATCGTTCAAAAGACGGGTGGCCCTGAAGAAATTCAGGCCTTCGATTGGTTGCAAGACTACCTGAACTGCAAATCGAAACAGCAAAATGCCGATTCGACCAATCGTGCCCCGGTGGCCGGGGAGAAATGACAATGAGCAACGCATCCAAGACAGTCGTCGTTCGCACAGGTAGCCGTTTGCATTTTGGTCTGACCCGCTACCGAGCTGTTCTTGGCGAAGGAAAATACAACGGCGTGGGGGTCATGATCGAATCGCCAGCCACAGAATTGGAATTTCAGCTACTTGATTCGCCGACCGAGCCAAAACATCGTGCGGATCATTTCGCCATAAAATGGCAACGTAGTTTGTCTACATACCAACGGCCGATTTCGATCCGCGTATTAAATTGTCCAACCGAACACAGTGGCCTGGGCAGCGGAACTCAGTTGGCTCACGCCGTGGCTGTTGGAATCAATCAGCTGTTGGATCAGCCCAATCCTTCTGCAGAACAGGTCGCTCAAGCACTGGACCGAGGCCAACGGTCCATGATCGGATCGTATGGTTTTTCCTTGGGTGGACTGATCGTTGAAGGCAGCGCAAACCAGACTAAGCCTGTTGGGCGATTGGCACATCGAATCGCGCTTCCATTGGTATGGCATGCTGTCTTAGCACTTCACCATCAGGCACATAAAAAATTTGGGGTTCAGGAACGAACCGCATTTGATAACATCAATGCCGAGCAAACGAGCCGAGCTCGTGCGCTTGAAGATCTCATCGACAACCAGCTTGTTCCGGCGGTGGAAACGAGCGACTTCGTAAGCTTTTGTGAATCGGTTCAACAATTCGGCAGACTATCGGGCGAGTATTACTCCGCAGTGCAAGGAGGAATCTACAACGGCCCGGTAATTACTGCTGTAGTTGAAACTTTCGCCAGGCTTGGAGGTACTGGAATTGGCCAGTCCTCTTGGGGTCCCGTAGTGTATTCGTGGTGTCCTGATGCGCAATCGGCAAACGAGCTTGTTCATCGACTGAATAATCATTTTTCGGAAACTCAACAACCTGTCAGCGTTTGGTCATCGCCCATTCGCAATCAAATGGCATCGGTTGAGACTTTGAATCATGTTTACCCAGGCAACGACTAGAAACCAAACATTTTAGAAGCCCAGCAATCTTCTCTTCACTAAAGTCCTAACTATGCCAACGCTAGGTGTTAATATTGATCATGTCGCCACAGTACGACAAGCGCGGAAAACCAATGAACCAGATCCAGTTTGGGCAGCGGCTATGGCTCAAATCGGCGGCGCCGACTGCATTACCGTTCACTTGCGCGAAGACCGACGGCACATCCAAGACCGTGACCTGGAAGTTTTAAAACGAACAGTCACTGTCAAACTGAATTTGGAATGCGCTATTAACCCCGAGATGTTAGAGATCGCCTGCCAGATCACTCCCGACCAAGTCTGCCTAGTCCCTGAGAAACGCCAAGAAGTTACCACCGAAGGTGGCCTGGATGTTGTTGGCAACGAGGCAGAAGTTAAGGCGGCGATCGACAAGTTAAGAATGGCCGGCATCCGCGTCAGCCTGTTTATCGACCCCGCAGCTGACCAAATTAATGCGTCCGCCAACGTGGGCGCTCATGCCATCGAGATCCATACGGGTACCTATGCCAATGAAACCGGTGACAATCGCGATAAAGAACTCTCCAAAATCATCCTGGCATCCGAACACGGACATAAGGCTGAATTGGAAGTCCATGCCGGGCACGGATTGACCTATCACAACGTCGAACCGATCGCTTCCATCGACGGGATTAGCGAACTAAACATTGGACATAGCATTGTCGCTCGGTCCATATTTTCTGGCATGGAACAAGCCGTCCGAGACATGAATGCCATTCTGCTGAGGTGCGGAAACCACTAGGTAAACGCCGGAATCGAAAAGTGCCGGAATCGAAAAGTATTTCCGCCACCGGTTACGCAAAGAACGCACCGCGTCGGCGACGCAACAGGAC
>CAZJBW010000007.1:56015-71503 GCA_964543985.1 uncultured Pirellulaceae bacterium | reverse complement strand
GTATTTCCGCCACCGGTTACGCAAAGAACGCACCGCGTCGGCGACGCAACAGGACGGTGCTGGCCGCAGCAAACAATAGATGAATGGCAGAAGATTCTGGCACGCTATAAATGATCGTGCCGTTCCAAATTCTGGGCTGAAATACAAACCCAAAGTTCTGGGCGTTGCCCGTGCCTTCGAAAATCTGGATCACTCCATCGTCAACAACCAAATTTCCTACACCTGTTCCGTTGGTGTAATTCAAAGCAGTTCCGTTGGTCACCTCGACGTAAAATGCCTGCGGTCCAACGTCTAATTCCAGGTCCGCAAAATCCCAGTTGGTCGGATTGTCGAAGCCGTTACTGTTCAAACCACTAATCGAATCGTGTAACGTCCAAGCTGTGGGGTCATTTTCGTTGCCTACATGCGTTCCATCCAACGTATACAGATTGATATCCCAGGCACCGGCATCCAAGTTCAAGTCGAACGCATGAATGGTGACTCCATTCGGAGCAGAGATATTGATGTCAAACATATTGCCGGACTGCCCATTGTTTGCAGCAAACAACGTGGTGACCATTTCGGCATGGCAACACTTGTCGGTAGCCAACACGCTAGCGAGAGCGAACAACAACCAACACACCTTATTGATTAGCAAGCGTCTCATCGTCGACCGTCCTTTGGCATATCGATCTCGTGGCGCATCCTTGCACAACGAATCCATTATCGATTCGACATACACCCTGAAGTCCCAAAACATTTTGTTTTGCCGCAATTCAAGTTTGCGTAAACCACCCAAATACGTGTGTTTGCAAGCGGAAAAATGCAAGTAGATTGTCGAATTCGCTCACTTAAATTCCTCGTCAACCATCGCCAAATGGGCTGTTGCTGGCCAAGGCTGATTCCGTTTCGCAGGAAGACAGATACACTGGCGCCATTCGAATCCGAAGTCATTCACAAACCATCGAAGCATGGACAATCAGCCAAACAACCCACTTCATGGAATCAAGCTCGCTGACATCGTTGAACATCTCGTGGATACGTTTGGTTGGGATCAGCTTGGTCAGAAGATCAACATCAAATGTTTCACCAGCAATCCATCGGTCAAATCGAGTTTGAAATTCCTCCGCAAAACACCGTGGGCTCGAGAAAAAGTCGAGCGGCTGTATTTGCATTCACAAGGGAAACGAGTGCCGCGAACAAAGGCGCGTGAAGCGATTAAACGCCGTGCGAATGATTCGCAGTAAGCATCGTGTCGCGCGATTCTGACCGCCAAACAGTGTTAGCTTTGAGCGTCAGCCTAAGTGGCAATCGGCCCGGTTAACCTTATGACCCTCAACAGGGCACTTAGTCTTCTTTTTCGTCACGTTTGATCAGCCCGGCGCCGCTGTTGTAATACTTGCGTCGACGCGTTTCGGTAGTATCACTTGATTCGGCCTGTTGTTGCTGCAGGTCTTTCAAGCTGGCGATCGTATAGGGGCATTTCAGTGATTCCAAGCGGAACTGAATGTAGTCCTCTTCCTCGGGCGTCAGGATTCCCAATAGATACTTGCCCAAGTATTCGACGGAGGGCACACCGATCTGGTTGCGACGCCAAATTTCGCCCAGAGTATGCATTCCTGCATCACGGCGGCCATTGATTCGCGACAGTCGGTGTATCAAGTCTTCGTCTTCGGACAATGCCGCTTCAATGTCCATGGCGCGCTGCGGGTCCAAAGATTCGTCAAGGAATGCTTCTAATTCGGCGTCAGTAAATTCGCTCATCGAATCCCGCGAGAAGATAATAGGTGTCATGGACGTGATTGCCTATGATATCTCGAATCGACGATTCAGAAAAGAACTCTCGTACAACTCAGGGCACTCAAAAGCCAAGAATCGAACGTCGCCAACCACTTGAGCACAAGAATACAAGCCAATGATTTACGGATTGCAACGAGATTGGTTCGTCGGAGAACAAATCTGGAATCGGGAAACCCAACAAATATTTAACCAACACTGGGTATGTGTGGGGCGTCAGGAGCATTTGTTTGACGATTCGGCAATCGAGTCATTTTGTTGCGTCACACTTGACGAAAGCGATCTAGTCATCGTGCGACGCAAAGATCAGTCGTGCATCGCGTTCCACAATACTTGCCGACATCGTGGCACTCGTTTGGTCGATCAGCCTTCCGGTCCAATCAAAAACTCGTGTATCACTTGCCCTTATCATGCTTGGACTTACGATACCGACGGGACGTTGATCGGGGCGCCGAACATGCAAGAGGTTCCGGATTTTGACCGTTCGCAATTTGGCCTGCATGGCGTCAACTGCGTCAATTGGAACGGCTTCATTATGGTCTGCTTAAATACTGACGCCACTGACTTGGATCATGAATTCGCACCCTTGAACGAACGTCTGCAGCCATGGGACCTGGGCAACCTGATTCTCAAATCAACTTTGACTTACCAAGTGCAGGCGAATTGGAAGCTGGTATTCCAAAACTACAGCGAATGTTATCACTGCCCGACGGTACACCCAGACTTGAATCGTCTGACACCCTATCGCGGTGCGACGAACGACTTGGAAGAGGGGTCAATTCTGGGCGGGCCTATGCAGTTGTCTGAGGACTCGCAGACTGTCAGCACGGATGGCCAGCTAACAGGCGAATACTTGCCGGACCTAAACCAGACGCAACGACGCTTGGTTTACTATTACACGATTTTCCCGAGCATGTTTATTAGCGCCCATCCCGATTACGTGATGGTGCACGTCCTGCAGCGTGTTAGCAACGACAAGACGCGGGTGGATTGTCATTTCCTGACATTACCGTCTACTCAACTAGAAAGTCTGCAACGAGCTGTGCAGCAATGGGATGAGGTCAATCGCCAGGATTGGCGAGTCTGCGAGTTGACTCAGAAGGGAATTCAGTCACCGGCCTATCAACCAGGTCCCTATTCCAACTTGGAACCAATGTTGATGGCCTTCGACCGACATTATCGCAAGGTCATGGATGACACCAAGCCGATCCGTTAGCGTTGATCAAGGCGGTAGCCGTCTTTGCCATGAGTTCATTTCTATCTCAAATTCGGACGCGCACACAAAGTGGCATAGGCTTCCAGCCTGTGATGATGTGTTCGACCACAGGCTAGAAGCCTATGCCACTGGTGTCGTCAGATTCGGTTTTTGCAATTTACTAGATGGACGAGAAGTAATTGTTGACGGCAATTTCAATCGTCTCGCGAGTCAACTGCATAGGTTGATCATGGAAATCGCAGAACTCTTTGATTTGGCAAAGCAAGTCATTAACGTGACAGAAACGCATTGGCCGATTCTGTTTCCGGTAGTGGTTTTCGATCAAGTAGTCCACCCAACGTGGATCACCTTCGATCTTGTGGAACGTCAATTGACGCTGCCATAGATCGCGGAATTGATCCTCGGTCGGATCGAAGACTTGCACCTTGTAAGGAATTCGACGCAAGAAGGCTTCATCACAAAGATCTGAAGGTTTCAAGTTGGTCGAGAACACAACCAGTTGATCAAATGGAATTTGCATTTGACGTCCCGATGGCAAGTTCAAGAAATCGTGCCCGCATTCCAACGGAACAATCCAACGATTCAAAAGCTCGATCGAGCTGATTCTTTGGCGTCCAAAGTCATCAACAACCAGGCAACCACAATTGCTTTTCAGGTGAATCGGTGACTCGATGATTCCTGTGACCGTGTTCAGATTGGTCTCAAGGTGCTTCATGCTCAGTTCACCACCGACGACAACGGTTGGACGCTTGATACGGACCCATCGCTCATCGACCTCGCCCTCTTTCATCAAACCCTCGTTCTTGGGCAGCGGATCCTCTTCATGAACACTGGGGTCATAAAGCCGTACGATTTCGCCACCAACGGTCAAGGTTCTTGGGATCCAGATGTTTTCATCAACGGCACGTACTAAACGTCGTGCGATACTCGATTTACCATTGCCCGGTGCGCCAAACAGAAACAGACTTTTGCCAGCTCGAATCGCTTGCCCAACTTGCGAAACGATTGTTTTGTTGACAACCAAATCGTTCAACGCTCCCGAAACGTGATCGTAAGTGGGGCATAGATTTTTAAGTGACTGACGCTTAATGGATTCGATATAGTCGGGAACACTTACGGGCGCTGCGCCAAAGTAGGTGCAGTGCGACATGTGATTGCGAGCTTGCTCAAGCCCCTTCGGTGACAATTCGTATTGGTAGTCACCACCCACGGATGCTCCGCGATAACCAATCAGCAATTGGTTTTTCAGGGAGTACAGCACTTGTTTCACCATCGGGAACGGCAGCTTCAACTGCTGTGCAATGGCCCCACCTGGAAAGACGCCTCGTACGTACAAGAATTTCAAAATGAGTGCGCCAACCAAGTTTTCAGTCAGCGAGGCCTCTTGCAAGTTCGTTGGCTGAACAGGAACGAATGGTTCGTTCTTCAAGATGCTGGCCGTATCTTGCGCCGGTGGCACCGCTGCTTCTTGATTCAGGTTTGCGTTTACGAAACCATCTGCGTTGAGATTGAAGTTGCCGCCGCCGTCGTTGGTATTAGTATCCATGGATTAAACTCCGTCTGCCTGCCGCCTTGTCGATTCGAAAATGAAGAACGGGTTCAATGCCAATGACCTCCGAATCCCTAGGGGTCAACGTTTTGACTTGAACACTAAAACAATCTGTTCTTCTGGTGCTATCGGGTGTTCCGCACGCAGATGTCAGTTGCAGATTTAAAACACCTAATGACGTAGCGACGCCTACAACCCGAACGAGCGAAATATGTGGAAGTGAAATGATCGTAATTACGACCTGGCAGACGCCAAGCCGTGACCTAGGCTTCTGATATGTCCACATTTTTCGGGCGCCTCAGCGTCTCAACGATCCGATGATTCACGTCCGGCAACTAGTAAAAAGCTATCCCGATCTGCAAAAAGGTCAGCATGTCGCAGTGGATGGTGTCAGTTTTGACGCTATGCCTGGGCAGATCTTTGGGCTACTGGGACCAAACGGAGCAGGGAAGACGACGGTTCTAAGAATCCTTAGTACTGTTTTGAAACCGACGTCTGGAAAAGTCACCATTAACGGTTATGACGTTGTTGACCAAGCAGAATTGGTACGGCGTCAAATCGGATTCGTCTCGACCAACACCGGCATTTACGATCGTATGACAGGTTGGGAATTGGTCGAGTTCTTCGGTCAACTGTACGGCATGCCTCTGAATCTATTGCATCAGCGGATGGAAGTCCTGTTCGATCGATTCCAAATGAACTCGTTCCGAGACGTCCCTGGATCTCGCATGTCGACCGGCATGAAACAAAAAGTTTCAATCGCCCGCGCCATGATTCATGATCCACCGGTGCTGGTTTTTGACGAAGCAACCTCAGGTTTAGACATCCTGGCCGCACGTGAAGTCTTGGCCACTGTCGAACAACTTGCCGAATCGGGCAAGTGCATCCTGTTTTCATCTCACATTATGTCCGAGGTCAAACGGATCTGTGACCGCCTGGCGATCATGCATCGAGGCAAAATCCTTGCTCACGGATCTTTGGAAGATCTCGCAGAAAAATTTGGTGACGTTGAATTGGAAGAGTTGTTTTACGACTTGCTATCCGACCGCGTCAAATTGATCACTTAGCCCCACCGAATTCAGCACATGAACTGGAAAAACACAAAGCTGATTTTCAAGCGAGAACTGAGTGATCAGTGGCGGGACCGTCGTACCATCTTTACGATCTTGGTCATGCCACTGGTGTTGTACCCATTGATGGGTATGGCGATGCTACAAACGGCACAATTCATGCATCAATCACCGCCTCGCGTATTGGTGGTCGGTGACGAATCGCTACAGAACACTCGCCCATTGCTGGACGAGAAAGGGTTTCACGGTGACTTGCTAGACAAGCAAGACAGCGTCGACGTCGTTCAAACGAAAAATTTACCGCTGGAACGTCAAGAAGAGCTGGAACGATTGCTGGCCGAGTACGACGAGTCCAATCGAAGCCAGGTCGAGTTGTTTTTGCGTGCTCAAGGATGCGATCTTTTATTACAAGCCAAACCTGCCGAATCGCTTGGCCGATTCCAGATCACCATTTACGTGAATTCTACCAGTGATCAATCGGCTTTAGCCAGCGGCACGGTTGGACAAATCCTGGACCGTTGGAAAGCCTTGAATGTCAAAGACAAACTTCAAGAACTGAATATCGCACCAGAATCAGTCTCGGCACTGCAAATCAGTTCCGTTGACCTGTCGTCCAGCGACAAGCGAAAAGCGGCCATGTGGGCCAAACTGTTGCCATTCATCGTTTTGGTCTGGGCGCTAACCGGCGCGTTCTATCCAGCTATCGATTTGTGTGCTGGTGAAAAAGAACGTGGAACTCTAGAAACATTACTCAGTTCACCCGCGCGACGAGCAGAAATCGTGGCCGGAAAACTGTTAACCGTGGCCTCGTTTAGCTTCGCGACGGCCATACTCAATTTACTCAGCATGACCGTCACCGGTTTGTTCGTGATTGGTCAAATGTCAGGCAAGATGGGGTCGATGTCAGCCGACTTGGGTTTCCCACCGGTTAGCTCATTGCCCTGGTTGGTCATCGGGTTAATACCCATCGTGGCATTGTTCAGTTCGCTGGCTTTGGCTTTGGCCTCTTTTGCAAAGAGTTCCAAAGAGGGCCAATACTACCTGATCCCACTGTTGATGTCGTTGGTGCCATTGATGATGGTGTCGATGTTGCCGTCCGTTCGACTGGACATGGGAACCAGTTTGATCCCAGTGACTGGCATGCTGTTGCTGCTTAAGAATCTGATGGTTTCCAACTACGCCGTGGCTATGCAATTCGTTGGCCCGGTCCTGGCAATCACACTGATTTGTTGCTGGATGTCAGCGCGGTGGGCGATCTATCAATTCAACAATGAAAACGTCCTATTCCGTGCGGGCGAGCGGTTCGGGTTAGGTGCGTGGATAAAACACGTTGTACGAGACCGGGGACCTTTGCCAAGTTTTGGCGAAGCCATTTTGTGTGGCGTGATGATCCTGGTAATCAAGTTTTTCATGGGTTTGTCAGCACAACTTTCGTTGTCGTTCAGTGGGTTCGCTCGACAAGTGGTGATCTCGCAGATTGCGACGATTGCTTTGCCGGCGATCCTGATGGCGTTATTCTTGACGCGTGGCCCGAAAGAGACTTTGAAATTAAAATTGCCTCGACTCAGTTACGTGCCAGCTTGCATTCTATTGGCCATCTTGCTGCATCCAGGTTTTGTGTTGCTTAGCGAATTGGTCCTGTATATGTACCCGCCTTCGGGTGGGTTGGAACAAATCCAATCAGCCGTGTCATTGATCCTGAGCGATGCACCCAATATGTGGGCCATCATCGCCTTGATCGCTTTGGTGCCCGCTGTTTGTGAAGAAGTTGCGTTCCGTGGCTTCATCCTATCTGGACTACAAACGATTCGCAGCAAATGGACGGCGATAATCATCAGTGCCATGCTGTTCGGTATCGCTCATGGGATCCTTCAACAATCCATCATGGCGACGTTTGTAGGAATCGTGCTGGGGATGATCGCCGTGCAAACTGGCAGCCTGCTACCTTGCGTTGCATACCACCTGATGCACAACGCATTGCCCGTCCTGATGTCGATGTTCCCATTGCATTCGATTGAAAATTCCTACATGGGCTGGGTGTTAAATAGTGATCCCAATGGCGGCATTGGTTACACCTGGACGGCCTCGATCATCATGCCGATTTTAGGCTTTGTTTTGTTGACTTGGCTATGGAGATTCTCCGCCAATCGAACGCCGCAACCCGAGTACCTAAACGTTTCGTCGCCCGCTGCTGAACCGGTTGCCTAGTTCAATCCATTCGCACAAATCGGCCCTGAGTGCTATCAAGAATTCGGTCTGGCCGAGATAATCTGTCCGCTAAATCGCCTGAGCTGTCCGCCAAATCGCCTGAGTTAGATTCGTCCAAACTTCTTTTTTCAAGGGCATGCTTGTTGCCGAATGGTCCAACTGCAATCAAAAGAAGCCGATTTCACTTGTAAAATCGCTCTGCTATCGCTAAACGATTGTCGATAATATGAGCAGCAACGGCTTCCCATTTGAAAAGAGAGCAAACAGGCGAGTGACACAGAGATGACCAGTGACACGATCGACCCTCGGCAAGACCAACCGAAACCCGACGAGGGTTCGGCGGCGTGCGAGTTAACAATCTTGATGCCTTGTCTTGATGAAGCCGAGACTTTGGAAGTTTGTATCGGCAAGGCGCTGGCCTCTTTGCGCGAACTAAAAATCAATGGCGAGGTCCTGATCTCAGACAACGGCAGCACCGATGGTTCGCAGCAGATTGCTCGTGACGCTGGTGCTCGAGTCGTGGACGCTCCCATCAAGGGATACGGCGGAGCGTTGCAAGCGGGTATCGCCAGCGCGCGTGGCAAGTACATCATTATGGGTGACGCTGACGATAGCTACGATTTTTCAAACTTGGGACCTTTCGTTGAAAAGCTACGGCAAGACTACGACTTGGTCATGGGCAACCGTTTCAAAGGAGGTATCGAACCTGGCGCGATGCCGCCGCTACACAAATATTTGGGCAACCCCGTATTGAGCTTCCTCGGTCGCCTTTTTTTCACCAGTGAAATTCGTGACTTTCATTGCGGGCTGCGAGGGTTCTCGAAAGACGCTGCCAACCGCATGGGTTTACAAACTTCAGGAATGGAATTTGCCAGCGAGATGGTTGTCAAAGCGACGCTTCAAAAGATGAAAGTCACTGAAGTGCCAACGACATTGTCGCCTGACGGGCGTAGCCGACCACCGCACCTGCGTAGTTGGCGAGATGGTTGGCGACATCTACGTTTCTTGTTGATGTACAGTCCACGATGGTTGTTCTTTTATCCTGGCCTACTGTTGATGCTGGCCGCCCTGCTGCTAGTCGGGATTTTGGCCTTCAACCCGTTGGCGATTCGCGGCATTGTTTTGGACATTCACACGATGCTGTTTGCAACGGTATTGGTAACGACTGGATTTCAAGCAGCTTTGTTTGCCGTTTACACAAACAAATTTGCCGTGGGGGCCAAGCTAGTGCCGGGCGACCCAGTGATGCAAAAATTTGCCAAAGCTTTGGATTTAGAACGAGGCCTGATCATCGGCGGAATTATGCTACTGGCGGGCACGATTATCGCTGGCGTCGCAGTCGGTTATTGGTGGCGGTCTGGCTTGGGTGAACTGGATCCTCGGCAAACGATGCGGCTAGTGATTCCATCTTCGTTGCTTTTGGCATTGGGCGCGCAAATCTGTTTCTCAAGTTTCTTTCTAAGTATTCTTGGATTGGCTCGCGGCAATGCCGAATCGACGGCACCATCCACTGACAACTAGCCTTTGACGAAGACACGAACTTGTTCTGCCACCGTTGACACTAAGCTGGAACGGTGCGCCGTTGGAAGATGGCTGCCCGAATGGTCGTGCCCAGCGCAAACGCTAGACAAGTGACACTTAGAATGATCAGCAAGCCGTTGGGCTCGACGTATCGCCCCAACCCCCACCACAGCCAAGCGTGAATTAGGCTGTAAAGGAAACAGCGTCCCAGCATAAAGCACAGGGCAGTCAGGCCAATCCACCACAGGTTTTTTCGTTGATCGGCGTTCGCGCCAACCAACACACCACAAACAAGTGCCAACCCCCAAAGCGTGTATGTGATTTGGCGGTGTTTTACCTTTAAGAACGTTCTGATTTTAGCGCGATTGCCCGCAGGCTTCCGGAACTTTCGCGAGGCGACGTTCCAAATTTCCGTAAATTCTGGTTGATCCTCCGTAGCTGGAAAAACAAAATCACAGCGGCTGAATCGTTTGGATAGCTTGGGCACAGGAACCGACTCGGAAAACCGGACCGGTTGGCCAGGGTGATGTGCGATCAATCGTACGGCGACGGCTCCACGCACTTGCTTGGCTTCATATTGGTCTAACGAGATCGAGTAATAGTTGAAGCCGTTTTGGTCTTTCCACAAAGGTCGTGTATCCAGAACTCCGCCGCGTTCCGTCAACACTTGTACGGCTGACGAGATAAACGGCTCGCTGCTTCGACGACCAAACATTCGCAAGGTGCGATCGTTACCGGCGCCACTACGCAGCATCACACCTTCTTCGAAGTAGCTCCATTCCACTGCGCTTTCAACAAACTGGTCACGCATCTGGTTGGCGGGTCGCAGATTCGGGGAAATGGTACAACGCAACAATGAATCGCAAAATTGGTTCGGTAAATCGGGAATCCAAAAATTTAAGTTTGGTTCGATAGGAAACTTGGCAATACGTTTGGGTAAATCGCCGCGTGCCTGGGCCTCTCGGATCTCGACCGCCGCCTGTCGCATCGTCTCGTTTTTTTCTGGAATGGGACCGGGAATACAATCCATCAACAGCCAATTCAACCATGTACCAAACTCGTCTTCCAACTCTGGCCGCACTCGGCTCATCAATTTGTAATGAAAACGATTTTTGTCAGTTAGAGAAGTCTTGTATTTGCCAAGCGTGGGACTGGCGTCGCAGGCAGCGCCAATCGATTGGCGAGTTACCGGTGCGAAGCGAATTTTTTCTTCTGGCACCACAGAATACAATGCGTCCAGCAGTTCCAGGTACCCATCCAACTCGATCAAACAAGTCGCTCGCACGCCATAGCGTTTTTGATTGACCTTTTGTATGGAATAAATCGACATCCAAGCTGCGGCAACAGGCAACACCAGGAACAGCAACTTCCAACGTGAACGCCCGTTCAACAATTTGGCAAGCGAGAAACTTCTGCCACGACGCAACCAAATCACTCCGGCCAACAGTACTTGAAAACAAATCAAAAGCATCAGTTCGTTACGAGTCGCCACCCAGGCGATACAAAACCCGGATGTCAGAAAAGCCGAACCAAATGACCACTCGGCAATCGGTCGACATATCAAATGTAACGACGAAAAGAACGTGGCCACTAGAATTGTGGCAATCAACGGTTCCGTCATAAAAAAGACGCTGTGAACAATGAACCAAGCATTGAACAGCAATCCGAAAACGACTAGCAAGCCAGCCAGCCAGGACCCCGAGTACCTAACCAACAATGCTCCCGAAGACAACGCAATCGCGAACAATAGTCCGTCGAGATACAACTTGTAGGGAATCCCCAGCATGCCCGCGAACCAAGCCGTGATCGCCAAACCTGGGCGGTGAGGCGGGATGTCTGCGACAGTCGAGTTTTCAACGTAGTGTATTGCATTAAACGCATAGGCGCTCGAGTCATAAATGATGGGATGAATATCGTCATCGCTGACCACAAACATCCGAAACACGATCATCGCCAAACACAGACTCAGCCAAATCCAATGCGCACGATAGGTTTTCCAAATCGATGGCCGGTTCGCTGCTGATTCGATTTCGATCGTCATAAATGTCACCACCTAATGGGTTTTTGATCTTGTCCATTGTATTTCAAGACCCGCAAAACCTAATACAGCGATTTTTTAGCGAGTCGTTGAAATTCACTCCGTTCTGCAACAAACAATCGCAACGTGGCGGTTTTGCTGGCGAGTCAACACCAGCACCAATTGCTTATCCCCCGAAAATCGCAACTTAGCAAAAGGCTCCATCCAGCGATGATCGATCCCACGTTTTTTGATTTCCAGCTTCCCAGTGCCGAGTAACTTGAGCGCCGCTTTGACTCGTCGAACTTCTAGCGGCAGAGTCTCCAAAATCTGATATCGAGTCAAACCGGCAAAATCGATCACCGGACCGGTCAAATAATCGACCTCCGCTTGAACTCGTTGCAATCCAAAATGATCAGCTACGGAATCAACAAGCTTGGCAGCCAACAAACAAGGATGAGGCTCGTACAGGTTGTCGGTGAATTGATCGGCATAACTAACCTCAGCAAACGGATATTCGCCGGTATCTTGACTCGCTTGCCATTCGAACAATAGATTTCCAGCAACGTCCAGTGCGGCGGCCGTGCGACGACTCGGGTGTCGGGCTGCCTGTCCAACCCAAATCACTTGTTGCTTGCATTCACGGCGATCGCCCAACCATTGTCGTTCGGCTTGCGCCCAACGATCGTCCAAGCGAGTGGCAGGGGCCAATTTGAGGGCCCCGCTGCGACCCTTGACTAACGATTCCAGGTATTCAATGGACGGAGAAAAGAAATCGATTTTAGTGGTGCGATGTCCCGTTTCGGCTCGACGATCCGGGTCAATGTGAAACCAGCTGCTTGGCGGTAAGACGAAATCGCCAGCATCGATGGCTTGCACATTCGACGACAAGCCCAGTGCCTGGCAATTGGCCTTGGCCAAAACTCCGGCGATTGGTGATCGATCGATAGCCATTGTGGACTTCGTTTTAGCAAGTGAAAACAAGTCGCCACCCAAACCACAACAAATATCGACAACTTCAGTAGCTTGAGAAAAACGCCCAGCCTTGTAGTCGGCCAGAGCGGTACTTGTCGCTTGCTGCAACAACCGTTTTTCAAAGAACATCACTTTCGCGTTAGGAAACTTCTTAGCGGCCAGCGGGCGCAATTGGCACTGGCTAATCGCAGCGTGAATTTGTGGTTGAGCCAACCCTAGCTTTTTCAACCGCATGACCTGTCGATTCAGATCGTCCGTATCGTTCAACTGATCCAGAGTGTGGCGACCGGCTTCACTGGTGATCCACCGCCAGGCATCGATGACTTCCTTGGTCAGCGGCAAGGCCTGCTGATTCGAATTGTTGGTCATGACGGTAAATCCAATTGTCTCGTTTGCTCAAAGTATGAGATTCTAAGGGCTTTGTTGGTGTCGTATCGTGCCCGGAAAACGGGATTAAACCTGTACGTCGGAATCCTGCAAGTCCGAATGGCTGGACCGACTGGATCTTCCGATGTACTCGAAGGTCCTTTTCTCTGATTGTTGTCTATTTTGGAAGCATCCATGTCTCTGCGAGTCATCTTGTTGTTTGCGGCAGTCGCTCTGCTGTTTAGCTCGCCTATGTTGTTTAAGGACAAAGGCGATAGCAATCAATCAGAGCTATTCTCGACTCAAGCCAATTTATCGACCGGTAATGGATTTAATTTTGAGAACGGCTTTACCAATCCGAACATTGCGACAGGCAGCCCGTTTACCAATGTAACTGGTAGCGGCGTTCCGGCTCAGAATGCCACCACGGTTATTGGCAACAACACCGCGACTTTGCCACCGACAGCTTCGGTCTCGCCGTTTCAATTTTCGGATCCGGTTTATGAAGCCTTTTTTGACTTCAATGAATTCCTGCGTTTTGATATCTCGCCAGCCTGGGTGAAAACTCGCTGGCCTCGCGTTTCTTCGTTTCGTGGGGAAGACGGACTGACGGCATTGCGAGTGGCGTTGGTTAGTGGGCCTCGTCCCGTCGATATTCACGGCTCGCTATCGTATTACTTTGACGATCAACAGCGGGTACAACGAATCGGGTTCAAAGGCTGGACCGGTGATGCCAGTGAAATTGTTCGCATAGTCCAGCAAATGGGACTGACGCGACAACGGACCAATGGGGCAGGGCTGTTCAAAAAATCCAGCTGGGGTCGCAACAAAGGCGTTTTACGGTTGGACCACCCGCCCGTGATCCAACGAAGCTTGCCAAACGAGCAGCTGATGGTGATGTTCGAGCTGACAAATCCCAATGGTGGAATGAATGTTAGCGGGCAAACGTCGGCAATTGTTGACGCGATGGAAAAAGGGCGTTAGCTGGTAACAAGTTTTCCTGTTTGTTGTTGGTTGAAAAATTGCAAACGAACCTTGCAAGATGAAAACTCGCTGACATTTTATGTTGCCATTTCTTGATATAAATATTTCTTTACATTTTTCAGATGCAGATGGTTTGACAAGGTTGCTAGCAGCCTTAAACTGTGCTTCGCTCGTGGTGGTTGATAGCCCACCCGCGGGACTTTTCAACAGTCCTGATCATCGCGAGTTGTTTGTCGTTTATCGATTCTAAGTCATACGTGTGTTCCACAGTTTGGAACCGCAGTTCTTCTGGGAAATTTCCCATGACATTTCTGCGTGGAACGTATGCGCACACAGGAAGTGCAGGAAGTGACAAGGTCCCTTACGGAAATTAACAAGGCCATTGCATGGCAGCTGAAACAGTCGATCGGTGCAGACCGATTTGACCTGTGGTTCAGTGACCCTCAAGCAATCGCATTGCAGGACGATGCCGTTGTCATTTCAACATCAGACGAGTTGTCGCGTTCCTTCATCCGACAACAGTTTGGAACCGCGTTACAAGAATCGATACGGGCAGTATTGGGAACCGACGCTTCGCTGCGATATACAGTGAACACTGCACCTTTGACTCCGCAACAGAATTCGTTGTTTACGGAAGAACAACTGGCGGACGTCGGTATTCCCAAACTGGCTGAAAACGACAAACGCAAACGCCGGCGACGTAATGTCTCCGAGTCTCCCGCACCGGTCGCCAAGCCCTTTGATAGTATGTCACTGGATGCCTTCCATTTTGGGGCGGCGAATCGGCTGCTGGAAACTGCCGTCAGCGAAGTCCTAACACAACCCGGTCGTTTTAGTCCGTTGGTTTTGCACGGACCAGTCGGCTGTGGCAAATCCCATCTTGTGCGAGGTCTAATCAGTAGCGCTCGGCAATCCAAACATTATCGTCGCTGCGTCAACGTGACATCCGAACAATTCACGTCAAACTTCATTGAAGCTCTGCAAGCCAAGCAACTTGTCAACTTTCGCGCCAAGTTTCGCAACCTGGATCTGTTGGCCATCGACGACATCCAGTTCTTGGTGGGCAAGCAGGCAACCTTGGTCGAGTTCCAAAACACTTTAGAAACACTCAGTCGCATGGGTAAACAAGTGATCCTGACATGCGACCGACCTGTGCAAGAACTGAGGATTGGCGAAGAGTCCGTGGTGACTCGGCTGTCCTGTGGCTTGGCTTGTCCGGTTTCCTATCCCGACCTGGACGGACGGATGAACATTATTCGTGCCTTGGCAGGGCAACGAAAAATGAACTTGAACGATGACGTTATTCGCTTGATTGCCGAAAGCATTGGACGCGACGTGCGAATGCTGTCAGGTGCTATCAATCGCCTAAGCGCAGCGGCATTGTCGGGGACCTCGGATCTGGACATGCAAACTACCAGCGAATTGCTAGGCGATCTGTTTGTCTCGCAGAGCCCCGTCGTTTCCTTGGCGAAAATCGAGGCTGCGGTTTGCGATGTTTGCGGTGTCGATGCCGCCGACCTGAAAAGTGGCAAACGAATTCGCACGATCAGCACCGCTCGCATGCTGGCCATGTGGCTATCCAGAAAGTACACCTCGGCCGGGTTGGCCGAAATTGGCAAGCACTATGGTGGTCGCAGTCACAGCACCGTCGTCGCCGCTCAAAAGAAGATCGACAAGCTATTGGCAAACGACGCCATCGTCGACCTGCGTGCCCGCCGCTCACCGATCTCTTCCGCTGTCGATCGCTTGAAACAAACGCTGGAAGTCGCTTAGGCGAACGCTGGAACGCTTGAAGCGAACGCTGGA
>CAZJBW010000007.1:8786-55915 GCA_964543985.1 uncultured Pirellulaceae bacterium | reverse complement strand
GCGAACGCTGGAACGCTTGAAGCGAACGCTGGAGCGCTTAGGCAAACGCTAGCGAAATCACACACGTTGATGTGTCATTGACGCCAGTCTTCAAATTCGGGACCATCCGCAACGTTTTTGATTGCCGCACGCCCAATCTCTTGCCTTCACTGCGTACATGACGCACTTCTTCCGAGTCCTAATGCTATCGTTACGGTATCGCTGGTCGATCGCCGGGGCCGTCGTGTGCTCGTTGATGATTGCATTGTTGTGGGGAGCCAGTATCACGACCGTGTTTCCGGTCGTTGAAACAGTCTTCGAACGGAAAACTTTCCCCGACTGGATTGCCGAAGAGCTTGCCAATTCACTGGAACGACAAGAAACGCTGCAAACAGAAATCGTTGAACTGCAAGATAAAATTCAACAGGCCCAGCAACGAAGCGACGCCGAACCGTTTGGCTTGCAATCGGATGTCGCCAAGAAACAAGACTATTTGTTGGCAGAAACGAAAGCCAGTCAATGGTTTTTAGATTGGCAACCGACCGTTCAAAAGTACTCGCCAGGCACTCCGTTTGGCTGCCTGCTGTTGGCCGTGGGTTGGTTATTGGTAGCTTCGGCCTTGAAGGGAATCTTTCTGATTCTCAGCTGCCTGTTCGTCGCGCGAATCGCCAACGGTACCGTCATGGACATGCGGCGGATTTACTATCGCAAAGCGCTGGAGATGGACCAGATTCGCATCGATCGTTTGGGCACATCCAACATGATGACCCATCTATCGCACAACATGATGCTGGTCAGTGGCGCGTTGACGATGTTTTACGGCAAATCGATTCGCGAGCCGCTAAAAATGATCACGTGCTTGATTATTGCTGCGTGGATTTCGTTGCCACTGTTAATCATCTCGTTGATCATGGTCCCATTCGGTGCCATGTTGGTTCATCGTGTTTCGCAAGGCATGAAGAACGCCACGAAACGAGAAGTCGAAGGAATGTCCGACATATTCGAGACGTTGATCGAGACATTCAGCTCCATCAAAACGGTGCGTATCTTTAATCAAGAGCACACCGAACGAAAACGCTTCAAACGTAATTCCTCGATGCTGTATCGTATGGCCATCCGAATGCGGTTCTATGACGCTTTGCTGCGACCAACCACGGAACTGCTAGGCATTGTGTCGATCTCCGTTGCGATATTGGCCGGCGCCTGGATCACCTTGAGCGGCAGTCATGAACTGTTCGGCTTCACCATCAGCAATCGACCATTGTCGCCCGGCGAACTAATGCTGTTTTATGGCATGTTAGCCGGTGCCAGCGACCCCGCCAGGAAGATGAGCGAGATCGTGAATGTCCTGGTCCGTGGCGGAACGGCTTGCGAAGCGTTGATTCAATGTTTTGATGTCGAATCGAAAGTCACGGCTCCACAAAATCCAACTCCCGTTCCAGTTCACAAAGAACAAATTGAATTCGATAACGTTTTATTCGCCTACAAGCCTCACCAACCCGTCGTCAAAAATGTGTCGCTGACGATCCCCTTCAAACAGACCGTGGTCATTGTGGGAGAAAACGGCAGTGGCAAATCGACTCTCGTTAACCTGTTGGCCAGATTTTACGACCCGCACGTGGGGCAGATTCGTTTAGACGGCGTCGACATTCGCGAAACCAATCCAAAATCATTAAGACGTCAATTGGCCTGGGTGACTCAAGATTCCTCACTGTTCTGGGGAACGGTGTACGAGAACATCGCCTACGGCACCAGGAACCCCAACAAATCACAAGTGCTGGAAGCAGCCAAAATGGCCCAAGTCGACAAATTCATCGAAGAGTTGCCAGACGGGTACGAAACCGAAGTCGGCGAGGGCGGAGGCAACTTGTCAGCTGGCCAGCGGCAGCGAGTCATCTTAGCGCGTGCCATTATCGCTGACCCTCGCATCCTGATTTTGGACGAGGCCACCAGCCAACTGGACGGCAACACGGAACGCCTGCTGCATAAATCTTTACGACCGTTCATAAAGTCACGAACGACCATCATTATTACCCACCGATTGTTCACCGTTTCGTTGGCGAACCGAGTAATCGTGATGGAACGCGGCAAGATCGTTGGTGATAGCACACCTCAAAAGGCGGCAAAATCACTTGAAAAATTCAAATATCTGTTTGCTCGTAGTGCCTAAAAGTTTCCAAGCACGCAAAGAAAACAATGACTTGGTATTTCGGTTACTCAACAAATTTTGCTATCGTCCGCAACCGATTGACAGAATCAATCGGGCAAAAGGCGGTTAGCAGAAGAACAAGGAAGAAGTCCACGTGGGCTTGATCAAGAAGTTAAAATCGCGAAGTCGACGATCGTCCTCGTCACCACTGAACCCAAGTGCTTCTACGAGTACGCGAGTTCTATTTGTATCGCACGAGGCGACTCGTACCGGTGCGCCAAAAATCATTTTAAATGTGCTGAAGCATTTCCACGCACAAACGGACGTCAAATTGCAATCGATTTTGCACAGTGGCGGTTTCCTGGCGGAGGAGTTTGCTCAGTTTTCCGAGGTCGATTGCCTGAACATCCCTCGCGAACCTTCCGCCGAGCTAACCAAACGAGTGCGTCGCATTTGCACACGGCACAAAGACCAGCCACCCAACATCGCCATTTGCAACTCGATGGAATCTCGTTTCATCGCCAACGAACTACACCAATTGGGCATCCCCATCCTGTTCTTAGTCCACGAACTGCCTTCCTCGTACGAGGTTGCGGACTATCAACAGGTCTATGACATCTCCAACCGCATTATTTTCCCGGTCAACACCGTTCGCGATGCAGCCGACAAAAAGGCCAGCTTGCCCCGAGACATCTGCTCGGTCATACCTCAAGGATTGTTAAACCCATCGTTCGGATCTGGCATCGATCAAAACGCAGTCCGTCAACAAATCCGCTCGGAATTGAACATTCCCAAGGACGCTTTTATCGTTTTAGGTTGCGGCACATTGGATTTACGAAAAGGGATCGACCACTACTGTGGCGTGGCACGGTCGACCTTGAATCAAAACAATCCTAAAAACCGACCGGTACACTTCGTGTGGCTGGGTGAAGGCGACCGTTGGGCTCACACGCCATACCATTACACCATGTTGGATGTCGAGAAGGCAGGCATTTTCAATCACGTTCATTTCATTGGCGAACGCAAAGACGTGCAGCCCTGGTTCGTGGGATCGGATGTGTTTATTTTGACCTCGCGAGTCGACCCGTTTCCGTGTGTCGTACACGAAGCGATGGCCAGCGGATTGCCCGTCATTACCTTCGAGAACGCGGGGGGTGCCAAAGAGGCTCTACAAGACGGCGCCGGGGTCACGGTCCCTTACGCCGACTACAAAGCCATGAGTGACGCGATCTGCTTGATCAAGAACTCGCCTGCGATCGCCGACGGTATCCGGTCGACTGCCAAAAAGCGAGTGCACCAACAGTACCGTTTTGACAACTACGCCGGTCAACTGCTACAGATTTGCGAGCAAATTATTCGTCGACGAATTTCTCTGAACTCAGATTCCAGCTCCGATAACAGCCCGCACACCATCCCATGGCGGCGAGCTGCCTAGGAATGCCTGGGCCGCGCTGGCATTACCCAGTTCAAGAATTCTGATTGGCCAGGTGTTCTTCCATCACCTGTTCGTAAACCGTGGCAACCCCTTCGGCCATGCTATAGTCCGAAAACATCTGACGTTGGCGATTCAGCGCTGACGAGCGAATCGCTTGCCAATCAAAGGCGCCTTCGATCATGGCCTCGATTCGATCTGCCAAATGAGCAGGCGAACCAGGCTCGAAGATCAAACCGTCTTGTTCGTCTCTCAACGCTTGATTGACTCCCTCAACTTCAGCCGCCACGATCGGAACACCCAAAGCCATGGCCTCCAAAATGACCATTGGCAGTCCCTCGCCAAAGAGACTTGGTAACACGAAAAGATCCATCCGTTGAAACTGTTCGTTCACGTTGCTTGTGAATCCAGTCCATTCGATCATGTCAGTCACGTCCAGTTCGGCAGCCAACTGTTTTATTTTCTGTTCGTACTCGGGCGTTTCAAACGGTCCTACGGCCAGCAGCCGAACGGGCACGTCACGTTTCTTTAATCGAGCCAATGCCTCCAACAACATCTCGGTACCTTTGCGAGGCCGAAACAGGGCAGTGGTGCCCAATGTCCAAACACCCGACGGCGTTGGTCGGTCTGGAACGTTCGGTACCACCTGCACTCCGTTGGCCACCGTCGTCAATTTTTCGGCAGGGTAACCCAGCCCTCGCATGTACTGATGAATGCTGTCAGAAACGCAGATAAAGTGATTCACTTGCTGCGAAGCCCACATTTCAACCATTTGATTTAGGCGATTGGTGATGGAGCGAGTCGAATCTTTGCCCACGGGACTGTGCACGTGATAGATCAACGGACGGCCCAGCTTTTTAGCCACAAGGCTGCCAACTAAAACGGTTCGCGGTGTATGAGCATGCAAGATCTCGTAGTCATTTTCGACGACCAGCTTGCGGAGTGTTCGAATGGCTCGAAAGTCGGCTTTGGATCGCATGTTCAGTGAGAACAAGTCGTTATCTTGCGACTGTCGTTCCTGTGGAAACTTCCCAAACTTAAGACAAGCGAATCCGACCTCGTACTTAAAATGGTTCAAGCTAAGCGCTAACAAATCTTGAACACGTTCCGCACCCGAAAAATGCTCGCCATTGATCAAGTGCAGGACCTTCCGTTGATCCGTAACTTTGGTCGGCGTTTGCGTCAGTGTTTGAATGGCGAGTGGTTTATTCATGAGTAGACATTCAAGGCAGAAGGCAAGAAGGCAAGAAGGCGGTTTCTACGCTGACACTCGTCGATATTGGCAGTGCCGCGTTTAAGAAAAGTTACGTCTCGCAACGCGACCAAACCGCTAGTCACCACACGAACTTCTACGTCAAAGCCATTGTCAAACAGAACAAACGGAATTTACCGCATAACCGGACACCTCTAGACACCACTAAACAGCGCTGGCCCAATGCCACTCACTTTATCCTCCCCCTGGGAGGGTCGGACGCGGTAGCGACCGGGGAGGGCGATTTTTTAAGTAAGTGCCATTCGGCGCTAGCCGCCGTTAGCCTATCCAATTTGCCATCGGATCGATCGCGGCTATGCAAGGTCATTCTGATCCCAATGACACCAGGCCCATTGCCCCTCGTTTTCGTCTACACCAACCGCCAACTCAGAAAGCGCAACCGAATCGAGCTTGTCGATTCGTTCCATTAAGGCTTGCCCGATGAACTCGGCCAGACGTTCGGCCGTCGTGTTGTCCATGGGCAATAGTGCGACATCCTCCGCCGGGAACACCCAACGACGCTGTTGGAACTTCACCTCAAAATGCCCGTCACCTTCCTGCACATCAATCTGTGGATGAGAATCAGGCAGCAACACATGGTGATCTAGCTTTTGAGTGATCTCTCGCAACTGGTCACGCAGCCAAATGAAGTCCACCACACAGGCGTGCGAGTCCAAAAGTCCTGAGACTCGGCAAGCCACGCGGTAGTTGTGGCCATGGATCGATTCGCAAATCGGGTTACCGTCCTGGTCGCTGAATGTGATGAAATGGGCGGCACTGAAAATCAGTGTTTCTTTTTCCAATTCCACGGTAAACGTTTTAGGCATCATCCAACCCCAACTGCGTTAAAGAGTGTTCGTTCGGTCGGATTGTTCCTTTTTGCAACCCGACGAACAAGGCGGCACCGATCATATCCGCCGTTGTGCCTGGATTACGCCGATTGCCGTCGCTTCTCAGCCAGAAATCCAAATCCGACAACGCCCGCAAGTATTCCTGTTTGCTCGACTGTTCGGCTTCCAAAACTTGCTCTGCCAACATGGCCGACTGATTAGCCACTTCAGCTCCGTTTTTTCGAGCGATCAAGGAATCAGGAAACTGAACCATCAGGTTGACGTGTGTCCAAATGACGGAGTCTGTTAGCGAATGTCCCTGCTGTAAACGGGTCTCCAATATCGGCACCACGACCTCAAACAGATCAGCGAATCCACTGGCGTATTGCCGAGCAATCAGATCTCGATCGGCGGCTGCCCGCATCGCCTGCAACAAATTCTTAGGGGGTGGCCCGGCCACGTCGTCGGATTCTGACGAGCCCAACCCGCCGGCACCCGCCAAACGAATCGCTTGATAAACTTGCTGCGAATCAGTTTCATCACAGTTGCTAAAAAATTGACTTAGCGTGTGCGAATCGAAGGAATCGACACTAGCCAATGGCGCTAACAACAGAACCAATCCCAAGTTCGTGTTCACGTTTACCCACTGGCGGGTCGCCTGGATTGAATCCAAAACGGTTTGACCGAGTCTGCAATTTTGGGCCCGTTGCATGGCAGGTCCAATCGCCACCGCACTAATCACAAAATCATGGAAGCTCATGTTGTGGAAATCGGCCGAGCGATGAACGTTGCCCGGCTTGGGGACCGACACCTCCAGAAGGCAGGCCAATGTGGCGGCCTGCCCGACGGTCAGATGGGCAGCCATCCTAAGACCTGCTGTCGATTTGTTTGAGAAAGGTTTTCACTTCGTGCAAGACCTTTTCCGGTTCGTCCTCAACCACATAGTGACCAGCGAATTGCATTTCGCATACTTCGGCGTGAGGGACCAATTCCTTGATTCGGTCCATGCACTCGGGGCGAAAGCACCAATCCTTCATGCCCCAAATTAGTTTCACTGGAATATCCTTTAGTAGCGTGGTCGATTCTTCGATGGCCTCCAGACGCCGCCAGGTCGGGTGAGTCGCCTTGGTGGGAATATCCTTAACGAATTCATAGATGGCGCGGCGATTGGCCCACGAGTCATAAGGAGCCAACATGCCGAACTTCGCGTCCTTGGCCAAGCCTCCTGGATTTTCCGAGGCCATTTTCACGGCCGCGCGAGCAAATAAATTGCAACCTTGCAGCGCCAACTTTCCTAGCAACGGTGTACGACAAACTCGGATCCGCAGTGGAAAAAAGGGCGGTGGAAAAATTGCCGTATTAAAAAATGTAACGCTACGATACCGATCCAAATCTTGCAAAGCGGCACCTAAACCGATCGCTCCGCCCCAATCGTGTACCAACAGATGAATGTCCGTTAGATTCAAATTTTTCACGAACTTGACCAATTGCTCGATCCGCAGATCCAGATTGTATTCCAGATTGGCAGGCTTTTCGCTTAAGCCACAACCGATATGGTCCGGAGCGATCGCTCGGTAACCTACCGACAAAGCTTTGACCAGGTCGCGATAGTAGAAGGACCAGGTTGGATTTCCGTGAATCATCAAGACCGGTCGGCCGCGACCTTCATCGATGTAGTGCATTTGATAGCCACCAACATCCGAAAAGTGGCTGTCGGTAGGGTACGACGACCGCTCGCTAAGCTGCTCTCGAAAATCGGGCATACCGGGCAGGGCATTGGATTGGTTTATTGATTGATCAGTTTCAGTCACGGGCATGGGGCACCAAAGAATTCCGTCGTCTTGCTTAGCACATTGTAGCGTTTGCGACGAATATCGACAGCGAACGACGATCATGGATCGCAGGCCAATATTTGGGCCACTTAGGACCACGTCGGGTCGACTAAGAACTATTCGTCACGGCCAAAGAACATAACGTGTTGCCAGGGCAGTTCGTCGAACTGGTCGACTAATTTGAAACCGTTGGGGGTGAATTCTTTTAAGATCTGCTGTTTGCTCATTTTGTGTTCGGGCTTGATCGGCACATCAGCATCCTCAGATCGGTACTCGACAAGCACAATTTGGCCATCGGGCTTGAGCGCTTTGCGAAGTTCGGCCAGCATCAATTCTGGGTGAGAGAACTCGTGATACACATCGACCATCAGAATCACATCGCAACTGTCCGGCAGCAAACGCGGGGCGTGGTAAGACCCCAACACCGGCGTCACGTTTTCGACACCTTTCTGCTCCATTCGTTTTCGCAGCAGGGTAAGCATTTGTGGTTGTACATCGACACCAATTACATGCCCTTCTTGTCCCACAAGTTGGGCGATCTGCAGAGCATAAAACCCGTTGCCACATCCCATATCGCAAACGACCTGCCCCGGTTTCAGTCCCATGTTGGTCAGCAGCAACGAACACCCCTCCTGGCGTTCGCGTTCGTCACGCAGCAGCCACTCGGCACCGGAAAAGTGCATCGTCCTGGCAATTTCGCGTCCCATGTACGTGGTTCGCGGTTCCGGGATTTTTTGGTCCTGCTGGTCCTGCGATTCGGACTCTTGCTCGCTTGAGTCTTGCCCCCACGCCTCAGATTGGAAGCTGGCGGGCAACAGAACGAGGACCATCAGCAATTGAAATTTGAACATATTGCACCTGAGGTAACGATTCGGCACTGAACTGAGAATCCAGTGTAGGTGATAGGGGGTTACCCTAATCGCCTTAGTAAGGGAAGACACCAGTTATAAAGATTATCAAAAAATGATGAACGGTTTCTTGCTACGGGCTTTTGCTGTGACCTGTCGGATAAGGATTCTGCGGCCTGCGATTAAACAATAGTTGGGTTTTATTTGACTTTTTGGGTTTAGCGTTGACTGTCCAGTCATTGTAAACACAATGGTTTTAGATCTGGGGGACGTGTCCATCCGCGTGCCTCCTGCCTTCCCCCCCTGCCATTTCGGCACATTGATATACACCCGGACGAAACAACATGAGTATTGCTATTGTGACAGGCTCTGCCGGCCTGATCGGCTCAGAGGCTGCACGCTATTTCGCTAATCAAGGCTTAACGGTCGTTGGTATTGACAACGATATGCGCCGCGAATTTTTCGGCGACGAAGCTTCGACTCGCTGGCAACAATACCAATTGCAGGATGAGTTAGGTGAACGCTACCGCCACGTTGATGGTGACATTCGCGACGAGCTATTGATCAAAAACATTTTCGCTGAATTTGGCGACGATGTGAAATTGATCATCCACACAGCCGCTCAACCATCGCACGACTGGGCGGCTCATTCACCGATGACGGACTTCACCGTAAATGCCAATGGCACATTGGTTCTACTGGAAGCCACTCGCAAATATTGCCCCGGTGCTGTTTTCATATTCACGTCGACTAACAAAGTCTACGGCGATACACCCAACCGCTTGCCACTAGTCGAAACGGATACTCGCTGGGAAATCGCTGAGGACCACAAATATTACAACGGCATCTCGGAAGACATGTCGATCGATTCATGCATGCACAGCCTGTTCGGAGCCTCGAAAGTGGCTGCCGACATTTTGGTTCAAGAGTACGGAAAGTACTTTGACATGCGAACCGCAAGCTTCCGAGGCGGTTGCTTGACGGGCCCCAACCACAGTGGCACTCAACTGCACGGCTTCTTGGCCTATCTGGTGAAATGCACTGTCAACAATACGCCCTACACCGTGTTCGGCTACAAAGGCAAACAAGTTCGTGACAACATCCACAGCTACGACTTAATCCAGGCCTTCGATCACTTCTACCAGAACCCACGAATTGGCGAGGTCTACAATATCGGCGGCAGCCGGCATAGTCACTGCAGCATGTTGGAAGCCATCCAAATCGCCGAACAGGTTTCCGGTCAACAATTAGAATACACCTACCAGGATTCAAATCGCATGGGCGATCACATCTGGTACGTCAGTGACGTAAGCAAATTCCAACGACACTACCCCGATTGGAAATTAACGAAAAACCTTACCGACATCATTTCGGAAATTTACGAAGCTAATGTAGAACGTTGGCAGGAAGTGGCTGTTAAATGATCGATCGCGGTCGTCACAACTTGTTGGGCGTTCGGATCAATGCCGTCGACTACCAAGCCGCAGTCGCCAAGATTATCTCGGCGGCCCAAGAACGCCGACCATTTGGTGTTTCTGCGTTGGCGGTGCATGGTGTGATGACGGGCGTCATGGACAACGAGCATCGACACCGCTTGAATCAACTGGAATTGATTGTTCCTGATGGCCAGCCCGTCCGCTGGGGCCTGAATTTGCTGCACAAAGCGAAGCTGAAAGACAGGGTTTATGGCCCCAACTTGATGTTAAAGACCTGTGAAGCGGCTGCTGAAAACGATATTCCTATCTACTTGTTTGGTAGCACGCCCGAGATGCTGGCAGATTTGAAAGTCAAACTGGTCGAGCGTTACCCGAGACTGCAAATCGTAGGCGAACAAGCATCTCGCTTTCGCACCATGACGCCGGAAGAAAAGCACCAGGTCATTCAAGACATTAACGAAAGTGGTGCAGGCATCACATTTGTCGGTCTGGGCTGTCCTCGCCAAGAAGTCTGGGCTTACGAATTCAAAGATCATTTACGAATGCCGGTCCTGGCCGTCGGCGCTGCTTTTGCGTTCCACGCCGGACAACTCGATCAAGCACCGCCAATGATGCAACGATTTGGCTTGGAGTGGCTCTATCGACTGACCAAAGAACCGAAACGATTGTGGCGGCGGTACTGTTTCCTGAATCCGTACTATTTGTGGTTGTTGGCTTTGCAGAAAACGGGCCTAAAAAAATTCGACACCAAAAACACTAGCCCTCCGACAACCGAAATTCTTTACGGCTAGTGAGTGCATCGCCAAGATTTAAATTGGGGTCAACGGCCGTAGCCGCAGTCGCCAGACCTCGGTTTATACGACTGGCCTGAATTCTGGCGAATCCAGCTTACCCAAAAATTAAAAGCTGACGTTGGTACGGACTAGCAGATTGCACGCTTTTTGGTGTTGTCCCCTTACCGGACAAGCTGTTCTGGAAGCAGCGACTCAAGATTACGTCTTGCCGGATTTCCATCAATTCCCGAGAATCTGCGGTTGAGTTTTTCGTACGGTTTTTGAAGCCAGCCAAACAAGGCTGGTCCAAGTGATTCATGCTCCGCACCTTTTTACGATCCAAAATACATCGCGTCACCGTCACCGAAGCTGACCTGAATTACGAGGGCAGTATCACGATCGATCCCGTGTTGCTAGAGGCCGCTGATATTGCGCCGTTCGAACTAGTCGACATCTACAATATCACCAACGGCAACCGACTGGCGACTTACGCCATTTTGGGCGAACGCGGCAGCGGCGAAATTTGCATCAATGGTGCGGCCGCACGCTTGGTGGACCCCAAAGACACCGTCATCATTTGCTGCTACGGCCAATTTCACGTCGACGAATTGAAAGAGCACAAAGTTCGCGTCGTGCATGTCAACGAAACCAACGAGATCACCGAAACGTTGATCAAGGACTGCTCGGATTATTCGGCCACGCCCGCCAGCTAACCAACAGATCGCCCAGCCGTGCCAGACATTTCAGCGAATTTCGCCAAACGACGACAACGATATCGAAAGCTGCTGCGTACCATTGGTGCCACCTCGGCATTGATCACCGACGAAACCAACGTTTCGTATTTGACTGGCTTTCAAGGAGATTCCAGCTACCTGTGGTTGGACGACAAGCGAGAATTGTTGCTGAGCGATTCACGTTACTCGACTCAAATTCAGGAAGAGTGCCCCGAATTGGATGTGGCGCTAAGGGACTCGCGGATCAATATCCAACAACTGGCAGTCCAGGAAATTAAGAAGACCGCTACAAAATCAGTCGCTTTCGAAAATCAGAACATTCAAAAGTGGGTTTACGATTTGTTGGCTGGCGGTTTGAATTCCGATCTGGTCCCTGCTGATGGCTTGGTTGAAAAGCTTCGAGCCGTGAAAGACAAAACGGAACTGAAGAAGATTCGCTCGGCGATTGGGATCGCAGAAAGATCATTCCAAGTCATTCGGTCTCAAATAACGGCGGAACAGACGGAACTTCAAATTGCTCACAACTTGGAACACCAGATCCGTCAGTTTGGAGGCACTCGCTGTGCCTTCGATCCAATTGTAGGCGTGGGGCCTCGCGGGGCCTTGCCGCACGGCAAACCGTCTAACAAGCAAATTCATGAAGCTCCGTTCGTTTTGATCGACTGGGGCGCTCAATTCGACGGCTACCTGAGCGACTTGACCCGTATTTTAGTGACCGGTAAAATCTCGCCCAAATTGCGGAAAATCCACAACTTGGTGCTAAAGGCCCAATTGGCAGCAATTCGCAAAGTTCGGGCAGGTGCCAAATTGATCGATGTCGATCGTGCTGCTCGCAAGACGATTGAGGATGGAGGATTTGGCAAGAAGTTTGGGCACGGACTTGGGCATGGTTTTGGGATGAAGATCCACGAACACCCATTTCTTACCCCGACAGCCAATGGAGTTCTGGAAACCGGGATGGTGATAACCATCGAACCCGGAATATACTTACCCCAGTGGGGCGGGGTCAGAATCGAAGATGACTTGCTTGTCACAGCCGACGGTTGTGAAGTGCTGACCAACGTCCCCAAAGAACTAGATCAATGTATCGTCGACATGCGTTGACGATCAAAAAATATTAATCATTTATGCGTGCGGATTAGGCGATTCAATTCGCCTTTTTTGGCATGTTGGAGATAACCAATGTCAGATGAAAACCATCCTGAAGGCGAAGTATTCGATATCGATCGTTTGCGTCACCTGGTCGAATTGATGCAGGAACATGATCTGTCAGAAGTTGACTTGCGAAACGAAGGCAAACGCATCAAATTGCGTCGTGGTGCAGAACCAACCTTTGCGGCGATGCCCGCCATGGCCCACGCTCCCGCCGTTGCCGCCGCACCCGCAGCTTCCGGTTCCGCTGCCTCGCCAGCTGCAGCCGCCGAAGAAGATGATGCCGAGTACATCAAGAGCCCCATGGTTGGCACGTTCTACACCTCGCCCAAGCCAGATTCGCCCACATATATTAAAGTGGGAGATCAGGTCGACGCAGATACGATCGTGTGCCTAGTCGAGGCCATGAAGATGTTCAACGAGATTCCTGCTGGGATCGCCGGAACCATCACCGCTATCGTTGCCAAAAATGAAGAGCCCGTCGATGTCGGCAAACCGCTCTTCAAGATCACTCCGAACTAGCAAATTCTGGTATGGCCAACTGTGTTACCAGTGGGCCAACCGCTTTCTCCTTGCCAGCCATTCTATCGAAGGCACTTCATGTATAACCGGATCCTGATTGCCAACCGAGGTGAGATTGCGCTGCGAATTATGCGCACGTGCAAAGATCTAGGCATCGAATCGGTCGCTGTGTTCAGCGAGGCCGATCGAGGTGCTAGGTACCTGGAACTGGCCGACGAAAAGTTTTGCATCGGTGGTGTTAAGTCAGCCGACAGCTACTTGAAGATCGATCAGATCATCAGCGCCGCCGAAATTGGAAATGTGGAAGCCGTGCACCCTGGCTACGGATTCCTGGCGGAAAACGCCCACTTCAATGAAGTATGTCGCGATTGCAACATCGACTTCATTGGACCGACTCCCGACGCAATGCAAAAACTGGGAGACAAAAACACAGCTCGCGATATGGCTCGCGCGGCGAAAGTGCCAGTCGTACCGGGCAGCGAAGGACTGATTGAAAACGAAGAACAGGCCGTCCAGGTCGCTAGCGAAATTGGCTACCCCGTACTCATTAAGGCCACGGCAGGCGGTGGCGGCAAAGGGATGCGAATCGCCGCCAATGACTTGACTCTTAAAACCGGCTTCCAGCAAGCGACTGCCGAAGCGGCCGCTGCTTTCGGTAACCCCGACGTGTATTTGGAAAAGTACATTGAGTTGCCTCGGCACGTGGAAGTCCAAGTGCTCGCTGACAATCACGGCAACGCCGTTCACTTGTGGGAACGTGACTGTTCGACTCAACGACGCCACCAAAAACTAATCGAAGAATCTCCTGGCCCGACACTTCCCAAGAAAGTTCGTAATGCCATTTGTGAAGCGGCCGTTCGAATGGTGCAAAACGCCAGCTACCAAAATGCCGCGACGGTCGAATTCATCGTCGACAAAGACAACAACTTTTACTTCATTGAAGTGAATGCACGTATTCAAGTTGAACACCCTGTTACCGAAATGGTTACGGGAATCGATTTGATTGAACAACAGATCCGCATTGCTTCTGGCGAAAAACTTGGCTTCAAACAAAAGGACATCGTCAGTAACGGTGTTGCGATCGAGTGCCGCATCAATGCCGAAGACGCCTCGAAGAACTTTATGCCCATGCCGGGTCGTATCGAAGAGATTTGCATCCCGGGCGGACTGGGCGTTCGCTTTGATACTCACGTGCACGCCGGGTACATGGTCCCTCCACATTACGATTCGATGATTGGGAAACTGATCGTCCATCAACCGACTCGTGATAAAGCCATCGCCTGCATGATTCGTTGTCTATCCGAACTGCGGATCAAAGGGATTCCGACAACGGCTGATTTCCAGATAAAAGTTCTGCAACACCGTGACTTTGTCGAGGGCAAGGTCGATACGAAATGGGTCGAACGCACGAAATTGTAAAATTTCTGTGGGCGGGAACTACTTGGCCATCCACCTGAGCAAAACGGTCGTGCAAAACGGCTTACAATCACGACGTTTTGGGGCCTCGTTCTGCGCCACAAAGCCCGCATGAATTTCCTGTCGGCGGCAACTTTCCTTCCGGTACGGCAAATTTCGGGTTTGCCGACCGTGCGATTCCCACCAGATTGCGACTTAACTATTAGTTCACATACCAAAGCCGCTATTGGATCTTGACCAGCCTGGTGAAGTCGTTCATTCTCAATACTAATTGAACGTTAATAAACTCTTATGGAGCCACTATGAACAAACTCAGATCCTGGGTTTTTGCCTGCATGACGCTCATGTTGGCTTGCCCAGCGGTGATGGCGCAAGACGACAGCGCCCAAGAAAACGCCTCGCTGCAAGAACAGCTAGACGCTCATCTTCAGGAAACTGAAAAAGTCTTTGCCAAGTTCCGTGAAAAGATGACTAGTGCTCAGACGGAATTAAAAGATGAAGGTGACGAAGCAATCGCCAAAAAAATGGGTGAATTGCAAGAAGCGATGTTCAACGACATGCGCCCCATCTATACCAAAATTCTTGAGATCGGCGCGATGGCCGAAAAAGATCCCAAAGTATCGATGGATGCTTTGAAGGAAGTACTGTCGACACCAATGACCGACTTGCAGGAAAAGGCCATCCCCTTGCTGGTCCAGCATCACGCCGACAACCCTGAAGTTTTGGAAGCACTACAATCCTTAGGACTTCCTTCCCAAATCGGACACGACGCGTTCGGAAAGATTATCGAAAACAGCTCGATCGATACCATTCGTGCGGAAGCCAGTATCGCAAGAATTGCGTTTATCTCCTCAGCCAAAGACTTTAGTGAAATTCTTGAAGCCAATCCGCAAATTATGGACCTATACCCAGCCACCGCTAAGTACGTGAAATCATTGAAAGATTTCACCGAAGACGACATGCTGGCACTGTACCGTAAAGCAGCGACTGATTTTGGTGACGTCGAAGTGAACGGTGAAAAAGTCAGCGAACTTGTCGCAGGGCAAATGAAGATGCTGGAGATTCGTAGCCGTGTGGCGATCGGCAAAGTCGCTCCCGATATCGAAGGTCCAGATATCGACGGCGAGAAATTCAAACTGAGTGACTACCGGGGCAAGGTTGTCATGCTAGACTTCTGGGGCGATTGGTGAGGACCGTGCCGGGCTATGTACCCACACGAGCGGTCGCTCGTAAAGCAATTGGCCGGCGAGCCTTTTGCACTGATCGGTGTTAACAGCGATGACGACATTGACATTCTAAAAGAAGTTATCAAAGAAAAGAACTTGACTTGGAGAAGCTTCCAAAATGAAGAAGGTGTCAACGGCACCATCTCGGACAACTGGGGCATCCAAGGTTGGCCAACGATCTACTTGATCGATGCCAAGGGCGTCATCCGTTACAAAAACCTACGCGGTGACGAACTGGACGAGAAGATTGAAGAATTGCTGGCTGAATCAGGCAGCGAAGTCGAAATCACTCATCCTGAAGAAGAGCTTGAAGAAGAAGAGGACGGCGAATAAGAACTCGCTTCCTCCAATTTCAAAAAACCTAAAACAGCGGTCGCGACTTTTCGTGACCGCTGTTTTCTTTTGTGATGGCATATAAAAACACAGCAAATAAATCACAAAAAAGCCCACCATCCAGTGACTGTAAACGCGACACTAAACAAACCTGCTGCGGCGTTCCACGACCTAAAGTCGCATGTGTTAAACCAGGTCAAATTCAAACACAAAATCTTGGTTGGACGCACGAGACACTGTTCCTAAAATTCGCACGCCAGGCACTGAATTCCAATTTTCGCGAAGCCAGACATGTCCAACACTCTCAACCCACCCCCCAGACAACAACACGATTTCAAGCGAGTCGCCATTTTGTTTGCGGGCGGACCCGCACCAGCCGCCAATGCAGTGATTTCGGCAGCAGCGGCTTCGTTTTTGAAGGCCGGCGTTGAAGTGGTTGGCATCAAAAATGGTTACTCGAACTTGATTGATTTTTGCCCAGAACAAGCTCTGGAAGAAGGCAAACAGTTCATCCATGTTTCTCATCAATTCCTGGCTCGCTCGCGAAACAAACAAGGGATCTTAATTGGCACAGCCAGATCCAACCCAGGCAGACAGATACAATCACCCAAAGATTTATTGGACCAGGAAAAATCCGAGCCACTCCGTCGCACCTACCAAGCGTTGCGTTCGATCGACGTCGACGCGTTGATCTCCATTGGTGGCGACGACACACTAAAAACGGCTAACAAGTTCAAGCTGTTTCAAGCAACAATGCAGCCTGCCCAAAAACGTATTCCAATCGTGCATCTGCCGAAAACGATCGACAACGATTATCACGGAATCGACTTTACCTTTGGCTACTTCACGGCTGTCGAGTTTCTAGCCTCGGAAATTCGCAACTTGATTCATGACGCAGAAGCTTGCAACGCCTACTTCGTTGCGGAAACTATGGGACGTAGTGCCGGTTGGTTGGCCTACGGTGCAGCGATTGCCGGCGAAGCCAGTCTGGTGATCAGTGTCGAGGATATTATTGGTGACTATCGCACTAACGAAACCTACGTCAACGAACAAGGACAAGCGGTGTCACGCGAGGTCATGAATATCGACCGCGTCGTGAAACGGATCGTGAAAAGCATGCTGGCACGTGAACTGGAAGGCAAACAGTTTGGCGTTGTGGTCCTGGCCGAAGGCTTGGCCGAGCAACTGCCGTTTGACTTCATCCGAAATATCTCGCGTGACGAACACGGTCACATTTCGATATCCGAAGTCAATCTTTGTGACGTCTTTACAACAGCCATCGCCGCCGAGTTCGAATCGCAAACAGGACGCCAACGAAAAATCAAAGGCGTTCAACTAGGGTACGAATCGCGGTGCGCCAAACCTCACGCCTTCGACGTCATGCTGGGCAGCCAGCTGGGCGTAGGGGCCTATCGAGCTCTCGTTGAAAAACAACACGACGGAGTGATGGTATCGGTATCCGGTCAACTGGATTTGCACTATGAAGATTTTGAGAACTTGGTCGACCCCGAGACGCTGGTTACTCGCGTTCGCCATATCGAACCGGGAAGCGACTTTCACTTCCTGGCAAGATTTTTGGAGACTCACGTTAACGAGTAGTGCATTGACGGACACTTCAACGCGTTTCTGTCAACACGTGGAATGGTTTTAACATTCATACGATTGTGAGGATGGGCTGGCCTTTTTAGAATGAGGTCCATGAACACAACTGCAACTACCATGCGAACCATCAAGAAGTCCCAGAGCGAACCGGGACTATGGATGCATGATGAAATCTCTGTACCCGCCTATGGGCCCAACGATGTATTGATCGAAGTCTCGCACGCCGGCATTTGCGGCACCGATCGTCACATTTATGAATGGGACCAGTGGAGCCAAAACCGGATCCCCATTGGCATCACAACTGGTCACGAATTCGTTGGCCATATTATCGAAGTCGGCGACGAGTGCGATAAATACAAAATAGGCGACCGAGTCAGCGGCGAAGGCCATATCTATTGTGGAAACTGCCGACCATGTCGCACTGGCAACGCTCACATTTGCACGGAATGTAAAATCATTGGCATTGATCGCGACGGTTGCTTCGCCCGGTACATGTCGTTCCCCGAAAAAAACTTGTGGCCGGTACACCCTGAAATTGAAGACAAAATTGCCGCGATTTTTGACCCGTTGGGCAATGCGGTGCATACCGTCATGGAAGCTGGTGTCAGCGGAAAAAACGTCCTGATCACCGGCGTTGGTATCATTGGCCTGATGGCCGTGACGGTTGCTCGGGCCGCGGGAGCCAGCAAGATATTTGTTACCGATGTGGACCAGCGACGATTGAAAGTCGCCCAAGACATCGGAGCGGATTACGCGTTTGATGCCAAAAGCGATTGGATCGGAGAAGTGCAAAACTTAACCGGTGGATTGGGCGCTGATGTACTGTTGGAAATGAGCGGCAATGCTCACGCCATTCGTCAAGGATTTACTGCCATGGCTGGCGGCGGCACGGCAGCTCTACTCGGTATTCCTGGCAAGCCGATCGAAATCGATCTGTCCAACGAAATCATTTTCAAAGGAGCCACGGTCCACGGCATCAATGGACGACGAATTTTTCAAACGTGGTACCAAATGGAGGCCTTTCTATTGAGCGGCAAACTACAACTGGACCCCATACTCACCCATGTCCTAGAAATGGATCAATTCGACCAGGGCATTAAAATGATGCAGTCTGGCGAGGCCATTAAAGTCGTACTGAAAATTTCTTGACGACCCAGTGGCCTAAGTTTGCCACCGTCGATGACTTGAAAATTGACGCCCAGATTGTTCCAATGTTCGCTGCCCCATGGCAAACGGTCTGCCTCATTCCCTTCACAAAACAACGTTAGAACCTCGAACCATGCCCAACAAAGTTTTTGATACTCGATCCAATGAAAACGTGGCTGCGCTGTCCGAATCGGGGCAATTGAAACCCTTTTACAACATCACGTCATCGATGCGACCCGTCGTTGAAATTGAAGGCAAGGGTGAAGTTCTGGTTCTGTGCAGCAACAACTACCTTGGCTTGGCCGACCATCCCGAAGTCATTGAAGCGGGAATCCAAGGGTTGAAAGACTACGGCGCTGGCACCGCTTCCGTCCGCTTTATTTGCGGGACGTTAAAATGCCATCGCGATCTAGAGGACAAGGTTGCCAAGTTTCTGGGCACCGAATCGGCGCTCAGTTACGTTAGCTGCTGGAACGCTAACGAAGCCGTCTTCCCAACTTTGGTTGGACCCGAAGACGTGATACTGTCCGACGAGTTAAACCACGCCAGCATCATCGATGGCATGCGTTTGATGAGTAAGAAAGTGACCAAAAAGGTCTACAAACACAGCGACATGGAACAACTGGAAGCGTTGTTAAAAGAGACTCAATCTCATCCCGTTCGTTGGGTCGTCACCGATGGTGTGTTCAGCATGGAAGGCGACGTTGCCAAGATGCCCGAATTGGTCGAGCTTTGCAAACAATACGACGCCATGCTGGTGGTTGATGATTCGCACGGTGTCGGCGTCCTCGGGAAAACCGGGCGCGGAACTCACGAGCATTTTGAAGTCGACGGATCGCAAATCGACGTGTTTACGGGCACGCTTGGCAAGGCACTCGGCGGCGCCGCCGGTGGATACGTAGCGGCCTCAAAAGATGCCATCGCCAACTTGGAACAAAAGGCCCGTCCCAGCCTGTTCTCCAATGCACTGCCAGCGACCGTTGCCTACAGTGCCGGCAAAGCACTTGAGGTCCTGGACAACGACCCAGGTATCGTGGCTCGCCTGCACAGCAACGTGAAAAAGATTCGAGACGGTTTGGCCGAACGAGGATTCGATTGCACACCATCACCAACCGCGATCATCCCTATCATGATTGGCGACGAGGCCGAAGCGATTAAGAAATCTGCGAAGCTGTTCGAAATGGGCGTCATGGTCATTGGGTTCGGTTTCCCAGTCGTGCCACGCGGGGAAGCTCGGCTGCGAGTTCAAGTGAGTGCCGCTTTAAGCGACGATCACATTCAGCAAGCTTTGGATGCCTTTGCCAAGCTATAGGCCGCGTGTACGTCTTAATAGCCAGCTATAACCGGTCGATAGAGTCCGCACCGTTTTTTAGCTGGTCGACAAATTTTTGACGACTTGATCGGTAAATCCGACCGTTGAAAAATCATCTTTGGCTTTGGCGCCGAATTCACGGATCGTTTGGACCGTGGCATCTTCCATCCTGCGAGCCAAAGACTCGTCGTTCCAATAGTGACGGCACAGTAAAACTAAACTGAGTATGGTTGCTGACGGGTCGGCGATGCCCTGTCCAGCGATATCGGGGGCGGAACCATGAACGGGTTCCGCTACAGCCACACCATCACCTAAATTGATACTTGGCGCACGGCCCATGCCACCGCACCAGTAGGCTGCCAAGTCAGACAAGATGTCGCCATACAAATTGGTCGTTACCAGGACATCAAAGCTGTTAGGTTGCGCGATAAGGTTATGAGCCACGATGTCAACCAAGCCTTCATTCACTTGCAACTGTGGATACTCTTCCTGCAATGCCTGTCTGGCGGCATCGCGAAACATGCCATCGCTAAGCGACAGAACATTAGCCTTATGCACCACCGTGACCTTTTGGGCAGCCCGTTGATTTGCAGCCTTACCGGCGGCCTGACCAATCCGAAAGGATGCCGAGCGGGTTACGATTTTTTCCGCTTTGGCCCAACCATCCTTTTGTTCTTCCTTACCAACGTATAGCCCCTCCGAGTTTTCTCGCACGATCAACAGATCAATGCTTTCGTCCCCCTGGTCATGCCAGCTGCCTTTGACTGGTCGCAGATTCGCATACAGATTCAAGGACTGGCGAATCTTCAGAATGGCGCTGCGGTAGCCTTCGACTTTTTTAGACGGAGATGAGACGGCTCCAAACAATGCTGCTCCGGCTTGGCGAATGTGTTGCAACGTTTCCTTCGGAACCGAATCACCTTGTTCGCAAAATGTTCCCCAACCAGCATCGGCGTGACTAACGACGACGTCCGACGTGGCGGCCAACAGCACTCGCACAGCCGCTTGAGTAACGTCTGGACCGATTCCGTCGCCACCGATAACACAGAGTTTTCGTTCCGTCATGCCTATTCAATGCCCTCGGGAAATTTCCCGTGTTCCCGGACGTAGTTGGCGATTCCACCCGCACTAATGATCTCCATGGCAAAGCCCGGCAGCGGTTCCAAATCCCAAGTACGATCACCAACTGTGATCGTACTGGCTTGCAAATCGACCTCGACCGATTGGCCATCCGTACACTCGTCGACCAAGTCGGGACAACAGAAAACGGGAATTCCCAGATTGATCGAGTTGCGATAGAAGATTCTGGCAAAGCTTTTGGCGACGATCGCACCGATCTGACGATTTCGCAACGCTTGTGGAGCGTACTCGCGAGAAGAACCACAGCCGAAATTTTCGTCGGCAACGATCACATCGCCGGGTTGGGCGTTCTTGTTGAAATCGGGATGCGCTTCGACAAAAGCAGCCGTCCCCACATCGTGATTGGGTCGCATATACGGAGCGTACCTTCCGGGAACAATTTGATCGGTATCGACATCTTTGCCGAACTTCCAAACTCGCGACATCTTAAGCGTTGTCCTGAAATGTTGATGAGTGATGATCTTGCGAACGTTACGTCGCCAGATTTCTTGGATCGGTGATCCGTCCGGTTAATGCCGTGGCAGCAGCGACCGCTGGCGAAGCCAAGTAAATTCGCGAATCGGGCGATCCCATGCGGCCTTTGAAGTTTCGATTACCCGTTGAAAGACAAACTTCGTTTTCGGCCAACGCACCTTGATGCCTACCCATGCACGGCCCACAGCCGGGCGTGGTAAGAGTAGCACCGGCTTGCAGCAATTTTTGCATCGTGCCTTCGTCAATCGATTCCTGTAAAGCCAGTCGCGATGCCGGCGTAACGATCAAACGAATCGCCACCTGTTGCCCTGCCAAAATCTCGGCCGCCTTGGCCAAGTCCTCAGAACGCCCGTTGGTACAAGTGCCCAGAAAGACAACGTCGACCGGCTGTCCCACGACCTCGGATAGATCCACAACATCATCGACGGTGTGTGGAACCGCTACCTGCGGCTGTAACTCGGTTAAATCGACGTCCAATGTTCGCGAATAGTTTGCTGTGGTATCGACCGCCAGCCAATCAGACACCTCCGCGTAGTCCGGAAGGTCATCGGTGGGAGGAAACAAACCGGCCTTGGCACCCAATTCGATCGCCATACTGGCCAACGTCTGTTTCTCGTTCAGCGGCAACCAGTCCAAGCCGTGGTATTCGAGCGATTCGTAGGTTGCTCCGCTGATTGTCAGTTCGCGACACAGCCACAATGCCAGATCCTTGGCATCCACACCTGGATTAAACCGGCCCGTGACATTGACTCGCAGCGTTGTTGGAACGCGGAACCAAGCTTTACCGGTACCCCAACACAATGCGATATCGGTCGAACCCATTCCGGTGCCGAACGCACCCACAGCGCCGTAGCTTGTGGAATGAGAATCGGACCCGATGATAATCCGACCGGGTCTAGCGATCCGTTCTTCCACCAACACTTGGTGACAGATCCCTCGTCCCACGTCGAACAGCTGGATACCTTGCTCCTGCGAAAACTTGCGAATCGTAGATTGAGCGTTAGCGTTTCCGACCGTAGATGCAGGAGCAACATGATCCATCACCAAAACGACCTGTTGCGGGTCATTGACATCGTCAATGCCCAATTGTTGACGCATAATCTTGATGATTCCAGGCGTCAAAGAATCGTGCCCCATGGCCACATCGGGATCAACCACCACCAGTTCGCCGGCTTGGACGCGACGACCAACTTTGTTGGAGAAGATCTGTTCAGACAGTGTCAATCCCGTGTGCACCATCGCTTTATACCTCAGCCTGTTGTTGATCCGGTGTCGAGCTTTTCGCAGTGGCACATTCTCGTAGCATGCGATCGACGTCCTCCAGTTTCAATTGCTGGATATCCGCTAACTGCTTGATGCGTCCCGTGATTTCTTTGATCTCGAAATCACTGAGTTCGATATTCAGTTGGCGAGCTCGGTCACGAATCGCATTCCAACCGGTCAATCGGTGAGCCACATGAATGTAGCGAGCCAACCCAAAGTCCTCCGGACGCAAGATCTCGTAGGTTTCCGGGTTATTGATCACAGCCTTGGCGTGAATGCCGGCCTTGTGCGTGAAGGCGGCAAAGCCAGTGATGTAGTTGTTGAATGGAACATCAATGCCGACCAAATTGGCCACCAAGTGATCCAGTTCGTGCAACAATTCCAATTGGTATTTTTCAACCAACTTCTTGTCCAACGAATACAACCGAGAAACTAGCCCACCCAACGAAGTAATCCCGTTGCGTTCGCCAATCCCTAAAACGGTTGTGTCGACAAAACGTGCTCCGCCACACATGGCCGCGTAGGCGTTGGCGACGGCACAACCAGTGTCATTGTGACCGTGAAATTCAATGTCGGCGTTAACAGTCGAGGCAACGGTCGAGACCAAATGCTGGATCTGTTCTGGACTGCCGACTCCAACCGTGTCGGCGATCCCTACGCGGTCGACACCCAAAGCATCAACGGCGCGGTAAACTTGCAACAGGTCGGCCAAGTTACTGCGTAGCGAATCTTCGGTGCTGAACCGAACTTCGACGCCTTGCTCCTTCAACCAACCGATCACTTCCTGAGCCGTTTCGATGATTTCGTCCACTGATTTTCCGTGGCCGAATTCTCGCAACAAACTGGACGTTCCGATCACAACGTCGACACCGTCCACTCCGGTATCAACCGCAATTTGGGCATCGCCAAGTGTGCAACGAACGTGAGTTAGTGTTTTTGCCTTGAGGCCCATCGAGGCAATTTTGTGACAGTCCGAAAGACTTTGTGGCGAGGCACAGGGCGAAGTCAATTCGATGTATTCCACACCGAACGCGTCCAACATGGTCGCGATTTCGACTTTATCCTGAGTTGAGAAGAAGGCGTTTACGAACTGCTCTCCTTCACGCAAAGTCGAGTCGATAATGCCGAAATCACTCAGCTGCGTTGGCTCTTTCCACCGCAATGATGACGTGGTTTGATTCATGACGATTTCCTTTTCGTTAACGTCGTCGGATTGCTTACTCGCCCCAGTCTTCTTCGATCTCCGGAGCCATTTCCAATTGCATGGGCTCCAAAGAAGCGACCTCCATTTCAACACCGCATTCGCCGCATGGAACGACTTCGCCGATCACGATATCTTCTGCGATTGCCAAAGGAGCATCGCATTCAAGACAGGCACTCTTAGTTTGAGTTTCAGACATTTCTACTCTCCAAGTTGGTGATTTCTAAACCGTAAATACACAAAAAAACCCGCCATGGCCTGGCGGGGTATTGTTTGATCGATATACATCCTCAGCCAGGCTAAAACGCTTTGCGTTTGTTCTTCTTGCTTGACTTTTTGAAGATGGATTTCATGCCTTCGATTCTAACCAAAAGCGAACAAGCGTAAAGGACTGAATTTTCAAATTGAACATAATTCTGGAGACCCAAAACAAACCCATATCAACTAGTTGCGGACCTTCGTGGAGCGAATTCCATCGCAAACCGATTCTGGTGTTCGATAAGTGATCTTTGTCGCCTTGGCACGACTGGAACGAAGAAGTAGTTCCGAATCAAATCGCCACCGATTTTCGTAACAATGCTAACAGCCAATAGCTACCAGCCCCGAATTCGTGTTAGCTGTGACGACTCTTTAACCGGTCAGTTACCTCGGAAAAGTCAACGCCTTTTGCCCGAAGCATCACCATCAAGTGATATACCAAGTCGGCACTCTCGTCGATCAAATCGTCTTTCGAGCGAGATGTGGCAGCCAAAATCGCCTCGACGGCCTCTTCACCGACCTTTTGGGCGACTCGATGAAAATCGCCATGAAGTAACTGCGCCGTATAACTTGATTCGGGATCCGAATCGCAGCGAGAATCGATGACCGCTTGAAGTTTTCGCAGGAATACAAAGGAATCGACGGTCGCTTCGCCAAAACAGGTTCGTTGCCCAGTGTGACATGTCGGCCCCAATGGCGTTGCCTGGACCAACAAAGTATCACCGTCGCAGTCCAAGTAGCACGAGTGAAAATCCAGGTAGTTACCGGACGTCTCGCCTTTCGTCCACAATGCTTGACGCGAGCGGCTAAAAAACGTGACTCGCCCCGTTTCAAAGGTTTTGTCCACCGCCTCCTGATTCATCCAGGCAACCATCAACACAGTCTGGTCTCGCGAATCTTGAATGACGGCGGGCAACAGGCCTCGGTCCAAGTCGTCCCAGGCCACTTTCGATTTCAGTTCGGCCAAGTTTGTCATTGACGCACCTTTATGTCCTGTTGACTCAAAAATTGTTTGAGATCCGAAATACCGATCTCGGCTTGGTGAAAGACTGAGGCGGCTAGAGCGCCATCCACCTGCGACTGAGTAAACACATCGGCGAAATGCTGCTGAGTACCCGCGCCGCCCGAAGCGATCAGTGGAACGCGGCAAACCTGTCGAGCCAACTTTAATTGCTCGACATCGTAACCTTGGCGGACGCCATCCTGATTCATGCAATTCAAAACGATCTCTCCAGCCCCTAAGCGTTGGACTTGCTGAATCCACTCCAAAGTCTCTATCCCAACATCCCGAGTCTTATCGGGGTCGCCGGTCAGTGACTTGACCCAATACTTTCCACTCTGCTGATAACTGTCGATGCCGACCACGACACACTGACAACCAAATTCGCCAGCCAATTCTGAAATCAATTCCGGGTTCGCCACCGCAGGTGAATTCACCGAAATCTTATCGGCGCCACGATTCAAAATGGTACGAGCCGCTTGCACACTGCGGATGCCACCCGCGACACAAAAAGGGATATCGATCGTGCGGGCAATCCGTTCGACCCAATTGGCATCCACCGATTCGCCTCGCGGACTGGCCGTAATGTCATACAGCACTAACTCGTCGGCACCGGCGTCGCGATAGCGTTGGCTTAGCTCGACAATATCACCGACGACGCGATGCTGTTTAAATCGCACTCCTTTTACGACTTGTCCGTCTTTCACATCCAGGCAAGGAATGATCCGTCGCGCCAACTCGGATGTTGTGGCTGAAGGTATCATTGGGAAGACTCCTGCATCGACACGGAAGATTCCTCCGCCAAAAACGCTCGCAACAGTTGTTGTCCTACACGACTTGATCTTTCAGGGTGAAACTGAATCCCCCAAAAGTTATTTTGCCGAACCATCGACGAAAACCATTGTCCGTGCCGACATTTTGCGATCGTCCAAGGTCCGATCGGAGCCGCAAAACTGTGTACAAAATAGCCGTAAAACCCGTCGGCAACTTCCGGGTAGTACTTGCCTTTATCTGTCACGAAGTAATTTCGATTCCACCCCATGTGCGGGACGATAACCTGGTCGGCGTTGATGGCTTGCACCTGGGCCGGGATCACTCCCAAACAATCTGCCGAACCTTCACTGGATGATTGAAACAACAACTGCATGCCCAAACAGATGCCCAAAACGGGCTGAGTCAACCTTGGAATCTTTTGGTCCAATCCGGTATCTCGCAAACGGCCCATGGCCGCAGCGGCGGCGCCCACACCTGGCAAGATCACGTGCGTTGCTTGTTTAATAGTCTGCCAGTCGTCTGTAAACTGCGGCTGGCAGCCGAGTCGCTCAAAGGCGAAGCGAACCGAGTTTATATTCGCACCACCACTATCGATAATGACTAACTTGGTTTTACCAGGTTGATTCATAGCACACCTTTTGTGCTGGGCATTTCGTTGCCGACAATCACCAAAGCGGGACGCAACGCCCGACCAAACCCTTTGAACATGCTCTCGGCCATGTGGTGGTTATTCTGGCCTCGGAATTCAATTTGAACGGCCGCTCGCAATGTCTGAGCGATGGACTGGAAAAAGTGCCCGATCATCTCCGTGGGAAACTCACCAATCCGATCGGTTGTAAATTCGCCAACTTGCACATAGGCGGGTCGGCCTGATAGATCGATTGCCACGTTGGCTTGTGCTTCGTCCATTGCCAACAAGAATCCGTATCTGCCAATCCCGTGTCGGTCACCCAATGCTTGATCCAAGGCGCTGCCCAATGCCAAGCCAACGTCTTCGATGGTGTGGTGAGCGTCAATATGCAGGTCCCCTTCACACAACAAATCCAAACTGAACCCAGCATGCTTGCTGATCTGTTCCAACATGTGATCAAAGAACCCGATACCGGTCGAAATTTGGTCGGCTCGATGCTGTGGATCTAAATTTACCGTCACCTTTATTTTGGTTTCGTTCGTGTTACGAACCACGGTCGCAACACGTGGACGCTGGACAATCTGTTCTGCGATTTCCGGCCACGTTAAACCGTCTGGCCCAATTTTCAGTCCCTGAATTCCCATATTTTCTGCCAATTGCAAATCGGAATCCCGATCGCCGATCACGTAGCTGTTTTGCAAATCCAAGTCACCCGACTTCAAGTAATCCAGCACCATTCCCAATGCCGGTTTCCGATTCGGCGATTTGTCAGCGGGAAAACTGCGGTCGATGTGCACTGCCTGAAAACAGATTCCTTGCGACTGAAAGATTTGCATCATCAAATCGTGTGGACCCACAAACTGTTCCTCTGGAAACGAATCGGTACCTAGCCCATCTTGATTTGTAACCATGACAAATACGAAACCTCGGTCGCGAAGCTCTCGTAGCGAGGGGATAACATCAGGAACCAATTTAAGTTTCTGGAAACCGTCAATTTGTTCGTCGTCCGGTTCCTCGATCAACGTACCGTCGCGATCAATAAACAGGATGCGTTGCTTACCACTCATACTTGCACTTCCTGATACCGCTTCATTTGCTTTAACAACATTTGCATCTCGTCCGACGCACCAATGGAAATCCTGACACAATTTTCCAACCCAGGCTGACTGGATTGATCACGGATCAAAAACCCTTGTTGATTGATGAATTGCATGAACCGTTTTGCATGGTCAACTTTCACGAGTAAAAAGTTGCCATGACTTGGAAACACTTTCTGCACAAAGGAAAACTGCTGCAGCGACTGCCGGACGGTCTCGCGTCGTTCACAAATCACATCGATGCGTCGCCTCGATTCGGTTTCACATTCTTTCGTTAGCGACCTGACTGCCACATCAATGGATGCCTGAGACATTGGGTAAGGCGTCAAAACAGTTTTCAAATATTGAATCAATCTGGGGTGGCCAATCACAAAACCTAACCGAGCACCGGCCAAAGACCAAGCTTTTGACAGAGTCTTCAAAACAACCAAATTGCTTCGCTCCGTTGCCGCCCGGGCCAAGCTGGGCAAACTTGCAAATTCAACGTAGGCTTCGTCGACAACGACCACAGACTGATCCTTTTTCGATTCTGCCAATTGAATAACCACTTCATTATTAGTTACCGAACCTGTTGGGTTGTTGGGCGAACAGAGAAAAATCAGTTTGCCTAAAGCTTCTTGCAACCGCACGAAATCCACCTGGAACGCCTCTGACATCAGAGGTACGTTCTGAACCTGCACGCCTTGCAAGCGAGCAAAGAATTCGTACATCACGAAGGTAGGAGGGCACTGAATGATGCGATCTTCACCAGGTTGGCAGAATGCACGAACCAGTAAATCGATGCCGTCATCGGCGCCCCGTGTCACCAACAGACACTCTGGTGAAACGCCGGACAATTCTGCCAAACGTTGAACCAGTTGGGCAGGTTGCTGATCAGGATAGCGATTCATGCCTGGACACGAACTGGCCTGGGGAGCCCACGGATTCTCGTTGCAATGCAGACGAATCGCGTCCGGCTGCAGACTTTTCGAAGTTTGGTAGGTGGCCCATTCCCAAAGGTCGGGCCGAGCAAGCGTTTGCAGTTCTGTTTCGATCATAACGAAACCTCTTCCGTATTTCGGCCTGAATCAATCGCCGACAATCGGACATCCACTGCCAAGGCGTGTGCCGTCAACTGCTCCCATCGCGCCAACGTCGTGGCGGTCTGGGCCAAACCAGACAGACCATCGGCAGACGCCGACTGGAAGGTAATTCTCTTCATAAAGTCCGCTGTCGACAGCCCGTTGACCGAACGTGCTAAACCACAAGTCGGCAACACGTGGTTCGTTCCACTGCAATAGTCGCCTAGAACTTCCGGAGTCCATTTGCCAACAAAGACACTGCCGGCTGCAGTGATTTTTCCTGCTAACTGCTGACTGTCTTTGGCCTGCAGAATCAAGTGCTCGGCGGCGTACCGATTGGCAACCACCATCGCTTGCTGCATATCGATCGTCAAAATCACTCTTGAATGGCTCATTGATTCTTGCACTTGCTGGACACGCGAAAGCGACTCAGCCATACGCTGGACTGCCGCTGCCGTTTGACTAGCTATTCGCGACGAATCCGTCACCAAAATGGCCTGAGAATCTGTCCCGTGTTCCAGTTGAGCCAGCATGTCTGCCGCAATAAATTCCGGGTCGGCTGAATCGTCTGCCACGACCAACACTTCGGACGGCCCAGCTGCCATATCAATGGTGACCGGTGACGAGTCAGCCGCGACTTGACGCTTGGCCTCAGTCACCCACACACTCCCCGGTCCAAATATTTTGTCGCACGCTGGGACGGACTGCGTGCCGTAGGCCATCGCCGCGATCGCTTGCGCGCCTCCGATCAGAAACACACGATCCACTTGGCACAACTTGGCAGCGTAGGCGATCGCCGGATCGATTTTACCTTCCGCATTTGGCGAACTACAAAGCACCTTGGTACCGCAACCAGCAATCATTGCCGGCACGCCCATCATCAACACCGAAGAGGGCAGGGGAGTCGCTCCACCCGGAGCATACATTCCGACGGTTTCGATCCCCAAGTATTTGGTCGAGCATTCCACACCGGGTGACGTCTCTATTGCAAACGAATTGGGCAACGCCGCATGGTGGAACTTTTGAATATTTCCAAATGCCACATCGATAGCCGCTTTCAGATCGGCGGGCAATTGGTCACTGGCCGACTGCAGGTCGCAAGATGAGACCAAACAGTTTTCGATTGGCACGCCGTCGAATTCCAACGTCAGTTCACGAATCGCTTGATCGCCCTGCAATCGCACCCGATCGACAATCTTCGCCACCGATTCTTGAACTCGCTGGTCGCGATTTGCGGGTGCTCTCTTCAACGCTGCTTCACGTTCCGCAGACGTCAGTTCATTCCATTGCAGAATTTCAAGTTTTGTTTCGCTCTGGCACACAACCGGCCCCTTCCCTCACACCAACATTTTTTCAATGGGCAAGACCAGCACCGCCGAGGCCCCTGCGTCACGTAATTGCTCAAGGTGATCCCAAAACACACCTTCACGGCACACGGCATGGACAGCGACTTTGTCGTCCGAACCTTCCAACGGCAGAACGGTTGGCGATTCCGCGCCTGGCAACAAGTCCGAGATGGCATCGACGGCCGAGCGTGGAGCGTGCAACATCACGTACTTACTCTCTCTCGCTTGTTGCACTCCATCAATCCGTTTAAGCAAACGCTGCACAAGCTGCTCGGCAGAATCGCTGAACGAGTGCGGGGCGCGGAAGATGGCGGCCTGAATTTGCTGGACAACCTGCACCTCTTTCAAAGCATTGGCTTTCAAAGTCGCACCGGTCGACACGATGTCAGCGATGGCATCGGCCGTTCCCAATTGAGGCGCCACCTCGACCGAACCTGACAATTTAACCGCCGTCGCTTGCACACCCTGGCTATTCAAAAAATCGAGCAACGTGGCTGGATAGCTAGTGGCGATCCTTAGCCCTTGCAAGTCTTTAGTGGACGAGTAATCCATGGCATCAGGAACAGCGATGGCAAAACGACACTGCCCAAAATCCAGCCTACGCAATTCGCACAAATCGTCTGCCGATTTATTAGCGAGATCAAATTCACGAATCGTGTTTTGCCCCAAGATAGCCAGCTGACAAATATTGTCGGTCAGCAATTGAGGGATATCGTCACCACGCACGTACAACAAATCCAAGGGCAACGAGCGACCGTAACAAAACAACTTGTTCTTACTTTGAGCGAAAGTCAAACCGCAACGGGTCAGCAAATCCAGAGCGTTTTCAGATAGGCGACCTGATTTCTGAATCGCAATTTTCAATCTCATCTGGACACCTTTTTCCCACGTTCGGCTAACCTGGAATAAGCGAGCTGGTACCCTTGATTGCCCATTTCCAAACTCCGCGACACTCGCCCGACGGTCGTCACGCTGATTCCTGTCTGTTCGGCAATTTCTCGATAGGTCAAATCGCGTTTCAACATCTCTACCACTCGCCAACGGTCGACCATAGCTTCCAACTCGGCAGGCGTACACAAGTCCTCCATGAACCTCTGGCACTCGCCGACCGACTTCATCTGCAATAATGCTTCACAAAACCGCCGATGCTCGCGTTTTCCGGGCTTCTTCTTCGAATCTCTAGATTTCACAAACCTACTCGCCAACAACCAATGTAACAGCACGTTAATACATTGATGTTAGCGAAATGCTTAATCAAAACAAGGGTTGAAAAAGAAAATGGCGAGATAGTTCAGCAACTCACCAAAACAATCAAGAGACTTGCCAGGCTATTTCCCAAATCGCGACGGTTCAGAAATTTCTTGCACCCCACGATGTGGCATACGAATGATCCAGTCGTCTCGCAAATAGTACACAAAACGCGTGGAACAATAAGTAAATGGGCGACCACTAGAGAATTTCCAATCGAACTTGATTTCGTGCATTTCACCAGGATCTTTTAACGATGCTTGCGCGACCACTTGTTCCGATGAACTGGAACGACGAGTGATGACGAACAAGTTGCCGTGATCCACAATCAAGTCCCACTCAACCGTCCGACTAAACTTTTGACTCATAGTTTTTTGCCGCTCATGGTTCTTCCTTCCAGATAGCTCGCAAATATTCCGAGCAACATGCTTGTTCTCAAATTCCAATTCTTCAACTACTTCGTTGTCCGATGTCCTAACTTTGGTAAAGTGAAATGGATCGGATTCGCTCTCCGGCGTGTCAACACTCTTCAAAAAGAAAAAATGCTCATGGCTCTCGTCAAAAAAGCACCATTCACACCGCTCCATTTTGGACAGTGAAGACTTTTCGCCAGGACGAAAGTGCAGGGTATATCTCGGTCTCCGCTCTTGAGCAGGGAAAATAATACAAACTATCTCTTTTTCGGATACCCGAACAGGAGTTACTATTCTTTGCCAGTTGACAGTCGTATCTATTGTCACAACTTCCCCGAACTGTTGCGTCGCAAAATCAAACTTAACGACGTCCATCCAACGCCTCTCATCACTAGAAACCTTATTGCGGGTCAAAAATAAGCCATCAGACCCCACATTGACGCATACCAGCGGAGCAACGTTCCGCTCAGGCATGAATCGCCGGCCCCGGCCTCCTTCTAACCTATAGTACGTATCCTCCACACTCTGATCATTCGGCGGATACCGATTGATGACATATCTTGAGGGAAAATTATCGGTTGAGACGTTACGTGTAAAGAGTTCAGGTAAAGGCAGTTGCCGAACCATTGATTGATCAATAACGAATATCCCCTCTTCGTCAATCGCCTTGGTTGAATCAACTTCGAGATCCCAGCCAAGTACGCCGGAAACTGCGATTTGCGGGATCACTTCCCTCGTCGCTGAAAAATACACACGCCCTGCGGGGTCGCTTCCAAGTAAGGTGCAACTTGTGAATGATGGAAAAGTAGCAATTAATTCAGTGGTCGCCTGACTCCACCCAGTTTTGGATCTAGAATCTGGAAACCGAGTCTTATAGATCGATACGGGAAGACTTTGACGATTGGACCACGATGAGTTTTGCGCATTCTCTTCCGCATCCTTCTGCAAAACCCTGACAATGAAATACAGGTTTTCGTCTTGGGCGACAAAATTCTGCCCATATGTATGGTATTCTTCACCGCGATCCTGCCCTGAATGCCCTGAAGACGGGGATCGCGTCCAAACGGCCAACCTCCTGTCATACTGTTCAGAACTTAGATGGTCCAGATTGAGCCCCTGCAAAACCTCCGGCAAGTCTTGCTGACCCGATGCGTACTGAGGCAGCACTGAAAGAAAAAAGACCAATACGAACGACAAAAGCAAACGGGAAATCATCATCACCCTGCACTCCGTTTTCAAATCATCACGGAAAAATACACGAATTTCGTGGAAGCAATTTCGTGGAAGCAGTGAGGCGACGTGATTCTACCAACGTGCATGGATTCCGTCAATTTTTTGACGATTTATTAACCCTCAACACGTGCCTTAGGCGGCTCTTCGTATCGCTTCGGCTGTTTGATGGATGTTGATATCCATCTGCGGGAACGGAATCCCGATACCGTTTAGGTCCAACCCCTTCTTGGCAGCGACCGTCGTCAGTTCCAACACTTGCCAGTAAACGGCAGGCTCGCACCACACGCGCAATTGCCAATTGACACTGGAATCAGCCAATTCGGTCAATACAACTTGCGGTGCTGGTTCAGTCACCGCATCTGGAATCTCAGAGATCGCGGTTTGCAGGACGGCGCGAGTGTAATCCAGGTCGGCGCTGTAGTCAGCGCCCACATTAACATCGACTCGTCGCAGTTCATTGCGAGTAAAATTGGTAATGGAAGTTCCAAAGATCTGACCGTTGGGGATGATCTTGTGCAGGTTGTCCAGAGTGTTCAATCGAGTCGTAAACAGATCAATCTCTTCAACCGTCCCCTCTTCGCCACTCACTTGAATGTAGTCGCCTACCTTGAATGGTCGGAAAACCAACAACATGACACCGGCGGCAAAATTCGAAAGCGTGCCCTGTAACGCCATACCGACAGCGAATCCCAAGGCAGCAATGATGGCCGCGAAGCTAGTAACATCCACGCCAAAATGACTCAATACGGCCAACATCACCAACAACATGATGCCGTTTTTGACCATCTTGCCCAAAAACTTGCCTAAGGTTTGGTCGAGTTTCTTGGCTACCACTCCACCGCTCACGCGGCCAAAAAATGAAGCTATAAAGTAGCCAATCATCAAAATTCCCAACGCGATAGCCGCTGGAATCAGGAAACGAGTTCCCAGTTCCATCATGGCATCCGCTTCGCCACGCGCCGCACTCTTAAGTGTCGTCAAAAGATTGGCCGTAACCTGCTGTCCCTTTTCAGTGAACTCGTCCTTCACTACGGTGGCGACGTCTTCCGCGGCCAGCAATGCAGAACCAGTGAATGTAGAAAGGGAAGCAACAAGAACTTGAGGAACGAACTTCATGGTTCTACTCCGAGCGAATGAGAATTTGGATCGCCGCGGAGTCTACGGATTCACTTTCTTTAAACCAAGACGAAGTTTCCGTCGTCGCTGCCAGACGCTAGCGGATTCTCGATTCAACGATATTCAAGTTGCGACGTAACACGCACCTGACCTTCTTCGTCAATTTCGATGCAAATCAGGTTTGCGTGACAACACACAGGGCAATCTTCGGTGTATTGCTGCCGACTGCCCTGACTAAAATCGATTGGAATCACAATCTCTTCGCCACAAGAATCGCAGATATACGTCGCCTCGTCTTCAAATGAACTCTCATCCATCATATTCATTTGCCACCGTCTACCGTTTCTTTATCGTTCGCGACCTGTTGGCTGTACCGGACTACCATACGGATAAATCGGGCTTCCCGAATAGTCACCCCAACCATTTCTAGAGTACTCTTCGGGAAGCACGACCAACAAGGCGTCTTCACTGAACACTTGTGAAAAATAGTCCTGAGAACTTACAACCTCATCGACAACAATGACTGGCCGAGTCCCTACCAGGCGATGGGACAAATCACTTGTCGAAATCCGAGCACCCGTCAAGCTAAATGCTTTGATCTGGTCCAACTGCAATGTGATCAACGGTTGAGGTTCCATGAAATCATGATCTACAGTTCTAGTCCGCGATTCCGATCGCATCCTTGTGACAGCGACTTCACGGCCGCCCTTCATTTCCTTCGAAACATAAGGAACCTGAACCAAATAGTTTTGTTCGACCTGACGAGTAACCAACTTGAAAGGTGCGTGAACCTGTTGGAACCGCAATTCTACTTTGGCTTCTCCTTTTTGCTTGATCACGCCGAAGTGAAACGTTGGAAACGGTGGTTCCAGGACTCCTTGAGCCAACAATTCACACTGGGCCGGTGAAAACAAACAAAACACCAAAATCACGAAGACGTTTTTTTTCAAAAACAGCAATCCACGATTCATCTTATGCCTCCTTCAACTTGGCTCTTTGACGTCTAATCGCAACGCACTGTCGCGCCCCGCCCAACTGACTGAACCGCTAATTATATATGCCATTCTCGCTATTAGACATCGGCTATTTCAAGTTGGCAGCGGGGATTATGATAGCTGGGAAATGTTGACTCCATTGGACAGTTTGATGATTGATTTGAGAAGCGATACGGTGACCCAACCGTGTCAAGCGATGAGAAAAGTGATGGCAGAAGCGCCGGTTGGCGACGACGTGATCGATCAAGATCCAACGGTCGACCGTTTGCAAAAAATGTTGGCAGAAATGTTGGGCAAAGAAATTGCCGTTTTCATGCCTTCAGGCACGATGACAAATCAAGTCGCCGTGCGTTTGCATTGTAAACCAGGCGACGAGTTACTCTGTGAAGCCGGATGCCACATCTTTAAGTACGAACAGGGTGGGTTCGCGCAACTTAGTGGCGTCGTCGCAAATCCGATTCACGCCAAAGACCATCTGCTGACAGTCGCAGACCTGCAGCAGAAAATCTCGCCTGACGACGATCACTACCCCGAGACGAAATTGGTCTGTCTAGAAAACACTCATAATCGAGGTGGCGGCCGGGTCATGCCTTACCAGGATGTTCAGGCAATCTGCGATTGGGCTCACGAAAACAATCTGCGAACTCATCTCGACGGAGCCCGCTTTTTTAACGCCGTTGTTAGCTCGGGAATCGCGGCTGACCAATGGGCCAAACATTTCGACACGATCAGCATCTGTTTTAGCAAAGGGCTGGGCGCACCCGTCGGATCGGCACTGGTCGGTTCGCAAGCGATGCTACGCGAGATCAAGCGGCACCGAAAACTGTTTGGCGGCGGCATGCGACAATCAGGAATTTTGGCTGCCGCGGCAATCTATGCTCTGGAAAATAACATTGATCGGCTTAATCAAGATCACCAAGCCGCCCAGACAATCGCTGACACCATTAGAAATTGCGAGACGCTGCAACTGGCTCCCAAAGAAGTGGACACCAATATCGTGATTTTCGAAGTTCAACATGCGAACGTTGACGCCGCTGAGTTTTGTCGTCAGTTGAAATCGCAAGGCGTTTGGGCGCTACCATTTAGTAATCGACACGTTCGTGTGGTGACACATAAAGACGTATCGATCGAAGAGTGCATCGAAGCCGCAAGCAAAATCCAAAAGGTCGCAATTGAACTAAGTTAACTTGGTTGGAAAACACAACTGGGGAAGGAAACCATCAACTGGGGGAAGACTTTTGAAAATATTCTCAGTTTCGCACAAAACATTTGACGCCCTCTCCCCCATCAGCGCTAAACTGACAATAGCGAATTGAAATCTTGAAAAAACTGAACTCACGTAACGCAACCATCTTGCGATCGTTAGCGTTTGATCAAGAATTTTTCAACATTAAGTAAGTCTCGACAGCTGCTTTTTTCCACCATGGTGTTTTATGGTCAACACAATCATCGAATGCTGCATTTTTCGGATTGCAATCCTGCTCATATGGTTGTGCAGTGCGACGTCAATCGTTTTCGGTCAAGCGAACCAAGACGACTTAGAATTTGCCAGGAATATAAACCTGGGTGTTTCGCAATGGAGTTCCGAAGTCGAATTCGAAACCAAATTCGAGTATCGCGAACGGTTTGCTGCGGATAAACAGCGTGCTGAGAAAAAAGAATTTTTAAATTCATCTATCCCAAGACATTTCCCCAGAAACGGCAACGGCAAGATCGTCAAAAGTGCCGCATCGACTATGGTAGATTTTGATTGGTTGGAGGAACCCTTGGTTGTCGGAAACACCAGTTCATATAATGACTTCACCTGGGTTTTTGATGATCGCATGAAGCTGTTCCATAATCCGTCACAGTTAGGTAGCAGACAGCACGAGTCGTTGAGGATTTCAAAAACTGACTGGAAGGGCAGACACACTCCCTATCACTTCTTTTTTCCCAACCCATTTTCAGAATGCTGCAACAGGGGCGTACCACGAATACGTATTCCAGCAGATTTAGAGGAAACCAAATTTTCAATAACAGTCAATCGCGGCGATGACGTGACATCGATTCGCACGACTGAGCACGCGCCTCCAGACGCTCGCCTGGAGCTCGAATACCAATTGAAATTATTTGGAGGGTATTTGCTTCCGATTCAAATCACTTCAAACGTTTTTGAAAAATATGAATTGACTAGTTTTTCGCAGGTGACGTTTTCCGAATTCGTCGAAATCAATGATTGTTGGTTGCCGAAAGAATATTACTGCCTTTCCGGGCCTGAGGTGCGATCAAATGAAAGCGTGTTTCGCTTGATCCAGTGCAGCTTTTCTGAAGTAGATCTTCCGAATACTGATCCAACCAAAATTTTTATTAATTGCCGCCCAAATGTGGTGATTCACGGACTCAAAAACGTTCCTAGCCCTCAGACGATTAATGGTGTTGAACTCATTCAAGTTCAACTTTCTGAATTATCTATTGATGACCTTTCTGATGAACCAGGATCAGACTCAGCACCTGAAAACGACAAGAATGACAAAAACAACTGAAGTAAAATAGTGGGGCAGCTCCATCTTCTGTTGATTCTTGCGGAATGCAATCGAAAGACTAAATGATGAGTTGCGTTTTCAAGCTACGATGGTTTGGACGGTTTAGTCAAATGGTCGCAATGAAGATTGAAAATCGATTTCGAATACTTTGTTTTTTTGCAGTTGGTGCAACAAGCCTGATTTTTCACAGCCAAGCGATTGCGCAACAGCGAATGGCTGACGTCTTTTATGAGTTGATCGATAGCGATATTTTCACATTGGACTTTGACGGCAAAGTAAATTCTTATACGCACCGTTTCTTGGGATTTCCTGCCGTCAATCAAGACTTCGATCTATTGAGGTATGAGGCGGTTCAACAAGATTTGGAATTTGGCTCACAGCAAACTAAGACAATTCAACGCCTGCACGAAGAATGGAAGGACATCGGTACCGAACTTTCTAAAACTCATCCAGCGCATGCTACCGGTCACACACCGGAATCGGCTGAAAAGGTGTTTCAGGAAGCAGATAAGTTTTTGGCTGAGGCACCGGACAGACTTTCGGGTTTGCTTTTGGATTTTCAAACCGAGCGATTTGAAGAAATCAAAAGGCAGGTTTCAGCAAGAAAATTTGGCATGCTGAAGTATCTAGTCTCAGAGTCCCTACAAGAATTTTTGGATACCAATTTCGTCTTGGCTCAAAAGAAAACGGAACTTGCAAAGATTGGTAAGTCCGAGGCAGAGTCTATCCGAGAAGATAGCAAAAAGTTGGTTCTGAAGAACCTAAACGCCATATTGGATGTTCTGGATCGCAAACAGAAAGAAAAACTGACAGACCTTGTGGGTGAGGTTGAAGAGTGGGCGCCCGATAACGTTGACATTTTCCGATGGCAACTACTTTACCGAAAGCAGAATAACAAAGAAGTCTTTTTTACGCCGACCGAAGAACATCGTGGGCTTCGATCAGCTAGATTTTCTTTGACAATCGTAGGAGATCTGTCGTTTTCAGTTGAGGGGTATCAGAAGCTTGAACCTAGAACGCCACTTGTGAGGCTACTTGGAAGACGATCAGGACCAAACCCCATAACACTTGGTTTTTTCGAAATCACGCAACAGCAAGTCACAGAAATTAATGAGCGTGGTCGGGAATTTATCAAATCAAATGGCCAAATGTTCGATAAGGTTTTTTCGTCAACCAACAATGATCAAGAAACCTGGGACGACTTCTATCGGAAAAGTCAGGTTAATTGGGAACGCTTCGACAGGGAAATAGAACGAGTATTGAGTAAAGACCAACTGGACAAACTTGAAAACTTCGCTATATCCGCAGAGCTTTGTCGCTATGGAATTGTTGCCAGCCTTGTTGACGGAGAGCTTGGAAGAAAGATCGAGGTCAGCGAGAGTCAAATAGAGGAGGTTGTGCAGATCGCCGAAGATGCTCAAGAGCAACTAATTGAGCAGACGCTAGAATGGGAACGAGATACTTTGAAAAAGTTGATCAGCGTGTTCCCAGAGCCTGAGCAAGAAATGATCGAAGATCACTTTGGACGACGACTCAATTTCGCAGTTGGAAATACCACTGTCATGCTGCATCATCTACTTAGCTTCGAGTGAATGCGAATCAATCTTGAATAGTTCGTAGTACTGCCTTCAGGTGGAAATTCTGGCTATCGCCCGCAATCCAATCAACGCAGGTTTCAAAAGCAGAGGCATGAATGCGGTTGTGCATTCATGCCTCTGTAGATTTTCAACGATTTCGATCGAGCGATCTAATGATCAATCACCAACGATTTGTTGAGTCAGTCGCACGAGATCCAAAAAGCCAGCGCGGTGGCCTTTTTTATCTTCCCCGAGTGCCAATGCACCGGCGTTTTCAATATCGCCCAAACGCCAATCACCAGCAAAACGCGAGTGTCGCAAGAGCATTCCGTAGGACGCCACCGAGGCAGCGAATCGAAAATCGCTTGAGGCTTCGTCGAATGGTTGGTCGTTGTCTTGCACCGGATACTCAATTCGCGTGCTTTCGGTTTCTTCTGGCAGCTTGTATCGCAGTGCCAAAGTCATCAGTTCACCACTGCTTGATCCGGATTCCGTTAGCTCAAAATCGCTGCTGGCAACGACATCGTCTGTTTGCTGGCCGACTTCTTCAGACTCCTCTTTTTTTGCCGGACGCTGGTATTTCAAAGGTGGATCTTCCGTTCGGGTTTCAGACACATCTTCGGCACCGACAGGCACCAATTCGTAAATGGCTGTTACCGTGTGACCGGCGCCGATCTCGCCAGCATCCACCAAATCATTATCAAATTCATGGTTTTGTAACGAGCGGTTTTCGTAGCCAATCAAACGATAGCTGCCGACTAATCCCGGATTGAACTCGACTTGAATTTTCACATCCTTGGCGATGGTAATCAGGCTACCCGTCATCTCTTCGACCAAGACCTTTCGCGCCTCGGCAATCGAATCAATGTAGTTGTACTGACCGTTGCCATTGTTGGCGATCTTTTCCAACTTAGCATCTTTCAGGTTCCCGGTCCCAAAGCCCAACACAGAAAGGAAGACACCCGTTTCGGCTTTGTCAGTGATCAACTGAACCAATTCGTCATTGGCCGTAACACCCACGTTTAAGTCTCCGTCAGTCGCCAAAATGACTCGGTTTGTGCCACCTTCGATAAAATGTTTCGAGGCCAAATCGTAGGCCATTCGGATGCCGGCTGAACCGTGAGTCGAGCCACTTGCAGATAGCCCTTGGATAACGTTACGGATACGATCCTTTTGGTCACCCGACGTTGGTTCCAATCGCAAACCTGCGGCTCCGGCATAGGTAACGATCGTCACGGAATCGCTTTCCGCCAACCGGTCCACCAACATCAACATGGATCGTTGCAGTAACGGCAGCTTGTTGTTTTCTTTCATCGATCCAGAAACGTCGATTAAGAAGACCAGATTCGATGCTGGCCGATCGTCTTCTGGAACCTCCTTGCCTTTGATTCCAACTCGCAACAATTTGTGAGACTTGTTCCATGGGCACGCTGCAACTTCCATATTAACCGCGAACGGTTTTTCATCCGTCGGAGTTGCATAGCCGTACGAGAAGTAATTTATGAACTCTTCCACACGAACCGCGTTGGCCGGTGGCAGTCGATTCGCATTGATAAATCGCCGAGCATTGGCGTAGGAGGCCGTGTCGACATCGATGGCAAACGTCGAACGAGCCCGCTCGCCAACCGGTTGATAGAAGATGTTTTCAGGCGGCAGCTCATATTGTTCACTGGTCGTCGGGTCTTTTTCTTTCAGGTCACAAAAGTCGTTGTAATAGAATGCAACCGGACGAAATCTTTCGCGCTGCGCCGCAACTAATTGCCGCTTCGTTGCGTCAATCTGCCGTTGCAAATCTGCCAATTTCTTGTCGCGGTCGGCGATTTGCTTAGCTTTGGCGACATGAAATGCACGCATTTCTTTAGTTTGTTTTTGCAACGCCCGCAAAACCTCGATCTGTTGTCCAGCTTCGGTTTCCTGGTCATTCGAACCTTCATTAGTCTGGTAGCGATTTTGCGTCGTCTTGCTGAGTTGTTCAGATAAGTCAACCAGCTTCTCGTCTAACTGACGAACCATTTGCTGATGTAGTGCAGCCGGTTTCTCTGGAATGTTAACTGTAGCTTTTTGCGCACGCACGCGATTGTAATCTGAAACCAATTCACGATATTTGGTCACTAAGCCAGATTCTTGCGATCCGCTAATTTCAGCGCCATCTCTCAAAATGCCAAATTCGCCTTCTGTATAGGGCACACGAACTTGATAGGTTTCCTGTACATTTTCCGTGACAGGAACGTTAACCGTATAATTTTGAGTAACAACCTTTCCGTCCGTTGTAGTTATATTGCGAGTGCGGGTCTGCTGTTGCAGTCTTGTAACTGGAACAGTTCGAGTCCGCGTTTCGAATCTGAAAAATTGCCTGCCATTGCCTGCCATTTGCATTTGCCACTGCAATACATCTCTAGGTGATTGGCCCGATCCACTACGAGTCGTAATTTCACTACGGTATATTAAACCTTCGTCTCTTTGATTCATTGGTAGTTCCAGTTTTGGCACGACGCTGCGAGCACTCTCTACATAACCACCACTCCTCACAACGCCACCACCAATCACAACGCGTCCCGATTGATCTTGCTGACCGTCTTGTTGCTGACCGTCTTGCTTTTCGGTATCGACCGGTCGATCGCTCAGTTCAGATTCACGTTCAGTTTTTTCACTTTCAGTTTTATCACTCTCGCGACTAAACCTGTTGGGCGAGTTCGCTTGTTCCCCGTCGCCCTGATCCTGCCTCGATGAATTCGACTGAGGCACCGTAGAAAAATCACCAGCGGAGTCACTATTCTCGCCGCCGCTTTCCGATGAGCCAACATCGGTCCCAGAAGAAATATGTTCTGCAAACCGATCTTCAGATCCGAACATCTCTTCAAGCTCGAACATAGGAGACGTTTTTGTGGCATTAGGATTAGCACCAGCGGGCGACTGGTCAGTCCGTTCTAAACTTCTAGCGAAATCGTCAGTTGGCGCCTCATCTATCATGTCGAGCATTTGATCTGGGGTTTGCACTGGGCCAGGCAAGTTTTCAGCGACCTGGCGAGGCCGTTCGGTGGTCGCAAGCAGGTAGACACCGCCAGCCGCGATCAGCGTCGTGGCAGCGATGGCCAGCAGTCGACCCGTACTCCAAAAACCAGCTGACTGCGATTTTTCAGCCGCATCTTTTGTCACAGCCGCCAATGCAAAACGCTCTTCCAATTCTTGTTCCAACCCCGCAATACCGGCAGGCAAATCCACTTGGTTACTGGTAGATACTAAACTTGCCAGTTTTTTTGTGACGTCGTGATCGTCTTGCAATCGCTGGTCGTTAGACATTTCTTGAAGCACCTGCTGTGCTTCGCTTTCGGGCAACTGCCCCAATGCAAATGTGGTTACCTGTGATTCATTGGTTGTTGACACTTCGTCGTTGTTGTCCTGCTCATCAGGCCGCTTTGGGAAATCGTTCATGGATTCAATCTCTTATTTATGTGCTAGGTCCCGATAACGATCGGGGTGCTGTCATCGTGTATTGTTTTAGCTGTCGGAATATTTGTTCCGCGCTTTTGTTCGTTCCAGATCACTTAACTCGGTGAAGCATTCGGTTCGACCTTGGCCTTCGGTCGTACCGCCAACAGCCCCGAACGTGGCAATCCTTCCAGAATGCTTTTTTGACTAATGGAATCAGCAGCGACTTCTGTAGAACTTTCTTGTCCCAACCAACCTTGGATCGTTGGATCCGATTTCAATTTGGACAAGCCACGATGCACCAACACTCGAATCGAGCTTTCGGGACGCGCCATGATCTCGGCGATCTGGCTGTACTTCACGCCAAACGACCACAATTCAATCGCCTCGCCTTGAGAATCAGGCAATAACGCGAGACGTTGGCGAACCAGGTCGTTCAATTCTTTTTCAGACAGCTTGTCGAAGGCGTTTTTGCCAGCATCCGTTTGCAAGTCAATTGATTGCTGGCATTCACTTTGCTGTCGTTGACGGGCTCGGCAAGTATCAATCGCCCGATTACGACAGACTCGGTACAGCCATTGGTCGATCTTCTGCGGTCGCGTTTCCGGTTCCGCACGACAGAGCTGCAGAAACGCATGCTGGACTATGTCCCGCGCGGCTTCCTCGTCCCCGCCAAAAAAGCGACTTGAGTAACGAATCAATTTTTCTTGCATCCGCCCAGCCGCATCTAATACCGCCTGGCGAAATTCGCTGTCTTTTAGTGTTGTCATCAGTAGTCTGTTCTACATGATCCTTGCCGATTCTGGTGGTTTGACGAGCAGATCCGGTAAGTGTTTCAATTAAAACGGTGCGAAATAACGAAAAACGGGACTGAATAACGAAAAGACCGACTCTTTCTGGACTTATCTAGACTTCCAAGCCTGGCCCCGTGCATCGTGGGCCCCTGTGCATGCGGGCCCCAATCTAAGACCGCCGTATCGATGAGCACCGTCTTCAAGTGCGCCGTCTGTGGCCATTCCGCATTGCCTCCCCTGCCACCATCCACTAACTTTCGCTCCGCCAATTCGCCCTTACCCCAAAACACCCATGTCATCTCGACTGCTAGATCTTGTATTGCCGCTAGGCATTATTGGTTGCCTGATGGTCATCCTGGTGCCGTTACCGCCTGGGATCCTTGACGTCTTGTTGGCGGCCAACATCACGATCGGCGTGATAATTTTGTTGACCACCATTCAGGTAAAAACGCCTTTCGAGTTTGGAATCTTTCCTACTCTGCTTTTGGCGACCGTCTTAAGCCGAGTCGTATTGAATATTGCTACGACTCGTTTGATTTTGACCAACGGTGCCACCGAACAAGCCGCTGCGGCCGGCGGAGTCATTCAGAGTTTTGGCGAGTTCGTTGCTGGGAATCAAATCGCAGTCGGCTTGGTGATTTTCGCGATCATCGTCGTCGTGCAATTCGTTGTGATCACGAAAGGGGCGACTCGCATCAGCGAAGTGGCTGCTCGGTTTGCCTTGGACGGCATGCCCGGTCGACAGATGGCGATCGATGCCGATTTGAATGCCGAGATCATTGATGCCAAAGAGGCCACTCGTCGTCGCCAAGACCTGCAAATGCAATCGGATTTTTACGGCACCATGGACGGTGCTAGTAAGTTCGTGCGCGGTGATGCGATTGCCGGAATTGTAATCACGTTGATCAACATTGTGGGTGGCTTGGTGATCGGCATGACGGCTGGCATGAGTTTGCCTCAAGCGGCCGAAACATTCACCAAGTTGACCATCGGTGATGGACTGGTCTCGCAGATTCCAGGACTACTGATCTCGTTGGCTGCCGGTATTTTGATCAGTCGTTCGACTCGCGAAACAAACTTGCCAGCCGAGTTCATGGCTCAACTTTTCTCGCGTCCCCAAGTCCTGTTGATTGCCGGTGGTTTCTTGTTGGCGTTGATCTTTACTCAGTTACCAGCGTTGCCCTTGTTGGCCGTGGGTGGCGGTTGCATTGCGATCGCTATGTTGTTGCCTGAAGAAAAAGCGACGGAAGCAACGCCCGTTGTGGACGCTCAACAGCGCGAAAAACACCGTGACAACCGCATTAAGCAACTGTTGACCGTCGACCCGATCGAAATTGAATTGGGCGTCAACTTGGTAAACCTGTGTCACGGCGAAGCATTACTGGGCCAAATCACTGACGCTCGAGAAAAACTGGCGGCAGAATTGGGAATCGTCCTACCAAAGGTGCGAGTTCGCGATAACCTGGAATTGCCGGGCAACGAGTATCGCATCCGTATCAACCAATTGTCGGTCGCCAAAGGGGTCGCCGAACCCGGTCAAATCCTGGCCGTCAAACGAATTCCAGGAGCCGCCAGTCCAGATGGCACGCCGACCGCTTGGCATTTCGGTCACGGCGCGTTCTGGGTCCAGGAAAACTCAGTCGCCAATCGAGCCCGCGAATACACTCGCCTAACCCCCTCGCAAGTCGTCGTCGAGACATTGAAACATCAATGTCGCCAGCGAGCTCACCAAATCCTCAATCGCCAATCCACCGCGTTTTTGATCGAGAAGCTAAAGGAAACCAACCCGGCGTCCGTCGATGAACTGATTCCGGACCTGATGTCGATTGGTCAGATCCAACAGGTTCTGCAGCGTCTACTGTTGGATGGCGTGTCGATTCGTCCGTTGAGTGTCATTCTGGAAGCACTTAGCGATGCCGCGGTCGAAACCAAAGACCCCGTGTCGTTGACCGAACGAGTGCGAGCTCGCTTGGCACCATGGATCACCAATGACATTCAAGCGGCAGACGGAATCGTCAGAGTCATCCAATTCGATACCAACCTAACCGACTGGCTAATATCTGAAACAAACCATGGCGGTGCCAGCAATGACCGATCGCACCGCCAATGGGAAGCACTGTTTGCTCAACTTCAACCGTTGCATCAACAGGCGGCTGAATCGCATTTAAGGGTCGTTGTATGCGTTCCAAGCGAACTTCGCCAGCAACTTCAAGAACAACTTCGACACGTAATTCCCGGGCTAAACGTGGTTGCGGCGAGGGAAATCTCTCGAGAATCAAAAATTGAAACAATTGCAATTTTAAGATTCGATGACGTTCACTACTTTGCCGCCTAACACGAATTGAAAACGCGAAAAGGACTTCGCTGGTTCAGTTCACTAACTTAACCTTTCGTTAAATTCGGATCTTGAAAATTTTGCAACAAGTATCAAGAACCACACGTCGATAACGGATAGGTGACGAAATAGGTTTTGATTTTCCAAGACGGAAAGTCAAACCCTAATGCGTCAGATTGATCGGAATGTGCGAAATTCGCATCCCCGACAAATTTTGTAACGCATCAGGAATCAATCACGGAGGATTGCATGGCGGCAACAGTTGCTAATGCTGAAGAAATCCAACAAATTTGGGTTGAATATAAAGCTGACAAAACCAAGAAGCACTTGCGTAACCGTTTGATGGAACGCTACCTGCCATTGGTGAAGTACAACGGCGAACGGATCTGGCAAAGATTGCCGGATGGCGTCGAACTGGACGATTTGGTTTCGGCAGGTGTCTTCGGACTGATGGACGCGATCGATGCATTCGATCTAGAACGCGGCGTCAAATTCGAAACTTATTGCGTGCCGCGGATTCGCGGAGCCATGTTGGACGAGCTACGCTGTATGGACTGGGTACCTCGATTGGTACGGTCCAAAGCCAGCAAGTTGGCCAACGCCACCAAAAAGTTGGAGGCCCGTTTCGGTCGTGCTCCTAACGAACACGAACTGGCGGCCCAACTGGAAATCACCGTTCCAGAACTTGAAAAGATGATCTCGGATGCCAATGCGGTAAACCTGGTCAGCCTGAACAAGAAGTGGTACGAAACGGACAGCTATAAAGACGTCCGCGAAATCGATATCCTGGAAGACAAAAAGGGCGAAGACCCCACACGTCGCATTCAAAAGAACGATTTGATGCGTCTTGTTACCAAAGGTCTGAACCGCAACGAGCGATTGATCATCATTCTTTACTACTATGAAGAATTGACGATGAAAGAAATCGGTGCCACGTTGCACTTGAGCGAAAGCCGTGTCAGTCAAATGCACAGCAGCATCGTTTCTCGCTTGCAACAACAACTGGGACGACGTCGAGTCGAATTTGGCAAGCAGAAAATGGCTTCCTAATTCGCTTCGAGATCCGAACGAAGAATCAAAAACATTCCAAGAGAGCGCAGGACTTGATCACCTGTGCTCTCTTTCTTTTTGCGCTCGTTCATTGGCAGCGCCAGAAACTCCAACGAGAATCGTTGGAGCTGTTTACTACGGATCGATTAAAAATCGACGGTTAGATCGTGGCCGATTAAAAATCGACGGTTAGATCGT
>CAZJBW010000007.1:0-8686 GCA_964543985.1 uncultured Pirellulaceae bacterium | reverse complement strand
CGATTAAAAATCGACGGTTAGATCGTGGCCGATTAAAAATCGACGGTTAGATCGTCTGGCCAGGGGATATCGCAATCGTATCCCGCTGTGTTTCGATGGGGGTCGAAACGAGCTTCTAAGTCTTGTAGTTCTTCGGCCAGCCAAAACGTGAATTCAAAGAAGGTCTCCATGCTAATTCGCAATGGAGGCTGTCCGACCTCACGGGTCAGATTCAGTTTGGGCGGAGCATATTCGCGATGGGTCATAAATGGGGTCCTCGATGGTGATAGTCATCGGCGATCCCTGCCCATGAGCGATACTGTTTTGACGCATCTCCGGATCAGACCGGATAGCGAAAATAGGAAAGGCTTGAACATCTGTGTTCAAGACCATTACGTATTGCTGTTGTATTTGGTTTGCGGCAATTCTATGAATTTGCCGCAATTCACAAACACCAGTTTCTGAAAAAAGAGCAGGGCACCAGCAAAGTACTAGCAAATTGACCTGCCAGACGTGGCTCTTATTTCACATACCTTGGGGGTTCAATAGTCACCAAACCCGTTGCAATTTGGTTCTGATGTAGCGTGTACAAATTGCAAAGTCTGTCTGCCCAGCTGATACATTTGCTGGCATCGTTGCTGGCGAAATTGTCAACTTGACCTGTCCGCGACCACCTAGACTGCCCAGAGTTTTGGGAGTGCGCGCAGTTGGTGATTCGTCAAACGGCAAATAATGTTTTTCGGGCCGTTTGAAATCGTTTGGCACGCTCATTGCATTTAACGGTTTTCCGGATGCACAAGGCGAGTCGAAGTCAAACGGCAGAGATTTGTTTTATGAAAGAATACAGAAGCATGGTTCTGCTTGCGACAAATGTGGCTCGCAACCGACTTGGGCATCGTCACAACTAACGTAAATAGAAACTCAAATCGCGGTCGCAAACCAACCAAATGTTGCGACTACGACGAAACATATCAAAGCTTACAGATGCAAAAGTAGCCTGTGGGCGGCAAAATAGTAGACAAAAAGAAACTCTGAAAAATGCTAGCTCTCGCGTCGATAACTTACTCTGCTTTCCAAGCGTCTGCAAAGTCAGAAACTGTCAGTAACGGAGGCAAGCGATCGACACGGATCGTAGCGCAAAAGGAGAGTTTGAACTGTACTTGTAACGCAGGTTCCGCCACAATCCGGCACCTGAACGAGTCCCCAACCGGTGATAACCAATCGGCGTCGGTGACGGTTACCAATCAGTTCACAAACAGTCCCTACTTTTTGTGCCCTCCAGGTAAAAGTCAACGGACCCCGATTTCAAATCGGTATCCCCGCAGGCTCCTTTGCCATAACCCACGATGGGAGAAAACAATGCAGATTCGAGGAACATCGAATATTCAATCCACCCAACAGGTGAATTTTTCCAACAAAGTCCAGACGGTTGAAAATCAATCAACCGCCACCCAACTGGACACCACTGACCAAGTCGAAATTTCGAGTGAAGCGCAAATGCTCGCAAGCATGAACAACATCTCCGACATCCGCACCGAGCGTGTCGCTGAAATTCGAGAACAGATCGAAGCCGGTCAGTACGAGACAGCTGAAAAGCTAGACTTCGCGGTCGAAAGAATGCTGGATGAATATGCCTAATACCCGACAACCATCGATTGAGTGACCTTGCGTAGGCCTCTTCTAGACTTACTTACTTTGACTCCTTCGACTTCAACACGATTCGCAACTTGATTTCGTAAAGTCACACAATCGACAGGATTGAATTGAAACCCGGTCTGCCACTTGGCAGCCGGGTTTATTCTTTAAATAGGATGGATTGCATTCCATCACCGAAGGTGTGCGTCTTCGATACCAGCTTTAGATACCAGCCAGCTCGGTCGCTCGCAGCACGCGACGAATGGCAATCATAAAGGCAGCCGTTCGCAAGCTGACTTTTTGCTCATTGGCCTCTTGCCAAACATGTTCGAATGCTGAAGTCAGCTTGTGGTCCAACTGCTGGCGTACTCGATTCAAATCCCAGCTGTAGAATTGCCGATTCTGCACCCACTCGAAATAGCTGACCGTCACACCACCAGCATTGGCCAAGATATCTGGTAGCACGGTGACGCCTCGTTCAAATAACTGCTCGTCAGCGACAGCAAGAATCGGCCCGTTAGCGCCCTCGACGATGTACTTGGCCTTAATCTTGTCAGCATTGGCTTCCGTAATGACACCGCCCAGAGCCGATGGCATTAGCAAATCCACATCCAATTCCAAAAGTTCTTCATTCGAGATCTTGTCGCCACCCTGATAACCATCCAACGATCCGTGGTCCAAGGTGTATCGCAAGGCGTCAGGGATGTCTAAACCGCCCGGCTTGTAGTAGCCGCCCGAGATATCGCTGATCGCTTCGATCTTGAATTCCGATTCCGACATGTATTTGGCAGCATGCGAACCAACGTTCCCGAAACCTTGTATGGCGACACGCGTTTCGCGCGGATCATGGCCCAAACGTTGTAGCAACTTAAACGACAGAATCCCACAACCACGACCCGTAGCTTCCTCGCGCCCCTTCGCTCCGTAATCTTCGACTGGCTTACCGGTGATACAGGCTGGGTTAAAACCGTGGTACTTTTCCCATTGGTTCCGAATCCATGCCATCGTTTCGGCATCGGTTCCCATATCCGGCGCGGGAATATCTTTATCGGGACCAACGACCTCGTGAATCTGGTCGACGAATTTGCGAGTGATCCGTTCTTTTTCTTTTCGGCTTAGTTTGCGAGGGTCAACACAAATCCCTCCCTTGGCTCCGCCGTATGGAATATCGACGACAGCAGTTTTCCAGGTCATCAGGGAAGCCAAAGCTCGCACTTCATCCAGATCGACCTCCCAGTGGTATCGTAAACCACCTTTCATGGGTCCCCGGGCGTTACTGTGTTGAACGCGGAAACCGATCAGCACCTCCAGATCACCGTTGTCCATTTCAACGGGCACCTCGACTGTTAACTCTCGCTTGGGAGTATTCAATAACAGGCGTTTGCTTTCGGGAATTTGCAACTGGTCGGCGGCACGTTCAAAAAAGAACTGCACAGCTTCGTTGGCTTTCATAGACCTTGGTCCTAATCAATCGGGAGCACTTGCTGGGGTGGTCCGGCAATCAAGTTTTGTGAATGAATAGCAATGGGGCGGGGGAGACGCTGCAAAAGCGTCGCATGAATTCGCAATACAATACCTTGCGTCCGATGGGGCGCATACGGGGTTTCACAGGAAATAGGTGATTTTGCAAGGAATCGAATCGTTGCTTAGGATGGTCCATGGGGATGGCACAGTTGTGCCCTCGGCGGCCAAAATCGGGCTTTTAGAACTGCGACGGCACAAGAGATGGACATCTGGAATTTACTCGTTCAAAGCAAGCTGGTGAAAGCCTCGAATGTGAGCGAGATCCGTACACAGTTTGAGGACGAATTTCAGACCAAATCGCCTGAAAAAACCGACTATAAAAAGGTTCTGCAGTGGCTTAAGGAAAACAAGCGGATCAGTGGCTACCAACGACAGGTACTGTTAGGCGGTTTGCCGGGCCCCTTTCGCTTCGACGACTATCAAGTCCATGCGGCCGAAACAGCCGGCCCTTTGGCTGGCTCATTCAAGGCTCGGCATATCAAGTCGGGACATCCTGTTCGCTTGTTTTTTTTTGGCGGGCAGACCACTCAAGATGCGACCGATTGGACGAGTATCCGTCGCTTCGCCCAACCGTTGGCCGCCGTTGAATCACCTTTTGTAAACCGTTTTTTCGAAACGGCTCAGGACAGCGAATATCGATTTGCCGTTTTTGAAGACCTGGGTGGAAAATCACTTCTGGACAAATTGCCTTACCGCGGCCGTTTGCCCTGGCCGCAAACCTTGCAAGCCTTGGAGCTACTATCTTTAGGACTTGCCGAGATTCACGAACAGGGACTGGTACATGGTCGCCTGTGGCCAGGTTCCGTGTGGTTGCAACGCGGTGGAATCTGTCAATTGTTGTGGCAGATTCCCAACTTGCATTTTCGCGAGGATCAAAAAGACGAACAGCTGGCTCTGCAGTTTCAATCTCCTACCACTCGCAACGACCAATCCAGTGAACTCACGTTACGGCAACGTCAACGAAACGATTTGTATTCGTTGGGAAGCATTTTGTACCGCCTGATCTCAGGCAAGCCTCCGAAAATCAAATCCCTGGAATTGCCAGACCGGAAAGACGATCTACAAAAACACTTGGCGTTCTGTGAAAAACACGACTTGCCCGCTGGCGTCCAACAGTTGATTCAGTTGTTGTTGACGGCCGACATCACCGACGACATCAAGGATGCCCAGGTTACCGCTAAGCTTGTCGGTACGATTCTGGAATCGCAGTCCATTCGCGCCGATGCGGAAAAGGATTTGCCGAGTCTTAAAAAGTATCGTCAAGCAATAGAAGTTAAGACTCGCAAAGATCAATTGGTGGACCAGATCGAATCGATCGACGCTTCGTCGTTGGTACTACCCAAACCCGACGCCACGCCAGCCTTTGATTCGATCGTGGCCGGCCAAACGAATGTCTCAGTTCGCGAACGAGTAACAAAACGCAAGTCACAACCGACCGGCCGCAAAAACATGCTGTTGGCAGGCGGACTTTTGGCAGCTGCCGTGGGAATTGGAACGGCGTTGACGATGTTGTTTCCCTCGCCCAACCGACTCGTGGTCAGCACGACGGGACAGCCCACGGAAGATTCCTCAACCACCGAAGACGTCTCGGCTCAACCCGCCGATGCGACAGAACCACCAGCGCTGACCGCCTATCGACCTCAACAAATCGTGACGGGTGCCGACAACTTGCCGTGGGAATCGCCCACCGGCGCAGAACCATTAGACGTTTCTCTGATGCCGGCCGCTCCCGATTTTATATTCACCTTTCGCCCTCAACGCCTACAGGAAAACCCACAAGCTTCGCGGTTCCTGCAATCGCTGGGACCCAGCGTTCAAACATTACAATTTCAACTGACGGAATCCTCGAAGATCAGTCTCGAAACGATGGAGCGGCTGCTGATCTCATTGCACCCTGACGGATCCGGTGCCTACCAGGCGGTCGCCACGATCCAACTGAGCCCGGCGGTTGACGAACAACCGTTTTGGGAATCGCTGGGCAAGCCGCCGGTCACGACGGACGAAGCGAATGGCCGCAAGTACTTCGAGATCGGCGAGAACGCGATTGCTTTCTCGGCCAGCACAATTGGCCCCATCGAAAATATTGTGTTTGGACCTAAACAACTGTTAGTTGATTCGGCGAATGCTTCCGGACAAGCCATGTCGGGCGCCATCATGTCTAAAATGCTGGACCGAACCGATCGCGACCGAGACATCAACGTGCTATTTCTTAACGCCGCTTTACTCAGCCAAGAAGGGACTTGGCTATTCGGCGGAGAACTGAACCAACTGCGACGCCCGCTTAGCCTGTTCTTTGACGATGCCATTCAAGGCGTGTTGTTTAGCATGCACTTCGACGATGGCTGCTACCTTGAAATATCCACCACGCAGACTCGCGATCTTGAGGACGACCAATGGTTGGAAACTTTTCCGACCACGTTAGCCAATGCTCGTGATTCACTAACGCAATACGTTGGTCAGATTCCGCCACATCCGTACTGGTCACGCGTGCAACAACGATTTGACAATATGTTGATCGAATTGGTGCGTGGATTCCGCTACGGCAAAGAACAAGACGGGATCGTTGCTAACTGCTGGCTACCCGAAATGGCCCCTCACAATTTAGTGGCGGCTGGCGAGCTAGTTCTGAATGGTACCGCTGCAAACGGCGCGACCCCATCCACGACAACCAATAATGCTCCGGCGAATTTGGAACAACTACTGGCAACGCCGCGAGACATCCTGGTCACAACGGACCCCGACCTTATTAACTTGATGACTGAGATCGAACAAGGGATCAACGATGACTTTCCAAACCTAAGTTTCCCGTTTCGCATTAAGCTGTTGGGCAACGACTTGGCCGTCGAGGGGATCACGCAAAACCAACGTCCAGGTCGAGTCGAGGCACGTGATAAACCGCTGGGCGAAATTTTGGCTCAAATCATGTTGCAGGCGAATCCTGACAAATCGGCAACCAGCCCGGCTGATGAAAAGTGCAAGTTGGTATGGGTCATCGGACCTGATCCGGATGATCCGACGAACCAGGCCGTCTTGATCACGACTCGCGCCGCCGCCAACAGCAACAATCTGACCCTGCCAGCCTTGTTTCAAAGTGACGAACCCTAAAATGCCGATGTTCCAGTCATAGACAGGAACCGGCGTACTGTCTGAACCGGCACATAGCAAAGTAGACCACTGTCCAGAACCAGTTAGAAATTTTCGAGAACTGTTAAGTAACGAATTATTGGTGCTGGGTGCGAAAACAGGTCCTTGAGGCCCACGGTTTTAATACACCGGCAAAGACAACTCGCTCGAAAACAACTAAAATGAAGTGGGCACTGATTCTTCGGTCGAGGAAATGGACGTAATTCTTTTTTCAATCTCGTGTGATACCTGCTCGTCCCGTTTGAACGTCAAACAGGCTGGGGCGATTGGTCAAGTTCTGTCCTGCCCGAAATGCGGCAGTATGGTTCACGTGCAACCACCCGAAGGCTGGAAGGCGCCCGAGCACCTTAAAGCGCCACCCGCTAAACCCAAACCACCAACCGACCCCAACGATCCAGATGCCACAGCGACGTCCGAGTTCGAAAATTTGGCAGCGGGCCTAAAGGCGCCCCGTGCAGCTCGCAAATCGGCAACCAAACCGAAGATCAGCACAACTGGCCAAACCAAACAACCCAAACGTCGCTCAGCCAGCGCTCCGCCAGTCCAAGACTCACCGATCATGCCCGACGGTCAGTGGACATCGGACGGATCAAAAAAACGAGGGAAAACGTTGGCATGGATCGCCGGCGCAATTGGGCTCTCCCTGGTAGTGTTGGTCTTGGGTCTTTTTCTAGTTTCCAAGCTGTGGACCGCGGACGATCCAAACCAAACCGCTAGCAACGCCGATTCCACAAACAGCAGTGACAACGCGCAAAACGATTCGACCTCTGGGCAGAACGATCAAAACGCCAAGTCTACTGCCGACGACAAAAACACTGCCGACGACAAAAATGATTCGGACACAGACAGCGATCCCAGCAGTAACGGAGCGTCACGTGCCACCAAGGGACAGCCAGATGAAGCGACACCGGTCATCCCGCCCATCGCAGTCATCGAACAAAACCCAGCCGCCGATTCGCAAACGTCTGCGACAACAAACGAATTGCCAAACGATGACAACACCACCAACGACTCGGTCGATCCTGATTTGGTAGATGTTGACCCTTTAGATCCGGTGGCTGCTCTTCAAGAGGATCCATTGGCGATGAATCCGGATGCTAGAGATTCAGCGCTGGATGAATTCGAAGGCATTGGAGACTTGATTTTCAACCCCGATGTGGACGCAGATAATTTTCGGGACAGTGTAACGGAAGATATCACTCACAAGTTTGGTCATGGTACCGTTTATGTGCCGCGTCCCGACGAGCTTGAATTGGCACCCGAAACTGCCTTGCAACAAGAATTTTTGGGCGCCAAATTTGGCCCCATCTCACTGCTGGAATTTACTCGTCGCTATTTTGAATTGACGCGAGTCCCCGTTCACTTGGATTCACAATCAATGACTCTAGGCTTGCTGGATCCGTTGACTGAAATCACGGCCGAAGTCACCGACGACACCGCTCAGGCTTTACTGGAAGCAGCCATTGAACCCTTGGAACTTTCCTGGGAATGGAATGAAAACAAAACTGTTGTCACAGTGACCGCTCTCAGTACCGCCAGCGACCAAACGCTGACCCAACGTGAAATTCCATTGGATCAAGTTCTGCTACCAGAACCCGATTCGGCCGAGAAACTACTGACCGCGATTCAAATTAGCATTAACCCGGAAACTTGGAACATTAACGAAGGGCAGGGGACGGTCGAGGTCAAAGAAGGTGTTTTGTACGTCGAACAGAACCTACGTGGCATTCGCCAAATTGAAATTCTGCTACAGAAACTAACAGCGGCTGCCAAACTAATTACAAATAAGGATGACTTGGAACTAGCGGAAGTCCTAGTTACACGAAACGCCAAGTCAGCCGACTTGCGATCTAGCGAGCCAACCGTACGCGAGATTCAATTGCAACCCGTACAACGCATGCTGGACCGCATTCATCAAGAAGATGGTTTCAACATTTTGTTCAATTGGAAAACGGTCGCTACCCAGGGTTGGAATCCCACCGTAACTATGCCGTGGGAACCAGACACGAACGTCACAACCAATGGACAGATCCTACAAAACACCACCGCGTCAATGGAGCTGGCCTACCGAGTCATCGACGAGTCAACTTTCGAGATCACAACGATTGAAGACTACTGGACGCAAACCACGATCGAGGTCTTTTCTTGCCAACGCCAACTAACTGATAACTTCACCCCCACGCAGATCATCCGCTTCTTACAAGTCGGAATCGCCAGCGACCTACCTCCTGGCCAACATACCCGCGTCGAGTACCTTCCACAGTACCAATGCATCGTCACCGTGCTTCCCGCTCCACTGCAAAACCGCACCGAAAACATCCTGAATCAACTCGGCGAACGCTAACTTCTTTCCGCAGCTGTTCCTACTCTTGATTCTCGGACATTGCCGATACCTCTTCCAGTG
>CAZJBW010000006.1:87789-109417 GCA_964543985.1 uncultured Pirellulaceae bacterium | reverse complement strand
ACGTTTTCAGCATCGCTTATTGCGAACTCGTTTTCCTGTCCATTGCCATTCTCGAACAGTGGAATCGCAAAAACAACAAGAATAGCAATCGCAGGGGCATATGAAATCATGAGTCAATCTCCTAAAGCAGCATAACGACCATGTTAACCAGGTGGCGACAGTTGACGTTGATTTCAAAAACCGGCATGTTCGCCACTCCGGTTCAACATTTTGTTGTCGTGAACACCATTGGACAATGTAAAGTGTCAGCTATTCACACTGGCCATGAAAGAGCAATCAAGCCGCAGGTCGTTCTCGTCGGCACAGCATTCGCAACCGTCAATGTGGTGAGGTTTTGGCATGCCGGAAAACGCTGCGTAAAGTTCGTCGATTGCGTTATCGAGTACATTCATCGTTTAGGCGTATAACGGTCAGGATAACCGAGTCGCCGGAGAAGATTCACCATTAAATTGCCGCGATGTCGGCGACTTCGGTTCATCCGTTTGTTATCCGGCGATTCGGAGTGGATATAGGTGTTTTGTTGATGGACGATTGTAGCACATATCGTTTGTTTAGTTCTCGGCGGTAGTTAACGACCACTAATATCTTCACTTAACGCGTTTCTTGCCAGCGATCAATTCAACGACAAACGTGATGACTAGTGCAATGACAAACGCACCAATAGTCAGAATTGGAAAGTGCGGCCTCCATTCTCCAGCCAGTATACACATGTACGTTACATAAAGGACGGCGAATATTGCAGCGATCCAAATTGACGTTGCGCGCCGTGTGTCAGTAAGTGCGTGAGCAACAAAGGCCAAGACGATGACGAAGGCAAGAGGAATGCCAATTGTCAACATGAACATGTTTTGGTGCTTTCGAATTCCCTAGCCGGATAACAATGTAATTATCCGGGATGGTTATCGGGTAATAGCGGAAATCGCCACTTATCCCGGTGTGCGCGGCGACTTATCCCGGCCAGTACATCGATTTTTACGCCAATGATTCTGATGTCAACTCGCATTGTCTTCCCCAGCTAGTTGTGTTGCTGGGGAAGATTTGCAGATGCGGTTTTATGGTAAGCCGAGTGTAGAGAGATGGTGATTCGATTCTCGGCAGCCAGCAAGCGAAGTGCTGGTCTAGCGAACGGCTTAGGAGACAGAAGACTGCGGTGATCTAGGATGATCTGGCAGCGCGGTGGAGAGCTTTCGACTGTCTAAAAAGTTTGCAGGTGCCCTTAACCTCGCACACTTTTCAAATCGTAACTACGAGCAGCAATCGGCATTTTGTCGAATCGAAGTCCGAGTCCGTTTGGAGGATACTGAACCCCCGGATATTGATTGTTGACAACCAACTGTCGAAGTGGTCCGTTGAGGAAGCCACTGGCGACAGTCGGTCACAACAATCCTATACACGACGTGTCGTCGTGATTTCTCTATCACAAGATTGACACATCTTACCAATGGTTAAACTGTCACAAGAAGTGACAAGTCTTTGACATTGGATTGGTTAGTTTTCAAAGAAGTGTTGTAGGCCAACTATGCTGACAACGATGTTAACGCCTCGCCAATCGCCATCGCATTGGGCCGGTTCATTTTTGAGTAGGCTCGATGGAATTTCGCGACAAAAGGTTTCTCGTCATCCGTGATTTTGATGTGAGTAAACAGCGAGCCGGTCGACGTTGTTGATTTCATCGACTTGAGTTGTGCGGCATCGTATTCGGTAACTTGTTTGACGTTGGTCAATTTCGAATTAACTTGCAATACGATGAATCGGTTTCCGGTCCATCCAACCATGTAATTTTTGGAAAGCAAAAAGACCGCGATAATGCCGGGAAGAATTGCCAAAGCGATTAAGCCAGTGATGAGCAACATGTTGGGTTGTTTAATCCCATAAGCCCAATGAGTCAGCTCTTCTCCGTTTAGGTATGGTGCGAATAACTCTTTTGCTTGTTGATCGGTCATTTTTGCCATCGTATTTTCCTCTTAATATTTTTAGTCATCCAGATAGAGCGAATACAATTTATTGGCCCCTTCCAATTTCTAGATTCCAGGGGTCTGGCTAAGTCGACGTGAAAAATTGAGATTTATTGATTTTTGGCAAATCGCCCTTCGGTTCGGAAAGGGGTCGATTGTTTGAAATTGCCTTAGAAAGGCTTGTTGGCAGGCCAATTTGAACGCCAGTCTTCGGTTTTTGCGACTGACCTGAATTCTGGCGAATCCAGCTACTCAAAAAATTCAAAGCTGACAAAAAAAAGAGCCTCACATGAAGTGAGGCTCTTTGCTTGTTTGAATTCGAACTAGTGCCAGAGGGTCTTATTCGCTGTCGCCTTGGCCGTCGTTATCGTCTGAGTCACTGGCTCCGACACCGACGGGCTTTTCTGGCTCCTCCGCTTCTTCTGGTTCGACAAACGAACCGTCGAACTTCAGATGCTCGATTTTGCCATCGTCAGCTCGTTTGGCTTCCACTGAAATGGTATTCATTCCTTGGAAGGAGCCATTCAGCAATTCTTCGGCCAGCGGATCTTCGATATAGTTTTCCAAAGCGCGACGCAGCGGTCGAGCTCCCATATCCAGGTTCGTTCCTTTCTTGATCAGGAACTCTTTAGCATCGTTGGTCAATTCCAAAGCGTAGCCACGTTCGCTCAAACGATCGCGAATCTTGACCAATTCCAACTCGATAACCTCTTTCAGGTCCTTCTTCTCCAGGTGACGGAAAATGATCGGTTCGTCGGAAAGACGATTAAGGAATTCAGGTCGGAAGGCGCGGTTGATTTCATCGAATACTCGCGTCTTCATGCTTTCGAATGAAGCGTCTTCTCCGGCACCAGGCAGTCCGAAGACGGATTCATTCTTGATCGCGTGAGCACCAACGTTGGTCGTCATGATTAGGATCACATTGCGGAAATCCACATTACGTCCAAAGCTGTCCGTTAAGCGACCTTCCTCCATAACCTGCAACAACATGTTGAAGATATCGGGGTGCGCTTTCTCGATTTCATCCAACAGCACAACGGCATAGGGACGACGTCGAATCTTTTCGGTCAGCTGACCACCTTCTTCGTAGCCGACGTATCCCGGAGGGGCACCAATCAAGCGGCTAAGATTGTGTTTTTCCATGTACTCGGACATGTCGATGGTGACCAAGGCTTCTTCGTCGCCGAACATGAATTCGGCAAGTGCTTTGGCCAACAACGTTTTACCAACCCCGGTTGGGCCAGCGAACATGAAGCAACCGATCGGTCGTTTCGGATCTTTCAGACCACTACGGCTTCGACGAACGGCTTTCGAGATCGCGCGGACAGCGGTGTCTTGGCTAATCACTTTATGGTGCAGTTCATCTTCCATTCGCAGCAATCGGGCGCTGTCTTCGGTGGATAGACGCGTCAGTGGGATGCCGGTCATCTTGGAGATGACTTCGGCGATCACCTCTTCGTCGACCACACCGTCGGCCTCGTCGCATTTTTCACGCCAGTCTTTCTTGATTTGCTCCTTCTTTTTTCGAAGCTTGTCAGCTTGATCGCGTAGAGAAGCAGCTTTCTCGAAGTCCTGGTTGGCGACGGCGTCGTCCTTGTCCTTGTTCAGACGCTCGATGTCCTCGTCGATCTCTTTCAGATCTGGTGGCTTAGTCTGGCTACGTAATCTTATCCGAGCACCTGCTTCGTCAATCACATCGATTGCTTTATCGGGCAGGCATCGTCCGGTGATGTATCGTCCAGACAAATCGACCGCCGATACGATGGCATCGTCGGTGATCTGCACACGGTGGTGTTTTTCGTAGCGTTCGCGGAGTCCTTTGAGGATCTCGACGGTTTCTTTGTTACCGGTCGGATCAACAATGATCTCCTGGAATCGACGTGCCAGGGCATTGTCTTTCTCGATGTACTTGCGGTACTCGTCCAGCGTCGTAGCACCGATACATTGGATTTCGCCACGAGACAGTGCTGGTTTCAGCACGTTTGCGGCATCGATAGCACCTTCGGCCCCACCGGCTCCGACCAGAGTATGCAGTTCGTCGATAAACAGAATCGTGTTTTTTGCGCGACGAACTTCGTTCATCACGGCCTTGATCCGTTCTTCAAACTGACCGCGGTATTTGGTTCCGGCGACCATCATGGCTAGGTCCAGAACGACGATGCGTTTGTCGCACAGCAATTCGGGAACTTCGCCCGCGATAACTCGTTGTGCAAAGCCTTCGACGATGGCGGTTTTACCGACACCGGCTTCACCCAGCAGCACGGGGTTATTTTTCGTTCGTCGACAGAGCACTTGAATGGCTCGTTCGATTTCGTCCTGGCGTCCGATGACCGGATCCAGTTTGCCTTGCTGAGCCAGTTCGGTCAGGTCACGGCCAAAGCTATCCAGGGCAGGCGTTTTCGATTTGCCACTTTTGCCCGACGGAGCCCCACCTTCGCCACCGCCAGCGCCTTCGCGGCCGCCACGTTCGCCAGCCTCGGCACCTTCCAGGCCACTGCCCAAAAGATTCAGTACTTCCTCGCGAACTTCTTCCAGCTTCAAGCCCAGGTTCATTAGTACCTGGGCAGCGACGCCTTCTTGTTCGCGAAGCAGTCCCAATAGAATGTGCTCAGTACCAACAAAGCTATGCGCTAAGTTGCGAGCCTCTTCCATCGAGTACTCGATGACTTTCTTGGCACGAGGTGTCTGCGGAAGTTTGCCGATGGTGACCATCTCTGGCCCACTTTGCACAAGCTTCTCGACTTCGAGCCGGATTTTGCGCAGGTCGACGCCCAAATTTTTCAGGACGTTGGCTGCGACACCGTTACCTTCTTTGACCAGGCCAAGCAACATATGCTCGGTACCTATATATTCGTGGTTGAACCGCTGGGCCTCTTGATTGGCCAGCTGCATTACTTTTCTTGCGCGTTCTGTAAATCGCTCGTACATCTCTTACTCCTGGGATGCCACTGTCGGGTGACCGTGACAAGCATTGGACGTGATTCCTGGACATTTCTTTACGCGATTTTTGCCGCGATCGAAAATCTCCAATTATTTCAAGCTGCTCGTTGTTGGTTATGGATTGGTTTATCTTCGTGAACCGTCTCGCCGTCGCCTACTAAATCTTCACCCAGTCGGATGGTACCGCCCAGGGAAGGTTCGGTTTGGCTTGTCGAGTCTTCGTCCTGAAGAGAATCATCTTCCTGAAGATCGTCCGCAGATCCTGATCGATCCTGTTCGACCAGTTCCAGCTGGCGTTGAATTTCAAAAGACCACGGGTCTGCGGTATCAAGACGTTGAAGTTGTTGCAGTTGGTGGAGAGCTCGATCAGTTCTATTAGTGCGATGATAGATACTCGCCAACAAAAGCCGCGCTTCGGCGTCTCGTGTATTTCTTTGCAATTGCTGTGCCAACAGGGATTCCGCCTGCGTGAAATCTCCTTTCAAGTATTCGGTTTGTGCTCGAATAAACAAGGTGTCGTCCGTTTCGTCCGGTTTTTCGACGGGAATGGATGGCCGTTTATCGTAGGAACTTAAAAAGTTCCATGACTTCCATCCACAAACCAGCCACAAAACCCCAGTGGCCAGCCAAACCAGCCATTTCAACTGGACTCCTATAAAAGCGGGCCAAACGAAGGTAGACAACAGTGCCAAATTCAGCACGATCGAGAAACCAATAGCTAACACCAACGAGGACCAATGGCCTCGAAGCCATAAACCGGCAAGACCGGGCCAGCAACAAAGTACTCGCGTTGGTCGATCACTCATTGATGAGAAAGACACTGGCTTCCTGCCAAAAGATACCACTCAGTTGCGGAGAATCGCGGCGAAATTTTAGCTACGCTATGCGATCGAATCAAGGCAAGTATCATGCTGACAGCAACTTACGGCAAATGCGTTAAAACAAGGGTTCGGCAACCCCGAAAGCTATAATCGACGGGAACTGCAAAGCTTGCCAATTACAACTGCAAGGAACCATACGAAGAAAATTTTGCGACAAGTTTTGCTAACACAAACTGCTAGCCAGTTTTGTGGGATTCCCCGAACCGAATCGTCCGCGGCATTCTTCAAAACTGGCAAGACAAGACCAATTATCGGTGTCAATTTGACACGCTGACAGTCGACCGACTGACACAACAGACATGCAACCAACGGCCCAAATCCGCCTCGCCAAAGAATGAACCCCTCGATATTACGCGCCATTGACGCCAATCTGAACCGTGCTCGTGAAGGACTGCGAGTGGTCGAGGAGGTGTTTCGGTTTGTGCAAGAAGACCGACATTTGAGCTCGATCTGTAAATCGATTCGACACGATTTGCAAACTTGGGCTGCCAATTTTGACCAACAAGATCTATTGGCCTGTCGCGATGCGGCGTCCGACGTCGGCCAACACCAGTCGCAAGATAGCGAGTACCAGCGAGAACACATCGTCGATTTGTTGCGAGCCAACTTTGGTCGCTGCCAACAAGCCATGCGAGTTCTAGAAGAGTTTTCAAAAACCGAAAACCCGTCTGCAGCGGCAACCATCGAATCAATTCGCTTTCGAATTTACGAGCTAGAAAAAGCCACGGTCCTGTCGGTCACTCACTATCAACAACTGCAACACATCCACTTATATGCACTGATAGACTGCCAACGACAACCTGAGCAGTTCGATTCCTATGTCCGCTGTCTTTGCGAAAATGGCATCCGGGCGATTCAGTTGCGTGACAAAACCGCCGACGATCACAAACTACTGAATTTCGGAAAGTTGCTGGTCGATATCGCAAACCAACACGCGACACTAGCGATTATCAACGACCGAGCCGACATTGCGGCAGCCATCGACGCCCACGGTGTTCACGTCGGCCAAGACGATCTTTCCGTCTCGCAAGCCAGATCGGTGCTTGGCATTGGCAAGCTGATTGGCGTTTCGACTCACGACATGGCGCAGGCCCGGCAAGCAGTTTTAGACGGCGCGAATTACATTGGCTGTGGCCCGACGTTTCCATCGTCAACCAAATCGTTTGATCAGTTTGCTGGTCTTGAGTTCCTGGAACAGGTAGCGGCTGAAATTTCTCTGCCTGCGTTCGCAATCGGTGGAATCACCAGTGACAATTTCCCAAGCGTATTACAAACGGGCTTTCGACGGGCCGCGATTTCCGGTGCCCTAAATGTGGAACCAGACATGTTGCCCGCCGCCATTCAATCGTTCGAGACCCAACTGGACGAAGCGAGGCAGTCGGATGTATGAGGTAGAGCAGAAGTTTTCGATTTCAAACAAGACAACTCACATCGACGAAAACTTGCTTATCGAAATTGGCTGCCAGCCATCGGGCAGGTGCCAGCAAATCGATTGGTATCTCGTGCATCCGACACGCGATTTTTCCGTGACTGACGAGGCTTTGCGAATTCGCAGCGTCCAAATCGACGACCAGCGGTCCCAAACGATCCTGACCTACAAAGGCCCTCGCCAGCAAGCAAACACGACTGGCCGCGATTTTAAGACTCGCCGCGAACTGGAATTTGCAATCCAATCCGTCGGTGGTACCGACGATGCCGAACCAGAACAACTGGCCCAGCTGTTTGGCGCGCTCGGCTTTCAAAAACGTTTCCAGGTCGGAAAGACTCGCCACACCTTTGTGTTGCAAAAATGGGAACGGCAATTTGAATTTGCATTGGATGACGTGACTGACCTGGGCAGGTTCCTGGAAATTCAAACGATGGTTAAGCAAGACGCAATTGAGGGCGCTCAACAACAGATTTGTGAACTTGCGAATCAAATTCAGTTACATTCGCCGATCACTGCCAGTTACCTTGAATTGCTGTTGTCACGAGACAACGTAGACGATTCACCAGAAAGCACTTCATGACCCAATCGGTGGAAGAAGAGAACCCCGTACCTTCCGAAACTGATGCGTTGCCCAACCGCAATTTCATCTCGACGACTGTCTACCAGGTTCTATTGCGAGTCGGTTGGATCTTCAAAACCGAGAGCGTCATTATGCCAGCGGCATTGGACTCGATGGGCGGTGCCGGTTGGGTTCGCGGCTGCCTGCCGATGTTGAACCGGATTGGGCAGAGCATCCCGCCACTATTAGCATGGCCGCTGATCAAAGGTGCCCGTCGTCAACGTAGCTGGTTGGCGGCCACGACTTTTCTGATGGGCGTTATGTTTTGCCTGCTGGCCTGCATTTGGCTTAGCGGCTTCCACCAAAAAGGGGCCGTAGCCCAGTATTGTTTTCTGGCGATCTACGGATTGTTCTTTATCGCCACCGGCATCAATCAACTGACTCTGTCTTCATTGATCGGCAGGTTGTTTCCCGCTCAGTTGCGAGGCCGGTTAATGCTGGCCGCGAACACGTTTGGCTGCCTGGCCTCAATCGCCTGTGCCTGGTTTGTTTTGCGACATTGGTTGCGAGCCGAAGACGCAGACTTTTTTGCAATCTTCGGCACCTCGGGGCTATGCTTCATTGTCGCTGCCGCATCCACTTGGTTGATTGACGAGAAACCGGAAACGCCCGCCAAGTCTCGCTATCAAGTTCGAGCCATATTCTCTGAGGTCTGGGAGACGTTCCGCGACGATACACGCTTTCGCGTCGTGGCATTGATCTCGGCCATGTTCGGTTTCTCGATGACCCTGACGCCTCACTACCAGAATTTTGCCCGCGTCAAACTGGACTTGGGATTTTCTGACTTGCTGCCTTGGCTGATTATTCAAAACTTGGGAGTGGCTGTTTTTAGCGTGCCGGTGGGAACGTTGGCCGATCGTCGTGGGAATCGTTATTCGTTGCGACTGGTTTTCGCTTTCCTGTTGGCAGCGCCCGTACTGTCTTTGGTTTTCGCTCAATCACCCAGTATCGGTCGGGCAGGTTTTTTCTTAGTCTATTTTTTGCTGGGTCTGATGCCGGTGACGATGCGTATCCTCTTCAACTTCGCTTTGGAATTCGCCTCCACCGAAGACCAGCCAAAATACCTAGCGACCCAAAGCATGGCCATCGCCTTGCCCGTCATCGCCAGTTCGACGCTGGTAGGTGCTTTGATCGACAGAGTTGGCTTTGAAATCGTCTTCGGATCGATCATTGCCTTGATGGCCGTGGGATTGCTGCTGACATTTTTCGTGCACGAGCCTCGCCACGATTAAACGATCGGTCACAGGCCGTTGGACGGTTTTTGTACTGCCCTGCCCTGCTGGATGTTACAATTGAATGATGCAACGATCGCAAAGACTGGCCAGGGCCACCAAAATGAACAACACCAATGCCACCAAACTTTTGGAAGTGGTTGGCGTGCTATGGCTGTGTCGATTTGGCCTGTGCGTTTGCTTTACAGCATGGCTGTTTTCCTTTAGTGCTCGAATTCCGGCTCAAACTCAGAGTCAGAGCCAGAATCAAACTCAGGAATCGAAAAGCATCCACTGTGTGGTGAATCCAGAAGTGGAAGTTGATTTTCAAATCTGGCGAACTCACCTGGCAGGTCGCATCTACTTCAGCGACCAAGCGTCTGCCGAACGTTTCGCCAAGAACCATTTAGCGTTTGCAACTGCCGCCAACCGCCAGCTATTCCTGACACGCCAATACGCGCAAGTCGCTTGTCCGTTTAGTGGTGGTCAGTTTCTCGATCAGCACTCGGTCACGTTTGGAGACCGCGAATTTAAATTCTGCTGTCCCAACTGTGTCAACCAGTTTCAGTCCACCACGACCTCAGAACAAAAGAAAGAGTTGCTGTTTGGAAGGAAGAATTTCAGTCTGGGTTTCAAAATTCAAAATCAGTTTAGAACCAATCTAAAGGACGTCCGATGTGTCGTCTCGGGCCAGCCTGCTTTGGAACAGTTCCAACAAGCTCATCTAGCAGGCAGAGTTTACTTTGCTGACCAATCGGCTTTAGAGAAGTATCAAACGGAACCCGCTGACTATCTTTTGCAAGCCAACTGGCAACTACTGCGATCGAATCAATATCGACAGCGGGCTTGCCCGTTTTCGGGTGCTGACGTGGTTGCCGATCACGACATCAGCTTCAAAGATCAGACGATTGGCTTGTGTTGCGAGAACTGTCGCTTGAAAGTCACTCAGGCTACCGAAGATCAGCAATTGGAGATGCTGTTTAACAAACGATCATTCGGCTTGGGATTCGTTAAGAATGTCAACAAAAAAACTGCCAGTGACCCGTAGGTTCGCTGTGGCAAGAATCGGCTGCAGGCACACCGCGAATCGAAACTGATCTTTGTGCAATCAGTGGCTTTTGCCATACTTGTTGCCGGTCCTTTCCAGCCAGGCAATCAGGTAGTCCACAATGCGCATCTTTTTCTCAGTTGGCGAACCGAGTGGCGACTTGCACGGCGCGAACTTGATCCGCGACCTGAAAGCTAGACAACCTGAAATTGAATCCACTGGTTTCGGTGGACCCAAAATGCAGGAACAGGGCTGCGATCTGTTGTTTGACCTGACCGCCCTGGCAGTCATGGGGATATGGAATGTCCTAAAACATGTGCGCAAGTTTTTCGCACTATTGGATCAAGCGGACGAGTACCTGGCCAACCATCAAGTCGACGCGGTGGTACTGATCGACTATCCCGGTTTCAATTGGTGGATTGCTCGCAAAGCACGCAAACACGACATCCCCGTTTTTTACTATGGGGTACCTCAAATGTGGGCGTGGCTGCCTTGGCGAGTTCACAAGTTGCGGCGGCTGGTCGATCACGTGATCTGCAAACTACCTTTTGAAGTGCCTTGGTTTCAGGAACGAGGCTGCCCAGCGACCTATGTCGGCCATCCCTACTTTGACGAGCTGGATCGGTATCAAATGGATCAGGCTTTCTGCCAACAGCGCCTGGCCAGTTTGACGCAAGACGAGACTCGAAAACACTTGGTCCTGTTACCGGGATCGCGAACTCAGGAAGTCAAACGGAACCTGCCTTGGTTGATCGAGTCGGCAAAACAGGTCCAAAAACAACATCCAGCGATTCAAGTTTCGATTTCCTGTCTGCGAGAAAGTCACGCGGATTACACGAAATCGGAATTGGCAAAGCTGGAGTCTGGCCAACATGAATCCATTCAAGTGTATTCGGGCAAGACCCCGGAGCTCATTTTGACATCCGATGCGTGTGTCGCCTGTAGTGGTTCGGTTTCGCTGGAGCTACTTTACCACCGCAAACCGACGGTGATCGTGTATCGAGTTTCAGCGATGGTGATGATGTTGCAATACCTGCTGTTGAGAACGCGATTTATCACGCTGGTCAATATGCTGGATCAAAAACACATCGAAAAATCGCGTACACCGCATTACGACCCCAACGCGCTTCCATCTGCTGTCGCCATGCCCGAGTACCTGCGGTGGCGTAATTGTTCAAGCGAGATATCTGCGTGGCTTGACCGTTGGTTTGGCGATCCCGCTGCGTTAAAGCAAACTCAAAACCAATTGAATGACTTGGCTGACAAGTACGCCCACCCGGGTGCTTCAGTAGCGGCAGCCGAATTCGTCTTACAGAAACTATCGGCTAATCGCTCGACCACTCGTCAAGCCGCTTAACCCTTCCGCATTCCGCATTCCGCATTCCGCATTCCCTCAGTAGAATGTCGTTCTGTCTCACCCTCGATAGTCCAAGGAACCGCACCGTGTTTCTGAACGAACCTTCACGCAGTCACTACGACTTTTCGTTTAACATGCTGGGTTTTGCGGTCCGCGTTCATCCACTCTTCTTCGTGTTACCGTTTGTAATGGGTGCCCAATCTGCTGGGGCTACTGACAATCCTGGTGTCGTGATATTGATCTTCACGATCGCTTTTTTCGTTTCCATCCTGGTTCACGAACTTGGACATTCGATTGCGATGCGATTCTTTGGGGTTCCTTCGCGAATCGTGTTGTATGTCATGGGTGGATTGGCGATACCTGAATCAGGTGGTTGGGGTGGAGGTGGCAAACGATTGAATTCTCAACAACAAATCATCGTTTCGCTGGCTGGACCGGTTGCCGGTTTTTTGTTGGCGGCCCTGACCGTTGGGATCATTTTCGCACTGGGTGGCAGCGTTGCCTTTGGTTGGAACGGGATCTTTCCCAGGCTTTTCGCATTAATGGAAGGCACCTCTATCGAAGACAATCAGTCACTAGTTCTTTTGCTGGACATCATGTTGTTTTGCACGATCGTCTGGAATGTCTTGAACTTGGCACCGGTGATCCCATTAGATGGTGGCCAGATTTGTCGCGAAATTTGTTTGCAAGCTGATTACCAGAACGGGCTACGAACGGCTTTGATGATCAGTTTATTTGCTGGTGTGATCATTGGCTTGATGGGCTTTGTCGTGGGCGACCGGTTCGCAGGCTTTATCTTTCTTTTGTTGGCTTATTCAAGCTACATGAGCCTGCAGCGCATGTCGGGTCGCGGCGGCGGTGTCTGGTAACGGTTGAAATCGAGCAATGAATGTTGCCAAGCATTGCTATTCAACGAGACATATCAACGGGAATGTCATCCCCTTTCATTGATGTTTGAAGACCATGAAACGCAATCGTTGCGTTTGCTTCTTTGAATCATCGTTACGCGTTCACGACGCTTAACGATCAAAAAAGACGGTACGAGTCACTGGTTTCGAAAAATTTCCTATTTTTTTTGCAGTTTTTTTTTGACTCAAATTTTCGTTTGTCCAAACGAACAACATTACAACGCGAAAACAATTTCACAGCGTGACAGTTGCTGACACTGCCTTTTCAAAAGTACACGTTTTCGAATATTCAATCGTTGATTTCACGATTAGGCTACCAACCCAAACGAATTCTTCGACTTGTCGGTACAAAATTGGGTAAACCGTGAATCGAATTGTGAAGATGGCCTGCAAAACGCAAAGCGTACAAGAACAATCGAAGGTTCGCATTGAAAAACGTTTGAAAAGCAGATTTTACGTGATCACCTTTCAAAACTGCAAGTATTTCGCATTGCCCTTGCCGAACGAAAACAAGCCTCGTTCGATAGCAAAATGCTTCTGTGTTTTAAGAAACGTACAACTGAAACGCAAACAACAGCATTTGATTTCATGTTAGCAACTTGTTGCAGTGAAAACATTGGCGGTTTTTTTATTGAGAGCGCGATTATTCATTAAAGTTCGCAAAGAATCATGACGCGCAAACGATTTGGAATTGCAAAACGGAGCAACATGGTGTCTGAAACACCAAAAACACCGTTGAAAAATCTCTGATGTTTTCTAAAACTGGTTTCGATGGAAAAACGATTTCTTGTAAATCGATTTTGCATTGTGTCGTTGTCGCGTGACAACGCACTTTTGGTCTCAGTTGCCATTCGAATGGCCAGTCAGTTTTTTGCTGACGTTGAAGATGAGCTTCGGCGAATTTTCATGCGAATGTGCGACTGAGTTTTTGTCCAGGTTGGTGAGCCCGCACTTGGGACTCTGGCAATCAGGGCCCCCGAGAGAGGGATCTCACCCGTTGGTCTAATTACGGAGGACGTATTGTGGCCAAGAAAAAGAAGAAGGCTAAGAAAAAGACAGCCAAGCGTAAGGCTAAAAAGAAGGTAGCTAAGAAGTCTAAGAAGAAAAAATCTTCTAAGAAAAAGACTACTAAAAAGAAGAAGAAAAAAGCTTCTAAAAAGAAAAAGGTAGCTAAGAAGAAAAAGAAAAAGGCCACTAAAAAGAAGAAGGCCACTAAAAAGAAGAAAAAAGCTACCAAAAAGAAGAAGAAAAAAGCCACTACCAAGCGCAAAGTGAAACGCAAGAAGTAAGTACCAGCTGGTTACTTCTTTCGAACACGAACAACAACGAGACAGAGCTGTTACATAACAGCTCTATTTTTATGCGCCGACCCTTTGTTTGCGAACTTGGGCTGAAACTGCCAGAACCTGAAGTCGCGATTCGGCAACGGCCTTAGCCTAGTACGGGCAAAGACGGTTGCGGTGGCTCGTCGGCTGTCTTTTCAGCCAAACCCCAAACCAGGTTCTCGATCATCTCGGTCAGGTAGGGTTCGATCTGCGGGTCATCGAAGTTGCTTAACGTTTGACCGCCATCGCCTCGTTCACGCATGCTGATATTGATCGGCAATTCGCCAAGCAAAGGAACCTGAACTTGCTCGGCCAACTTGCGAACGCCGCCCTTACCAAAGATGTCATAGGACTTGCCATTGTCCGGACAAATAAAGCTGCTCATATTTTCCACCAACCCGAGCACTGGAATCTTCACCTTGTCGAACATGGATAACGCCTTGATGGCATCCAACAGCGCTACCTTTTGAGGTGTACACACCACGACTGAACCGGTGGCCGGCATCAGCTGCGAAAGCGTCAAGGCAACGTCCCCGGTACCTGGTGGCATATCAATGATCAAATAGTCCAAGTCTCCCCACGCCGTGTCACGCAGAAATTGAGTCACGGCGCTATGCAACATCGGTCCACGCCAAATCACGGCTTGTTCGGTGGGCACCATAAACCCGATCGACATAACAGGCATTCCATCGGCATCGATCGGTGCAATCTTATCGCCGGCCTTTCCAGGTTGTCCGTCAACGCCGATCAGTTGAGGCACACTGGGTCCGTAGACATCGGCATCCATCAGACCGACTTTACAACCCGCTCGTTTTAGACCCAACGCCAGGCAAGTGGCGACGGTGCTTTTTCCAACCCCGCCTTTGCCTGAACCAACGGCAATCACACTACGGCACCGTAGCCCGATTTGGCCAATTTCCGGTGGACGTCGTTCATGGTCACGAAAGTTGATCGCGACTTCGCTGCCAGCGAACTGGTTTTGCAAGGTTTCCGTAATCTTGTCGCGGAACCGGTCTGCAATTGGCAGGCTGTGGGTGGTCAGGCCGATGTTCAATTCGATACGATTGCCATCAACGTGCGTCTCATACAACTGCTTAGTTTTGACGATCGACCGCCCCGTTTCCGGGTCCTGAATCTCGTGCAAGATTTGATTGACTGCTTCGATCGTTGGGGAATCTGACATCGTTACTCTATTGGTTTGAACGTTGATTTGTTTCGTTCTGGTTGGTTTAGTTCAGCAGGCCGTTGGCCGGGCGGGGTTGAAAGCGGAGGCCCAGCCCAGGTAGTCAAACCGCTTTCCAAGGCAGGCGATTAACGAACCGAGTCCGCCATGAGGTCAGCACCGTAGGTCGATAGCGATTAGCCTGCCCAATGAATCGAGCCAATTTATCGCATTCAAGCAATTCAGTCACGACGTTGCCAGCCCCTGCGATCCGAAAGGCCTGAGAAATCGTCGGTTCGACGCGAGGCAGGATCAGTTGCACCGAAATGCGAGCCAAATTCCAATCGTGGATTTGCTGGAAAATGACTGCCAGATCGGCTTGTTCGGCGAGCCATCGATCCGCCAGCTGCCAAACGACCGTGCAACCGGCTGGGATCGCAACCAGCCCCCTGCCCTGTTGTGTTTCGTCCAGCAGTAATTCCGTGGTTCGAATACCGACGTTTCGCGTCTGCTGATTGGTGTCCAGCTTTCGCATCAGCTCGGCATGCCACCGTTGATCGCAATCGACCAAATAGCAGGTCAATGGCGGGTGGGCGTATTCAATTAGCAGAGAACCTGCATCTTCGCGGGAACGCGTCGCATCCTCAGTCATTCGCTGGCCTCGCGAAAATCGGGAGTCTCTTCTTGTGATGGACCGTCGTCCAATCGTCGCAATAAGCGGGCACGGCTGATGCCCAACAGACGCGCCGCTTCACTCTTGTTGCCTGCCGAGTGCTGCATCGCCCGTTGAATCAACTCCTCTTCGATCTCTGCTAAAAACTGGTCCAGATCAATTTCGACTCTAGGCGGATTAGACGACTGAGTGGCGACTCGCATAGCGATTCGCAAGTGTTGTGGTAAATCGTCGAATTGGATTTTGGTATCGGCGGCATTCTGGCAAGCGTGGTCGATGGCATCGGTCAGCTCGTTCAATTCGCCGGGCCACGAGTAGTTCTTCAGTTCTTGCAAAACGGCATCTTCGATTCCGGCAAGTTGCTTGCCAGATAGGCCATTGGACTGTTCAAGGATTGCTTGAGCCAAAAACGAGATATCCTGTCGACGATCTCGCAAACAAGGGATCTCAATCGTGATCGTTTGCAAGTGCTGCCAAAGATCGGCGTTAACGATTGCCTGAGCGGCCGGGCTGCCGGTGGCAATCATCGGCAATCGAAAGTCTGGCAAGTTCAAGAAGCCCAACAGTTCTTTTTGAGCCTGTGGATCTAGTCGCTCGACATCTTGCAGAAAGACGCGGCCCAATGGCTCGTCAGGGTATTGCCGGTGACTGCGATACAAACTTTTGATGGTCTCTTGCACGGTCTCGGAATCGGTTACCGAACAATCGATGGGAATGATCGGGCCAACCATCTCGGGGCCATTGGCGTAGTGAATCAATGTCGCCAGGTTCCGTCGCCCACTGCCGGCTGGACCCAGGATCACCACATTCGATTCGGTTGCGCCAGCGACTTGCACCTGGCGACGAATTCGCTGGGAACTGGCCGAGCTGCCTACCAGACGATCGATGCCGATGTTTCGCGAAGACGCGTACTGCATCTGCCGGATCGAAGCATGCAGGTCTCGAGAATCGAATTGATCGCTCGGCTTGTCGATTTCCGGTGCCTCTTTGGCGGCTCCGTAAACGACGACCAGCAAATGGTGCAGTGGCGCGTCGGACGATGGATCGGGATCGGCGAACGGAACAAAAGACGCTTGATAGAAATTTGTTCGATCGGGACCCAGCAAATGGATCCAGCCGTTTTGCGGCTGCCCGGAAAATGCATCGACCGGCGGACACAGCCCGCTGGCCAATTGGCGATCCGGGTTCTGATCAGTGGCCGATTGGTAAACACACGTAAGCGATGTCAGGAATTCGTCATCCCGACCGGTTAGCTGGCACAACGCATCATTGCAGAAAACGATCTTCATATTGGATGAGACTGCGTAAACAGGCAGCCGAGCACCTTGCAACATCTTGAAAAGAGTGGCTTTGGCAGTTCTTGACTTGGCCATAAAAGCTGGAAATCCTGTCCGATATAACTCGTTCAAACGCAATGAGGTTTCACCAGTCTCGCACGCTCTGGTATATTTCGAAAAGACCCAATCTTACCAAGGCAGGCCGGGAATCGATGGAACGAGAACCAATCATTACGGGAACTACGGACAAATCCAAACAACGTTTGTCCAAAAGCGCGATCCCTAAAGACAAAAACACTCCGCCACCAAACATTCGTCAAGGACCACCCAATTTGACCTCAGACGCCAACCCAGACCACAATCAGAAGGACGCCGACAATCAGTTGCGGCCACGTCGCCTGAGCGAAATCATCGGGCAGAAAGAGGTTATTCAACGCATCGAAATTGCGATTCAAGCGGCCAAGCAACGAAATGAACCGTTGGGTCACGTGCTGTTCGATGGGCCTCCTGGACTGGGCAAAACAACTTTCGCCACCTGCATCCCCGCCGAAATGGGCGTGCCTATCGAATTCCTAAGCGGGCCCGGACTGACCAAACCCAAAGACGTGATCCCCAGCCTGACCAGCCTACAAAAAGGCCAGGTCCTGTTTATCGACGAGATTCATCGCGTCAGCAAATCGGTGGAGGAGTTTCTGTACACGGCGATGGAGGACTTTCGAATTGATCTGGTACTGGGCGAAGGCATCAATGCACGAACGCACAGCTACACGCTACAGCCTTTCACATTGATCGGAGCCACCACTCGGGCCGGCATGTTGACCGGGCCGCTACGCGATCGTTTTGTACACCGTGAACATCTTGGTTTTTACGACCTGCCAACGTTGGAACAAATCGTGACTCGCAATGCCGGAAAATTAAATATTGAAATTGAATCCGCAGCGGCGGGCGAGATCGCGTTGCGAAGCCGAGGCACCCCACGAATCGCCAACAATCGATTGCGTTGGATTCGCGATTATGCACAAACGCGGGCTGCTGGAAAAATCACCGTCGATGTGACTCGCACCGCACTGGAAATGGCCGAGATCGACGATCTGGGTTTGGACCGTCAGGACCGCGCCTACCTGGATACACTCATTCGAATTTGTGGAGGCGGACCCACTGGCATCAACACCATCGCCGCCACCATGAACACCTCGATTGACACTCTAACCGACGAGGTCGAACCGTTTTTGTTGCGTAGCGAATTAATTCTGCGTACGCCACGCGGTCGCGTCGCAACGGCCAAAGCGTATCAGCATTTTGATATGAACCCGCCCCCGCAAATGAATCTATTCGATTAGTACGCAATAGGATTCACGTACATTTGTCATTGAACGCCAAACGGCTGGCTACGGATCGTTCGTGCCTCGTCGAACGACAATCTCAACTGCTGCTTCAACACGCGATCGAACATCCAACCGAACGAGTGCGTAAATCCACTGCCCAGCACAAAGCGGTCCAGCCCCACATCGCGCATCGCGTCAGCAACGGGCTGCCAAGCTTCCCAATTTGGCTGTGCGGCAAACTCTGATGACTTATCAAACCAGGCCCCGGAAACACAAACTCGTATTTCTTTGCCTGGCTGTTTTGCCTTCATGGCCACGAAGAAATTTCGCAACGTCACCGGATGAATATCTTCAAACACGACAGTGCATTCAGCACCATTTAGGTTTTGAATTAGCGAGTCCAAAAAAACGCTGGCCACGTTCACCGAGTCGGCGACCTGCGACAGCCGGACATGTAATAAGACAGGGATGCTTTTTGTTTTACATGCCAGTAATATCGGAGCCAATTTAGTGAACTCGATCGGTTCCTTACCTGCACCGACGACGTTCACTGACGCAAACTGAAAATCACCAGTTTCCAGGCAACGATTGGTTTCTTCCAATGCAAATCCAGTGCTCAAATCAACCGCAAAGCAGCCAACGACCTGCTTGGGATTATCGCGAGCCAGACTTCTGACAAAATCGTTTTCAGCCCGTGTCAGTTCGTGAACTTGCTCTGTTGATGCACTCGCTGTTGGCAGACGCACACACAGGTCGGCCCGCGAAACGGCGACCATTTGCATCGCTGCCACACGACGCAAAATGGTTTCGCAATTGAAATAGTTTGGATCGGTTGCCGGCAAACCCATGTCAGCCTGCTGCAGTTGTTTCAATAGAGCTGGACTAACGACAGTGGAGGCGTGATCAACCAGATATTTCCGATGTAACTTCAAACCATCTTGGAGCGGATGATCTCGTCCGCCGAGCCACGTGGTCAAGCCGTCGATAAATCTCAACGGTTGGGCTCCGTGCAAGTCCGTGCGATCACCCAACCTCAGGTGCTCAAGGTTTTCGAGGTCTGCCAAACCTGCCACATCGTTGGCTGGAACCTGATCGGCTTTTATCGAACGCAGCGTTTTGATTCGTCCCAGCGGAGAGAAATCGGTGACACTCGTATGGTCGATTTCCAGTTCTTCCAGTGACGGTAAATGTTGTAATGGGGTCAAATCTTGAAGCGTTCGCGTTCCCCGCAAATCAAGTCTCCGTAGGTTTGGCAAGTTTCGCAACGGACTAAGATCGTGAACTTGCGTGCGTAGCAACACCAGCGTTTGCAACTGTTCCAACCCGGCAAGTGGCGTGAGATCGACGACCTGTGTATTTTTAAAACTCAACTGCTTCAGATTCTTCAGGCCACTTAATGGACCGAGGTCTTTTAGGGCACGACAGTTGTCCAGAGTCAACGTTTCCAACTTCGTCAACTTGGCTAAGGGCGACAAGTCGGTCAATTCACCGTGCGAGACCCGCAGCTCTCGCAAGTTGGTCAGCTCAGCCAACGGACTTAGATCGTCAGTGTCGACAATCAACTTTTGCAACTGGTGCATCGTGCTCAAAGGACGGAAGTCTTGAGTTGATGAATCCGCCAGAGTTAACGTTTCTAAGTTCGGCAACTTGGCGATCGGTGTCAGATCGAAATCTGCTCTTGTCGATTGTAGGTTCAAATGTTTTAGTGATTTCAAATCGGTTAGTGGCGACAAATCGATCGCGGATTGGGTGAATCCCAAGTAGACCAATTCCACGCCAGCTAATTCACTCAAATCAGGCAACTGGCCAAATTCCTCGAGTTTTCTTGAAGTAAAGTAGATCGCTTTCAAACGTGCTTCGTCTGGGATTTGATCGACGATGTAACCGGGATAGAAAAAGCTGCTGCCCCAACCGACCGAATAGTATGAGTAGTCGACACGACATCCATACGTCTGCTTTAGCAATTCGATGGTCTCAAATTCGGATTCGCGTTTGGCAAGTTTGACAGGTGTGACATCTGGCAATGAGCCATCCACATCTACCTGCAATGACTTGATCGCCTTGACGATGGACACCACTAGGGGACTGCAAGTGTAGAACTGAAGATCGGAGTCATTTTCGGCAAAATGAATCTTAAACTCATCTTCTTTGATCAAGCGCTGCAACGATTCAGCCAAGGCATGCTTGTCCACAAGTTTAACAATTTCCGGCTTCATCAAGTCGTCAATAAATTGAGCGGAAATGGTGCGAGAGGGCTCCGCCAAATGCTCTTGAATTGCGTCGTCGAATCTGGAATCGAGCGGCACCGTAAGCAATTGCATGGGCACGACGGCTAGTGTCACAATCGGTGCTTCGACATCCGTGTCACTGACAGCAAAACGATTCGCTCGCAACACTTCCCGCGTGATACGCAACAAGTCGCGCTGAGTGGTTTGGCGTTGCTGAAACATTTGCGAGAAAGTTGCGGTGACGGCGGCGGCGTTCAAAGGCTTAAACATCTCGAAAAATTGAAGATGTGTCTGGCCTCGCAGGTCGTTGATGAAGAATAGAAACTCCTGTTGATCTTCGATCCAGGTATTCAGTTCTTGCATGTCCCAACGGCCAACTTCCGTAACAAACTTGACCTGCGTTTCGTTTGATTCTCGTTGCCCTTTTAACCATTCACGGACATTGACGGTAACTTCTATTGAACGCCGGTAGTCATCGCTTTTCAGTGTCTTTAGGTGGCTGGGGTAGCCAACCACGATTTGCGGTGTATCCGCACAAATCACTTCCAGCGATCGTTCGTGCAGGATACCAGGCTGTGCCGAAAGCGGTTGCAAAAGGGGACCGGCTATTGCGATACTCAAGCAAACCAACAGGCAAAGAACGCTTTTCATAAGTGCAGCCAATTTTCGGGTTTAGGTTGATCTATGTGAACTGCTTGAGGTTCTCGTTTTTAATATTTCCCATAGCGTAGTACCAATCGTATCGCTTGGATTCCATTAAAACAAAAAAACGAAACACAAATTTCTGATCGTTGCTTGCCGTCTGCCCCTTTCCCGCGAATCGATTGATTCTGATTACGACCTACACTGTATTCATGTTGGACGTGAATCGGTCGCAAGGTTACTATCCTACGTGTGCAAGTCCCTGGCACGTTGGTTACAATTCGAATTCAGGTTTACAATCGATACAACACCACAGATATGAGCTTGCCGAACCTTTCCCATGTGCTGGTTGAGCTGGCAAAACAAACGAAATCACGGGTCGAAGGATTGGAGCTTCACGATCCGATGAGGGTCTGGTTGCTGCACGAGTTGAAACGGATTTCCAGTCAAGAGACCTCCAGTTTGCCACACCGCGATTTTGATTCGCGTTTCCAGGACCTAAAGCAACTGCAACTTTTGCTGTTCCAGCACTCGCACAAAGTGCAGCAGTCGATGACTGCTGATGGCACTCAATATAAAATTGAACCGTTACTAAGTCGTGACTCGGTTTTGCAAAAATCCCATTCGCAAAATGCCCATTCGCAAAAT
>CAZJBW010000006.1:46734-87689 GCA_964543985.1 uncultured Pirellulaceae bacterium | reverse complement strand
GCTGGTCAAAAGGGCAGCTGGTCAAAAAAAAGAGGGTCGCATTTTTGAAATGCGACCCTCCCGTTTCACGTTGACGTCGGTTCGTTACCTGGCGGATAACTAGCCTACTCGTCTACGTTCCAACAGACCCACCGTCCGGGCCAATATCTCCAAAGCAGACCAAATTTCCGGGCAAGCTATAAAAGTTGTTCTTCAATACGATTTGGTTAGATTCCCATGTGCGTCCCCACTCGCTGCCTGCCAGCTTGGTTTCTTAAGGATCGCCGCTTTGTATATAAGTTCAGGCGCAACCGAGCCGCCCAAGGGTTAAGAAAATCTGAAAAAAAGTGATTTGATCTTGAGTTCACGCCAACCGACAATAATGGGGAACGCTGATGGCAAGGCGTGAAAACAACATTGCGTGGATCGTGGATTCCAAAAAAATTGCGGATTTATTTACGCAGACAATTGGACGCGAAAAGCTGGGCCACGCTTGTTAAAATACAACCGTAAAATCCTGGCGGATTACTGGTGAGAAACTTCATGACGGCTCCGACTCGGTCCCAACTGGATCAAATTCTACCGCTTGTTTACGACGAACTTCGTGGTCTTGCTTCGCGCGCCATGATGAGTGAACGGGCTGGTCACAGTTTTCAAACAACCGAATTGGTTCACGAAGCCTATTTGCGATTGGCCAAGTTGGAACAGATTGACATGCACAGCCATGATCACCTGATTCGAATTGCGATTGGCGTGATGCGCCGAGTCCTGATCGATTACGCTCGAAAACACAATGCACAAAAACGCAATCCAGACAGGGTTTTCCTACAGTGCCCCAATGGTCAGTTTGACGAAGCCATTCAGCCGCCGCCAAACCTGGACTTGTTGGCATTGGATGAAGCGCTGGTCGCGTTGCGAGAATTTGATGAACGAAAAGCTGAAATCACAGAACTACGATACTTTGGCGGGCAGAGCATTGAGGATATTGCTCGTCTACTGAACATCTCAACGCCAACGGTCAAACGCGATTGGGCTCTGGCACGTGCTTGGTTGAACCGCGAACTAAGTAAAGACGCGATCTTAAATTTGGATACCTGATGGACAAAAAAACGTGGCAAAGAGTTGAGATGCTTTTCCACCGCGCGTTGGAACTCCCTGACGAACAACGATCATCGTTCGTCAATCAAGAAACTTCCGACAGTCCAGTCATTCGACACGAGGTCCTAACGTTACTGCGAAGTCACGAATCTCAGACCGGCATACTTAATGAGCGCACAAGGCCTGACTGGTCCGATGCTGTCAACGAACTGGCCAATGCGATGCAGAGTCAGAATTTTGCTGAACAACAAACGCGAGACGCGGACGATTCGCAACTGATTGCGTTACTGGAAACGATCGAACCGGATTTTGCTGTTCAGCGACGCATCAGCCGCGGAGGCATGGGAACCGTTTTCTTGGTTCATCAACAAAGTTTGAACCGAGACGTGGCCGTCAAAATCATTTCTCGATCAGTCATCGATCAACGTGCCAGGCAACGGTTTGTACGCGAATCGCGTGCCATCGGACAAATCAATTGTGATCATGTCGTGCGGATTCTCGACGCCGGCTTGGAACAGTCGATCCCCTACCTAGTGATGGAATTTATTGCGGGGCCCTCCCTAAGACGGTTCATCAAACAGCGAAAAAACGTCGATCCGAAACAGGCCGCCAATATTGCCAGGCAAGTTGCTGTTGGTTTGCGTTCAACCCACAACAACAAATTGATTCACCGCGATGTGAAACCAGCCAACATTCTGCTGGAACAACTGGTCGAATCCAAAATCGACCTGATGTCGACGGTACCCACTTCTTATCGAGCCAAGCTTATTGATTTTGGTCTAGCTCGTGAAATCGATCCGTCCAACATCGAGACTCGTGAACAATTGTTTGCCGGTACTTTGTCTTACATGAGCCCCGAACAGGTCGCCAATCCTACGGGAATTGACCACCGCACGGACATCTACAGTTTGGGCATGACGCTGTATGAGATGTTGTGTGGTGTGCAACCGTTTCACGGAGCGACCCACATGGTTCTGAAAATGATCGAATCCACTGCTCCGACGGCACCAAGGAAATTGGACGATCGCATCCCCAAAGACTTGGAAAGCATTTGCATGAAGGCGATGTCCAAAGATCGCCAGCGTCGATACCAAACAGCCGATGAGTTGATCGACGATCTTTCCAACTTTCTTGAGGGTCGTCCGACCAAAGCGCGTCCGGTCTCGGCCATAGAACGCACTCGCCGATGGATTTCACGGAACCCAGGTACGACCGCGATCATTGGGCTGGTTGCCAGCATGCTGTTGTTGGTCAGTATCGGTTCCTCGATATTCGCATGGACGTTAGCCAACAAGGATCGCGAGATCACGCAGCAACGCACGCTCAACCACCAAACACAAATTCAACGCATCCTGGACGCTCAGCCGGGTGCGTTATTATTTGCGATTGACGAGCTTGTGGAAGGACTAGACGGACAGCATGCGGACACGGTGAAGGAATTTCAACGAACCGTCGATGAGCCCGCCACCCATTCACTTCGCAAATGGAATTCGCTGGTTGCCCTTTCTCATATCGATCGACCTCGTTGCAAAGAATTGTTGGCGATGTTGGATGCGGTCGTGGTCTCACCGGAAGTGTGTGAAAATTTAGTCTCGGCTATCAAGCAAGACCCGCAGGCAATTGACATTCTTTGCGACGACCTGACCAACCTGCCTAGCGTCGATCCGACTGACGAGGAAACGTTTGTCAGCGTCGCCAAACGAAAGGCTCAGCGAATTTTGCTGTTGGCCATGCTCGGCGACTTCGAGCACTGGAAATTGGCCGCGAAAGATCACAAAAACCCTACGCTATTGACCGAGATCGCTCACCTTTTACCGCAGTGGCACCACGATCTACCCAGAATCCTTGAACAGGTAGACAGGGCACAAGATCCTTCGTTGGCCTACTGTCTGTGCACCGGCTTCTACCTTTTGGACCAACGGTCACTGCATCAATCGGCTCAACAAGCTGTCATTAAATGGGCACAGAAACAGGTCAGTCAAAGCGTACCGTATGGTGCTCATGCCTCCGCCGAACTGCTACTGAATAAGTGGCAGGCGTCTCAACCAAGTAAGGCAAGCCAAAAAGGTGCAGACTGGCGTGAGTTATCGAACGGCATGCGTATGGTTAAGATTTTGCCAGCGACCACGACGATGGGGCGTTTGCAATCGACAAGTAATTTCGAGGGCTATTCGCCTCATCAAGTGACTATTTCGCGAAGCTTCGAAATTTCAGATACCGAGGTAACGGTCCAGCAATTCTTGGAGTTTGTCAACGATGAAGACTGCCCCGAATCTCTGCGGCTAGCGGACCAATGGCAGTACTCAAAATTTGTCAGTCCCAGCGAGGCTCACCCAGTACAACGAGTCAGCTGGGATGATTCCGTTAGGTACTGTAATTGGTTGAGCCTAAAGAAAGGTTTGACTCCGGTTTATTCACTCAACCCAGAACCTTTGAAGGTGAACCCAGAAAATGGTGGGTCGCTAGAACTTGAATCTTGGTCCATCGATTGGCAAGCCAATGGTTTTCGCTTGCCTTTCGAACATGAATTTGAATTAGCATGTCGACAGGGTTCCGAAACTCTCAATTTCTTCGGAGTAAACAGTAGGTACTCGGAATATTACATTTTGGGATCACACAGCACACGTATTGCTTCCGCAAAAGTCCGCTCCCGGCTACCAAACCGTCTCGGTCTATTCGATACCGTTGGCAACGTTTGGGAATGGAGCAACGATTGGAATAGCGCAATAAACGACGACCCGTTAAAAGATCCTAAGGGCCCAAGTTCGCCTGACTTGCAAAACATTGGCCGAATCTATCGTGGCGGTGGGATCAGCACGGCTTCTGGCCAAATCAACTCGGAATCACGAGGACATGCCCTGCCCTACCTTCGCCACGGAAACCAAGGTTTCCGAATCGCCAGGAACGTCGACGAGTAACGCAATTCGCCCTCGCTCGTTGACACTTTTCGCCGCTAAATCTACGATGTCCGGCTGGTAATCTCGACGGTTTCGGTGAGTAAAAAAACGTGGCGAATTTGGCATTTCTATTTCCTGGACAAGGCGCTCAGGCAGTTGGCATGGGCAGGCAATGGTATGACGAGTTGCCCGAAGCAAAAGCCTTATTTCAACAGGCCAACGATATCCTGGGATACGACCTAACGGATATTTGCCTGAACGGCCCCAAAGAAACCGTCGACGCCACTGAACACAGCCAACCGGCGCTATTGCTTACCAGCTGTGCCGCTTGGGAATGGTTAAAAAAACATGAACCCGAAACCATCGCTCAATGTGACAGTGCAGCGGGTCTAAGTCTGGGCGAATACACGGCGATGGTTTTTGCCGGCGCATTGACATTCGAAGACGGACTGAAGCTGGTCCGTGAAAGAGGCCTAGCCATGCAGGCCGCCGCCGATGCCCAACCCAGCGGCATGGTCAGCATCTTGGGGTTGGAAGAAAAACAAGTAAACGAAATCTGTGACGCCGCTCGTCAAGAAAACGAAGTCTTGCAAATCGCCAACTATCTGTGCAAAGGCAACATCGTCATTTCGGGCCATCAAGCGTCATGCCAGAAAGCCGAACAGATCGCAGCCGACCACGGAGCCATGCGGGCGATTCCACTAGCGGTTGCGGGAGCGTTCCACACGTCGATCATGGAACCTGCCCGCGAACGGCTGAAGGCAGCATTGGACGCGGTAACCATTAACGAACCCAAAATTCCGGTGATCTCCAACGTCGATTGCCAGGCTCACACCAACCCGGATGACATTCGCCAGACGTTGGTCAAACAAGTTTGCTCACCAGTGCGTTGGCAAGAAAGTATTAGCGGATTGCTGACCAACGGCACAGAAGAATTTATTGAAGTGGGAGCTGGCCGCGTCCTGAAGGGACTTATGAAACGCATCGACCGCAAAGCAAAATGTCGCAGCCTTTCCAATTAGATCGATCGCAAGACAAACTGAACTCAAAACAAAACTTAATAAGGAATACGAATGGAAGGTTTCAAAGTCGACCTGTCCGGTCAAATCGCGTTGGTCACGGGGGCTTCCCAAGGCTTGGGTCAGTCCGTCGCCATCGCGTTGGGACAGTCGGGTGCACGAGTCGCTTGTGTGGCTCGCAATGCTGAAAAACTAGCGGCCACCGTCGCGGCCATCAGCGAAGCAGGCGGCAAAGGCGAGGCGTTTCCGTGCGACGTTACCGATCGCCAGGCGGTCGACAAAGTCGTGGAACACGTTGCCGATACCTGGTCCACAGAAGCAGAACGCAAAAAATCGAATATCGATATTCTGGTCAATAATGCTGGGATCACTCGCGATGGTTTACTGCCGCGGATGACTGACGACGACTGGGATGACGTAATTAATACAAATTTACGAGGCATGTTTTTATTCTCACGAGCCGCGGGTCGATTTATGATGTCCGCCAGATACGGTCGGATCATCAATATGGCCAGCGTATCGGGGATCATTGGCAACGCTGGGCAAACAAATTATTCGGCATCCAAGGCGGGAATGATCGGATTCACTCGCAGTCTCAGCAAAGAACTGGCAAAACGTAAGGTAACAGTGAACGCCGTTGCACCCGGCTTTATAGAAAGTGATATGACCAAAGCTCTAGGTGAGACCATGTTGGATCAAGTCAAAAAGAGCATTCCAGCCAATCGTTTGGGGGTCCCAGAGGACATTGCCGCAAGTGTCTTGTTTCTGGCTAGCCCCGCTGCTAGTTACATTACGGGCCAATGCCTTGTCGTCGACGGGGGAATGACGGGATAATGCTGGTCTGGCAAGAAGATGCTGGGATTGGTCAGGAAATGAGGCTTAAAACAGCCCGAAAAGTCTTGACCTTGTTTGTGAAAACCCTCTATCTTGTTGCGATTCCCCACTTACTTTAGTTGGGGTCGGCTAAACGAGCCACCTAGCAACCCACAGCGGGTTGAGTAATAAATAAACCAACCAACAAATTGTCAAAAGGAGGACGGTGGGATATGGCATCCATTGAACAACGTGTCATCGACATCGTCGCCGATCAACTCGGTGTCGAAAAAGAAAAGATTGCTCGCGAATCCAACTTCGTAAATGACTTGGGAGCTGACTCCCTGGACACTGTCGAATTGGTGATGGAGCTGGAAGAAGAATTCGAAATCAATATTCCTGACGATGCGGCTGACAAGATTCAAACTGTCGGCGAAGCCATCACACATATTGAAACTGCGTCCAACGAAGCCAACGCTGGCTAACCTTTTTGATAGCGAGTGAAAACTGATCATGAAACGACGTGTTGTCGTGACTGGTCTGGGCATCGTGACTCCGCTGTCCTGTAAAGTCGAAGATTGCTGGCAAAAAATTGTTGCCGGTGAAAGTGGTATCAGCGAAATAGAGATTCCTGGGATCGATCGCATGCGATCCCGGATCGCTGGCCATCTACCAAATTACGATCCATCGGATTACATGGAACGACGCGAAGCCAATCGCTTGGATCGCTTCTCGCAGTTTGCAATGACTGCTGGATGCGCTGCGGTCAAAGATTCGGAATTTGATTTTCAAAATTTCGACTCGTGGCGTGGCGGCGTCATCATGGGTTCGGGTATCGGTGGACTAAGCACCATCCACGAACAGATGGAAAAGCTGATCGCCAAAGGACCCGAGCGTGTCTCCCCGATGACGATTCCCAAGCTGATGTTAAACGCAGCGGGCGGAAATTTGTCCATTCGTTATGGCCTACGCGGCCCCAACTACAGTGTTGCCACCGCCTGTGCCAGCGCCACTAATGCGATGGGCAATGCCTACGAAGCCATCCGCGATAATATGATCGATATGTGTATCACGGGCGGCACCGAATCCGCGATCACGCCGATCGCGATGAGCGCTTTTGGCAATATGCGAGCTCTTTCGGAACGCAACGACACACCCAATAAAGCCTGCCGCCCATTCGATTCCTATCGTGACGGCTTCGTTATGGCCGAAGGTGCTGGGATCCTGGTATTTGAATCTCTGGATTCCGCGAAAGCTCGCGATGCCAAAATCTATGGCGAGATCATTGGCTACGGTGCGACCGGCGATGCAGGTCACATCACTCAACCAGCCGAAGATGGCATGGGTGCGGCCGCTGCCATGCAGGCCGCCATCGATGACGCTGGTATCGACCCCACAGAAATCGACTACATCAACGCTCACGGAACCAGCACCCCGTTGGGTGACAAAGCGGAAACCGTCGCGGTCAAAACCGTATTCGGCCAACACGCTGAAAAGGTATCCATCAGCAGTACCAAAAGTATGGTGGGCCATTCCTTGGGGGCCAGCGGTGGCATCGAAATGGTGTTGTGCGCCAAAGCAATCAACAGCAACACGGTTCCACCGACAATCAATCTGGAATCGCCAGATTCCAACTGCGATCTGGACTATACGCCCAATCAGGCCAAGTCACGCGAATTGAATATCGCGATGAGTAACAGCTTTGGGTTTGGCGGACACAACGCCTCCATCCTGCTTCGCAAGTACCAGGACTAGAAGCCCAAAGCGAGTCAAACGCCATAGCGATCGAGGCCTGGTCGCCGCCGTTTACAAGTGTCCTATTCGATGTCTGGTCGCGCTAAAGATTCGACTGGAAATCTTGGAGCTTAAGCACTCGGGGCGAAATTACGGATTGTTCCTGAAATTGCGGCGAAAATTGACTTTCGCTGTACCTCTGTTGCATGCTTGCTGCGTCACCAAAAAGTCAACCATTCCAAGCTGGAAGGTTTCGCCTTTACCGAGGCCGACTTGGCGATATGTTTGTTTGACCTCGGAAGTAACCTCAGCAAGCCACTGGCTGCTGATCAGGACCGCGATGGGTTGGTAACCAGATCGCGATGAACTTCAATCTCGCTTCCATTTTCTTGATTTCCGAGTTCGCGGCATCCCGGCAGTGTGATGCCCAAGCGAGTCAATACATAAGCGACGCACCTTACGGGCCAAAAGTATCCGGGCCGTTGAAGTCGAGCGTCATCGTCACCCACAGTGGATAGTTTTTGAAAGGATTGTCTATGAACAAGTTTTTGACAGATATCACATTGGTTGTGGATCGCAGTGGATCGATGCACAGTATTCAGGAAGATGCCCAAGGCGGCGTCAATTCATTTATTCAACAGCAGGCTGACCAACAAGACGGGCAAGCGAACCTGACCCTTTACGAATTTGATAATCACTACGAAAAAGTGATCGATAATGTACCAGTTCAAAACGTCGAACCCTATTGCTTGGCTCCGCGAGGATCAACGGCATTGCTAGATGCCGTAGGGCAAGCGATCGTCGAAACTGGGCAACGACTGGCAACCATGCCCGAACAGGATCGACCTGGCTTGGTCGTTTTCGTTGTTCTGACCGACGGACACGAAAATGCCAGCCGAGAATTTTCATTGCAACGTGTTCGCGAAATGATCGAACACCAACAGGATCAATACAACTGGCAATTTACATTCCTGGGCGCTGATGCTTCGGCATTCGACGAAGCAAACCAGATGGGAATGAAGGCCGGTAGCGCGGCCCAGTTCAGCAAACGAAAAGTCTCTGCTGCCTACTTCCACACCTCCAACAAGGTCAATCGGATGCGTAAGCAAGCCATGCGAGGCGAACAGGTTTCGAATAACTACACCGTAGCTGAGCATCAGGATATGATTGAGTAATTCTCTACCGCCCTACCCTGTATCGCTCGTCAATCAAAAGTCGCCAGCAGACAATCGTGTTTGCTGGCGACTTGTTTTGTTAAGAAGCTTAATCGATCCGTCAATCATTACTGTCCATACAGATCGCTGTAGCGAGTCGTTTTGAGTAGCTGGTTGCCGGTCCGCCCGAATGAGTCGCGACGGACGTTGGTTCGCAGTTGACTGGATCGCAGGTTGGTCGCCGATCCAGGCAATAACCACGGCGGTTGGCCGGGCGTTGTAAAGGAACGCAGCTCGCTACGCAGAATCCCAAACGGGTAGGCGCGGTCGACTCGGCGAAACGAACGATGTGCGGACTGCCCCTGCAACCGGCTGTCGCTCAGGCTCAGCGAACCGTATCGCACACTTGCCTTAGCTGCCGGCGATATAGAAAACGCACCACTGGGCAAAGTCGACTTGGGCAGCGTTGAACTAGGGATCCCGCGTCTCTGATACACGTAGCTGGACAATGAAATAGGTTGGTAGATCGGGTTGTAGTCACGAAACCGACTTGCCAGAAACTGTTGCCCTGCGAAACGACCTGGTGAGCTTGCCAACACGAAAAACTCCCCCGATGGCAATTCACTGGCATTCAACAAGTTGATTTGAGAAGTCAGCAAGGCTTCCTGTAATTCAGCCAAATGAATCTTCCAACGATACTGCTCTAGTTCGCGTTGTTGTCCACGAATCAACGTGGTTTCCAAGTTTCCTCGACTGGTTTGCAGCGAGGATGTGTTTTGCTGAGCAGCCTTCTGCAATCTAGCTAAAACTTCTAAAGACATCTCTTTTTTCAGAGTGGCAATCTGCCGCCAAAAGTTCGCTTCTCCAACTTGGAACTGTTTTGCGACATCAAGCCAGGCAGCCGAGCCACCAGCGGCCAACTCCGTCACAAGCTCAGTTGTTAACTCGGGCGATTCAAGTTCGCCGGGCGACAAGCTTGTGAATTGGGCGCCAGTTTGTTCCGTTTGTTGCAGCCATTCAAATTCAGACTGTTGTTGTTCTACCAACTGTTCCAGCGAATCAATCTTGTCGTGCATTTGATCAACGGATCGTTGATTAACCACCCCTAACTGCGACAACTCGGTGAAGCTTTTCAAACGTTGTCGCTCGCGATTCAAATATTGCTGAGTCAATTCGACTTGCAGTTCAGCCTGTTCAAGCAACATCGCTTGAACGGCTGGTGTGACGGGACGGTGGTCTTGCAACGAGGCGAACTGGAATTCGGCGGACTGCGTCGTTGCTGGTTGTTCGGATGGTTGCTGCAGCATTTCGATCTTGGCATGCAACACCTGTGCCTGACTAACTGCAACCGAATGCCTTAACCGGTAGGATCGCCGTTGTCGGTCATTGCTGTGTGGCGAATGGATAGCCACATTCAATTTTTGTGCAGTCTGTTGAGCCTCTGTTAGCTGCTGCTTCAGTTCCTGAAGGGTCGCTTGATTGGCCGCGGTGCTTGAGAGCCAAGGCATCAATTCGCGAATCTCAGATTGAGGAGTGGTCGTTCGATACTCGGCGAAAAACTTGAGTTTGGCTGACAGGATATCGAAGTCCAGTTTTTGTTGGCGAGTCTCCAGCCAAGTTGCGTGGCCATTGGCCAGCAGCCGATTCAACCGATTCAGCTTCTCGTTTTCGACTGCCAATTCGGCCTTCAACAGGTTTTCCTCGGCCTTCAGCAGTTGATCGTAGTGTTGAACGCCCTCGTTGGCGGAAAGCACGATGGGGGTTAGGAATCCAAAAAAAGCAAGTGCGACAATGACCTTGAGATTGAAATTCAGCATGATGACCTGGCGCCAGCAGACGCCGTAAAGAGAGATTGAGTCTTTGGTCATTCATTGTAATTAGGCCGTTTTTCTCCAAGGACACGCCAAGCGGTTTCCCGTAAAAACCGTGACTTGCCAGCGTTTTGAATTCGTTCTACCCGCCTTGCAACGGTTTTGCGGCCACTTTCGCCCCTGGCCATTTCCGCCACTGGTCAGCGGTGTTAGCCAACGAACGGTTTTAATAGACTTTTGCGACCAATTGCGATGGATTCTCAACAACCTTCGCAAGACTAAACTGTTGCGGAACAACGTACTGTTTTTGGTGTTGAATCTTCGGCGTACGTTTTTTTTGTAGCGTATGCTTGAAGTACCAAGTTCGGCATGTAAGCATGGCACTTGGAAAAATCACCCCTTTTGAACCTCTATCGGGAATGCGTTGATGCAACTGACTGGTAAATCCGTAATTGGCATCTTGCTTACGTCATTGTTGGTCGCTCAAGTAGCGTTCAGTCTTCCAGCTGTTTGTCAGGAAGCCGACGAAAAAGCCGACAAAGCGATCGTTCTTCAAAACGCAACCATTCACAGCATGGGACCGGACGGCACATTTGTCGGAACGGTCGTTATTAATGATGGTAAAATTTCGGCCATTGGGCCGGACGCGAAAGCACCAGATGACGCCAAGGTATACGACCTAAGCGGCTGTGTGGTGATCCCAGGTCTCATTGAAAGCCGCAGCAAATTGTGGCTGACCTCTGCGGGCCTCAACGAGGGGAACGCGCGATGTGAATTAAATATCGTCGACGCCATCGATCCCTGGTCGGAAGATTGGCAGGAACTGGCTTCGCAAGGCATCACTTCCGTTTACGCTCAACCTGCGTCATCAGGATTAGTGGGTGGCTACGGCGCAGTATTACGAGTCGGCCCCTACGACTCGGTCGACCAGATCGTTTTGAAGAGTGAAGTTGCCGTGCAATCGGCCATCGGTGTCCGTGGCACAACCACATCACAAAGCCGTCACACATTGGTGACTCAACTAGACCGTCTACTGACCACCACCAAAACTCGGATGGAACGCGACGAGAAAAGCAAAAAGGACGATGACAAGAAAGAGTCATCATCTAGTGCTCGCAATCGCCGAGGTGCGAATCGGGGCAAAACGCAAGGTCGCGGCAAGGGCAAACGAAGACCCAAGCAAGGAAAGAAACAGGAAGACGACAAAAAGGACTCGGATAAAGATTCTGACGAGAAAGAAGAATCCGCGGACGATGACAAATCGGACAGTGCATTAACTCCGGCCACCATCGCCCTGCGAAAGGTTCTGAAGAAAGAGCTACCACTGTTTGTTGAGGTTCGGCATTCGGACACTCTACAAAAGGTTTTGAAGCTCGCCGAAAAATTTGATATACGAATTGTGGTTGATGGAATTAGCCGCAGTGAATCACACGTTGAACATCTTGTGAATGCTGGGTTCCCAATGGTTGTAGGACCCTTCTACCGGTCATCTAACGCGTCGGACGACGATATGGATTGGTTGAGTGCGATCGGCGATAGCCCGTTCTCGATTTCTGGGTTTGCCACCTCAGCCAGATCATCTCGCATGTTAAGAACACAAGCCGCCCTGGCCATCCGCCACGGGCTGAATCATGAATCTGTATTGGCAGCCGTTACCGCCAACCCCGCTCGGGCACTGGGTATTGCCGACCAAGTCGGAACGCTAGAAGTTGGGAAATCAGCGGATATCGCTGTGTTTGGTGGCGACCCACTGGATCCGTGCTCGCAAGCTCGATTGGTCATGAGCAACGGTAAAGTGACCTTCGAAAGCGAAAGCAAACCAATGGCGGCTGGTCCGAAGGTCGAATCGCATTCACTACCCAACCGCTTGCCTGCCAGTTATGCAGTGAAATCAACTCGCATGTTGCGAGGCGGCAAGTTGGTGCCAGGTTCGTTCACCGTCAAGGACTCAAAAATTATTGCCGTCGATGGTGACATTTCAGATGACATCACTGTATTCGATTTAGGTGACACCATCGTTTCGCCAGGCATGGTGCTTGCCAGTTCCATGTTGGGACAGGAAACAGCCATCGTGGACAACAGCGATTCAGACACGTCTCACTTGCGAGCCGTTGATGCCGTCGACCCAGGTCACAGCGCGGTTGAGAACATCGTCCAAGGTGGTTTTGTACATGTGGGTATTTCGCCCGGCATGTCCAACGCATCGCCTGGCGTTATCGGACACGTCCGACTGTCTGCCAGTGACTACGTTGCAAGTCCGGCCATCGCCAGCCAATTTGTGTTGACGAATGCCGCCCGCCAAAACGGTCGCTACCCATCTTCATTCAATGGTCAACTAACGGTCATCGGTGACCTGATGGAAGGCAAGCCACTGGATTCCTCGATGTATTTGTCGCCGGTTATGAAGCGACTTTTGAATCAAGAGAAAATCGATAACGTACAAGCAGTCGTTAAAGGCCAGCGTCGAGCCGTCATCGCGGCCCAATCCAATCTGGAAATTCGCTCGGCCATCGGTTTAGCAAAAGAGAAACAAATCTCGGCGACTTTGATCTCCAGCGGTCGTGTCGGCGAGTTCGCTGATCAGTTGGCTGAGAACAAATTCAGCATGATCGTCCCGGCCATGAACGGTGGCGAATACGATTCCCAAATCGATCAAATTGTAATGGCCCAAAAAGCCGGAGTGCCAATTGGATTCGCCGGAAACTCGCCCGACGAGGTCCGCTTCACGGCGGCTCTACTAGTCAGTCGTGGTCTGGACCCCCAGGCAGCTTTGCTAGGATTGACCGAAGGTGGCGGGCAAGTCGTGGGAATGGAAAAAGCTGGATTAGAAAAAGGTGCGTTTGCAGATTTTGTGATTTGGAGTGACTCTCCACTGAATCTTGCGGCTCACCCGTTGAACGTAGTTGTTGATGGTCAAGTTGTACCCCAGAAGTAGATACATGAGTTGTTTTCGCTCGACATTATTGATGCTGTTCGGCTTAGTGCTGCTGATCGGCGTGACGTCTCAGGCAATGGCCGATGATGGCACGTTGTACAAAGCCAGCAAGGTCTACACGATGGATGGTGAGCCTCTTTCGCCAGGCCAGGTCTTGGTTGTGGACGGCAAAATCAAAGCAGTTGGCAAATCGATTGACGCTCCAGGCTCGCCACAAGTCGTCGACTTGGGTGAAGGGTCTGTGCTGATGCCGGGTCTGGTCGATGCCTATTCGCAAACGGCCCTTGAGGCCAGTGGACGTAACGAAGTCAGTGACGAAGTGACACCAGGATTTAAAGCGGTCCACTCGATCGACTGGGACAGCTCGGCACTGCGTCGTCAACGCGATCGCGGCACCACGACCATGTGCGTTTGCCCAGGGACACAAAACGTCTTCTCGGGAATCGCCGCCGTCATCAAAACCAATGAACATGAAGACGCCGTAATTAATGGCGATGGACCACTGCTGGCTTCGATGTGCAGTGATCCTGCACGAGGCAACCAAGCTCGGTCGCGTCCCGACAGTATCTTTGTCCGGCAACCGACCAATCGCATGGGTGTCGTGTGGATTATGCGAAGCACATTCGACAAAGCCAGTCGCAATGATGACGAGGCGGACGCTCTTTCCGTCGTACAAGAATCGGTCGACGGCCAGCGTAAGCTAATGTTTGTTTGCCGCATCTCGCACGATTTAACCTCGGTGGCATCTTTGGCTGACGAATTCGGTTTCAAACCAATTCTTGTTGGTGGCCAAGAGGCTTACAAAGTCAAAGAGATGATCGCTGAACGCGATTACCCCGTAATCCTGGAACGCCAACGGGTCGACACCGTGCGTGGTTCCGAGGGTTCGGAAATTTTATGGAATCAACCAGGTGTGTTGGCCGAAGCCGGCATTACCTTTGCCCTTTCCGGAAACGATTTGCTTGAGCAAGCTCGGTTTGCTCATCGTCATGGTTTGGGTCACGAAGAAGCCTTGGCGGCTGTCACCGCGACGCCCGCCAGTTTGCTAGGTCTACAAGACCAAGTCGGGGCCATCAAGGTCGGCAATGACGCTGATTTGATTGTACTGGACGGCGAGCCACTAGAACTGACAACTTCGATCCGCGACGTTATCGTCAACGGCGAGTCCTGCAATAAAGACAAGGAATAATAACGTGTATAAAAAGATTGCTTTCGTTGCCTTCTGCCTGACCCTTTGGGTTTCAGGGTCGACCAACGTTGTCGCACAGACCCCTGTCGCCATCAAAGGCGGGACCATTTACACCATGGCCGGTGACCCGATCGAAAACGGCACGATCCTATTTCGCGATGGCAAAATCGTGGACTTGGGAACCGACCTGAAGATTCCGGTCGAAGCCAAAGTCATCGACGCAACCGGCAAAATTGTGATGCCAGGATTTGTGGAATCTCACAGCTCGTCTGGCATGAGTCAGGCCAATGAGACCAACCCGATCGTGCCTTACGTTTCGGTTTTGGATTCCATCGACCCAATGAATAATTACTTCCGCCAAGCTCGACGTAACGGAGTCACCTCGGTGGCGATCGTTCCGGGCAACTCGACCATCATTGGTGGTCAAGCGGCAGTCATCAAAACGGCTGGTGAATTCCTGGACGACATGGTTTTGAAATCAGAAGTCGGTGTCAAAATTTCGTTGCGACCTGTCGGTGGTAGCCGCATGAGTCACCTGTCTCGTCTACGCAAAGCGTTTGACGATGCCAAACGAAAAATGAAAAACGGCGACAAGGACGAAAAGAAAGACGACGACAAGAAGGAAGATTCCGACGATAAAAAAGAAGAGGACACTCCGGCCGCTTCCAACACCACACCAGCCGCGGCAGCTCAACGAGCCACCAACGCCGAACTGGACGCCGCCATGTTCGCATTGCTGTCTGGCGAATTGCCAGCCATCATCTACTGCGACCGAGCCATGGATGTCGCCCAAGCCTTACGCTTGATCGATGAATACAAATTGAATGCCAGTTTGGTACTGGGACGCGACTGTCACAAAGCGGCTAAGCAATTAGCTGAAAAAGACATCCCCGTGATCCTCGATTCCACCTTGGTGTACTGGGAAAATGATCCTCGCACGGACGAAGAAACCAAAGTTGTGGTTCCCGAAGTTTTCCGCGAGCACGGTATCCCGTTCACGTTCCAAGGAAGTCGCGCCGGCGGTGCCACGCTAGGTAGCAGCTACTTGTGGTACCAAGCGGCCACATGCGTCAGACACGGCATGCCTCGCGATGAGGCTTTGCAGTCCTTGACCACACTGCCTGCCAAATTCTTGGGAGTCGATAAATTGGTAGGCTCGCTCGAAAAAGGCAAAGACGGGGATGTGATCATCCTGTCTGGCGACCCTCTTAAAGTAAGTACCTGGGTCGAGAAGACTCTGGTTAACGGTCAAGTTGTTTACGATCGCGACAAAGACCAACAACTAAAACGTTTGCTCGGTGAAACTGACGAGTAGTTCGCGTTCGCCGACCAGGTAGTAAAGTCAATTAAGCATCAAGTTGTTCCGTCGTAGACGGACGTGCCACAGGGATTTCAAAATGACAGTTGTTCGGACAAAATTGAGTGTCGCAGTGCTGTTCATGCTTGCGTTTGCCAGTATTTGTTCTGCTCAAATCCAACAAACTGACGTTTATTTCGCCAGCGAAATTTGGACAGGAGCCGACGAACCAATTCGCGACGCAGCTATGCTGGTTGTAGACGGACGGATTGTGGCGGTCGGACCACGCGCGGAAATGAAAATTCCCGCCGTGGCGAACACTCATGACCTGGGTGCCAGCTCCATCATTCCTGGACTAGTCGCCGTGCAAACGGGATTGTCGGGAGCCGCCGGTGAAGCCAAAACACTAACGCCTGAGATCCGAGCCATTGATGGCTTCGATTTCTTCGCTGACCGTGATGCCCTGTTGAAGTCGGGAATCACAACCGTGCAAGTCTCGCCACCCAACACCCGTCTAATGCCAGGAGTCGGTGGAGTCGTGCAATTGGACGGCGAGGACTTGATCGCTCGCATCTTGTCGGAAGAAGAGAGCCTAAGCATTGTACTCAGTGCCAGCTCGCGAAATCCGCCGCGTATTTACGAACCACCTGTCGGCCCCGTGTCGGAAGATCGACCACTGCTGGCCACCAAACCACAACTCTCGAAATTGTCTCCTGCCTTGGCAGGTTTGCGACAAATCCTACGGCAAGCCAAAGAAACTAACGCCAATGACAGTTACGTTTCGCCCGAAGATTACGATGACATCATTCAATCCGTCGCCGACATGATGCAGCGTGACATTTCAGTCCGCATCACAGCACAAACCGCAGCCGAAATTCGTGGCGCTGTAGAACTGGCCAAGGAATTCGAACTGCAAATCGTCCTGGACGATTGCCGAGGGCTAGAACCCTTCGCGGCTCAATTCGATTCTTGGAAGCCATACGTTCGGGGCGTCATACTGGCCGGGGAAACACCTGGTGCCATCTCGAATCCAAACGCCAATGACTCACAGGAATCACCTTGGCAATACGCTCGCGAACTGATGGATGCTGGTATTCCAGTGGCCATTCGTACGCGTAGGGATGCCGACTTGTCCCAAATGTCATTCGTGGCAGGACAATTCATGCAGGACGATCTGGCAACCAACGAACTTCTGTCGGCAGTCACATCCACACCAGCCAAATTGATGAACGTGGAAGACGAAGTAGGATCGTTGGCCAAAGGCAAACGAGCTGACTTTGTCGTTTTAACAGGTCAACCGTTCGGACTGCATACTCGCGTTCATGCCACCTATGTTGGCGGAGTCGCTAAGTACGAACGAAAACTGGCTGCCGCGACGACCGTCGTTCAAGCCGACCGCGTGTACCTGGGCGACGGACAATACGTCGATGACGCCAGCGTGGTCGTCAAAGGGGCTACCGTTCGCGGTATCGGAGCCAACGTATCCTCGCCAGCAGACGCCGACGTGAAAAACTTTGCCGGCGGCGTGATCGTTCCCGGCTTTATTGACATGGGCACTGGCCTGGGTCTTGGCGGAGCCTTGCGAGGCAATATCACTTTGCAAACCAAACTGGGCGATCAACTTTATGCTGACGACCCAGCCATCGAATTCGCACGCCAACGAGGCATCACCACCGCTCTGTTAGCTCAAGCGGGTTCCGCGCAAGCCACCCCCGTCGTGGCCTTTAAGTTAGGTGCCGACACGCGAGTCGTCGCGGACCCTATCGCCATCCGTTTTCGATTGAACGGTGATCCCGTTACCGGCACCACCACCAACGAACGCCTACTGCGAGCTGGAAAAACCTACGCCGATTCTTGGACGAAGTACGAAAAGGATTTTGCCGAGTACGAGACCAAGTTGAAAGAATGGGAAGCCGAACAAGGCAAGGACGACGATAAGAAAGAGGACGAAAAGAAAGAGGACGACAAAAAGGAAGCTGACAAAAAAGAGGCTGACAAAAAAGACGAAAAAGAAAAAGAGAAGGCTGACGACGACAAGAAAAAAGAAGCCGAAGATAAAAAAGAAGAGAAGAAGGACGAAAAAGAAAAACCCGAGAGCAAGGACAAGCCAAAAGAGAAGGCACCTGCCGATCCACTAACCGGTACCTGGGAAGGCACTCTGGATTCTGAGCGACTACCTGCTCAAGCTCGCACCTTCCAATTCGAATTGGAACTGGACGGCGACAAGGTCTCGGGTAGCGTCACGATTCTGCGTTCTGCCGCGGACATCTCCGAAGGTTCTTTTGACCGTGACTCGCGGGCACTGGTTATGAAGATCAGTCGCCGTGGGGCCGAAGTCGAAATCAAAGGGACAGTGAACGAAGAGGGCCAGTTCTCAGGAACGATCAACCTGGGGCGTCTGGGTGAGATCGAAATGACGGCCACCCGCACTGTCGACAAAAGCAAGAAACCAGAGTCCGAAGAAGACGAAAAAGAAAAGCCGGAAAAGAAAGATAAACCGGAAGACAAAAAAGACTCAGAAGACGACAAAGAGAAGCCAAAGGACTCAGACAAAAAAGACGAGTCTGACAAAAAAGACGATGAGAAGTCGGATGATAAAAAATCTGACGATGACAAGAAGGAAGAACCGGCGAAGGCCGACAAGCCAAAGGAACCTCGCAAGCCGCGTGCCAACGCTGCTTTGGAACCATACCGAGCTTTGTTTGCAGGCAAGATCCCAGCGATTGTCGAGTCTCGTGATTTGAACTCGATCAAAGCCACAGCCGAGCTGTTTGCCAAGAAGTATGAACTTCGCACCATCATTTTGGGTGCTGACGACTTGTCACGGCAACCGAACCTACTGGACGATTACTCCGTATCGGTTTGCGTCGGTCCAAACTTTTCCGTGACTGTCGATAACGAACAAACGAACCTGCCACAATTATTGGCAAATGAACAATTACCGTTTGGTTTTCAATCGGCAGGCACGACTGGGTCTGGTAAATTACCAGCCGCTATTCAGTTTTCGGTAAGCAAGGGTCTATCCACTTCCGACGCGTTGGATGGTCTGGCAACCAACCCTGCAAAAATGCTCTCCGAAGAACTAAGTTTTGGCCAATTGGCTTTAGGAAAAGATGCTGATTTGGTCGTCCTAAGTGGCCCACCCTTTGAACATTCCACTAAAATCCTGGCAGTCATGATCGATGGCGTCTGGGTCTACGAACACGAGGAACAGAAGTGATTTCAAAACCTTTATGGAACCTGGCAATCCGACGGATCACCGGGTACGCATTAGTGATCTCTCTGCTGGCCGTTCAAAGCGCCGTTGCGCAAGACGACAAGGTTGAAGAGAAACCAAAACTGGCCGTACATGTCGGTAAAATTCTGACCTGTGCTGGGGATTCGATCTCAGAAGGGACGATCCTGATCAGCGATGGCAAGATCGAAGCCATCGGCCCGCGCAGAGAGATCGAGGTCCCGGAAGGCTACGAAGTCATCGATCATTCTGATCGCTTCGCCATGCCTGGCTTGATTGAAGCTCACAGTCATGTCGGTGGATCCGGTGACTTGAACGAAATGGTTTACCAGACCAACCCCGAGTTGCGAAACTGGGACCAAATCGTCCCGCATAACGAACAACTGCAAGTCGGGATTGCCGGTGGCGTCACTACGATCTGTTGCATCCCAGGTAGTGGAACCAACATGGGTGGCTTCGGTGTTTTAATGAAAACCGGTCCTGGCACAGCCGAGGACGTGATCATCCGGGCGCCTGGCGTTCTGAAAATTGCTCAAGCTGGAAACCCTGAACGTCGTACGGGCGAGACGGGTTCCGGAAGAATGGGCATGAATTTCGTGCTGCGACAACAACTGCGTGAAGGTCAAATTTACGTTCGCCAATGGGACGCCTACGAAAAAGGCGAAGCACCCAAACCAGAAATGAATTTACGCCTTGAGTACTTTAAGCCTCTTTTCCGACGCGAAATTCCCGTCGTTGTTCACACTCAACAATTCCAAGTCATCCAGTCAACGATCCGTATGTTGCATGACGAGATGAATTTGCGAGTCGTCATCGATCACGGCACCTTCGACGCATACAAAATCGGCAAAGAACTCGCCAAACGTGATATCCCTGTGATGGCTGGCCCGCGTGCTTTCCTACTGGATCGTGACAAAGGGCAAGTCGTCGGGATCGTCAACGAATACGAAAAACGAGGCGTCAAAGTATTGGGGGTCAACACTGACGCCCCCGTGATTCCTCAAGAGGAACTGTTCTTCCAAGCGACCATGGCTGTTCGTTATGGCTGGTCGGAAGAACGAGCTATCCGCGGACTGACCATCGAAGTTGCAAAAGCTTTGATGATCGATGACCGAGTAGGCTCGCTGGAAGTTGGAAAAGATGCTGACATTGTGATCACGACAGGTTCGATCTTGGATCCTCGCAATTACGTGACTCAAGTATTCATTGACGGCAAAAGCGTTTATGACACCAAAAAAGACCGTCGTCGGTTCTAAACAATTTGAGAATCGTTTGTCATCCTGTTCGATGACAGATTCAACATAGGAAAACATTCATGCGAATTGACAACCATTGGTTACCATCGTTGCTATCTGCTGGTCTACGGACCAGTTGGTTGTTGCTGTTGGTGGTTGGCATTAACAACGTCGGATTTGCGCAAACCGTCGCCTACACCAATGTCACCATTGAATCAATCAGTGACGATAAAATTGAAAACGGCACGCTGGTCGTGGACGGAGACGAAATCGTCGCTGTCGGTAAAGACGTCGACATCCCCGACAACGCACGAGTCGTTTCGATGAAAGGTATGACGATCATGCCTGGCATGGTCGATCCCTACTTCGTCTTCAAACGAGGGGCAGGCGGTGGGACTCGTACGATTCAGTTCCGTGGTCGAACGATCACGGTTCCCAACCGAGGTGGAGGAAACATCGCCACCGGAAGCTTCAGCTGGATCGCCAAGTACTTCTACCCTTACACATTCAATTTCCGCCCAGCCATGCGAAGCGGGATCACGACTGGTAATCTGGTCAGTGACGGTCGCGGTTTATCCGCTTTCGCCAACGTCATCGGCGACGGATCCAAAGATCTTGTTTTTCAGGAAGAGGGCGTGCTTTACGCTCAGGTGACCAACCAGACGTCAGCGATGGACATTATTCGCCGCCCATTGGAAGGCAATAATCGTCGTACCGCCAACACTCGGACTCAGGCTGCTGGTCGAACGGGCGGCACCGCCACGGCCAACAGCGACACATCGACCACCGAATACTGGAAAGCCGTTCGCGAAGGCAAATCACCGTTGTTTGTCAATGTGAACAATGCCGCTGGTGTGGCTCATTTGCTGAAGGCCATCAAAAAGCACGACAAAGTTAAATTGGTTCTGGTCGCGACCGGCCCTAACCTGTTTCAGTCGCTGGACCAAATCAAAGAGAACAAAAACGTTACTGTCGTTTTGCAACCGGGAATCGACACGGTCCCGTTCAAAAGTGACCTAATGAATGTTTCACGGATGCTAGCCGAACGTGAAATTCCATTCGCAATTTCCATGTCACTTAGTGGCAACCAACTGCAATTATCGCAAGATGATCCAATGTTTCCGCTGGCAATGCTGGTACGAAACGGTTTGGATAGAAAAACAACGCTAGAATCGGTTACAATCAAACCAGCAGAATTGTTGGGAATTGAAAAAACACACGGTACACTCGAGAAAGGCAAGAAAGCGAACTTTCTAGTCTTTGATGGAGATCCAATGGAAACTGGAAGCCAACTGCAAAAAGTCTTCCTTGACGGGAAATTGACCTATGAAAACTAATCTATTCAGTTACTGCCTTATCGTTTGCATATTGGCTATCGCTACAGCACCGGTAGTGGCGCAGGAAAAATCCGCGCCAGTCAAGCAAGAAGCGGCCAAAACGGAAGACAAAAAAGAAGACGAAAGCAAAGACAAGGAAGATGACAAGAAATCATCTTCTGAGGTTTTGGCGATCGTTGGTGGAGACATCCACACGGTCACCGGCTCGATGATTCGCCAAGGGACGATCCTGGTTCAAGACGGAAAAATCTTGGACGTTGGCCAATCCATCGAAGTGCCTGAAGACGCTACTGTCATCGACGCCTCGGGTCGCACAATCACGCCCGGTTTTGTGGCCGTCAGTATGCGTGGCGTCGGTCTACGAGGAGCTCCCGGCCAACGTGACAAACTAGAAGACGCTCTGGATCCCTTTGATCGAAACATCAAGTATTCGCTGGGGGTCGGCATCACGACTGGCTGTATCGAAATGACAGCGGGTCGCGGTCGATTCGGACGCCGATCGGAAGATGGAAGTCCCATGGAGATTTTCCCAGGTTTGGAAGAACCTCTGGAAGAATACCTGACGGAATCGATGTTGGATTATGGCGACGAGGACACAGCACTGTGTCCCTGTTGTGGCTTGCCCGTCATTCCAACAGAACCAATCACACCAGCTCCGCCGACTCGCGAACAACCTCGAAAGATGGCCGTGCTGAAGATGAGCTTCGGCAACCTTGACGCCATGTTGATGAAAGAAAACGCCTTCTATAGCCCCGCACCGGGTGCTTTGAATGGCGCCTTGCAACGACATAATTGGCGAGTCCAAATGAAGAAGTTGAAAGAGCAAATCGAAAAAGAAAAAGAGACGAAAGAAAGCTCTTCGAACGCCAGACCGACTCGTGGCGCTGGCCGAACCGGTGGTCAAACTGCTGGGGCACAACGTACTCGTACAAACCGTGGTGGCGCCAACGCAGAATTGATGAAACTGCTGAAACGAGAAGTTTCCATGCGGATTCGTGCCAACACGGTTGACGAAATTCGTGACATGGTCGACTTGGCCGATGAACTTGGCTACGACATCATTATCGAAGGTGGAATCGAAGCTTGGGTCTTGGGACAAGAATTGGGTGCCGCTGACGTTGGCGTTATCTACACCCCTCGACAACGACGCAGAGCTCAACCTGGCCGTGAAGATAATTCTGGAAGCTTTATCGAGTCACCAAAAATCTTTCAAGATTCCGGTGTCCCGTTTGCCATCGCCACACTTGGAAACTCGATCAGCATGGGTGGATTGGCCGGTCGTGACCTTTCCAGCTTACCTTTGGAAGCTGCTTTTTCAGTACGTGGCGGAGCTGACGAGCAAACCGCTCTGGAAGCTCTGACAATCGTTCCAGCTCGCATGATGGGCTTGGAAGATCGCATTGGTAGCATCGAAAAAGGAAAAGATGCAGACATCTTGATCCTAAATGGTGCACCTCTGGATTATCGCACCTACGTCGAACAGGCGATCGTTGCCGGCAAAGTTTCGTACGTCCGCGATCAAGATCGAGTCTACCCAACCGAAGACGACAAGTAAGCTAATCAAGGTATTGGCGACAAGTTGGATTGAACAAAAAACGAACAGGCGACCTCGGGCAAATCCCGAGTCGCTTTTTTTTTGTTGCGTTGTTGCGTAGTTGAAACCAAGCAAGCCCACGAACTTTGAAAAGTGCCCGACGCAAAACGAGCAGAATCTTGGCTTCCTGCCCTCCCCGCTCGTTCCTCGTGACTCTCCCGCCCGGAGCGAGGGTTTCTGCACCACCCGCCAGTACCGCCATTGTGGAACAACAACGGTAGCATGTTTTCCGCTGAAATAGGATATTTCCTTCGTTTGCTGAGTGGTGCGTTTTTGCTGGTTGAGCATTCCCTGTCACCCAAGCTACAATGTTCGCTCCTGAAAATCCAAAAACGACGGTTTCAAATCGTCAGAATAATCATATCAACCTAATGACCAATGGAGCGAAGTGTGAGCTCAGGCAAGTATCTATTTACCAGCGAATCGGTAAGCATGGGGCACCCCGATAAACTGGCTGACCAAATTTCTGACGGTGTTTTGGACGCCATGTTGGCCCAAGACCCAAACAGTCGGGTCGCCTGTGAAACCATGGTGACCACCGAGCTGGCAGTGATCGCCGGCGAGATTACCTCGCAAGCCGACGTCAATGTGGAACAGATCGTTCGCGGTGTCATGCGAGAAGTCGGCTACACAGACGCTAACACGGGGATCGGTTGCGATTCTTGTGAAGTGATCGTCAAACTTGATCAACAGAGTCCCGACATCGCGCAAGGCGTCGATGCTAATGACTCGACCGGTAAATCGATCGGTGCTGGTGACCAAGGACTGATGTTCGGTTTCGCTTGTGACGACACCGAAGAACTAATGCCATTGCCCATCGCTCTTTCTCACAAAATTCTGGAGCGTCTGAATCAAGCTCGCTTCAGCGGTGAAGTCGATTGGTTGCGTCCTGATTCAAAAAGCCAAGTCACGGTTGAGTACGACGGATTCAAGCCCGTACGAGTCGACACGGTTGTCGTTTCCACTCAACACAACGAGGTCGTCGAAAACGATACTATCCAGGACTTCATCGTCAACAAAGTCATCAAACCGTTGCTGCCCGAAGGCATGGACGATGGTAGCGTCACCTACCACATCAACCCAACTGGGAAGTTTGTGATCGGTGGCCCGCATGGTGACTGTGGTTTGACTGGTCGTAAGATCATTGTCGATACCTACGGTGGCTGGGGACGACATGGTGGCGGTGCATTCAGTGGCAAGGACTCGACCAAGGTTGACCGCAGTGCCGCTTACATGGCACGTCACGTAGCCAAAAATGTAGTGGCCTCCGGACTAGCGAGTCGTTGCGAGGTTCAATTGGCTTACGCTATCGGCGTTAGCGATCCAGTCAGTGTCCATGTTGATACTCAAGGAACCGGCAAAGTCGACGACAGCCAAATCTGCGAGGCGATCAAGAAGGTCTTTCCATTGTCACCCGCTGGCATCATCGACTACCTAAAACTACGTCGCCCAATCTTTCGCAAGACCGCAGCGGGTGGTCACTTTGGACGCAACGATCCAGACTTCACTTGGGAGTCGACGGAAGCCGCCAGCAAGATTTCCGAAGCGGTAACATCGACCGCCTCTGCCTAGGCCAACAACGGTTAAACCAAGCATCAAATCAAACGCACTCTTCATTCGAAGAAGTGCGTTTTTTTGTTGGCCTACCAAGAATACCTTTCCACGTTGGCCAATTCATCACGCCCGTTTTCATTACCAGAACGAACCAACCTGCACCCAGCCACACGAAAAACACGCCAGTTCGAGAATCTAAGATCTGAAAAGCGGGCCGTGAACGTCAAACCGGCCCTGCTGCCAAGACAAAATGCCGTTTGTGGGGGTGCTGGAATCATCTATCATCGCAGTGTTCGGCTACGCCCCATCGCTTTTACTGCGAGCTAATGACCCAGGCAATTTTGCCACGACGCGGGCTTTTCCATCCTTACCCTGACGCAGAACTTATGTCTGATTCTGAAATCGCTAGATCAAAAACAGCACCATTCTCGCGCAGTGACATCTACGATTCTTTGGCACTGGGTGCGACAACGCTAACCGCCATGGTAGGTTTCGCCTGCTGCTGGTTGGTGGATTACCGAGGCCATGGAATTCAGTTGCTGTTGGTCGGCGCTTGCCTGCTGTCAGTGACTCAAATGATTCCAAAATCAGATTCGCGTCATCGATTTGTTCGTTGGCAACGTTTCGTACTAGGGATCGTCAGCATTGTTTTGTTCGCCGTTTGGGCGCCTAGTTTTGCATTCGCGTGGATGTTGATCACCCCCGTACTGGTTACATTAGCTGGCCCGACATTACTAAGAAAATCTGGCTATCGATTTCAACTACTCGAAATCGTCGACTCACCTGTATCGGCAAACCCAATCCCTGACCAGGTCGTTGACCCATTGATCGAATCCTCCCTAGCCAATAACGAAGAATCCATCACCGATACAAATTCTGACGTGACTCTTCCGGACGACGAATTACCATCTGAGGAGTCTACTGTTTGGGACAGCGTGCAAATGGAGTTCCAGCGAGACCCGACGTTAGTACAGAACATCGCCTGTTGGCAAACATCGGATACTCGCAGCGTCGTAGCCATGGTTCGCTGTCCATTCGAAGACGGTCAACAAGTTAGTGTCGTTCATATCCCGTTTTGGCCAGTCTTGCAAAACCAACCTGAACTTTATTGCCGGGTTGCTCAAGGATCCAACGCCGAGATCAAAACGACGGACGAAGAACGCCATGGAATCCGCCTGGAGGTTCGCAAGACCGACCTGAGCTGCAATGACGAGGTCGTTATCGAAATCGTAGCGACCAGTGCGGAACACCAATCAGAAACTCATGCTGCTTAGACAATTACACCTACCCAAACCCCTCAATAAACTCTTACCAGAAACTTATGTCTGAACTATCTGCCCACCAGCAAGAACATTTACTGGCCTTCATCGAAGAACTATCGAGTGACCAACAACAATCGTTAAAGAATCAAATTGCCGAGATCGACTTGGCACAGATCGCTACACTCTTTCAAAAGTTCGGCGCATCGGATGCTTGGGCCGAACTTGCAAGTCGAGCGGAACCGCCGGTTGCATTGCGTCTGGGTGATACGACGAGCAACCATTTTTCGCGAGCAGAAGCGGAAGAGTGTGGCAGCCAATTATTAAATTCTGGCAAAGTTGGCATGATCCTGGTGGCTGGCGGTCAGGGAAGTCGCTTGGGATTCGATCACCCCAAAGGCATGTACCCACTTGGCCCGGTGACTAAGCGCACTCTCTTTCAAATCCATATCGACAAGCTGATGGCACTGAATCACAAATACGGATCTGTCGTGCCGCTGTATGTGATGACCAGCCCGGCGACTCACCAAGAAACGGCTGACTTTTTGAATGATCACGATTGGTTTGGTTACCCCAAGGACGCTTGCCAAATTTTTTGCCAAGGCACGATGCCGGCCGTCGATTGCGAAACAGGCAAAATCCTGTTGGCCGAAAAAGGAAAACTATTTGCCAGTCCCGACGGACACGGTGGCATGTTGGCCGCCTTTGATAACAGCGGCTGTTTGGCGGATGTGAAACAGCGCGAACTTTCTCAAATCTTTTACTGTCAAATTGATAATCCATTGGCCCAAATCTGCGACGAGGCCACATTGGGTTATCATGTTTTAGCCAAGTCTGAGGTAAGTTCTCAGGCAGTTCCCAAGACCGACCCCTTACAAAAGGTGGGCAACATCGTGTCGATCGACGGGAAAGTACAAATCATTGAATACAGTGATTTGCCCGAAACGGTCGCTCGCAAAACCACTGACAATGGCGGGTTAGCATTGTGGGCTGGCAACATCGCAGTACACATTTTTGATGTTAAGTTTCTGGATCGGATGACTGATCATGCCGACGCGTTACCGTTTCACCTGGCTCACAAAAAAGTTCCGTACGTTGACTCAACAGGAACTCTCGTTAAACCCGAACAGCCAAACGCCATCAAATTCGAACGATTCATTTTCGACTTGCTTCCCATGGCCAGCCACTCGATTGTCGTCGAAGTCGACCCACAAGAGGCGTTCTCGCCAGTTAAAAATGCTGCCACGGAAAGTCATTCCACAGCCAAAACGGCACAAGAATCCATGATGCGGCAGGCCCGGCGGATCCTTAACGAAGTCGGTGTCAGTGTCGCAGAGAATGTGCCGATCGAAATTGACCCGCATTTAGTTTTGGATTCACAACGTCTAAAAGAGGCGTTGAATGGTGCCACCGAAATCGACAAGCCCACGTTCCTTGGTTTGTAAGCACCAAGACTGATCAGTCATTAGGACAACGGCTCCCCCTCAAATCAAACAAGGACGTTTTAATGTTGTATGCAACCATCATGGCGGGTGGATCAGGCACTCGCTTTTGGCCAGCTAGTCGACGCCAGAAGCCCAAACAGTTGCTCAATTTGGTTGGCGATGGATCGATGCTTCAAGCGACCGTCGCGCGGCTTAACGGCTTGTGCGACAACAATCAAATTTTGGTGCTAACCAACCAACGTTTGGTCGAAGCCACTAAAAGCCAACTGCCCGCATTGGACCTAAACGGCATCGTTGGTGAACCATGCAAACGCGACACGGCACCGTGCATTGGCGTCGCTGCTGCGATGATCGCCGCCAACGATCCAGACGCTGCGATGCTTGTCATGCCTGCCGACCACGTCATTCAACAAGTCGACAAGTTCCACCAGGCAGTCAAAACAGGGTTGGAAGTTCTGGAGCAGGACGAAACACGAATCGTTACCTTCGGAATCAAACCCACCTACCCTGCTCAAGTCTTTGGATATATCCAACGAGATGCCGAGCTTGCTAATGACGTTTGGAAGGTCAAGCAATTTCGCGAAAAGCCAGATTTGAAGACCGCCGAATCGTTTGTGCAATCTGGCGAGTTCTATTGGAACGCCGGAATCTTTCTGTGGCGAGCAAAAACCATTTTGAAAGCCTTGCAGACATTCGAACCCGAAATGTACGGTCACATCGAAACGATCGGCCAAGCCGTTGGCCAGCCGGATTTCAACGAAGTATTTCAGCGTGAATTTACCGCCATTAAAGGCAAATCCATCGACTACGCCGTCATGGAACGATACGACAATGTGTGCGTCATGCAGGCTCCCTTTGACTGGGACGATGTCGGCAACTGGACAGCAGTGCCACGGCTTAGCGGAGTCGACGAACATGGCAACGCAGCCCTGGGCAAGCACTTGTGCCTGGACACAACCAATTCCATCGTTCGCAGTACCGAAGACCATTTGATTGTTACGCTGGGCATGGAAAACTGCATTGTCATCCATACGCCTGACGCTACCTTGGTGGCCGACAAAACAGATGAGTCAGCTATCAAAAAGGTAGTGACCGAGCTGGAATCTCGAGAAATGGACGAGTATTTATAGCGTCACGTTTACTGGACTAAGTTTGTTTGCCTTATTCGCAGAATCATAAATAATGTCACCATGACCACGAAACGACTCATTACGATTTGCATAGGATGTTTGATGGTTGCAACTGGCCAGAACTCGTTAGATGCCCAGGAACCGGATCCATCTAAGCATTCGGAATCAGGACAAACCGAATCCAATCAATCAAAATTCAATATCCCCACGCCGACGATGGGTGGTAAACAGTTGTGGACCGACTGGATTTACCAACATGGCTATCGTATTCAGCAAAATGTGCTCACTGGCCACTACCGTCTTTTGAGTCCTCAGGATTTTCGTCTAGCTTGGGGCACCAAAGCAGCCTGCAAAAAACGCTTGGACTCCACGCTGCAGGACAAGTCACTTGGACCGATGACTGGGCGAGTAGTCATTGTATTGCACGGCTTAACGCGAACTCGTGGCGCAATGACTCTGTTGGAAAATCACATCCAGCAAAACAGTGATATCCAAGTCGCAAACATTGGCTACGCCAGCACTCGCACCAGCATCGACGAACATGCTAGAGCTTTGGCCAGTGTCATCGAACATATGCCCGGAGTGGACGAGATCAGTTTCTTGGGGCACAGTATGGGCAACATCGTGGTCCGTTACTACTTGGGCACCATCAACCCGGAAAGTGATCCTCGTTTCCATCGCATGGTAATGTTGGGACCACCCAATCACGGTTCGCGACTGGCCAGTGTTTTGAAAGACAATTTGATTTTCAAAACGTTTTGGGGTACTGCGGGTCAACAACTTTCGGAGCGCGGCTGGGACGACACCTCCAAACAATTGGCAACACCCTCTTTCGAATTTGGCGTGATCGCCGGTGCCAGTCCCGAAAGCAGTTACATTGAAAACCCTTGGATCGAAGGTGACAATGACTTGGTCGTCACAGTTGACGAGGCACGTTTGATTGGCGGCACAGACTTTTACCAACAAGACCTATGGCACAGCACGATGATGCGTGACGAATCCGTATTGATGGCTGCACTCACCTTTCTAGAACACGGTTATTTTGTCTCAGAAGCCGATCGCAAGCCGATCAAAGAGCAACCCTGACTTTCGAAGTAACCAACCCCACAAGTTGCTCGTCTTCTATGAATTCTGAATCTAGCTTCCCAAGTCGTGGCCGCTTAGCTGGTATTGATTATGGCACCGTTCGAATCGGAATTTCGATTTGTGATTCCGATCAGATCTTATCCAGCCCGTTGGAGAACTACAGCCGTCGCAACCAACGCATGGATGATCAGTTTTTTTTACAGCTGGTTAAGCAGGAAAAAATCGTTGGCTTCGTTGTTGGATTGCCTGTCCATATGTCAGGAGATGAAAGCAAGAAGTCGAAAGAGGCTCGGAAATTTGGGCAACATTTGACTCAGGTAACTCAAATACCCGTCACCTACTTTGACGAACGTTACACGACAGCTCACGCACAGCAACTACTGAATCAATCCGGTCTGACTCAAAAAAAACGCAAACAGCGTCTCGACAAACTAGCGGCTCAAATCTTACTGGCCGCCTACCTGGAATCTTCGCGAGAGTCCAGTTCTATCAAACCATTGGAAGACCAGTGAGGCTTGTGCTGACCATATAAAAAGGCCGCTTAAGTAACATGTCTTAAGCGGCCTTTTGTGTTTCGTTTCTTCAGATCAGAGAATGACGGTTACTTAGAACCTGTAACAAGTCTCTTGCGTTCGGCCTCCAAAACTTCGATCTCAGAGCTGGCAACCTCTTTGTTCTGCGTTGCTAGTTCCAATTCCAACTCGGCACGAATACGATCGCGAATCTTAGCTTCCAGTTCTTCGCGTAGTTTCTTCTCTTCGCGAGTAAACTTCTTAACGTCGTCTTTCAAGCTTTCAGCGTTTTCGGCCAAGCTAAGCTGAGTCGTCAAGTCTTGTAGTCGACGGTTGATGTTATGGATCTTCTGTCTGTGAACAATCGCAGGGGCCAATTGCCCAGTCTTTAATTCTTCAATGACCGGAAGGACCACGGATGCTGGCAGCATCAAACTAGAAACGCGACCCGATCTAGCAATGTTGATCCCCACCACTTGTCCGTCCAGATTAACGACTGGTCCGCCACAATCTTCGGGAGACAGGAACGTGTCGTGTTGTACGGCCATTGGGAAATTCTGACGACGCTGACTAAGTTCGCCACCCATGGTGTTTTGAGCGTTACTACGTTGCAGGTTCGGATTCAATGCTCGTTCTTCGCCCAGCACGATCGTCAAAACGACCTCACGAGAATTACGCACTACCGTCAAGCGAATCTCTTCGCCTGGTGGAAAGCTTTTGACTTTAGTGGTCAATTTATTGATGTCCGTTAGTGACTCCATATTGACGCGGGTAACGATATCGTCGACCTTCAGTCCGCCTTTTTCGGCTGGCGAATCTGGCGTGACGTTCGTGATTTGCACACCGTTTTCGACTTGCCCCAAATTGACACCCATGAAACCTGATTGCGGGCGAATCAGCCGTGCATTCACTCCTACGACTCCGACTTTCAAGGCTCGATCATCATCGCGAACCGTTGCCAACCAATTGCCGATCGTGGCCGGTTGATTCTCGTTCCAAGAGATAACTGGAAGCTTGTCTTCGGAATCTACTTTCAATAGTGCCAAGTCAGTCGCGTCGTGGACACCATAAACACTGGCCGACAATTTAGTGCCGTCTTGAAGTTCGCAATAAAAAGGTGCTTCCAATTCGCTTTGTTTTGTCAGGACAAAACCGTCTGACGAGACAATGGCACCCAATGCAACTGTTTCGTCACCCTTTTTGATTTTGACGGTGGCTTCCGCGGTTTCTTTAATGACCGGAGCGAAGGTCCTAAGCAGCCCAGTGTTGGCTCGCGAGTTTTGCCCGCGATTGCTTTGTCGACGACGGCGAGTATTGTTGTTTCGTCGTCGATTGTCGCCGTCACGCGGCGAAGACTCTTCCTGTTTTTCTTCAGCCTCTTCTTGTTTGGCATCCGACTTTTCGCTTTTATCATCAGCGTCTTTGGCCTTATCAGCTTCCTCTTGCTCCTCCTGTTGCAATTGATTGCTTGCAGGGGGAGCTTCTTGGAAAGCATTCACTTGCGTCGGAAGTAGGCACAAACACCAACCGGCCAGGAATGCCAATGAGAATTTCAATGAGTTCATTTTCTGTATCGTCATGGTATGAATAATCAGCAGATAAATAGCAGCTTGTAGGTTTGTTTAACGGTTGCGACGACGGTCAGCTTGAGAACCGAACGTCAAATCTAATTCTAAGACTTCACCATCGCGTCTAACTTTGACTTTGACTTCGTCGCCAGGATTGTACTGTTGGAAGGCACGAGAAAAGGCGTTCCGCGAGGTCGTGCGTCTGCCATCAACCTCGATCAACACATCGCCAACCTCGATACCTGCTTTGTCGGCAGGTCCGTTTTCGTTAACTCGACTGATTTCTGTGCGGGTACCACCAAACGAAAGTCCCATCCAAGGTTCGTTAGCTGGGTTCGAGCCACCAATTCCGCGACCCCAATCACGACTATTCGTTAAATCGTCCCACTGCTCCGAATAAAGATCGACGGGAACGTGAATGTTATCTGTCAGTCGGCCACCAATTCGGCTGTGAATGCCAATTAGATTGCCTTCCATATCGACCAAAGGCCCGCCACTGTCACCGCCCACCAGACTGCAGTCTGTGGACATTGACGTATCGTTTTTGATCAGAATACGACCGACTCGGTAAACCAAGCCACGTTCTTTGTCCCAGCCACCAGGGTGACCGATCGCCATGACCCACTGTCCCAGCTTCAAGTCGTCCGAGACACCTAAGTTTAAGTAGGGATACTTTTTTCCTTCTTCATTGGTGATTTTAAGCAATCCGGAATCGACAGTTCGATTCAATCCCAAAGTCGTAGCAGTCAATACGGTTTCATCTGGCAATAGAATTGTCGCCTGTCGACCAGCGCCACCAATCACATGAGCCGCCGTCATGATGTAGCCATCACGGCTAACGATTACACCAGTGCCTTGGCTTTGGCCAACGCGAATATTGACCGTTGCTCCGGCCACCTCTTCTGCCAGCTTGGCAAAGTGCTTTTCCATCTCGCGAAGCTGTTCCACCGATTTCGGATACGAGTCACCGAAAAAGTCGAATTCCTTTTCAGCATTCTCTTCGGCCTGTGCCGCAGCTTCCTCTTCGCTGATCTCCGAATCGGTATCCGATTGCGCCCAAGCTTGTTGAGCTACTAGAAACCAAACCAAGAAGAACATGGCTGCGAATAGAATACGCCAGCGATGTTTGGTGGAGGTGTGGGAGGGTGATACAGCGACGGCAACCTTCTTGTTACCACTATGAGAACGATGGGTCATACTATGCATTTCCTGAGTTGTTGGGTTCGTCCTATAAAGTCATCGAGTTTTTTGACGAACTCCCCTGACTATATTCATTTTACCACCCTAAATGCCATCAGGCAGTCCGGTAATTTAACCAAAACCGGCATATCCTGACTGTCAGGTCGTTTCCTACGGGTCCGACGGCTCCTAAGGTATGGCATTTGACCGTAAATGAGCTTTGTCCATCGTCAATTCGCTTAGAATTCAACGTTTGCGTCGTCAATTCGCTTGGAATTCAACGTTTGTTTAGAGAATTACCTTGAATAATGGCTAGACAATGCCCGAATTACTTTGCCAAAAGACATTTAACCAATGACCCGCCAAAAGGACCTGCGAAAAATGTCCGAGACGCAGAATCTTGTCCCAGCATGCCCAGTTAGACATGAATGTCGTGGCAATAAGGTCTGCCCAGCAACTTATCGAGTTGGGTGCTGAAAAAGGCGTTCACCAAAATGCTGCAAGGATCCCCCTGTACCAGTACGCACTTTACGGAGCCATTCAGACTTAAGATTGGCGTGATTTTTCGAAGCCAAAAATCCGAGTGCGACCACGTTCATCCGACTTCAAAGCTGTCACTACCGAGACCCGTCAATCGGGCAGAGACAATAAAAACGATTGCTGGCAACTTCGTTCGCTGCTCGACCCGTCTGATTGACCCACCCATTGCTGTGCCTTAAGTTTCAATTCTTAGGAAGGGTTTGAAAACTCGGGGACCGCGTTGTGAAGCTTATCAAGCAAACTACACTCAGCTTTAAACAAGGGCGATCAGATAAAATCTACGAAGTCGATCTGTGCGAGGTAGGTACCGATCGGTTTGTCGTCAATTTTCGATACGGCCGCCGCGGATCAGCTCTTCGCGAAGGGACTCGCACACCAACCGCCGTTTCACGCTCTGAGGCTGACGCGGTTTTCAAGTTCTTGGTCGAATCGAAGACCAAAAAAGGTTACACCGAAGGCTTAGCCCCCGACCCCACCCCTCAATCTAAACCGAACTCGCCAGCCGATGACGCCAATCGCGACGCAGCAGTTCTGCAACGAATTCGCGAAGGCTTCAACAGCACCAACACCTGGAAACTGTCGCGAGCCATCTGGCGTGCCGGGGAATTGAAACTGCAAGACGCTATCCCCTTACTGGAAGACTATGTCGGTAAAGAGGAGATGACCGACTATTGCATCGCGTGGGCATTAGGTCGAATCGGGCAACCAGGGTCCGCTAGAATTCTGGAACGCATCGCCAGTCGACCGCAAGTCCGCGAGCACGTCAAACAAATCGCCTCGCAGTCTTTGCGATTGGTCGTTGACCAACGACAGCGAGATTCGTTGATTCGCCAGGCGATCGATTCGTTGCCCGAACCGTTGCTTGCCTACATGAAAGATGACGCAGCCGACAATTTCTGCAACGCCTTTGTCGATGGAATTGGCAAACAGTACTCGCCCGATTTGCTGAACGCTTTGTACTACATCGACAACGAAATTGCTCGCCGCACGTTACTGAAAGCCATTGAAACGGTCCCCTTCGCGCCGCCATTCTTTCGCCCCTTACGACGCGTTTTTAAGGCTGCCGAACTACGTCGAGATGGACAAGTATTCGGTTTGCTGGCCTTTCGTTTTGAAAAGCAACACGGAACATTTCGTCGTCCCAGTTATTACTACCGCAATTACCAACTACCGACATTGGGCGACAATCCCTCGAAAGCATTTAGTAGTCACACTCGCAATTACATGCGGCGCCGGGTTTGGCGTATCCTTAGTCGACTTGGAAATGGGAACGACACCGACTTCGTACCGATGGCCGTCGGTGTATTGCTGCCCTTTCGTGACGAAGATGCCGCCGCCACATTTACGTCGACCCAGTACGACTGGCGAACCAATACGATTCGCGAATTCCAGATGCCGCCATTCAGCGGTTACTGGGCGTTCAGCAACATTCTATTTGGCAGCAGTGGCCGTTACGGCTCGGATTCAAAGCGGCTGAAAGTGCACGCTTTGCATGGGCAACAGATCGATTCGCCCATGCACAGCGGCAACGAGGCGGCTTTCGTTCAGCTGTGGAAGGATCAACCGCGTGGCCTACTGCACTTGCTTGGCGATAGTCGCTGTCGGCTGGTGCACGAGTTCGCCGCGCGAGTCCTCGGCGAATGCAAATCGTTTTGCCAAGAAATGCCGCTGGACGCCATCATGGTGTTGTTGAGTGCCAAATACGAGATCACCAACCAATTGGCGCTGGACATGGCCGTCGATCGCTACGATCCGACCAAGCCCGATCTTGAACTTGTACAAGCCTTGGCCCAGTGCCCTCTGCAGACCGCTCGCCAGCAAGCAAGGACTTGGATCGAATCCAACCGCAACCTATTCTTTGGCGACATCGATTTCGCCTACCAAATTTTGACCAGCCACTTCGCCGATACTCGCACAGTCGGTATGGAATCTCTGCACTCGCTGCCCAGCGATGCAACACCGATTCAAGCTCTGGCCGGCAGACTGATCGCCTTCCTGCAAGGAGCCGAAGAAAACGAGCACGTGCAGCAAGCCAAAATCGCTGGCGACGTAGCGACCGCTCTGCAACGCCCTCAGTTCAACGAACCCGTTTACTCGCTAGGCCAACCAGTCATCTGCGATCTGTTGGCCAGCCTGTTGCCCGAAGTCCAATCTTTCGCGGGAAACGTCGTGTTGGGACACAAAACCTTTGCCAAGCAACCGACCGAACCAATCCTGCGAGCCATGTTGGACGCCACCCATCCACCCGTCCGCTCGATGGGCATCAAAGTGATCTCGGAACTGCCCGACGAGGCTCTGCTGAACAACGTCTCGATGCTGGCCGGGCTGACTTGCCATCCACTGGATGACGTCCGCGGAGAAATTCGACCGGTCGTCAAACGCTTGGCAGATCGAAATTCCGAATTCGGTCGAGCCATCAGTGACGCCTTGATTCAACGGCTGTTGGCGCCTGGTGCCCCCGATGGCGTGCCCACCCACACCTCGCAAGTTATCCGCAAGGACCTGGCAGAACACTTGCAGCATGTCAGTCCGGAAACGGTACACCAGCTATTGAATTCCCGAAGCGGTCCGGCTCAAGAAGTTGGCGGGCACCTACTGCCAACGCACGTCGATCCCGCTACGGTCTCAGTCAACCAGATCGTGAAATTGTCCAACAATCCGGTACTGACCGTTCGGCAAGCGGCCTGGAACATGTTCCATTCGCAAGTCGACCGCATCCGCGCGGAACTAGCCACGGGAGTACGTATCCTCGATTCCCGCTGGGAAGATTCGCGACAATTCGGTTTCGAATTCTTCGAGCAAAAAACTCAGGACCAGGACCTGACACCCGAGGTACTGATCAGTATCTGCGACAGCGTTCGTGAAGACGTCCAACAATTCGGACGCAACATGATTACCAAACGGTTTTCGAAAGAGCACGGCCCCGAATACCTTGTCAAACTCAGCGAGCATCCATCTACGGACTTGCAACTGTTTGCCTCAAATTTTCTGGCGGAATATGCCGCTGATCACCCCGATCGTATTAAAAAGCTGACACCATACTTCGTTAGCATCCTGTCGCGAGTCAACAAAAGTCGAGTAGCCAAAGATCGTGTGCTTGAGTTCCTTCAAAACGAGGCGGTCAAGAATCGAGAAGCAGCCGAAACTATCAGCCACGTCCTGGATCGCATCTCGGCCACCTGTGCGATCGGCGACCGCGCCCGCACCATCGAAGCCATGTTACAACTGCACGAAACCTACCCGGACATCGAATTGCCCATCCGATTGAAACCGCTGGAGGTCCGCTAAGATGGAATTCAGCTACTCCTATTCTGGTAACAGCTCCGTAGACAATACAGGCTCGGAAACCAACATGTCGTTCGCGCCCGACCTGTTACGTGAACCAACCTATTTCCGCGGCGCTATCCAACAGTCGATCGAGTTCCGCGAAGCCATCAGTGCATTGCACGACGTGGTCATTTCTGATCTACGCTGGAAACCCAAAGACCGCACCGCCTACCTGGAATGGCGAGCCCAACAGGACGAGATCGATTGGATCGCCGTTGCCGCACAGAAAGCGGATGTCGCCGCGAAACTTGAAAAAGTTCGCGCAGAATTGCAACAACTCCGCAACAGCCAAGCCAAGCGGATGTCCAATTACTACCAGGCACAGAACAACTACTTTCGATATCTTTACAGTCGCGATCGCGACCTTTGGATCATCTTGGACCCGGTGATCACGGTACACCCTGACGAAGTCTTTTTTGAGTGCTTCAGCGAAGATGAATCCAGCTACGGTCGATTGAGTGCCAGTTACGAAGTCTTCAAAAATGTAGACGAGTTCGCGTGTGGCACGACCAACATCGATTACTCGGCCGATCTGTACAACGAGTTCCAGAAAATTCGAACCTACAAAGAAACGCGATTGGAAGTCGATCCAACTGGTTTCGAAATACAAACCACTGGCAATGCCGAACACAAAGAAGTGAAGATCGACCTGCCAGACAGTTGGGTTCGCGGGTTCTTGCAAGTCAGTTCGGCCATGTCTTTGCCAATGATCTCGTTCCAGTTGCATCCCATGGATGTTCACAACATCTGCTTTGTGCTGCGACGCAACAAGGAACTACTTGGCCCTCGATCGATTCGATACATTCTGCATCCTGGCAAGCCAGTACAAATCGTCTTTGATCCTTGGAACAAAACGCTGTTGTGTCCTCGGTCGATCTACACCGGCGACCAGTCGCATGAAATCCGAGTCTGGGGTCGACGACGTTTGCACATCCTTGAACGTTTGGTGGCTCAAGCCAAATCATTCCACGTTCACTTGTTGGGATCCGGGATGCCCTCGTTCTATTTGGCAGACCTGGGAGACATGGCGTTTACATTGGGCCTTTCCGGCTGGACCACAAACAACTGGTCTCAATCCGGCAACTTCGATTTACTGGCTCCCCGGGCGGACGTCGACAACGACACGAAACAACGCGTCTTCATGGCGCTCAAAGAAAACTGGTTCGAGGCTCCCGATTCCCTGGCAAAACGCCTAGGGCTGGACCGCTCAGTTGTGATGGGTGCCCTGGCGGCCTACACGCAAGCGGGTCGCGCGATCTGGGACTTGAAGAAAAATGTTTATCGAGCTCGCGAACTCAGCCGCACACCGCTGCCATTGGATCAGTTACGATTTACCAACGAGCGTGAAGCATCCGCCAACCGCTTTGTCGACGAACAACAAGTCGAAATCACCGCACATCGCCCGGGCGCCGACGGCGCTTTTGAAATCGAAGGCACGGTCAACGATCGCAAATCCATGGAGGTCTTTTTGCGAGTCGGATCGGATCAACAAGTCCTGGAAGGTCGCTGCACTTGCAACTTTTTTCAACAAAACAAAATGCGTAAAGGGCCCTGCGAACACATGCTGGCCCTACGAATCCAACACAATCAGAAATCAAAATCGAGTTTATTCGCGAGACTACTTAGCTAACACACACCAAACACAATGAAAACATGCGGGGTCGGCCATCTTGAGCCTTGCAACCCGGTTGGCGTATCGCCATCCATGCATAAAGAGATGAACCGCTTCACTGACTCGCTCTTGACTGTGTGGGCGTACGACTACTGGTACGTTAAACGGTATAAGTTCCAAGAACTTTTAATCGTACCAGTAGTCAGCCCACTTGAGTTGAGACGATCCAGTCCTGGGAGCCTATCGAAGGGTGAATGGTCGGCCTCCGCATTTTCGTACACGGCACTTGTTGCCAACAAAACTGGGCGGCCTGCAACGAGCCTTGCAACCCGGTTGGCGTATCGCCATCCATGCATAAAGAGTTGAACCGCTTCACTGACTCGCTCTTGACTGTGTGGGCGTACGACTATCGGCGTCAATTCCGGTATCAATTCCGAGAATTGAATTCGACGCCGATAGTCAGCCCACTTGAGTTGAGACGATCCAGTCCTGGGAGCCTTTCGAAGGTTTGCAGGCCGCCATTTTTACCTTCCCATCGCTTTAATTCCCATCACTTTTTACTTTCTATCTCAACGCCAACGAAACCATGAGCCGACGCCAGGAAATTTACGATCGCATTCGAGAAACGTCCCGCGCCGAAGTTATTTTGGCCGAGATGATTCGACTGGGTTTCTGGCCCGACGATCGCGACATCCCATCTAGTCCTGCCGCCGAAATCACTCGTCAAGGCGAACTGCAACGCGAACTCCGCAAACTGACCTACGAAAATCGACAGCTCAAAAATGTCGAGCAAATCAAACGTCAACAACGCAAACAACGACTGCAAGAATCAAAAAAGAAACGTCTCGAAAATAAAGAACGCAAACTACGCGAACGCCAGGAACGGGCCGCCGCGTGGACTCGTAAAAAAGAATCGGAAATCAATTACCTGGGTCCCGCACATTCGGGCGGACTATCCAATAACGAACCCGACCTACAACGCTTGACTCGCCACGGCCTACAGCATATCGGCGACGTCGCTCAACTGGCCCAGGCCATGAAATGCAGCGTCGGCCTGCTGCGTTACTTGGCCTTTGGACGCAAGACCTCGGGAACGACTCACTACCGCCGCTTCCTGATCAAGAAAAAGACGGGCGGTATTCGGCAAATCTCTGCACCGATGCCACGCCTGAAACATGCCCAGCGTTGGGTGCTGGACAACATTTTCGTACCCATCGAATTGAATGATGCCGCTCACGGTTTCCGTCCCAGCCGTTCGATCGTCACCAACGCTCAACCGCACGTTGGCGCCAAAGTGGTCATCAATCTAGACATTGAAAACTTCTTTCCCACGGTCACCTACCGCCGCATCAAAGGCGTGTTTCGCAACATCGGCTTCAGCGAATCGGTGGCGGTCGTCTTAACCATGATCTGCTCAGAAAGTGACGTACGCGAAGTCGAAATTGACATGCAAAAATTTTACGTTGCTAAGGGCGAAAGATTCTTACCCCAAGGCGCGCCAACGAGCCCGGCGATCACGAATCTCATCTGCCGAGGACTGGATGCTCGCCTGCACCGAATCGCCGAACAAATGGGATTCACATACACTCGCTACGCCGACGACATCACGTTTTCCAGCAAGGATTCGCAAGCCAATGTTGGCCGAGCCATCCGCCGTATCAAACACGTGATCGAAGACGAAAACTTCATCGTGCACCCAAACAAAACTCGTGTCCTGCGGTCCGGTCAACGCCTGGAAGTCACGGGCCTAACCGTCAATCAACGAGTCAACGTTTCTCGAAAACAGTTGCGGAATTTCCGAGCTACTCTGCACCAAATCGAACGCGATGGACCAGCCGGAAAGACCTGGGGGAATTCACCCAATGTCATGGCCGCGATTACTGGTTACGCTAACTTCGTGGCCATGGTCGATCCTGAAAAAGGTCGCCAATTCCAGGAACAGGTTCGACGCATCGAACGAAAACATGGTCGACAACCGACCGAACACATCCAACGCCAACGTTGGGTCGAACCATCCTCAATACAATCAAAACCAAACAACACAACGACGTCTACAATGGACCAAACGTCTACCATGACGCCGACAAACGACACGCACGACGATACAAAAAAGTGGTGGAAGTTCTGGTAACTTCCCACCACAGTTGATTACCCTTGCAAGCCCGCCAATCATCACACCAACCACCGCTTCTTCAATCGAGAATACAATCATGGCCAAAAAGAAAGCGACAAAAAAGAAAACCGCCAAGAAGAAGGCCACTAAAAAGAAGACCGTGAAAAAGACGGTGAAGAAAACGGCAAAGAAGAAAGCTGCCAAGAAATCAAAAAAGAAGAAAACATCAAAGAAGAAGGTCGCCAAAAAAACTAAAAAGAAGGCAACCAAGAAAAAGAAAGTAAAGACCAAGAGCGCCAAAAA
>CAZJBW010000006.1:0-46634 GCA_964543985.1 uncultured Pirellulaceae bacterium | reverse complement strand
AAACTAAAAAGAAGGCAACCAAGAAAAAGAAAGTAAAGACCAAGAGCGCCAAAAAGGCCACTAAGAAAAAAGCAACCAAGAAAAAAGCAACCAAGAAGAAGACAACCAAGAAGAAGGCTGCTAAGAAAAAGGTAGCGAAAAAGAAAAAGAAAGCTGCCAAGAAGAAGGTCGCCAAAAAGGCAGCCGGCAAAGCCGCCTCCTCCCCTGCCCCGGCGTCCACAACAGTCGCCGCTGTCGGTTCCGGCCCCACCGTCCTGAAGTCACCTAACTACTCGGGCCGACCCACCAAACTGGGACGCGACACCTATCCCAAAGGGACCGGCCCCAACGACTTCCAGTGCTGGGGCCCACCCGCCACTGTTGACGGAGATTTTTCGGCCGTTCGCATTTGCGATATGGGATCGTTTTCACAGGACGGCAAAGACAGTAACAAGTACTATCACGGGGCGATGGTGCAGGACAAAAAGAACAACTGGTACGCCTATTTCGAGTGGGGTCGCACCGGTGCCTCGTCACCAAGTTTTCAATTCACCGCTTGCGATTCTGAATCCAGTGCTCGGTCCGTTTTTGCATCTCAACTGCACAGCAAGAACGACCGGCGAGGCGAATGGGTCACCATCGCCGGAATTAAAACTCTGCGAGCCAAAAAAGGCAAAGACTGTTACCTGGTACGACCTCAAGCAACTCGTAGCACCGGGTTGCCCGACGCCCGAAGCATCAAAGTTAACGATGGTGCCAAAAAGCCAAAGAAAAAGAGTTCGTCAAAACAAAAGAAGTCCAACTGCGACCCACAGACTCACAAGTTGTTGCAAGACCTGTCGGCAGCCACGATCGCTTACACTCGCGGCAGCATGGCTGATTCCAGCCTACCAACCCAAGGCGCCATCAACGAGGCTCGATCGATTTTGGTCGAGGCGCAAACTCGCCTAACCAAAGTTAAAGACTCCGTCACTGAACAGGTCAAAGACCGCAAACTGATGGACTTAACCTCGTTGCTGTACGGTCGCATCCCCAAAAAGAAAACGGTCGGTGCCGCTGCTAAAACCTGGGTCCTGTCCAAGGACAATATCCTTACTTGGCAAAGCGATCTGGATGCTTTCGAAAGTGCCTTATACGCCACCGACATTCAAGAAGAAGCCGAAGTCGATTTGCTGGCCGAAATGCGTCTGAGCATGGAATGGGTGTCGCCCACGTCCGATCTTGGCAAGTTTCTGTACGGCTGGTGGCCCAAAGCGACTGGCAACCGCCATTCCTACATTGGCGATTTGAAGATCAAAAACCTTTGGCAGTTCGAACGCTTCGATGATAAGAAAGTGATCCCGGATGCTCACAAACGCATCATTGGCGACAAACCAAACACGAAGGAGAAACCCAAGTACCAACCCAAGGTCCGCGTCGATCTTAGCAAGGCTCAACAAAAAGAGTTTCAAAAAGCCAACACGGCTTTGCTGTTTCACGGTACACGCTCAGTGAATGTCAGTGGCATTTTGCGAGAGTCACTGCGATTGCCAAAGAACTTGGTCGGTGTCGTGATTACGGGTGCGATGTTTGGGCCCGGTTTGTATTTCGCTGACGACTGGAAAAAGTCGGCCGGCTACACCAGTTTGCGGAACTCCTATTGGTCGCGTGGATCAGGGGCCGTTGCCGGTCGCAGTGCCTTTATGTTTGCCGCCGACGTCGTGTTGGGCCAAGCCTACGTGTCGCCCACCTGGAAAGGATTCACCGCTCCGCCCAAGGGACACCACAGCGTGTACGGAAAAGCAGGCAAGGCCGGTTTGCAGAACAACGAGTTCATCGTTTACAACACCAAACAGAGTCGCCTGAGGTACCTGATCGAGTTCTCTACTTAGTTAGTGCTGCGGTGCCGAGAAACTTCGCGACCTGTTGCCGTGCTCCATCACGAACAATTTAAACAACTCTGGGATCCACGATGTCATTAACGCCCGTTCAACGCTCGATGATCGAAACGGAAGTCAACGTCTGGATGGATGGCGCGCGAATGTTTACGGCATTCGAAATCTCGCGAGCACTCAAAGCCAAAGGGATCGGCTTGCGACACCGTGACATGAAGCGACAAATCCACTCGGCCATCTCCGCACGCCGCTCGCGAACCTACACCCGAACACTACTGGACGTTGGAGCGCCCGAGCAAGCTTGGGTCTACCACCCAATGACCAAGAACCCTTATCAGTTCCAAGCCCTGGCACGCGACGACGGACCAGCCGCTGGAAACTCTGTTGTCAAAACTAGCGTGCCCAATGCACCAAATCCAATTCCTGCAAAACCGTTTAAGCCTCGCAACCAAGTCGCATTGGCCGACAACGATAAACCGCAAGCCAACTCGGCCGACGGAGCCTACGGATGCGACGGCAACGGTCACCTAAAACTGCCCGCCAAAGAACTCCAAAAGATCGGCGTCGCGGGCGATCAAGAACTGATGATTTACGGTAACCTCACCGCTCAAAAAGTTGTCCTGGGATTGGCCAAACATATCGACGATGACAGCGCCGAAGCGGTACGAACGTTGGACAACGGCGACCTGATTGTCGATCACGAAGTACTCGAATTCGTCGATCTGGATTGGTTGGCTTGTTACAAAGTCGAGGTCAACGGTCAGCTTCTAGAAATCAGCGAATTTTACTAGGACCTCGAATAAATTCGCTTAGACGCACGCAATAGACCTCGTCAGAATTCATGAACACGACTTCGAGCGAAAACAGTTACTAGCTAAGCTGGCACACGCCTTGCACCTATTTAATGTGCCGAGACCATTTGCACGCCGACCCAAGCGAAAAACCCGCAAATGTAGCCTCCAAACCACTCCTCCGAGACTCCCGCATGAACAATTTGATGACAATGTGTCGCAACATCGCGACACTTTTCGTGTGCTGCCTGCTGATTCAGCCAAGCCTGTTCGCTCAAAATTTGTATGGTCCGTTATTGGCACCGCTTACTGATTTGCAAGCGCCGCCAGCGCCAGCCGACCAAGGTCTAACACTTATCGCTCCGTCGCTCGATCCGCAGCAGATCGTCGTAGAACAGCAACAAGATGCTGTTTCAGATGACCTGAACGTATTGACTCGCGGCCCATTGCACGAAGCTTTTGCGACCGCCCATCAAGCTAATCCACAACCATCACCTTTGGTATCGCTTGCTCCGCCGCAGCCGATCGACGAAGTTCCACCCGAATACAAACCCGCCGGACAAAACGTGCAGTGGATACCTGGCTACTGGGCATGGGACGACGGGCAGACGGATTTCATCTGGATCAGTGGGATCTGGAGAGACGTGCCGCCCCAACGACGCTGGGTTCCCGGCTACTGGAATGCTGAAGAGAACGCCCATCGCTGGGTCTCAGGATTTTGGACGGAAGCATCACGTGAAGAAGTCAGCTACCTGCCGACGCCACCAGCATCAATCGATCAAGGTCCCTCGACGGTCGCTCCCTCCGAAAACCATTTTTACGTGCCTGGAAACTGGCAGTATCAACCTCAGCAAAATCAACAAGGACAGTTCCGATGGTTGACTGGCCATTGGCAACCGGTGGTCGAAAACTGGATTTGGATCCCGGCACGATACGTATGGACGCCCAACGGTTGCATCTATCAGTCCGGTTACTGGGACTACGAGTTCCAGCAGCGAGGAACATGTTTCGCTCCCGTTCAATTTCAACGTCCCGTTTACGCGGATGTAAACTACTGCTACCAGCCTTCATACGCGATCAATCTAGACATTGATTTTTTGACTCACCTGTTTGTTCGTCCCAGTTACGGTCACTACTTTTACGGGGATTGGTACGGGTCCAACTTCAACACAAACTATGGGTATCGGCCGTGGGTGTCGTATAACAGTCACCACCGCAGTTACGATCCACTGTTGACGTATTATCACAGCCGTCGCTCGTCTTTCGACATTGGATTGAATGTTGTGCAGTACTTGACGCGACAACACCGTTTTTATGCTAACAATCGTGCCTACCGACCTCGAACAACTTACTCAGCTCAGAGACGATACGCTCAAGCGTACACGCAAAATCGCAATCCAAACCGAGTGGATTTAGTCCGCCGCGCAAGCTATGTCCGCATCTATTCCGACTTGCACAGACAAGGGCGTCAGTCGAGTATTAATCGATCACCTGCCGATAACGTCAATCGGCGTCTGACCCAATTCCGTCAAGTTGCCGAAGCCGAATTGCGAGATAATCGACGTCGCACCGAGCAACTGGCCAGACTACAACAAGAACGACAACGCCAAGAATTGGTCGCTGGCAACAACCGAAACCAGCGCAGCCAGACACTGCGTTTACAGACACCGAATTTACAAAACCGAGTCGCTCGCGAAACATCTGGCAGAACCAGCCAACGCGGTCAACGTCAGAATCCACCTGCTACAAACCGGCAATCGGACGACCTGAATCGAGCCATTGAAAGAACTCGTCGCGCTGCCGAAACAACACGCCGTCAACAACAAGATCGCATCGCCAACGCTCGAGGTGCAGCAGAAGCTCAGCAACGCCGTATAAACGAAGCTCGCCAACGCGCAGCCAGAGATCGCACTAGAAACGAGCGTACACGAACCGAACAAACTGCTCGCACACGACAGCAACAAGCCCAACAAGCCCAACGCTCAACACAAGATCGAGTCCGGCAGGCTCAACGTGACGCCACGCAACGCGCTCAACAGGATGCCGCAAGACGTGCTCAACAAGAACAACAACGTCGCACTCAGCAGCAGCAAGCACAACGCAATCAGCAAACTCGCAGCCAGCAAGCTCAACGCGATCAACAACGCCGCGCTCAACAGGACGCCGCAAGACGCACGCAACAAGAACAACAACGTCGCACTCAGCAGCGAGCTCAACGCAATCAGCAAACTCGCAGTCAGCAAGAGCAGACACGTCGGCTAGCGCAAAAACAGCAGCAACGCCAAGCCCAGCAACAAAACCAACAGCGAGCTCAAAGAGACGCCAACCGCCGCGCCCAGCAACAAAACCAACAGCGAGCTCAACAAGACCGAGCACGTCGCGCCCAGCAACAACAACGCCAGCAGCAACAACAACGCCAGCAGCAACAAAACCGAGATCGCTCCAAACGCAACCGAAACTAGCTGGTACTCCCCCTCCGTCCAGATTTCGCTGAAACGCTTGCGTACAACCCAGCATACTGATTGGCAGATTCATCGAACGCGCCAAGAACAGTTCTTCCCAACGAAGCAAGTTCAACGCGTAAAACCATCAGCGCAGAAAAAAAACCCTGTTTTCACACAGAAAACAGGGCTTTCTCTTAGCGACGCAGACGGGACTCGAACCCGCAACCTCCGGATCGACAGTCCGGGACTCTAACCAATTGAGCTACTGCGCCTTTTGATTTTGGATCGGGAGTTGGTTGGCTTTTTGGCTCCCGATTTGATTCACCAGTTTATTGATGTGGTGGCTGTATGACAAGGTCTCCAGATAGGTGGAAATCGGCGATTTTTGGCATCATCTCAAGCCAGATTCGGATTCTGTCAGCGAGTTGACAGAGATTGGGGATTCCCGAGCCAATCATCCCAAATAATCGTTAAAAAATGACTTCTGCAGTCCAAAAAACGCCGCAGATTCAGTTTTATCCTGACTGTTTTCCAGCACGTTCTATCTTTGAAGGACGGTGTACGCGGCCACCGGTTCGCTCATTCCGTATATGAGCTTTGTTTCGGGGCTCGCAGAATAAATCTCTTCAGTAGGTGATAACGTGGAAGCTGTATTTAACGTTTTCGAAAAAGTCGTACGAATGACCCAGACTTTTGGTCCTCACGAATGGGCAGTTGTGTCTGTGTTGACCGTAGTCTTGGGCTACATGTGCCTTAAAGGCATGAACATCCGCTAATCCGGATGCAAGCTTTACTCTCTCGACACGCTCGAGAGAGGGTTTGCCCTGCATGCGAACCCGCTGTTAGTTCAGATGACTGCCGGGTTGAAAACCGAGTTCATGGATCTGGAATAGATCCTTTAACATCGATCTGCGCAGTCTCGTCTTCTCACGAATACTTCCCGCTTGAGTTACACCCAATTGGTACACACAGGCGCGATGGTACAACAGTACGGCCAAAGTTCGCCTGGGTGCCAGGACGAATGTCTGACGTTGTTGCCGGGGATCCAGAGACACCTCGATCGAAGTTCGTGGAGCAAGCTCGACCACCTCGACAAGCGCGGTCTGAGCTGCGATGGCAACATTCAAATCCACCAACGCCTTCTGTAAATTCTTCAGCTGCAAATGGACGCAACCGCGTGTGTCCAACACCGAGGCCAAACTATCCAGGTGAAAATTGCACTCAGCGAAGTCGGGCAACATCTGACGAACCTGTTCCGGATCAAAACCTAAGTCAGCAACTTGCTGTCGGTCCTCGAATGAAGCGGTCAACTGTTCGGTCGATTGAAAAACCATGGCCCGTAACGTCAACATGGCGGCCAACGATTGCGCTACGTCATCCATCCTTTTTAACTGCACCTTTTTGGATGGCGGTTTTTGCTGAGCCAAGTCACGCTGCGTTTCGGGTGTCAAATCTTGTATCGATTGTTGATCCGCCGCACCCTTGTCACCACGCAAGGCAGCGTCTCCTACACTGTTGGATTCCTGGTCGACGACGGCATCTCGTTTAGATCTTGCGGCCTTTAGTTTTTCGTGTTCCGATCTCAGCAGGTCGATGGCGCCCGTCAAAATTTCCAACGCGTCACGTTGATAGACCTCTTTCTTTTCCGGCGTAGTGTCCGATTGTTCCAGTACGTGTTGATAGATTCGAGCAGTACAGAAGAAGGCTTGAAACGTGGCACTCATTGGAAGGTTGTGTCGCCCATTCCAGTAATTGGCCAAACTATCGGCGACAAAGTTGCTGTTTTCTAATGCCAATGGTAAGTCTTGCGAGGCCAACGCTTGATAGTAAGACAGTGAATTGCGATGCATCAACAATTGGTCGGGGCTGCGAGTGGCATCGGCAGGATTTACGCGTTGGTATTCTTGCAACGCCATATTTGGTTGCCCCAATGCCAAATAGCAACGTTGGATCAAGGAAGTGATTTCGCGATCCTGCCAGTTCTCGGGGACCTGCTTGACGACCTGCAGGGCTTGTTCCGCTTGCTGGTCATCCAGTAGCCACGTACCTAACTTCAACTTGATTTGGTAGTCTTCGGGTAGACGCTCTGAGACCTCGGTGAGCTGCTCAATGGCCGCTTGCTTGTCGCCATCGAGGTACAGCTCCATGGCCGAGGCGGCTCGCCAACGATCGCTTTCTCCGCTGCAACTGCGCAACCCAATGGGCACAGCGACCAACATCAGCATGCCCAGAATGGGCCACAAGCTTGAGCGGTGTTTGGCAGGAGGGTACTGCGGCGGATTGGACGACGGGGAACTCAACTTGGATTTTCCAGATACTCTTTGGCTTCGTTGTACAATTCCCGACGCACTTCGACTAGCTTGCGGCCGTCTAAAATCTTGTTCCCTTGTCCATCCGTAACATAGAACACGGTGATCACCTGCATTCCAAACCGTGCAATTCTGGCGAAGCGAACATCCAACTTCATTTCAAAGATGCGTTTCGAAATGCGGTACAGCAACCCCAACCGGTACCACGCAAAAACGTCGATCACAGTTGCCCATTCTACTGAGTGACTATCGATCACGACCTTGATCTCCGGTTTGGGCAGATTCTTGCTGCGTTCCGGGTCGTCGTTACGGTAGTGAATGGGGAAGACCGGTGGGGCCTGCTCTTTCGCCTCGGCCAATTGTTTGGCTTTGGACAGCAGCGTGTCCAGGCGATTTTGCGTGGGCGGCTCGTTCAAATTGGGGTCTTCAAATTGGAACCAATACCAAACAAACGAATCGTCCAGGTGTTTGATGTCGGCAGTGCGAATCTGCTGACCTTCACTGGCTAACATGCCAGTAATACGATAGTAGATTCCGCTACGACGTTCGACTCGGCGGCCGATACACAGGTCGAACATCATCGTTTCATGGTTAAAACTCAATCGACAGGCGGATTCATACCCTGTCGTTTTGGTGAGGTCTAACAGGTGTTCGGCGATTTGTTCTTGCGAGTGCCGTTGGTAGTATTCCTTGGGCAAATTTCTGGCTTGTTCCAAAAGCCAAATTGCGGTCGGTTCGTCAGCGGCTAACTCGCGAAACGTTTCCAATTCTTGGTCTGAAAACGACTCGTCATTTTCGGTTTCGTGCAAACCTTCCAGAAACATCAATGACTTTTCAAACAGCTTCGTCAGCAAGCCGAACTTCCATTGATTTAACGTACCGGGTCCGACGGCTGCAATGTCAGCACACGTCAACAGGTACAGCAGCCTAAGCACTTTGATGGAACCGACGTTGGCACTGAATTCGGCGACCATGTTGGGGTCGTTGATGTCACGTTGAAAGGCCACGTGGCTCATCATCAAATGATTGTGAACCAAGAATTGGATCGTCTCAGAATCTTCACTAGGCACATCCAAGCGACGACAGATATCGACAGCCAATCGCCGCCCGACTTCCGAGTGATCTTCTTCGAACCCCTTACCAAGGTCGTGTATCAATAGGGCCAGGTGCAAAATTCCTTTGTCACGAATGCTACGATAGGTGTTACCCAGCGGACCTTTGTCATCCAGGAATTCGGTGGCCCGCTCGACGGCCTGGATGGAGTGTTCGTCGACAGTAAATTGATGGTACTCATTGAATTGCATTAAGCTGCGAGCGTGTCCAAAGGGAGGCACAATTTTTTCCAGCACCCGTAGCTCGGCCAACTTGCGGAGCATAAAACCGAGTCGTTCGGGGTTACGCAGCAGAGCCATAAACTGCGCGCCGGTCTCGCCGGAAAATTCGATGTCTCGTGATTCAATCATCGAGTTGCGGATCGCTTCCCATGTGGGATAGTCGATTTCGCGAGAATGGATGACGGACAACTGCATTAAACGCAAAACGCTGGTCAGGTCTGTTTGCACGTCCTGGATTCGTTCGGGTTGAATGCCGATCTGGAATGGACTCATGCAAAACGTGTCGTCGATGGGCCGCGTCATCAACGGGTCGAACACATTGGTAAACGTGCGTCGATGTTGGGAGAGTTCAACGAAATGGTCGCTGCAATAACGGATTTCGCTAGAGTAATGAAAGTAGTCACGCATCAGTTTTTCGACGGGCAACGCCACTCGGTCACCTTGATAGTTCCACTTTTCGGCGATTCGCACCTGTTCGTTCTTGCCCAACATGTCGTTGGCCCGACCAGCACTGAAATGCAACTCGTTGCGAACTCGCAGCAAGAATTCGTTGGCCGATTGAATGCGCGAGGCGTCGGATGAGGAGATTGCTCCCTTGCGGCACAGTTGATCAATGTCCGTTTCACCAAACCGCACGAACCCCAACCAACGAACCAAGTGCACATCTCGCAAACCACCTCGAGATTTTTTAACGTTGGGACGCAACAGATAGACGGTCTCGCCAAACTGATGTTGCTCGGCTTCTCGAGCGGCGACGATCGCCTTGATCAAATGCGTTGCGCGCCGGTTACTAATTCTCTTTAACCGACTCAGATAGTTCTGATATAGGTCGACGCTGCCGGCGATAAACCGGGACTCGGTTAACGAAGAAAAGATGGAAGGGTCCTGCAATGCCATCGAGCACGCTTCTCGTGGCGTCCGCATGCTGAAACCCAACTGAAAACCAGTATCGAAAATACTCTGCGTCAACCGCCGTGCGAACTCTTCAATCGGTTGGTCTTGCTGACCCCGATACAGAGTCATAAAGTCGATATCGGATTGAGGTGCGATTTCGCGGCGTCCGCAACCGCCATGAAAGACCAAGGCAATTCGTGAATCGATGTCATCGAATTCCTCGGCGATTTCCAAACGGATATGGTGGTACAGCAAGCGGATCACATTGTCGACCAGATCGCTCATGCCATTGACGACACGTTTTCCAGGTGCACCTTCTTCATGCAGCGATTGCAATTGGAGGCGACCCTGACGCAGCCACTTCCGAGCTTTCACGATATAGCCACTGATTCCCGATCCGGTCGCCATCGTCGTGTTTGTTACCTGCCATCGTCGTAATTGTGATGCCGATTGATTTTGGCCTCAGCCCAAAGAATGGACGTGCCCTAAACGGCATCCGACCCTTTTTCGCCGGTACGGATACGAATCGCTTCCTCTAAATTCGTAATGAAAATCTTTCCATCACCCATTTGCCCAGTTTGGGCCTTGGCAACAATCGTATCAACAATGGTCTGCAAAGATTCCTCTGTGCAAATCACTTCGATTTTGACTTTCGGAACAAAATCGATTGCGTACTCGGTACCCCGATACATCTCGGTGTGACCCTTCTGCCGACCAAACCCTTTGACCTCAGTGACCGTCATTCCGGCGACACCAGCGTCGTTCAAAGCGTTTTTGATCTCTTCCAATTTAAAGTGCCGAATGATGGCTTCGATTTTCTTCATGACCAGTTCCTTTTGTCATCCACGGCAGACGAAAATTCAATTGAGCACCAACAACAGATACATGCCGTGGATTTCAAAAGAATATGGTGAGCGGCGAAGGCCTAAATCGTTGAATGTTTGCTGGGGCCGTTAACCAACAATCGTACTCGCCGTTCGTTTACAAAGGATTTTACACCCTTACTGGTCGAAAATAAACAACGACAACGACTTACGTTGAATCCCACCTGTCAATAAAGATTTAACTACCCTTATCTTTTGTCTGCGGCGGATCGAACTTCCTAAGTTCCGACCTTACGAGTCACTAATTCATTCACTGCTTTGATTCGTCCAGATTTGATCAGGAACATCCGCATCAGCATTCATAAAACGAGCAACGACAAAACACCAATCGCCCAGCCGATTCAGATAGCGAGTGACTTCTGCCAGTTCTGATTTGGGATGCTGCCCCACCAGTTCGCACAACATCCTTTCGGCGCGTCGACAGATGGCGCGGGCCAGGTGCATTTGCGCAGAGGCCTGTGAACCGCCGGGCAAGATAAAGTTTTTCAACGGTTCCAAAGACTTGTCCATCTGGTCGATCTGGTTTTCCAGTAATTCCGTCGCTTCCTGATTGACCAATGGTAACTCAATTCTTGTCGCCACTCCCACGCTGGCAATGTGGGCGCCGATGCAAAAGAGCTGACCTTGAACTCGCTGAACGTGCTCGACCAGTTCGTCATTTATTTTCTGACTGGCCACGATGCCCAAGACACCATTCAGTTCGTCGATCGTTCCGCATGTCGTAACGCGAATATCGTTTTTTGGCACAGTTTGCCCACCCAACAATTGCGTTTTGCCCGTGTCGCCAAATTTAGTGTAAATTTTCATCTGTCTTTATTCGTCAATTTTTCATTACGCCAAGTTCGCTCGGCAAACCTGGTCACAGACTTGTTCATTTTCAATCGCTGTATGTCGCTTGCCGACCACAGCATTCGAATTTAAAACAACGGAATCAATTCAATTCAAGGAGGTCAATAACGTGTTCGATGAATCTCTTTCCATCGAGGTCCGGTCGTGTGGTGTACTGGTATTTCGTCAGCAGCCAACCCATTCATTTCTGTTGATGCAGCACGCCAAAAGGTGGGATTTACCTAAAGGTCACGTTGATCCTGGCGAAACCGACTTGGAAACTGCATTGCGAGAACTTGTGGAAGAAACTGGGATCACTCAACAGCAAATTGAACTGGACGATCAATTTCGATTCAGCCATCAATATATGGTGCGCAAGAAACGCTATGGAGAACAACCCAAACGTAAGGAGCTGGTGATATTTATGGGCGAGTTGACCGAGTCGGTCGAAATTCGGCCAACCGAACACATCGGTTTCCAGTGGTTTGAATGGCAACCGCCTCATCAAATACAGGAAAAAACAATCGATCCATTGTTAAGCGCCGTGGCGGAATACTGGAGTTGAGCCACTAGTGATGCGGTCAGAATGAGGTTAGCGGGTTAAATAAAAAAGCACCCTACCCTACCCGGACGAACCTAGCTTCGTCGCAAGCATACATGCCGCACTTTTGATTGTATTCCCAACAATCGTGGCAATGAGGTGTTTTGCAGCGAATGCACAAAACCATTTTCCCTTCGATTTCGCTACTGCAAATCGGGCAACTTGCGTCATCCATCGATCCAATCACATTGTCTTCGTTAAACTGTATGCCCGCCGATTCGGTCAACAACATCTGATCATGTAGTTCCAGACATAGTCGCACGAAATCGTTTAGCTGCTCCTCCGTCTTCAGGTAAACACTTTTGCGAATCGTCAACCATTCTCGTTCAATTGTTACATACAGCGGGACTTCGTGGAAAAATTGCTTCAGCTGACGGATCTGCCATTGAACGCCTTCACTGAACAGTTTGGAAAAGTATTCTTCGTCATCTCGAGTCACCCAGAAGACATCGAATTGGCCGTCGAATTCTGGATCGTTAAGACTCTTGCTTTCAACGCTCCGCAATTTTCGTGTCAGAGCGGGACTACCTTGTGGCACCACTTCCAGACGTATCCCCGGCTTTGGCCAACGCATTCGCAATTCAGTGCAACTCACTCGGCGAATACGCTTACAGCGAACTCGCACACCCTGACCACGGTAATTAAATGTGGCGATAGGAGGCCTGGATGTCCTGGCGGAACTGAACATACCGCCGTAACGGTCGGCGATCGATTCAAATGCTTTGCTCCACTGGGAATGTCCCTGAATCAATCCGGCCAGTGCACTAAATGTAATCAACACAATGATTAACAGTAGCATGATTGGGATGATGGACATGGGCGTTTGAAAGATTGGCAAAACTGGAACCAGCAGCAATCTTAGTGGATTTAAAAGCTAGTCAATGAAGAGGATATCGTCTGACGAGACAGGTGATTCAGGCAAGTCGGTGATCACCATTGAAGGGGTCGTCGATTGGCGGAACGGTTTACCTTTTTTGCGATATCGAACGATGTTGTGTGACGGGTTTTGATGACCCGTCAATGGTCGACGATCGAGCGGGAATCGATCGGCAGTTTGTTTCGAGTACCAACTGGCGACACCGACGTTAACGGGGTTTTGCGTATCGAAATAGCTACCTCGCAACAAATCCCAAAGTCGCTCAAGCAATAGATCTAAGCTCAACGATTCGTTCCAAACCAAACCAAGATCGCCAACCGAAACGACTCCATCAGCAGCTAGGTTAGGATGCGCGACCTGCTGTTGTATTCGAAAATGGGGTTCGCATTCAGGAAACTTGGCCGGCAAACACACTAGCAATTCTATTGATTCATTCGTTTGGAAAGTTTCGGTGGCCGGACCAACGCTGGCCAACGTTCGCCCTTCGAACTTAACTGGAAAGCGGACTTCCGTTTGCAGAGAACTGGGTTCGCCGACCTGCCAAAACTCGGAAGCTTGAGACAGATTGCGTAGCAACTGCCACTGCGTTTGTTGAGAATTTGTGAGTTGATTCTGGTTCATCGCAACCCCCTTTAATCGTCGCTGGCCGAATCACCAAACGTCATGCCAGAATCCGCTTGATCGTCGAATTCGCCCGGCATTTCTGACTTCAATGGCTCTGGTTTTGGCTGGCTCTGGTATTCATCAAAGTTGTCTTCGGCCAAGTTACGCCCCAAGAACGCTCCGCTAATCAAACCCAACAAAGCGGTACCGACCCCGATTGCCGCAACCCAAATCCAATTCAGGCCCGGCGAGCGTTTTTCTTTAATTTCTTTGTTCAGTTTCTTTTCATCATCTAAAGATCTCTTCAGTTCAGCGAGTTGCTTTTCATTGTCATCGTTGGATTTGCCAAGTTTTTCGACCTGCTTCTCGGCCGCTTTACGTTCCTGTTCCAGCGAATCGATTAACAGATCGCGTCCTTTTATATCCTTGTCCATCTCGATAGCTGTCTGGGCCAGCATTTCGACACGCGAAATCAAATTGACCCCCGCGTTTTCATCACCGTCGGCGGAGGCAATTGCTCCCAGAATCTCACGGTAGATTTCGTTGCGTTGTTGTTGTTCGTAGGCTGTGGGCGCGGCGGGCGGAAACAGCAGTCTCCAGGCGACCAGCCCCAAAACCAGCATTTGTATGGTCAGCATGCCCATGACAGCGACCATTAAAACAGGTGACTTTTGATCGTGAATGTTGACTATCGGTTGCACGTTTGTTTCTCCGATCGGGTTTTCGTATCGAGGATCGAAATAGGCAGGATTCTCTTCCGACATCGCTTGTGCAAAGTGCAGCAATTCGCTTCGTCGGTAGCGATTTGAAAAAAGATAAAAACCTGTGAGACGCGTCTTCTTTCTGGCTCCGCCAACGCTATCCCAAAAAAACCAACCACGGTCACCGCGGCAGGGGTCGATTACTAAATCAACGTCTAATTCGTCGCCAAAAAAGTTATCGCAAATAAATGTATCCATACCCGATAGGAAGACGCCCCAATCGGGATGTGTGTGGTACCAGCCAACCAGATGTAAATCTTCAGGGAAGGTTTCGCGATCACGCGTAATCTGGCTCCAGGTATCGTGAGTAAACTTGAAGCTACCGCGAGTCGCCTCGTAGTGTTCGGCTCGCAAGGCTTCGAAGATCACCACAAAAAACTTGCCGTCTTCATCAACATACTTGCCACCCAACAGAACGCCACCCAATTCCACATGTGTGTTGGTGCGAGCGTGGCCCTCCATATCGCGCATCACGTCCAAGTCGACGAAGATGGGCAACTGTTGTTGATCGATTTTACCACTGGCGACGACCGCATATTTTCGATTGCGATCGGGACGCACCGCGGACTCGGGCCCTCGGTGTTCGATTTTTCCAAATTCGATGCCGTCCATATCGTCGCTAGTTGGCAATTCCTGCTAGTTGAATGAAATGCACTTGGTCGTCATTGGTCAGTTGCAAAACATCTTGATCAGGGACGCCAATTTTGGCCAATGGCCATTCTGCCAACGGGCCATCAACGTCGACCATATGAATCATTTTTGGAACCATCGGTTGTTCACACTGATCACAAATCGCTTCCTCCATACTAACCAGAGGCCTTGGCATGTGAATTTCGCGACTGGTTTGACAGGCAGCGCACTCGACCTCGGTAACGAAGTCACGATCCAGCAGCAGAGTATCCACGACAGCTTCTCGCTGTTGACCAAGCCATTTTGTGACGTCGGCTAATGAATTCTGATTGGTTAGCTGGCATTCATAGATCGGCTCGTAAGTCTCGTGGCTGAGGCAATCTTCACGGTGCTGGAACTTGGACTTGTAAAACTGATTTGCGGCACCGTTGAAGACAAATGAGGTTCCATCTTCGGTAGGGATATCGTGCAAGACCTTCAGTGCCTCTTGAACCTGCATCCCACCGATGATCGAAGCGATCGTTGGCGCCGTGGGCACTTTGCCCTGCTGTAAGTCTTCGCGTTTCAACAATGGGCAACTGTATCGTAACTGGATCAACTTGTAATCCAGTTCGGTCATTCCACATTCGTAACAGGGTCCGTCAGGTGGCATGAAGACTTTGGCAACGCCGTTGATTTCCTGGATGCCGCCGTCGATCCACGGCGTGTTCACCTTCCAGCACATTCGGTTGACCCACAAACGCGCTTCGCGGTTATCCAAACAACCGATCACCAGGTCCATACTGCGGACCAGCCCTAAGCCGATTTCGGTTAACACGTTCCCTTGGCTGGTATGCACGGTCACGTCTGGGTTGATTTCCCGCAACATGGCAGCTGCCACTTCGGCCTTCGATTTACCGGCGTCTGCGGCGCGAAACAAAACGCTACGAGAAAGATTGGAGTTTTCGATAGTGTCGAAGTCGACCAGAGTGATATGCCCGATCCCAACCAGCGCCAAATTCTTCAACACCTCATTGCCCAACGCCCCCGCACCTACCACAAGGACTCGCGAGGCCTTCAATTTGGATTGATCCCACCAACCGATGAGTTTCAATCGCGAGTAGCGATCTTCATCATCAATCAGGACGCGTGCTTCGTTCATAACGTTTTCGTCGGAAGGTGTGGTTGGCTGGGCCTAGGTTTACGTCAATCGATCAGTATAAATCCAGTATCAACAATTTGTTGCTGGTCATTCCACTGGAAGAATCCAAGTTCTCCCTGGCGTGGATCGACCACTAACGCGACTTGCCAAGGTTGTGAGAAAAAATTCTGGTGAATGAATTCGTCCTGTCGTGACAAAAAGATACCAAAACCCGGGTGAGTGTGGTGCCACCCGACGACCATTTGATCAACAAATCGCTCGTCCAATTGTCGATGCAGATGAGCCCAACTGTCGTGAGTGAAGGTTAATGAACGGTAATCATTGTGAACTTTTTCCGCCTCGATGAACTCGCTGACTTCGATATAGCCTGATTTCAAGAAGCGGTCCTGAAACAGATTGCCAATTAAAAAGCCACCAATTTCGACGTCTGATTGACTATCCGAGAACTCAAGAATTCGGTCCAACACGTTTCGCTTTAGCACAATGGGTTGGCAGTTGCTGGGAATCACCCCTAATCGGATGTTCGATGTCTTGCCTGTCAGATTGGGAAACGGTTTGGATCGCGTTCGCGTTTTCTTGGTCTGTGTTAGCGTGTTGTTTGACATTCGCCTTCCTTTCAGACCTTTTTCCTTAATACCGTGAGACAATCAAAAGCAGACATCGATGACGGAACTTTCGTGAGCTTCTTCTTTTGAGGTAGCGTTTGGTCCCAACAAACTCTCATTCCGCCAGAGACTTCATTAATCTAAAAACGTGATACCTTCGTCCGAATCTGCGACTGGCGTGGCGTCAACGATTTCGGCCATCACCGATTGGTTGCGCGTCGGATTCAGGGGCGGCGTCGATCTTACGTCCACGATCACTGGTGGCGGAGGATTTCCATTTCCAGAATTGACTTGGGCCGTCACGATCTCGTCAGTTTCGCCGGCGACTCGATTTCGCAGAGCCCGATCATCCAACGGCAGCCGAAAGTCAGTTTGCTCGCGAGCCCACAAAGCGGCTTCTCGGTTGTAGGGGCTTTCGACATCGTAGTTTTGATATCGAATCATGTCCCACAACATGACGCAAAGTTCGTCCAAACGCAGACTGGGGACCCAGTTGGTGCCGTAGCCGCCCAAACAAACCACCCCACTAGATGAAATGTTGGGATGGAACACGGGAGTCTGCCATGCGATCCCCGGCATCAGCCGAGGGTAGGCAGCACCTAATTCGATGACAATTTCGTGGCGGTCACGAATGGCAACCGTATTTCGTTTGGTCTTATAGGTACCGGGACCCAGGAATACCAAACGATAAAGGTTAGGACGACTACCTTTGGCCTGGTAATCAAAAATAGTACTCTCGGCGCGCAGTTGCTGAATGCCGCGGAAGTCCGCTTCTAATCGTCGAACGTGAGGTGATTTTCTCATAGTCCTCGTTCTAGTGGCGATAAAGAAAGTGCAGTCACGTCCGTTCCGGTGTCACGAAGTGTGGGACGCACAAATCCTGAAACTGAACGCAAAGTTTGGCGTAATCTAACCAGCAACAATTTCTGGGTAGACGATCAGGTGATCGCCGTCCTGAACTTGCCCTTGTGCCAGCGTTTGATCTTCACGCAGACGTTTGCCGCCTTCCTTGTGGTCCAGGCTGTAGCTCATTGGCTGACCGTCTGGACCGACGACTGGCAAATTCATTTTAGTAATAATGTTTGGCAAGATCCGTTTTACGGTAACCGTGTCTGCAACAACAGCCTCGACGGACTTAGCACCTGTTTGATCTAGAAAGGTGACTTGGGTGCCTTGTCGTTCCCCACTGCTCATACTGAAGCTCTCCACTTACTCTGCCGACAAAAATCCGATGTTCAAAGGAATTCGCCGCCGGGACACTGATCTTGGTTCAATAATAACGAAAACCGCATTTTCGGCAATTAAATAAACGAACTTATCTACATTACGGCTGATCTTGGGACACTACGCAATGTTTTCTTACAAAGTTTTTACATTTCACAGGTTCGTACCAGCATCGCTCGCGTTTTTTGCGAGTAATCCGTAGACCACAATGTCTTCGAAGACTCCCCATTTCTTGGTATGTCCTTCAAAGTAGCCCTCTTTTCGCATTCCAATTTTCTGCATCACACGTCCCGAGGCAGGATTTCTAGACAGATGGTGAGCGAATATCTTGTTTAGGCCTAGTACTTTAAAGCCAAATTGGACAACGGCTGCGGCTGCCTCGCTGCAAATACCCTTTCCCCAGTAGGGCTGACCAATCCAAAACCCAATCTCGGCATTTTCGTCTTCCGGCTTAATTTCCAAGCCGATCGCGCCCACCACACGCTCGTCTGGAAAACAAATCGCAAACACAGCTGATTCGCCAGTTTCCCAACTCGTGAAAAGCCGTTCGATCCAAAGCTTGGCAGATCCGGGTTGATAGGGATGATCGATGGATCGAGTATTGGCGGCGATTTCACGACACTGCAGCAAAGTCTGCACGGTATCGGCGTCTTCCAAACGAAACTGTCGTAAGTACAACCTTTCGGTGCGCAGTTCGGGTTGAGCTACGGTCGTGCCTTCTTCCTGTTTAGCTGATGGCGCGTTTTCCGGCATGCTTGGATTCCTGTCAGGCGAAATCAGATTGGTGATTTGCAAGCTTAAAAGAACACCCGAATGACGCCAAGGACGACGATAGGTTCACCCGCGGACGGGATGGGCTAACTGTGTGGTATTACGTTTGCAAACCAGACTGTGTTGCCTAACTTGCGTTTCGTTGACGGTAGATCGTCCGTTTATTTGCCTAATTCGCGACCAATCGACGGGTACCTTCTGTTAATGGGTCGCGTTTTCCACCCTCAGCCACTGGCCAAATGGCGTGCGTTCTGATCAAAACACTTTCAGAACTGGCAAGATTGGTAACTAGCCCCACTGGCGATTCATTCCGTTTCTCGGCAAAATTTATGCTGACTCGTCAAGTGTTGACGAATGGCGGAAAAAATCTATCGAGGCCAACTGAGTGAATCGCATAGTATCTTTTGGGTTGCTGGTTGCCGTAATCGTCATCACCGGCTTTTTGTTCTTTCGAGTGATGGCTGGCTTTTTCTTGCCTCTGTTTTTGGCGGCGTTGCTGGTCGTGTTGTTCCGCCCACTACACCAGTGGATTTGCGTAAAGGTCAATGGCCGTCCCAAAGTCGCCGCCTTGTTGACGACAGCCACCATCCTGTTGATCGTATTGCTGCCGTTCACCATCACATTGATCTTTGCCGCCAATGAAGGACAAACGGTGATGCGTCGTTTGGATCCCACATCAATCGACGACAAGTTTCGCCAATCGCGGACCAAGCTGGGTTTGGACATGCCGGCCGCTCAAGAGTTTGAGCGTATTGAGAACGTCATTGAATCGATCCAGTCGCAACCCGTTGCGCCCAACCTGGAGCAGCAACGTGACACCATTGCGTACGACATCACGGAATTGCGAGGCGTTGCCACGGACCTAGGACAAGCCCTGCGACAACAGGGGATCCCTCTGGAATGGCAGGAAGTCGATGCCAGCGAGGAAGCAGCCCCATCGGGCGAAACCACAGACGAATCGACCGAACCTATCACAACGTCTCGCGAACAGGACGTTTGGACTGAGTTCGCTTCGGAGCTGTCGGTTGCTCGCGATTTATTGTCGGACGAACAATGGGCCGAACTAGAAGATGACGATACCAAGCAAGAACGCATCTCGCAGGCCAGAGACCAGTTCAATAGCGCGGTCGACAAATACTTTTCTTTCAAGTCTCGTTTGCTGGGCGGGCCGGTGCGAGTCTGGTTGAAAGAAATCGCGAACCCCAACCCAGATAAACTGAACGAGTACATTGAAAAATCAACTCAGTGGTTACGTAGCAGATTGGTTTCGTTAGGCGGAGCAACCACGGCGTTTGTTTTCCGATTCCTGTTCGGTGTGGTGATCATGTCGATCGCCTTGTTCTCGTTCTTGTTGGACGGTCCCACCATGCTACAAGCGTTAAAGCAGCTAACTCCCTTGGACGATGACCATGAAGACGAGTTGATTGCCGAGTTTGACAAAGTCAGTCGTGCCGTGGTCATGGCAACCCTACTATCCGCCTTGGCTCAAGGAGTTTTGGCTGCGATTGGGTTTTACTTTGCCGGTCTGCAATCCGTCGTCTTATTGATGTTGCTGACATCGGTTCTGGCATTGGTTCCGTTCGTCGGAGCGGCCGCAGTCTGGGTACCCGCTTGTCTGTTTCTGGTCTTTGTCGACGGTCGCACAGGTGCCGGAATCTTTTTGGGCATCTACGGGATGATCATCGTTTCCGGAGCTGACAATGTGATCAAGCCGTTTATCTTGCACGGCAAATCAAATTTGCATCCGCTGTGGGCGTTGCTTAGCGTGCTGGGTGGCGTTTCCGCGTTGGGCCCGATCGGAATTTTGGTGGGCCCGATGGTGGTCGTCTTCTTGCAAACTTTGCTGAAGATCTTGCAACGAGAAATTGCAGCCATGGATCGCTCGCCAGAGATAGCCGCAGCACTTCAAAATCTGCCACCAGACATTGCACCGACCCCCGAAATATCTAGTTCTAGTACACCAGATAACGAACCGCCTACGCCTACCGACCAGTCAGCCACCTAGCGCGCGAGTGACTAACAATCTAAAAAGGGCCCTGTTCGGTTGCTGGTGGTGGAGGGTTGGGAGTCATTTCTTGCGAAGGCGCAAACTCTTTCGGCGTGTATTCATGAATCGGGCCAGTGAATTTCTCGCCCTGCATTTCGTCAAACAGCCCTTTGATTAAGTCACTCTCGATATTGTCGATCTCTTCATCTTTGAGATTGGGAATCAACGTGTCAAAAATCAGGGCATAGTCTAATTCGAAGACAGGAAAAAGTTCGTCCAAGGCTGTCAGCGAATACTCTTGAGCCAATTTTTCGTACACGATGGCCCTACCGACGATCCCCGTGATTCGAAATTGATCCTCATCTCGTCCTAGACTCGAAAGTTCGTCAAAGCACTCTAAAGCTGAAAGGTAGTCTTTTAAAGACATGTAGTGTTCGGCCAACCGCACCTTGGCTCGACGAGCGAACAACAAATTTTTAGGATTCAAACGCCCATCGTCATCGCTGATCGGAAAGTAACTTTCGATCGCCTCCCAGTGCTTAACCTTTTGGCCATTGGAGGCAAACTTTCGCCCAGCAACAGCGTAGGCGTGATAGTACTGGTCATACGCTGTTTCCTTTTTAACGACACCCAAGTCAGCTGCCGTGGCGACTTGATTACTGTCAATCGGATTGGCGGGCGGATTGCTCCAAGCCGCTATCGCTCCGAAGCCGGCGCCCACCAACGCCATCAAGGCGGTTGCCACCCACAATGTGGGCGACTGCCACCAGGGTCGGAAGGAACCCTTCATGACGGTAGCCAATTGCCGAGTCACCTGTAATTGTGTGGCGGATGTCGAGTCCCAGTTTCCATCCACATCGTCACCGACAATCGCTAACTTTTCACTAAGTTGTTCCCAATCTTCCACATCGTCGATCTCCAACGCGCGAAGCTGCTTGATAAGTAGCGCGGGAGTTTGAAACCGTTGAGCAGGATCTTTTTCGGCCAGCTTGTCCACGATCTCGCAGAGTTCTTTCGGCAGATCCGGTCTGACCTTTGCAATCGGTCGCAATTCTTCTTTGACATGTTTGACGGCCACAGCCAATGCGTTGTCACCTTCGAACGGTGGCTTCCCTGCAAACATGTGCCAGGACGTGATCCCCAGCGAATACAGATCACTGCGACTATCAACGGGCTTACCTTCGGCTTGCTCAGGACTCATATACAACGGAGTCCCCATCGTGATACCAATCTGAGTCAAATCGGCGCGGTTGTCGTTAAGGACTCGCGCTAACCCAAAGTCCGTTACCTTCACCTCGCCGTTGGAAGCGAGCATTATATTTTCGGGTTTGATGTCGCGATGGATCACACCCTTTTCACCAGCTCGTTGCAACGCGGCGGCAACTTGCCGCATGATGCTGACGGCTAAGATCGGTTCGACGACTTTATTGCGATGAAGGTACTGGCGAAGATTCTGGCCGCGAACATATTCTTGAGCAATAAAGTGGACGCCATCGATTTCGCCCACCTCGAAAATTTGGACGATGTTGGCCTGGTTCAAGGCGGCAGCTGCTTCGGCCTCGCGATGAAACCGAGCGACATAGGCGCGATCCAAAGCCAATTCGGATCGTAAGACTTTGATCGCGACCGGGCGATTGAGCGTCGTTTGCTGGGCCAGGTAAACGTTGGCCATCCCGCCACGGCCCAAACGACGGATCAAAACGTAGTTGCCCAAAACCTTGCCGGTCAAATCATCCAGGAGTGTTCCGGGGTCAGGAGTCATTTGATAAGGTTTTGGCAGGGGGTAACACGGTTGCGGTAGCAGCGGACTCAATTATATCCTCAGCTAGACCCAAGGACACTCACCAATAAGCCTTATTCATTTCGGCTTTCGGTCAAATTCCCCTTAATCTTCGTAGTGCTTGATTTGCTCCCAGTACTCTTCAAAAGCACCTTCGACATGAAAATCAGGGCTGTTATCTAAATCGTGGCAGCTAATACATAGTTTCTTGCGTGCTTGTTCCAAAGTTACGATCATTTCTTCGTAATATTGCACGCGCTGTTGCTCGGAGACATCAATATCGCCATTTTCGGCCGCTACATGCTTAGAACCTGGCCCATGACAATTTTCACATCCGTTGCCGTGCAATAGCGAATCGTCCAGCGTCAAATAGCCTGATTGGTAGGGAAAGTATTCCTGTGGATTCCAGCCAGTAACATGACAGCTAAGACACTCGGGGTCGTGATGTCGCTGCACCCAAGTTCGTTCACCTGGTTCCGTCAAATCCAAAGTCGCCCGAGCATGCGGGCCACCGTTACCATCAATCCCGTCTTTCCAGATGTCAAACGCTTGATCGTGGCAGTCGTAACAGGCTTCCGAACCAACGTATTGATTGTTGGAAGGGTGTGCCACCGCGTTGACCTCCATCCCTTCCAAAGTCAATGCTTGCATTTGCTTTTGATAGCTAAGGAATATCTCCTTGATGGTCTCGGAATCTTCAAACCGTGCGTCCATTGGAACACGTTGATATTTCAAGTCAATTTTTTCATCCATTTGGAACAGGCCGACCACGCCAACGTACATGCCTTTGTTTCCCGTTTGTATCAAAGAAGTGACATGTCCGTTGGAGTGCGAAAGTTTTTCCGGCAACCGCGTCGGTTCACCATCGACACCCGCACAAACCAACAAGTCAAATACGGGAAACTTATTAGCCAGTTCGCGAGCGTTTTCCAACGATGCGTTGGCCACCAGCACCTTTACGTCGCAATTGCTTTCATCCATCGCTGCAATCACGCCTGGCAAGGCACGCAATGTGTATTCAAATTGGATATCAGACTTGTCAAGCAGCTTTTCACGATGTTCGTCACCGACAACGGTCGTAATGCCAACTCGTTTGCCGCCTTTTTCCACGACACGAAACTTGCTGGAGAATTGTGAATCGAAAACCGTCACATTGGCACATACAAAATTCTGATTCGGCAGTCCCGAATTGGTCATCGCCTGCATCAATTCAATAGTTGGCAAAGCCAGATCGTTGGGACCAAAGCCGACCGCGTCGTACCGCATCGCCTGTCCAAAACTTTGGTAGGTCGTCGTCAATTTCAAGTTAGCTTGACGACCGAAGCGACGAACCTGGTTTCCTGAATCGATGCCGATAATATTCCAGTTACTGGCTAACAACTGTTCCAGAAACGTATGGCGTCGCATCATGCCACCCAATTGATTGGCAAGGCCGGTACAGCCACATGGTTCGATGTATCCGTCCTGACGCCCACTAATAAACAGCGCCAATTCGGGCGCCTCCCAGCCTTCAAAGATCTTTTCGCGTTCGACCTGCTGTTCCTCTTCCTGCGTTTCCGTTTCTTGAGGTTCCTGAATTTGGTTGAGCTGGCGTTTGGGGAATTTCGTTTTGGCCGCATTGGTGGGCGTGACCAATGCTCCCAACAACATCCCGAGCGCCAAGACAATCGGGACGCCGAACCAAGTAAATGATCCGATACTCATGGAGGTGCCTCAAAGCCAACAAAAACAGAAAAGACGAACACGTTGCAGGATAAAAGAATTCTTTACCGTGGTAAACGGCACTCTACGGACGGAACCCGGCAATCCGTAGCGTTCGCGTTCAAAAAAGGCTGTTACTTTTTCCAGACTCAATTCGCAGGGTCTCAACTGGGCAAATTAAGCCACTTGGCTAAAAACCCACAATCGTGAAATCGGTCAGGCTACCTAATCGTCCCGCAGGCCTCACACTGATTCGGGACGGTCGCTTATTCGGGTAGGTAATTGATAAAGCTCTCTTCAACCGATCCGAACTCGTAGTACAAGATTGCGCCTCCGACCAAACAACCAATCAAAATACCGGCAATAATGGGAATCAAAATTTGTTTCATAATTCTTTACTACGAACGTTTCGTCAGCATGGTTCTGGGAAGGTAGCTTAGGCATGGGCCAGCGAATGGCTGTTGCCTATCTTAGTTTGTAGAATTCTGTTGTTGCAAGCAATTTCGCAAGTAGTCGCGACACTCAAAAAAAAAGTCGTGGTAAACAGCATTCCGATAATCTGGATAAGTCCAACGGTGGGCGACCCATTTGCCGGGCAACAGATACGTCAGTGTAATCTCAGCGTAGATTCCCTGATCAATGTAGATCCGGTGGTCGCGATCCTTGGTAGTCATTAGGACAACCTTGGCTTCGGTCAGGTAACCTGGATCAATATTTAGCGGACGTGTCACCCAGTCATTTCCTTGGTCACGAAACTCGTTTTCCCAACGGTTACTGAGCAGTTTCGAGTCGACCAATTGAGTCGGATCAACCAAACCTTCGAAAGCGACTAATCGCTTCCAAAGTTGATCGCCCATGGACTCGTCGTAAAACGAGGTGACGTCGAAAGCCAAATCCTTTGTCTGCTTGACCACCGCGCCCCATTGTTGGCTGCATTGCTGGACAGCCCAATCGATAGCAGAGACCTGCTGACTGAAAATGGCAGCGAAGCGCAAACTGGGAATGTGTGACTTGGTATCTGCCATCTTTGCATTGACCGATTTCTAATAGGCTTTCGCAAACACGGCCCGACCCTGACTCTGTTGACCGGTAAAGATACAGGTGCCCGTTTCTTTTTCGCCTTCTAAAGGAATGCAGCGAATCGTAACTTTCAAATCTTTGCAAATCTGATCAACTTCCGGGCAATCCACAAAGTGGCACATGGCAAACCCGCCATGAATCTCAGGTTTCGATTCATTCTTGGCCTGGAAGTAGGCTTTGAAGTCATCCAGCGAGTCGATGTTGCGGGTGTTCTGTTTTCGCATCTCCAAAGCGCGATCGTATAGTCCTTGCTGAATCTGATCCAAGACATTAGTTACACCGTTAATAAACTCGGCGCGATCCATACCTTGAGACTTCGGTTGGTCTCGCCGTCCCACGAACACTTTATTGTCTTTGATATCACGAGGCCCCACTTCCAAGCGAATTGGCACACCACGTTTAACGTGGTACCACTTCTTTTCGCCGCCACGAATATCGCGGTCGTCGATGGCAACCTGTAAGCGACGTTCGTCGTAATGAATATCTCGCAATTCTTTTTGCAACGATTGACAGTATTCCAAGACTGAGGCTTTTTCTTCGTCGTTTTTATAAATGGGCAAAATCATAATTTGCTTGGGCGCCAATTTTGGAGGCAGCACCAAGCCGTCATCGTCCGAGTGGGACATGATCAGAGCACCAACCATGCGTGTCGACAGACCCCATGACGTGGTCCAAGCGTATTCCAGTTTGCCAGCTTCGCTTTGGAATTTGATCTCTTGAGCTTTCGAGAAGTTCTGTCCAAGGAAGTGAGATGTGCCGGCCTGTAATGCTTTGCGATCTTGCATCATGGCCTCGATCGTCAGCGTCGCGTCGGCACCAGGGAATCGCTCGCCCTTGGTCTTTTCGCCTTTGATCACGGGCATGGCCATTGTGTTTTCTGCGAAGTCGGCATAGACGTCCAACATCTGCCGAGTCTCGTCCCACGCCTCGTCGCTGGTCGCATGAACCGTGTGACCTTCTTGCCACAGAAATTCAGCAGTGCGTAGAAACAAACGGGTTCTCATTTCCCAGCGCACGACGTTACACCATTGATTGATCAGGATTGGCAAGTCGCGATACGACTGCACCCATTTGGCGAACGTGTGTCCGATGATCGTTTCACTGGTTGGACGAACGATCAATGGTTCATCCAATGGACCAGCAGGAACCAATCCACCATCAGGACCTGGTTCCAATCGGTGGTGAGTCACCACGGCACATTCTTTGGCAAAGCCCTCGACATGCTCGGCTTCTTTTTCCAGGAAACTTTTGGGGATGAAGATTGGAAAGTAGGCGTTTTCGTGACCGGTATCTTTGAACATTTGATCCAGCACGCGTTGCATGTTTTCCCAGATTCCAAATCCCCACGGTTTAATAACCATGCAACCGCGTACCGGTGAGACCTCGGCCAGATCGGCCGCCTTGATCACGGCTTGGTACCACTCGGGATAGTCTTCATTGCGAGTTGGAGAAATTGCGGACTTGGCCATCTTGATTATTAACCTTGATTCCCTGCGGTATTGGTTGATTGCCTGGTCGTCGGCAAGTCTATTCAGTGCGTTGCGAGCGACATTTTAGTTCGATTGTCGCCGACTATACAAGGTAACCGCTGGGGTGCACTAGGTTCGCGCATTTGAGTCATCGAAGCATTGACGACACGGCTAAGCGTGCCTGGCTGAAAGGTCGGTCGGATGCATGTTTGCGAGTCAGGAGGGGACGGTTTGGTCGGTTTGTAAGGAATTCGACCTCTGTTTTCGACGGACATTTTTTACACAAGAAAAATCTCGCAGTTTTAGCCCACCGTTGACTCCCGCAAACACAACACAGAAACCAGTCCGACTATACTGGTGAGCACTTGATTGTCGCATGTTTTTGAAATCTGGAACCAATTGCTGCAGGGCCCTTATGATTAAGCTCGGATTCCGCTGTTGTCTGCTTGTTTTGTTTTGTGTTTTTTGGGTGGCTCCAACAACGGATGCTCAGGAAGCTTCGCCAGACACCGACAGTCGCGCAAAAGCAGAAACTAAACGCAAACGCCAACGACCTGCTCGCGAGAAACCTGCCACGATGTACTGGCCGAAGGATTTCGCAGTCAACAAACAAATCCCAACTCCCAAAGAATTTTTCGGGTTCGAGGTTGGGTTTCGACACCTGCGACACGACCAAGTCGCCGCCTACATGCAGGAACTGGCGCGAGTCTCGGACCGCATCACCATTCAACAGTACGCTCAGACGCATGGCGGTCGGCCCAACCTGATGCTGACCATCACCTCACCTGAAAATCACGGCCAACTTCCAGAGCTGCGTCGTAAGCATCGCCAGTTTTCCAAGCCGCAAGGCGACATGCCATCGATGGACGGAACCCCGGTCGTCATGAACATGGGTTACGGCGTGCACGGTGACGAACCCAGTGCCACGAACACGTCTCCCTTGGTGGCTCACTTTTTAGCCGCCGCGGAAGGTGACGAAATCGAAGAGATCCTGCAGAATTCCATCATCTTGTTAGACCCGTCGTTGAACCCCGATGGATTTGATCGCTTTGCCAGATGGGCCAATACATTTCGTGGCCGTATCCCCAATCCAGACTCGGACCACATCGAACACAACCAGGGCTGGCCAGCCGGGCGAGTGAACTATTATTGGTTTGACCTGAATCGTGATTGGCTGCCTCTGCGGCACCCAGAGAGCCAGGGTCGCATGAAGTGGTACCACCAGTGGAAACCGAATGTGGTTTTGGACTTTCATGAGATGGGTACTAACTCGACGTATTTTTTCCAACCAGGAATTCCCGAGCGTAAAAATCCGCTGACGCCAATCGAAAACGTCGAACTGACGCGAGAGATGGCCAAGTTCCATGCCGGTGCACTCGACCGCATCGGTTCGCTGTATTTCACTCAGGAAGTCTTCGACGACTTCTATATGGGCAAAGGTTCGACCTATCCAGACCTTCACGGTTCGGTGGGAATTTTGTTCGAACAAGGCAGCTCTCGAGGACACATCCAAAACAGCGTCAACGGCTTGGTGCGTTTCTCGGACACGATCCAAAATCAATTCACGGCCTCGATTTCCAGCCTGCGAGGTGCCAGTGCTCTACGCGAAAAACTTCTAACCTACCAACACAAGTTCTATTCGGATTCGTTGGAACGAGCCAGCAAAAGTAAAATCAAGACCTACGTTTTCCAGGCCGGTGAAAACGCCAGCCGTTTGCGAGAGTTTTCGAAAATTCTGATTCGACACGACATCGATTGCTTTTGGGCCCAAGAAGATCAAACGGTTGGTGATCGCCTGATCACGGCCGGCAGCCTGGTCGTGCCAGCCCAACAGCCTGAATTTCGCTTCTTGCGTTCACTGGTCGAAAGACGAAAACAATTCCAAGAACCAATCTTTTATGACGTGTCTGCCTGGACGCTACCCTTGGCTTTCAATTTAAGACAATTCGGTTTGCCCGTTGCTGTCGAAGACGGCCTGAAAAAGTGCCGGATGAATGACCGACCAGTGGCCGACCAGAAAATCGCAATCGATGACAAAACGGTCGCCTTGATGGTCGACTGGCGTGACGACGAGGCCGTTCCGTTTCTGCAACAATTGTTGAAACAGGATCTGCATGTGCGTGTGGCAATGCGTCCGATGAATGGCCAAACCGAACAAGGCACTCAGGAATTTCCGTTTGGCACACTGGCGATTCCACTAGGCGTTCAACAAAACAAAGACAAACGCCGCGAGATCCAACGACTGGCCCGCCGCGCCCAACAACGTGGCGTTTCAATTCAAACGATCAATTCGGGGCTGGCGATGGGTGGAATCGATTTGGGCAGTAACAACTTCCCAAGAATTCAAGCTCCGAAAGTTGCCCTGTTGGTTGGTGGAAGTGTTAGTGCCTATCAAGCCGGTGCCGTCTGGCATCAACTGGACTTCCGCACTGGGATGCCTGTTTCTCTGCTATCCGCCGATCGTATCCGTCGCGCTGATCCAAAAAACTACAACACGGTCGTTGTCGTCAGTGGTGGTTACGATTCAGAAACGATGGACTGGCTGGATGAGTTTCTGGCGGCGGGTGGTACGGTTATCGGTATCAGCCGCGGCGCCGCTTCGATTCAGCGAAGCCTACTTCAATTACAGAGTAACGCAGGTGGCGGCTTCGAATCGGATGAAGCTGACGAATCGGATCAGATGCCCAAGTTTAGCGAAGCTCGCAAGAAAGCCGCTCTGGCCATGGTCAATGGTGCTATCTTCCAAACTAAGATCGATGGAACTCATCCGTTGATGTTCGGTTTTGAAACGAAACACCTGCCCGTGTTCCGAGGCTCGACCAGCCTGTTGGCGCAACCTTCCAGAGCCGTGGATGCGCCGGCCCTTTACACGGACCAGCCACTGTTGGCAGGATACGCCTCGCAGGCCAACGAAAACCGGATTGCCGGCTCGCCCGCCGTGACCGTTCACAGCCGCGGTGCTGGACGAGTGATTCTGATTATCGACGATCCGAACTTTCGAGCTTTTTGGCCATCAACCAGCCGTTTGTTTATGAACTCGATCTACTTCGGACAATTCGCTCGATAGTTTGAATTCGGTCAGCAAGGTTAGTGTTCCAACCAACCGCCGATGAAGGTTTGGTTTTGAATTAGACGCAAACCCGTGCTCGCATGGGTTTGCATGCTGCATTGCTAGGGCTGTGCCAAGCCATTAGAATTCGCGATTCCCACCCAGCAATAGCGGATCGATCCATGTCGCGAATATTCATTAATCAACTAGCTGACGGCCAAGGTATCGATGAGATTTACCTGGCATCAGAAAAGCAATTGAGGTCCAATCGCGAGGAAAAACTGTACCTGCAAGTACGGCTGAGTGATAAAACGGGCTCGCTGACTTGCATGCTGTGGAACGCCAATCAATCACATTTTGATAGCTTCCAAAACGGCGATTACATCCGCGTCAAAGGAAAGTCGCAGGTGTACAACGGTGGGATGCAGGTGATCGCTCGAGAATTCCAACAAGTGGCTGAGAGCACCGTTTCCGAATCGGACTTTATTACACTGTCGGAAGCCGGCGTACAGAAACTGGTCGATCAACTACGTGACACCTTGTCGGACATCCGCAATGTTCATCTGCGACAACTGGGACTGTCGTTCCTGGATAACTCATCCTTTATGTCAAATTTCCGCAAGGCTCCCGCTGGCATAAAGAACCACCACGCCTACCACGGTGGACTGATTGAACACGTGGTGTCAGTCCTGGAACTGGCTGTGTTCCTTGGCGATAAATACGATCGATTGGATCGAGACTTGCTAGTCATGGGAGCATTCCTGCACGACATCGGCAAAATCAATGAACTTAGATACCAACCCGATCTAGGTTACCGTGACGATGGCCAACTGATTGGCCATATGGTGATGGGGGTCGAGCTATTACAAAATCAGATCGACGTCATCGAGTCCGCTACAGGAGAGACCTTTCCCGCACCACTGATTACTCAGTTGAAGCACTTGATCCTGTCACATCACGGGCAACTAGAATACGGTTCTCCTGTACTACCGATGACCTTGGAAGCCGTAGCACTGACGCTGATTGATAACATTGATGCCAAGATCAACAGCATCGCGCAGGTCATCGATGAAGACCCCAACCCGAATAGCAATTGGACGACTTACCAACCGTCGCTGGGTCGCAAGCTGTTCAAAGGCCTCCGCTCAGGAGACTAATGCTTTTGGTTGTGTGAGTGCGAGTTGTGCGAGTGCGAGTTGCTTGATCGACATTGCATTCGTAATTGGCTCGCTGAAACGCGCCTAGACGCGCCGAAACGTGAATTCTCCGGGAAACAGAGAAGCAGAGCTCCCTCTGCTAGCTGTTGATCTTTTTTTCTGAACCATGTTCCAAGGGCACGCGTAACACCTTGGATTGTCAATGGCTCCAGGAGGGAGTTGTCTGCATCGATACCAGAAAGCGAGTCGTCGGTTTGACCCACCGTAGAATCGCCAACATCGATATTCGTTGTTAACGATTTACAACCGTAAGTTTTTGTAGCAGTAGCTGTCAGGAGGACGTCTGTTGCCCTTGAATTTTCGCTCGGAGAAGAAGTATGCAAACGCCCAAACTTTGCCGATTGGTTTTCAGTTTTGGCTTTACCTGCTGGATGGCGATGGTCAATCAGCATGTTTATGCGGAAGATTGCGTCCAATTTGATATCCCGCAGACCATTGAATCGATTGCTCTACAGACGGACACACCCATCGAAGGCGAACGCCTTGTCCAAATAATGATTCCCGTTTCAGCGCTCGTCGTTTGCAAAAATGATCGGCATGTGGACGAATTGTTTATTCAAATTCGCGGCTTGGGCAAAGGCATCCAAGTCGTCGATTATTCGCCACGCACTCAAACCTATTCTGACGTTGAAGGGACGATCTCGATCGAACAACGGACCGAACGCAATGCCAACATCGGACTAGACGCTACCGGATCAGGTAGTGAAATTGTGCGTATTCAAGGGCAAGCCAATACCCGCCAATTGTCGGCCAATTCAGAAAAGTACCAACGTATTCCTGAACAAAAATTGCTGCTGTCCAGCGGAACCATCGATCGCAGCATGGGCGTCTACTTCAAATTCCGCCACTCGCCACAAACGACTCTGGAAGGCGGACAGGAAATCTTGTTAACGTTACGAGTGCCTTCCAGTTGGCGAGGTGGAATGTTACGCGTGGACTGTGTCGCCAGTGGTAGTGAAAAGTATCTAATCGGCGAAGGTCGCTTTGTCGCTGGCCAATCCTCTTTTGTGGTCGCCACTTGGCTAAATGGTGACCAACAAGCCAAAGACCTGGTGCAAAGATACAGTCAGCTAGAATCCGACCTTCGGCACATGATTGGTCGGCAGGCTCGACGAGTTCAAAAACAACGTAACAACGATCCATTGGCAGCATTGTTTGGATTGGAATCATCAGAGTTTCCTAGCGACTGGGAATCGAATTTCATGCTGTACAACAGCCGCAGCATTCAGGATCAAGTGAAACCCCGTCTGCCGGATTCAGCCCGAGATGCCACAGATCAATTTCTGGCAATCCGACGAGGTGTTTTGAATCTGGGGCGCTAAAGCTTTAGGCCCAATGACACTTACATTTAGCCCCGAATGAAATCCTATCGACTTGTCAATTTAGTCCTTGGCTTCATCAGTCAACTCTGCTGGCAATTCGAGATTCGATTCGTCGAGATCGCAGTTAAATTCAATTTTCTCGATCTTCAATAGAAAACAGTCACTCACTGTCGCTCCTCCGGGGCTGCCGGTTTCTTTTTTGCCGGGGCACCTTGGGCTAACGCCCAAGGCTAAGTGCTATCGCCCCCTCCGGGGCTGGTTGGTCATAGGCACCAACAACATTAGCCATCCGATTAACAACAGCTTCCTGCAGATCTCGGACAACGTGCAGTTCATCGCTGCGGTGAATCGTGGCAACGAGTTTTCAGCCACTTTCGGAATCGACGCGGCTCAATTGGATCGCTTCGCGCCGCTACAAATGGATTACTTGCCGCCACCCGAAGAGGTCAAATTACTGGAAAAGAAGCATCCGGAATTAAGTAAGACGCTCATTCAAACGGTCGTCAATGTGGCGCACGAATTGCGAACAATCGAGGACTTGCAGTCGGGATTGTCCGTTCGAGCAACTGACGAGGCATGTATCTATCTAAAACATCCACTGCTGGAAAACGAACAAATGCATCACTTAGGCGAAGTCTTGAAATCTTCGTTTTGTGGGCGGTTCGCCGGTCGTTGGTCGGACCCTGCATCGGACGCGGGAATCGCTTGGCAAAAGATCCGCAACATGCTGAAGAAGAACCGCTAGACGGTTGATTTTTTGGACATTGAATTCACCTCTATCCTACCTGACGATCTCGGCTTACAGCGTCTTCAGGTACTCCAATAGCTGGTTGCGCTGTTGATCCGATAGCCTGGCTGGGTAATCGTGTCCGGCAGCACTTTTGCCACGAACGCTACTGTCGAAGTACTCGCGGCGCAAGTCTCCTCGTAAACCTGCGGGCAATTTTTCCAATGCCTCAATCGCCAAACCGACCTTTTGTTGGTCGTAAGCATCGTTGTCAGGTCGTCGCCAGATTCGTGGACGTTGGTCGGGATTAAGGATGTGCCACAACGTCGGGACACTGCCGTTATGAAAATAGGGTGCCGATGCCCAAACACCGTCCAAGGGTGGCGCCTGATACCCACCTGGGTCGACGACCGTTTCATCAGCGGTGTAATTGGCGTACCAACTTTCGTGATAGCCTTGACGATGCTCAACCGACAAAGACCGTAAGCGCACAGGATCCGTGCCTATTTCTTCAATGGGTACAATGCGACTGGGGTAGGTCGGTTGCTGATCGTAAGTCCCGTGGCAACTGGCACAATTGGTTTGAAACACTGCCCTGCCCTGTGCGGCCAATTCTTGATCGATGTCGAAGGGGTATTCGGGTGGTTCCAACGACTCGATATAGGCAAACACTTTTTTAAAGTCATCATCCCAACCACGCATTTTTTTGCCGCTGTTACGTTGGTCCATCACGAATGGAATCAAGGCACGGTGAGACTTCTCAACGAAGCCATCAATGTACAGTCGATCCCGCTTGCTGACGTTCCACCATGGCGGAGCATCCATGTCATGGTTTGTAAAAATTGGCGGACGCGGAAATAGCTTTAAGTCCAGGTCCTTGTCACGAAACGCCATCAACGTGATTCCGAACACGACCGCATTGCTGGTTCCGACGGTCGTGCCCATCGGAACAACCAATGCGCCACGATCCATCTGACTGAATGGTAACTGTAGACGTTTTTTGGTGCGTCGAATGTCGGCGTACAACGTTTCCAGAGCAATCTGAGCATTCGGCAACCCTTCGACGACCTGCCCAGCCACTCGGCCTCCGTGACAAGCGAAACAATTCATCGACCAATAGCCCTCGTCATCTACCACATACTGCAGAGCTTTATTTGGATCCTGATCGCGTGAACTAAATCCGAACCGCTTGAACGCCATTTGCAGTCGCTGTTCGGGCGACGCATTTGCGGCATCGGTCCGCAGTGGTTCAGGCCAGTCTTTCCACAGTTCGTCAAAGACAGACTGATGAAAATCGCGAGGCAAAAAGGGATAATTCAGCAGCAAATCGCGACCGGCAGCAACCGCTTCTGGGCTGCGATCAATTTCCACCTCCGTCGTGCGCTCGGTTTGCTGAGCCCAAACTTGCGAGTCCACAAACCAAGTCAACAACGGGACCAACCCAACCACCAATACCGCCACTTGGGTTTGCAAAAACTTGGCTGCAAACGTCACAGGAATAAGCGAAAAACGATCTGTAGTTGAGCGATTCATTGACTTCGAAAATCGATGTTCTAGAAAGACGATAGGCTTCTATGGTATGCCACTTGGACCAAAAAGGACAATAAAACGGCCGCATACTGGAACCGCAAAACCATACTCCACAAAACAAACCACACCAAAGTGGGCTCAAAAATCGTTCATGGCGGCCAGATAGCTAGCCCTCTTCTGTTCCCCAAAGAGAAAGAAAGTCCAGAGCAAGAAAATCAGGCGGTCGCTGTCAGGACTTCCAGCAGGTAGGCAATTTCTTGTTCAACGGAATCGCCATCTTGGACAGTCTCGGCGACTTCCTGCCGCAACAGCTTGCGAAATTTCTCTCGCAAACGAAAAACAGCCACTCGCAATGCCACTCGGTTAACCCCAAACTGTTGCTCAAGTTCTCGGTAGCTACCTTCATCCGGATCGGCTGTCAGGAAACACAACAGTGCCTCGTGCCAATCGTCTCTGTGGATGTTGGTCGAGTCCTGCAGACGCTGGTGCACGCGACTCAACAAGGCACTGGCCCACTGTTTGTCAAAGACGGCTTCTGGCGACTGGTCCTTCGCGGTCAGTGCAAACTTTGATTCGGCGTCGGCGACATCCAAAGATAATTTGTCCCACCCACCGCCTCGCTTTAGAGCGTTTTTATAATCGTATTCGTTGTTCAAAAAGTTTTGTGCACAGGCCAAAAGAAACGATCGAAACCGGCCACGGTGCGGAGCCGTTTTTTCCAGGATACGATTTTGCAACAAGTGCAAGAAGAATCCTTGCGTCAGGTCAGCTGCCTCCTGCGGGTCGTGTCCCTTGCGACGAATAAAAGCGTACAACGGTTGCCAGTAGGCTTGGCATAACTCCTCCAGGGCATTGTTGACTTGCGAGTCGTCTGGCGAAGACGCCTGCAAGACGACCGACCAACGCGTCGTCGCAAAATGATCGCCAAAATTATTCATAGATTCGGTGCCTCAATCAGTCGTCGTCCTGGCTGGCTTGAGCAGCGATTTTTTTCCACACCCAATCTTCACTTATAAAGTAGCTGCTGCCTGGGCTTTCGCCTTTCCAGACGAGCGCTTGCCAGCGTGGACTTTGCTTCAGTGATTCAGCGTTACCGGTCGCGTCCATTGGTGGTGGCACTTCGATAGGTTCCGTGCGAAACGTTCCCTGTTGTTGGCAATGTTCAATATAGGATTTTACGGGCTCGGGCCGGCCACCCAAACTATATCCCGATGACAGCACAAAATAGGTGTTACCTGATTTAGCGACTGGGTACAGTGGCCATTTTTCCAAAGGCATTGGTGGCAAACTGAGTCCGCCAAAAAACGGTTGGCGAATCGGCTCGTCATTGGCGACGTAAAGGATACGACAGAGCCAGCCGATTCGTTCGTTGATATCAAATCCCAAAGGCTGACCAGATACAGTGCTGTTTTTGGAAAGTTCGACGAACCGTTCCACCGTTTTTTCTTCGCCCAATTCCACAAAGTAGTTCGTTGCTTCGGCCAATCGAAACACATCAAATTTTTTCGATGTCAATAAAGCTGGCAACGGATCTTCACTGGCTTCTGGTGCTGCTTTCAATTCCAGGGCCAACACGACGGTCAGCAAGATGCACGCCAAATGAACAACACGTCGAATGCCGGTGTTTTTGCTATTTAACATCGTTTTTCCTTTCATCCGATTGTGACTGGCAGGATCCATTATACCGCACCGGGGTGGGACGACCTTGCCAATCTCGGTAGATTAAGGGTGTCATACACCTCGAAATCAAGGATTTCTTGACGTCAATGACTCCTACCGACGACCCCTAATCATCGGGTCGTTTGCTGTTCACAACTTTGACTGCTTTTTATTCCGCAAAGGACGATTGATGCAGGACTACGAAAAGCTTGGCGTGTTTTACATGGGACGCGAAGTCGATTTGGCGACCGGTGAAAAATCGGAACGCCCACTGCTTTATGACTCGAAAGATTTGACAACCCACGCGGTTGTTGTCGGCATGACGGGATCCGGAAAAACCGGCCTGTGTTTGGACCTGTTGGAAGAGGCCGGGATCGATCGTATCCCAGCCATCGTGATAGATCCCAAGGGAGATATCGCCAACCTGTTATTGACGTTTCCAAACTTGTCGCCGGAAGAGTTTCGGCCGTGGATTGACGAAAGCCAAGCCAGTCGTGAAGGCGTGTCGCCGGACGAGTTCGCTACTCGCGAATCCGAAAAATGGCGAAAGGGTTTGGCCAGTTGGGGACAAGACGGCGCCCGCATCCAAAAGTTTCGTGACACCGTCGATCTGCAAGTCTTTACGCCCGGCAGCAACACCGGTCGTCCATTGACGATTTTGAAATCGTTTTCGGCACCAGGTCCTGAAATCGTGAACGACCCCGATGCTTTTCGGGAACGGATCTCGGCAGCCGTCAGCGGATTGCTGGCCTTGTTGGGCGTCGACGCTGACCCCATACGCAGTCGTGAACACATCTTGCTGTCAAACTTATTGGACAAGGCATGGTCGGAAGGTCGCGATATGAATCTAGGGCAGTTGATTGCCGAGATTCAAAACCCTCCGTTCGAGCAAGTCGGTATCATGGACTTGGACACATTCTTTCCGAGTAAGGATCGAATGGAATTGGCCATGACGATGAACAACCTGTTGGCGTCACCGGCGTTCGCGTCCTGGATGGTCGGCGAACCATTGAATATCAAACGGCTTTTGCATTCGGAAGACGGCAAGCCACGAATCTCGATCATGTCGATATCGCACCTTAACGATTCCGAGCGAATGTTTTTCGTGACGATATTATTGAACGAAGTTTTGTCGTGGATGCGTAGCCAAGCCGGCACCTCCTCGCTACGCGCACTGTTGTATATGGACGAGGTCTTTGGTTACTTTCCACCCACGGCCAACCCACCGTCCAAGCAACCGATGTTGACTCTTTTGAAACAAGCGCGAGCATTCGGGTTGGGCGTCGTACTGGCCACACAAAACCCAGTCGACTTGGACTATAAGGGACTATCCAACACAGGCACCTGGTTCCTGGGTCGTCTGCAAACCGAGCGTGACAAGGCGCGAGTGATCGAGGGTCTGGAAGGCGCGGCCGCCAACACCGGCGCTTCGTTTAACAAAGCCGAAATCGAACAGATTTTGGCTGGTTTAGGCAGTCGCAAATTCTTGATGAACAATGTGCACGAGGATGAACCGGTTGTCTTCGAAACTCGCTGGGCCATGTCGTATTTGCGAGGTCCATTGACCAGAACTCAAATTCAAGACTTGATTGGCGACGTCCCCGAGACCACCTCGCAAACCCCATTGGCCGCCGCGGCCACTCGTCAAACAACGCGAAAACCAGCTGCGTCCGCTTCGAGCGCTGCTGCTGCGGCAGCCGCCGTACAAGTGGACCCTCGAAAATTGATCCCATCGGATATCGACCAACGCTATGCCGAGATTCAGGAACGAGTCGGGGACTCGGATCGCATCGTGTACCGGCCCGCCTTCCTGGCAACGGGTCGATTGCATTTTGTTCGAGCCACCTACAAAGTCGACACCTGGACTGAGCGAACCTTCTTAGTCAACGTCAATGGTGATGAAGTTCCGGATGACGTGTGGGACGAATCGGATCCCGTCGAAGGCAACCTGGAATTGGATCGCAACCCTGCCCCCAATGCCGAGTTTGCAGAGATCCCCAAACAGATGCAAAAGGAACGCGCTTATGCGTCGTGGGAAAAGGAACTGAAGGACTTCCTGTACCGCGAACAGAACATGGAGGTCTTCAAATGCAAAGAATTGAAGGCATTTTCCGAGCCTCATGAAACACGTGGTGACTTTAAGGTTCGGCTGGAGCAACTGGCATCCGAGAAGCGGGACACCGAGGTGGAAAAACTTCGCAAGAAGTACGCTGCCAAATTCGACACGCTCCGCAAACGGATCCGCCGCGCCGAAGACAAGGTAGAAAAAGAAAAAGAACAGTACCAGCACACTCGCATGAACTCGTTCTTGAGTCTTGGCACAAGCATTCTGGGTGCGGTCATGGGACGAAAGACAGTTAGCGCCACGAACGTTCGCCGCGCCGGTTCCAGCGTGAAGGCAATGGGACGTACTCAACGCGAAAAGGGTGATATTGGACGAGCCGAGGAATCTCTGGAAGACTTGCAAGTCGATTGGGAGGAACTGGAGGCTGACTTCAAAAAGGATGTCGAGGTCGTCGAAGATAAACTGCACGTTGACGATCTAGAATTGGAAGAGCTAGTCATCCGACCACGAAAAGGTGACTTGGATGTCGACGACTTCACCGTGGTGTGGTTGCCTTGGCGAGTCGATTCGTCTGGTATTTCTGAGCCCGTGTTTTAGTCGAAGCCACAACGAGTGTTCGCGGCGGTGACAACAACCACCAACCGCGAACGCTCAAAATTGTGTGGCTATTCATTTTGCTGATCGATTAACTTTGTGGCACCGTCGATGTCACCTCGATAGAGCAACTTTCCTTCGGCGTCGATCACCAAATAACAGGGCAGCGAATAAGCACCCAGCTGTTGAAACAACGATTGGTATTCGATCCCTGGTGTGTACAGATCGTAAATTAACTGCGCCGCTGTCCAACGATCTTTGTTAACAGTGGATCCTCGTTTGTACGGGCCTGAACCTGGGCATTCAACGCTCAGCATTCGGGTCGACGTATTCAATGAGTCGGCCAGCTTCGTCAATTGCGGTTTGTCCTTTTCGCATTCTTCGCACCATGTTGCCCACAACTCTAACAAAACGACACTCCCTTGAAGGTCCGCCAGTTGTCCTTTTTCGCCATCCGCTTGGCGGAATTCGAAATTCGGGACCTGGTCACCGACGGCGATCGAAGAGTGCTGCTGAACCGTGATCGTCCCCAAGTCAAGGCTTCCGGCCTGGATGGTTTGTTCATCAATTTCAAACTTCAAAACGGACTCGCCAACACTACTTGCGAAGACACCTGCACCTAGTTCGGCTGCCCGCACCTTTAGCTCCGTTCCGAATTCGTAGCTGCCAGGCTCATAAATTGTGAATGAAAATTTCCCATTTGCGAGCGGTTGCACTTGTGTATATCCCAACGAGTACAAATAGCTGCGAGCGGGCCAGTACGAATGATTGGATTGAATTCGCTTAACTTCTTTCCATCCATCTTTCCAGTTTGCTGACTTCAACATTTCTGGAAATCCGAATCGTGGTGCGGCTATCGGTACGACACTGGATTTGGAATGCGAGTAGTCCAATTGGGTTAATCCGTTGCTGGCAAGTTTTAGCTGGCCGGTGACCAGTGTACCTGCCTTACCGATGTCAACCTGATGAGACGCCGCACTAGCTAGGTTCACGGGAATCACCTGCTCGTTATTCAACAGATCCGTCATATGACTCAACGGTCGGATGACGCCAACAATGGGTGGCAGACGACGCAAATGATAACGCCCGTTGTTGTCGCTTACTGCGACGGTCATGTCCTGGATATGGAAACCATGATCGAAATGATATCGAGTGCCTTCGAATGCCACACGCACACCAGATGCCGGTTTTCCGTCTTGGTCGTAGACCGTTCCCGAGACGGACACCCACGGTTGCAATACGATGTCCTGCAATCCTTCGTTGGGGTGCAGAACAACCTCAGCATATCCATCGTCGTGCATGAAAACCAAAGTGCGAGGCTCGGTTGACGGGGGAATTTGAAACGTTCCTTGGTCATCCGACTGTTCGAAGTGCCCTTGGTAGCTGTAAAATCGATACTTGCGTAATGACCGTGTTTTGGCCTTGGATGCCACCAACACCTGGACCTCACTGACTGGTGCACCGCCAGCATCAACAACCTTGCCTGCAACCCATGCTTCCTTCTCCAGGTAGATTTTCAGTCGAGGGACATCGTCTCCCGTTTCATACATTTCCGTAATAAAAGGCTTGTATCCAACGGCTTCGACTTTGAAACGATAATTTCCTTCCAAGTAAGGGGTTGAAAGAAACGTTCCGTTTCGCCCTTCTGCTCTATCAGAATCTTCAGAGAAGCGCTCTGGAAAGCGCTCCAGATCACTGTATCTCAATGATTGAACCGTGAATGCATCAATCGGTTGACCTGTCTCCTTTGCATACACATCACCGGCAATTTCCAAAGGCCGAAACAGTTCGACCGTGTGCGGAGTTTCTGACGCGGACAACGTTACGTTGGTCGGCGTATAACCCTCGGCCGAAATGGAAAATCGAATTTCGTCCTCTGGCGCCCAACTCCAACGATAGACTCCAAACTCGTTAGTTCGATTTGGGACTCCTGAATCCAACACACTGGGGTGTTGCTCGTTGTACAACGCTCCCGCGCCGCGCCATTGTTGGATACCGACATAGCCTGGAACCGATTCACCAGTCTTTGCGTCCTTCACAAGAATGGTGATCGCGTAGCCGTCTCGAATTTCAAAATCGACTTCACCCATCATTCTTTCGACTTCGACCATCCGTGAATCGGGTTGAAATCCATTTGGCACGACCGTAACACGTACTCTGCCCGGCGCCATCGCAGGTAAGCGATAAGTTCCATCGTGGTTGATTCGCACTTCCTGGCTTCCGGGTACGCCGTACGGCATCTCTCCCCAAACGACAATTCCACTGGTAACTGGCTTGCCTTCTCTATCTGTTAACTTTCCAGCAATGACGACCCCTTCTTGCATCACAATGGTGGCCGATTGATCCCGCAACTGAGCGGTCGAAACGGCCTGTACTTTGGCCAAATCGCCCCTCGGATCATCAATGTAATCGGGATGGCTTACGGTAACGGTTACTGCTAAGTCTTCGGCGGGTGGCAAAGTGTCTAAAGACCAGCGGCCTTGATCATCCGTGACCAATGACCCGCCTCCCCATGAACCACCAGTGGCATACCAACTGCCGAACCTCAGCCGTTTCTGCTTGGCTGGGTGGGTCGCCGAAGCGCTGATTCCAACCTTCGCACCTACGATTGGTTGGCCCTGTTCATTCTTGATGATCCCGCCGATCGTGGTTCCCTTGATCATCTGAAACGTGTACTCGTCTGGCGGAACATCGCCTGCTTTAATGTCGCCCTCTTCCCAATTGGAATACAAATGCGTGTAACCGTCAGCACGGGCCCACAATCGCAAAATTGTATATTCGTCGGGCAAGTCGATAGTCACCTCTCCGTTTTCGTCACTATTACCCATTTGGTTAGGTGGAAAAGTTCGATCGTTGCTCCAAATACCTGCATGAATATGCACGCCCTTCAATGGATTCCCAGATTCATCGAGCGTCAGCACCTTGATCTCTGTCGCCAAATTCTGCTCAGAGGCCTGATCGGGTTCTTGGGTTGGCAGAACGAGGTCTTGCTGCTGTTGCGTGCCTGCCTTGGCCGATTGGGAAAGCAAAACGCCACCGACAACGATAGCGATGGCCAACGACAAAGCGCCGGCTAACCAAAAACTGTGTCTTGGTTTATTGGCTCGCTGGCCAAGCAATCGTGCCGCTCGCTTAACCAAACTGGCTCCGTCGGCCCCCACAGCCAAAGGTGTTGATTGAGGCTTCAATTGCTCAAGAAACAGCAGAGCCTCGATATAGTCCTGTGGATTCTCGCAAACCTGGTTCGCCAAATCATCACAACAATTTTCACGCTCGATTCGGATACGTGACGACAGCCACCATACGGCCGGATGATAAAACAAAACTGTCTCGATCGATGTCAGCACTAGATTGACCAAGTAGTCAGCGCGACGCACATGAGCGATTTCGTGAGCCAATATTGCTTGAATTTGTTGAGTCGACAGCTCGGATATAACCGACAATGGCAACAAAACGACAGGACTTACCCAACCGATCACCGTTGGCACTGCAACAGCCGTCGTTTGTTGTAATCGCAATTTGCCGGAGATACCGAAGCGAACACAAAGGCCTTCAAACGTCTTGGAAATCGCCGAATTCACAACATCGACCCCCGACATTTTTATCGATTGCACGCGGTACCAGCAGCCAAGCATACGGACAGAAAGAACAACAACACCGATCAACCAAACGGCCACTAGCCAAGGGAAAAAGGGTTGCACTTTGGCGCGAAACTGTTGACCGAGTGAACGAGAATTTTCGTTGGGCGGCGTTAGGATTGCTGGACTATTTTCCGTTTCGCTTCCACTGCCAGCCAAACTCTGATCCACGTTTGAATATTCAGTAACATCTGTCTGAGCGACATCGGCTTGAGCGACATCGGCTTGATTGGTCTGCTCAACCTGCGTTCGAGGTGTTGAGTTGTCCAACGGATGTCCCAAGTTGGTATCGGCGACTGGTTGGTGCAAGTCGGTACTCTGTTCAGCTACCTGCTGTGGCCCGTTAAGCAACTCGTGCTGTGGCCCGTTAAACAACACGTGCTGTGGCCCGCTAAGCAACACGATGCAGGACACCACTGGACATAGCGCCATCAATATCATCGCGCAACTTGCGACCAAGTATCTGATATTTGCGGAACAGCGATTGAGCAACGAGAGGATCAGACCGGCGACCAATGCGACCAGCAAACCCTGCCAAACGAAATGCAGTAACGACCACCCCAACGCGTGAACTAAAATCGTTGATGTCATGACTAATTCTCCCGCTCTAATTCATCTAGCATTTTTCGAATTTCAGCAATTTGCTGCGGGCTGGCCTTCTTTGTAGCCAAAGCCTGCATCACTAATTTTTCAGTCGAGCCGCCAAAGGCTCGTTTGACCAAGTCTTTGACCAGCTGTTTCTGCGTCGATTCTTCCCGGTACCGCGCTTTGTAGATATGCGACCGTTGCGACTCGTCACGAGTCAGCAGCCCCTTTTCCGTCATGATTTGCATCATCTTAAGAACCGTGGTGTAACCCGTTTTCCGACGCTTATTCAGCGAGGTATGGACCTGACGAACGGTCGAAGGTCCCAGTTCCCAAAGGACACTGAGAATATCCAATTCCGTTTCTGTTGGGCGCGTGGCAGGAGTCATAGCGACAAACCATCCAAGACAAGTGATTGGTGACGTCGTCGATTGTACGAACCATTTCGTAGATGTCAACGAAATTTTTCGTAGTTCGCAAAAAAAGAAGACGGACTCACTGAAAACGGGGACTCGCAAAACTAAACCGCTTCGTCTGGCAGGTTCAAATCCAGCCATTCGCTGGGGGACGCTGCAGGTTGTTCGTTGTTGGTGTCAATCGTGTTTTTGGCCAATTGACGGTTCAAGGCTCGCTGTGTCATTGTGCTTGAGATTAGCTCGTGCGAGCCAACACCCAACTGATTCAACAGGTTCAAAAAGTCTTTGCCCAACAGTCGTTGTAGTATCGGGTCTTCAAACGACATCAAATATCCGATGCTGGCAGACGGAGGGCATTGCCGGAAGAAGCTTGCCAAATCAACATCGCGACTGGCCACAGGATGCCGCTCGGTCACGATAACCGACAGCTCGAATTCGGACGGTGATTGAGAGGCGACGGGACTTGGTGACATCGGATCTGGCAAAAGAATCGGCGCCATCGTCAACAACACCTTGCCAGCTTGCAGAAGTCCCGACTGGTGCAATTGCCCAGGAGTGACCTGTTCGCTGAGCACTTGGAATTCGCCACCTGTTCGCGAAAGAACTTCTTCGTTTTCCAAAAACGTCGATTGAAAATGAGCGACCACCAACACGCATTTATCAATTTTGATCTGGCTGAGTACCCAATCGGCAAGCACATTCCATTTTTGCTGCTGGGTTGTCGCAAAACAGTCTGCGTGACAATGCAGATCTCTTTTGCGGAACAAGTTTCGTAGCCAGCGCATCATCCAAGTCCAGCAAAAACAAAGAAAGCCCCAGCATGACTGAGGCTTGTTGCTTTGCCTAGACGGTTCCGATTTTAGACTGTTGTTTGGCTGGTGTCTGATTGTTTGTCAGCGCCAAAGTGATTTGCCGGCAACGGGTGTTGGTTGCGGTACATCCAATTGCGTTGAACCTGGCAGGTACTGGGTTGCGTCGGTTACCGGTTCAGCCTTGGCAGACTCGGTCGACGGAGGACGCTGCATCGAAGTATTGCCACCAGTCCGAGACTGTCTGGCGTACCAACTGCCCTGATCAAGTGTGACGATAGATCCCGTCGACGTGGTGTTTTGGGCAGCGAAAGCGGCTGGACTGGCGCCGGCATTCTCGTATGCGTCTGCGTTGACGTTGGTCGCCATCTGAGTCGTAGGCGCTTGAGCTTGTTTGCTGGCCACGTCCTGGCGCTGGATTACCGGACTGCCTTCCCGAACCCATCCCAACCAACGGACTTGTAAATCCGAAAGGTCCTCGAAGCCGTAATGTTTCTTGATCATCGCGTTCCAGGTTTGCGGAGCACGACCTGGCACCTCGTGTTGCATGCCATCGCCCACAAAGTCAACGAACTTGCGATGACCTTTTTGCATGATTAGGTATCGCGTCACTGAGTAGCCTTGCGCGTATAGGGGCAGGATATCTCGTGGATACTGCTTCATCGCGAACATGTGATTGAATGGGATACCGCGATTGCTTGTCAAAAACTGCAACAACATTTGATGACTCTTTTGACGCTCCTCTTCGTGCTCGACGGTCGTGCAAGCGCCTTCGTCGGCCCATCGCGGTAGCGGTCGTCCGTAGTGAGTAGCGAAAATGGTATGAGTGACTTCGTGCGGCAACACCGAATCTAGAATACGTTCGGGCGATCCAAAGACTTTCATCCGCCAATCAAACGGCTGCGAGGTGCCATTAGGACCTGGCGAAAAAGCGAAACTTGTTTCACCGCCGGCGTGCCGCTGAACTTCCACCGTAATAGGACACGGCTGTCGCCATTGTGGCAACTCATGGCCCAACCATTGTTCCGCAAGCTCTTTGCGAAATCGCTCAGCCTCGCTGGCAACTTGCCGAGCCAAGGCTGGGTGCTGTGCGTACACAACAAAATTAGGAGTGCGTATCTGAGCAACTGAGGATTGCGTCAGTAGTAGAATCAGTAAAACGAGACTCGGGTAAACAAGACCCTTTGCCAATACCGAACTGGGTTTCATGCCTTGGTCCTTCCATGGATTAAGCATTTACTTGAGAGAGACTTGCCAAGTGACATGCAAACGCAGTGCCAATGTCTCAACAAGATGTTGTCTAGTTCGCGGTGCTGTGGGCAACCAACGTTTTTCTTGCGGGAAACGTTTGTTGCCTCATCAACTTCCTTGTCGATGCACCACTCTCAAGTTTTCGGGATGTAATTTTTGCAAAGGGTATTGAAATCATTGGCCCACGGACAGATCGATTTCGAGTGACAAAACACGAGCATTTATGGCCACCACCAGAGCTAGCATGATCGATACGGCACGAGCCTGTGGTTCCCTTGGTCCGATCACAACAAAACCGCGTTTTATTTATGCGTCGTCGAATAGAGTCCGCTGGCGAGGGTCGCCTTTGGAAACGCGCAAAGGAACACGAAAGTGATCGACGCTTAACTGAGTGCGGACTTTGTTTAGACCGTACTTATTGGCAAACGTCTTGAATGTGTTGCGAACATGATCGGCCAACACACCCGTGCCACGCATTCGATCAAAGAACTCGCGATTAATCAGTTCGCCGCCACTCATTTGGCGGATCCCGTTTTCGATCTTCTCCAGGCGATCTGGAAAGTGCTGTTTCACCCAATCCAGAAAGACAGACTCCACTGCTCCCGGCAATCGCAAGACGGTATAGCTTGCTGTCACAGCGCCAGCGGCGGCAGCCTGCTTCAAGACTTCTGGGACCTCGTGTTCGTTTAAGCCGACGATGATCGGCGCAATATTTACTCGTACAGGAATTTCGTTCTCTGTTAATTTGGCGATTGCCTGCAAACGAGCGGTCGGTGAACTGGTGCGTGGCTCAAGGATGCGGGTCAAAGACTGATCCAGTGACGTGACGGTCATGATCACATGCACTAGGTTCTTCTGCTTCAACTCGGTCAACAAATCCAGGTCACGAGCTACCAGTGCATTCTTGGTGATGATATAGATCGGCTGATTGTGTTCGATCGCAACTTGTAGGCAATCGCGAGTCAACCGCAGCTTTTTCTCGATGGGTTGGTAGGGATCGGTCACGCCTGAAAGATTGATCGGCTGGCAAACCCAAGACTTGCGACGCAACCATTTGCGTAACAAAGCACCAGCATTTGGTTTCACGATGATCTTCGTTTCGAAATCGAGACCCGCCGACAGTCCCAGGTACTCGTGATAAGGACGAGCATAACAGTAGCTGCAACCGTGAGCACAACCGCGATACGGATTGATACTGAAACGAA
>CAZJBW010000005.1:109541-113476 GCA_964543985.1 uncultured Pirellulaceae bacterium | reverse complement strand
CGACCGCCACAGACGCCCAACTTTTCAAAAAGCTATGACAGCGTCTGTCTTTTTGTTTTCCTGAATCGCACGCTGTTAAAGAATTCAAACGGATCGCGCATCGACGACCGTTCAGGCATTAACAAAACCACGTAAGAAGCTGGATATCAGTGGATTACCCGTTGCGTGGCTGGCAGAAGAGAATCGAAAAACGATCGACCCGTTGTGGCTTGCTGCGAATGCGGTAACCTTTTAGTAGACCGCCGAACTCGAAATTTAATCCGACCTCGACATCACGAGAATATACTCAAGCGCTAACGGGTTCAAGGCACGAACGAAAGAAAACTGAGACGGCATGTCAGACAACACCGATCCCAACCAGAACGACCCTCAACCAACGGAGCTTGACGAGGAGCAAATCAAAGCCAACTTGCCCAAAATCATTAGCTTTAATGAGCTTTCTCGTTGCGGCGACGAAATCTGGATCGAAAACAATGGCACCCTGTATCGACTTAGACGAACCAAGCAGGGCAAATTGATCCTGACCAAGTAATCCAAGTGTTGATATCTGCACGCATACCGGACGAAGAACATTGAGACCTGCGAAACCTGGCGAAGGAAAATGCCCCGAAGATGCCGACCGAGAATCCTGCAACTTGGTCTGCAAACACAACTTCTTTGAAGCGGGCGACCTTTCCATTAATTCTTGGGAATTGAAGTGCCTGGACTGTGGTTTTCGTGAGACGATTGGGTATCGATCTGACGAGGATGAAGAGGAGCTGATTCCTGAGAACCCTAAGCAGTGCCCTTTCTGTCAACTTTGCGATCTGACACCCGGCAAGAATCCCTGCCAGTCGAATTGATCGACAGCTACAGCAGCTCGCTTACTATAAATCCGACAGCTGGTTCGACAGATAATTGCGACCGTTTTTGTCTAGCGGAACACCCTGATCAAAGGGAACGAATTGGGTTAGAATGTTGGCTTGGTAACGAATTGAAACAACGACCTGAAAAACCAAATCCCATTTGCCCGATGACAAAACGATCTGCCAACGAAATCCTGGATCGAGAATACCTGGAGATGCGAGCAAAAGTGCTTGAGTTAGCGGCTTCGCTGGACCGCATGGATCGAGGGCAGGGCAGTGCCGATCAACGTGTTGAAAAGATTCACCAAGGCTTGGCGATCCTGCAAGACGATCAGCCCGAAAAAGCAAAACGGGTTCAGATTTTGTTTTCACGAGATTACGACGAATCGTGGCGTAGCGAATTCGGGATCTAAGCAAACTTCCGTCCATCTTCTGGCGTAACTGAGCTTGGCCAAACTGGCTGGCAGATAACCGTGTAACACGGTCGCCGACACCTCAAATATTATTGCACTCAACTGTCCTGGAATCTTCCATGTACTATATCGACCCGCACATTCACATGGTTTCTCGGACAACCGACGACTACGAAACGTTGGCCCGAATGGGATGCGTCGCCATGAGCGAACCGGCGTTCTGGGCAGGCTTCGATCGAGGCAGTGTCGATGGGTTCCGCGACTATTTTCGGCAATTGACGGAAGTGGAACCTGCTCGCGCGGCTCAATTCGGAATTCAACATTACACCTGGCTATGCATCAACGCCAAAGAAGCGGAAAACGTCGAACTGTCACGTGAAGTGATCGCGATGATCCCCGAGTTCATTAACAGTCCAAACGTATTGGGCATCGGCGAGATCGGACTCAATAAAAATACGCCCAACGAAGCCACGATATTCCTTGAGCATCTGGACTTGGCCGCCCAGCTGGAACAATTGATCCTGATTCACACGCCGCACTTGGAGGACAAACTTCAGGGCACTCGCATGATCTTGGATATGCTGCAAGCCGACAAACGCCTGCAGCCGGAACGAATCTTGGTCGATCACGTCGAAGAACACACGATCAAGCATGTCTTGGACGCTGGATTTTGGGCGGGCATGACGATGTACCCAGTTACCAAATGCACGCCTCAACGCGCCGCGGACATGGTCGAGATCTACGGCGACGAAAGACTGTGTGTCAATTCGGCTGGCGATTGGGGACCCAGCAAACCGACCGCCGTGCCCGACTTTGTTATCGAGATGCGTCGTCGTGGGCACAGCGAAGCCAAGATTCGCAAAGTTGTTTACGACAACCCTTTGACGTTCTTCCGACAAAACGAGCGTTTTCAATTCAACGCGCCGACCGATTCTAACACCGTTACTACCTAACCTGCTTAGTTTGCGGTTTCCCGTGGCTTGGTTTTTAGATGACTGTCTTTTTTCACTCGCCATGCCGGGTGCAAAGTGGGCACTCGTCAACAAAAGCCCCAAAAAGACGGTTCGATGAATCGCCCGATTGAACCGCGATTTGGCATCGGATAGGCTATCGGATCAGCGAAGTAAGCGGAGCATTTCTCCGCTAGAAATATCATCCGAAAAACAAAGAGGGTTCATTCCATGGGATACTCCCTGCCTGATCTACCGTATCCATACGATGCGTTGGAACCACACATCGATGCCAAGACGATGGAAATCCATCACTCGAAGCACCACAACGGGTACGTCACAAAAGTTAACAACGCCGTTGGCGGTACCGACCTGGAATCGAAAACGATCGAAGAGTTGATCTCGGATATGTCGGCAGTCCCCGAAGATATTCGTGGTTCGGTGCGCAACAATGGTGGCGGACATGCCAACCACTCGTTGTTCTGGAGCGTCATGAAGGCTGGCGGAGGTGGCAAACCTGATGGCGATCTGGCCGCCGCAATCGACGCCGCTTTCGGCAGCTTCGATAACTTCAAAGAACAATTCTCGAATGCCGCTAAAACCCGATTCGGTAGCGGTTGGGCTTGGCTGGTTGTGGCCGATGGAAAATTGGCCGTCGAGAGCACTCGCAATCAAGACAATCCGCTGATGGAAGGTCGCACACCCATCCTGGGAATCGACGTTTGGGAACACGCCTACTACCTGAACTATCAAAACCGGCGTCCCGATTACGTGGAAGCGTTCTTTAACGTGATCAATTGGGACGAAGTCGCCAGACGCTTTGCTGAAGCAAAAGGTTAAATGGAAGCAACCGTCTTCCGATGCTCGTCCAAAAAATTCCAGCGCCGATTCGAAAAATTCGAGTCGGCGTTTTTTACGCGCCGGCGCCAGAATCGCTTACTGCTGACGCGGCAGACGACATCCAGTCGCCATTTCTTGTGTAGAGAACGACATATGCATTGGTATCGCGCCCGTCACCAATCCCTGCTAGCGGCAGCAAACTTTTTTCTAAGCGTGTAAAGATTGCAATTGACCGACCGGATTTTCTGCTTCTAGAGTCCCGCCTGACTATCGCTCGGCGCTCCAAACGCCACGGATGGTTATTCGAGAAAACCCTTCGCCCCCTTACGAAGTTAAGACATGAAGACGAAACAGGCCAAAACCATCGGTGTTCTTTCACTTGCGACCGTCGTACTCGCCCTTTCGGGTTGTCAGGCCGGCAAGCTAAACTTGCCTCAGGTATCCGATCTGGCATTCTGGAAGAAATCGGACACCCTGGCCTCGAGGTACGTCGAGCCGCCAGCTCATCAGTTCACACCTAGCGATGCTGGCTTGGCTTCGGCCGATGGTGACCTTCCGCCACTTCCACCAGATGTCGAGAAAACCGCTGAGTCATTTGAGGCTGAAGTTTCTCGTTCCTACGAACAACTAGCTCGGCAAACCAATCAAGCCCGCGAACGATTCGAAGACCAGGTTCGTCAATTGGAATCCAATGCTGAACAAGTGGTCGAAGACGTGACACCCAAATTCGGGTCGTCGGCTTATTCCAACCCACTGACGCCACGCCATAGCCTGGCCGCCAACACACCAGCGGCTACGAACAATCAAGGCTTCCAGCCACAAGGAAACGAAGGCAGCCAAAGTCGTAACGAAGGTAGTGCAGCTCGTAACGAAGGTAGTGCAGCTCG